>CAKZPA010000033.1 GCA_937138415.1 uncultured Nitrospiraceae bacterium | reverse complement strand
GAGAAGGAGCTGCGGTTCGCGATCCGGGAGGGCGGCAGGACGGTCGGCGCCGGCGTCGTCACCGAGATTATTCAATAGATGAAGGGAGTCGTTCCATAGTCATACATAACGTTTAAATTGGCGATACTAAGACGAGAGAGAAAAAGGTGAACCAGAAGATAAGGATTAAGTTGAGGGCATACGACCACAGGGTCCTCGATCGTTCGGTGAAAGAGATCGTCGATACGGTACAACGGACGGGCGCACGGATTACCGGCCCTGTTCCGCTCCCGACGAGAATCAGTCGTGTGACGGTTCTCAGATCGCCCCATGTGGATAAGAAGTCGAGGGAGCAGTTCGAGATCAGGACCCACAAGAGGCTCATCGATATCGTCGATCCGACACCGCAGACAGTGGACGCGCTCATGAAGCTCGAACTCGCTGCGGGCGTTGACGTGGAGATCAAGCTGTAGAGAACGGGAGTGCTGTTCCCGCGAGAGAACGGCATGCGAGTGAAGATACGGAGTGAGGGCAATGGTCGGAATATTAGGGAAGAAACTCGGGATGACCCAGATATACCTGGAAGACGGGAAGGTTTGCCCTGTCACCGTCGTCGAGGCGGGTCCCTGCTGCGTCGTGCAGGTCAAGACTCGCGAGAGCGATGGCTACGAGGCAGTCAAGCTGGGCTTCATCGAAGTGAAAGAGAAGAAGGTCACCAAACCCCAGAGGGGCATTTTCAAAAGGGCGGGCGTCAAGCCATACCGATTGCTGAGAGAGTTTCCGATGAGCGGACTTAGGGTCGGCGACATGGTGACGGTCGAGCGCTTCGTGAAGGGTGACAAAATTTCGGTCTCGGGAATTTCGAAGGGCAAAGGGTTCCAGGGCGTGATGAAGAGGCACCATTTCGCGGGCGGCCCCGGGTCGCACGGATCCATGTTCAATAGGGCGCCGGGTTCGATCGGAGCGAGCTCTTTCCCCTCCAGGGTCTGGAAGAATCAGGGCATGCCAGGGCATATGGGATCGGGGAAGGTGACGGTGAAGAATCTCGAAATCGCCGACGTGAAGAACGATCAGAACATCATTTTGATCAAGGGCGCCATACCGGGAGCCATCGGCTCCGTCGTCGAGATAAAGAAGGAAGACTGAAATGCCGGTCATAGAGATAAAGGATCGCGAAAACAGAGTCGTGGAGACCGTTCACCTCCCGGAGGATGTGTTTGGCGGCCGGGCGAAAAAGAGCCTGATACACCAAGCGGTTGTGAACTACCTCGCGAATCAGAGACAGGGTACCCACGCTACGAAGACCCGCGGGATGGTCAGCGGCGGCGGCAAAAAACCGTATAGACAGAAGCACACGGGGAGGGCTCGTGCGGGGAGCATCCGCTCGCCCCTGTGGAGAGGCGGTGGAACGATATTCGGTCCCGAACCCCGCGACTATTCCTATCGGATTCCGAAGAAGATGAGGAGGCGGGCCCTGATGGCGGCTCTCCACGAGAAACTGGTCGGCAACCAAATCGTCGTTATGGATTCGATCGCGATCGAGAAACCGAGCACGAAGGAGATGCTTTCGATCCTTCGGAATCTCGATCTCGACGGGAAGAGCGTTCTCGTTGTTCTCCCGGAGCGGAATGATTCGGTGAGTCTCTCGGCGAGGAATATCCCGGGGGTACGGGTGGCGAGGGCGATGGACCTGAACAGCTACGATGTGTTGGCGTCGGATACGCTTCTCATGACACGGGAAGTCCTTGCGACGTTAGGAGAAATCACGGCATCATGAAGGATATTTACGCCGTAATCAAACGACCCCTTTTCACGGAAAAGGGGAGCAGTCTGAAGGAGACGGAAAACAAAATTCTCGTGGAAGTGGCGCGGGACGCGAACAAGCTCGACATCAAGAGAGCTATAGAGACGATTTTCAAGGTGAAAGTCGAAAAAGTCTCGACAATCACGGCCCGCGGAAAATGGAAACGGTACGGAAAATTTGTCGGCAAGAGGTCAGATCGGAAGAAGGCGATCATCACACTCAAGCCTGGTGAGAAACTCGACTTCATAGAAGGTGCATAATGGCGATGAAAAAATATAACCCAACGTCTCCCGGGAGAAGGTTCCAGTCGGTATCCGACTTCGAGGAAATCTCGACCGAGACACCCGAGAAATCGCTCCTCAAACCGCTCCGGAAGACGGGAGGAAGGAGCAGCGGCGGACGCGTGACCGCGTGGCACCGCGGCGGCGGGAACCGGAGGGCTTACCGGATTATCGATTTCAAGAGGAATAAAATCGGCATCCCCGCGAAGGTGCGGACGATAGAGTACGATCCGAACCGGTCTGCGCGCATTGCGCTCCTCGACTATCGGGATGGCGAAAAGCGCTACATCATTGCGCCCGTTGGGCTCCAGGTGGGCGACGAAGTCGTGTCGGGCAGCGGCGCCGAGATCAAGGTGGGCAACACGCTGCCCTTGAGCGACATGCCGCTGGGAACGTTCATCCACAATATCGAGCTGAGACCGGGACAGGGTGCGAAGCTTGCGCGGAGCGCCGGCGCGTCGGCGCAGCTCATCGCGAAAGAAGATGCATACGTGCAGGTGAAGCTCTCTTCCGGCGAAGTCCGTTTGATTCCGTCGAATTGCAGCGCCACCGTCGGCCAGGTGAGCAATCCGGAGCACGAAAATATTTCATACGGGAAGGCGGGGCGTATTCGATGGCTGGGGAGGAGGCCGATTGTCCGCGGTGTCGCCATGAACCCGATCGACCATCCGCTCGGCGGAGGCGAAGGAAAAGCATCCGGAGGACGCCCCTCCTGCACGCCGTGGGGGAAGCCGGAAGGCAAGAAGACACGGCACAATAAGCGGACGGACAGATTAATCGTAAAGAGGAGGAAGTAGATTGCCGAGATCCCTCAAAAAAGGACCTTTTGTCGACGAGAAGCTCATGAAGAAAGTGCGGATGATGATGGAGAGCGGTGAAAAGAAGCTCATCAAGACCTGGTCGAGACGCTCGACCATTATCCCTGAATTCATCGGGTACACCTTTGCAGTCCACAACGGGAAAAAATTTATCCCCGTGTACGTGACCGAGAATATGGTTGGTCATAAGCTCGGGGAGTTTGCGCCGACACGAACGTTCAAGAGCCACGCGGGAGCAGAGAAGTCTTCTTCTGCGAAAGGGTAAAGAAGGATTGTGCGTATGGAAGCGAAGGCCGTTTTACGGTATGCGCGGATCACGCCGAGAAAGGCGCGGCGGGTGGTCGACCTGATACGTCACAAGAGCGCCGGTGACGCGCTTATTTTCCTGAAATTCATGCCGTACAGGGGTGCGCGGTTCGTCGAAAAACTGCTGAAATCCGCGATGGCGAATGCGGAACAGAAGAAGGCGGTCAACCCTGAGGAAATGAAGATCGTTCAGGCTTTTGTCGATCAGGGGCCGGTCATGAAGCGCGTTGAACCGAGAGCGATGGGGAGGGCGAACGTGATCAGAAAGAGGACGTCTCACATAACGCTGATTCTCTCAGAGGAAGGGTAAGAGGGAGGTACATTTGGGTCAAAAGACGCATCCGATTGGAAACAGGCTCGGGATCATCAAGACATGGGATTCGAGGTGGTTTGCAAGGAAAGGCTATCAGGATTTATTGCTGGAGGACATCGCGATTCGGAAGAAACTCAAGGAACGGCTCTTCCATGCGGGTGTCCCCAAGATTGAAATAGAGCGGGCCGGCCAGAACATGCGTCTGATCATTCACACGGCGAGGCCGGGCATCATAATCGGGAAGAAAGGCGTCGAAGTCGAGAAACTGAGAAAAGAGCTGAAGGAGATGACGAACAAGGAAGTTTCGATCGATATAAAGGAGATACGGAAACCTGAGGTGGATGCGCAGCTCGTCGCGGAAAATGTCGCGCTTCAGCTGGAGAAGCGGGTCGCGTTCAGGAGGGCGATGAAAAAATCCGTCGCTTCTGCCCTCCGGTTTGGCACGCTCGGCGTGAAGATCGCGTGTTCCGGGAGGCTCGCGGGGGCTGAAATCGCTCGTTCCGAGTGGTACCGCGAAGGGAGGGTCCCTCTCCATACGTTCAGGGCGGATATCAATTATGGTTTTGCGAGAGCGAAGACGACCTACGGGGTGATCGGCGTCAAAGTCTGGATGTACCATGGTGATGTCCTTCCGGAGAGCAGACCGAAGAGCCTATAGGTGATGCCATGTTAATGCCGAAGAAGGTAAAGTTCAGGAAGATGCAGAAGGGCAGGATGAACGGGAAGGCGTACCGCGGCTCGACGGTGGCCTTCGGCGAGTACGGGCTGAAAGCGCTTGAGCCGGGCTGGGTCTCGAGCCAGCAGATCGAGGCGGCGAGGATCGCGATCACGCGCTACGCGAAGCGGGGATGCAAAGTGTGGATCAGGATATTTCCCGATAAGCCGATTACGAAGAAACCGGCCGAGACGAGAATGGGGAAAGGGAAAGGCGCCCCCGAGTACTGGGTTGCCGTCGTGAAGCCCGGCAGGGTACTTTACGAAATGGCCGGGGTGACGGAGGCGACGGCGAAGGAAGCGATGCGCCTCGCATCGCACAAGCTCCCCATTGCAACGAAGTTTGTGAAACGCGACGAGGAGGTTCTGTGAAGGCATCCGAGTTGAGAGCATTGACAGTGGACGAGCTGACGCGGAAGGAACAGGATCTCAGGAAAGAGCTGTTCAACCTTCGGTTCCAGCGTGCGACCGGCGAGATAGAGAATCCCATGCGGATCAGGGCGGTAAGGAAAGACATCGCTCGGGTACTCACGGTCAAGACTGAAAAGATACGGGAAACGGCACAGTGAAGGTCCTTCACGGCATAACGGTCAGGAGAGCGGCGTGGTAAAGAAGGTTTACACAGGAACGGTCATCAGCAATAAAATGGACAAGACGGTCGTGGTAGCGGTTACGCGGCTGTTCCAGCACCCGGTCTACAAGAAGACGGTCAAGAGGGTGACGAAGTTCAAGGCTCACGACGAGGCAAATCGTTGCAAGGTCGGCGACGTCGTGAAAATCATCGAGACGAGACCTCTCAGCAAAGAAAAGCGCTGGATGGTTATCGGGTAGACCCACAGGTCAACGGAGTAAAGGGGAATGATCCAATTGCGGAGCATGCTCGAAGTCGCCGATAATTCTGGCGCCAAGAAGGTGCAGTGCATAAAAGTGCTCGGAGGATTTCACAGACGGTACGCGAGGCTCGGCGACGTAATCGTCGTCAGTGTGAAAGAGGCCTTGCCCGACAGCAACATCAAGAAGGGATCGGTGGCGAAGGCGGTCGTTGTCAGGACGCGGAAGGAACAGAGGAGGACCGACGGTTCCTACATCCGTTTCGATCAGAACGCGGTCGTTCTGATCAACGCGCAGGGCGAGCCGGTCGGAACAAGAATATTCGGCCCCGTGGCGAGGGAATTGCGGTGGAAGGACTTTACCAAGATCATTTCTCTCGCACCGGAAGTGTTATAGGAGAGCGATGGGGTTAGGGATTAAGAAGAACGATTCGGTGCTCGTGATCAGCGGCAAGGAGAAGGGGAAGCGGGGGAGGGTTCTTTCCGTGAACCCGTCCAAGAGCAGTTTGATCATCGAGAAGATCAATATCATCAAACGGCACACGAAACCCTCGAGGAAGTACGCGCAGGGCGGCATTATCGAAAAGGAGGCGCCCATTCATCTCTCGAATGTCATGCTCCTCTGCCCGAAGTGCAACAAGCCGACGAGGATAGGCAATACGGTCTTGCAGAACGGGAAGAAAGTTCGTGTCTGCAAGAAATGCAGGGAGGTCATGGATCAGTAATGGTTCCCCGGCTGAAAGAAAAATATACCAATGAAATCGTACCGAGCATGATGAAGGAATTTTCCTACAGGAACGTGATGGAAGTGCCCCGGCTGGAGAAGATCGTCCTCAACGTGGGGCTCGGGGAAGCTGTGCAGAACATCAAACTTCTCGACGCAGCGCAGAAGGAACTCTCCATCATCACGGGCCAGCGGGCGGTCGTCACGAAAGCGAAGAAGTCCATCGCGGCGTTCAAGCTGCGGAAGGGGACACCGATCGGGTGTAAGGTGACGCTCCGCGGGAAGATGATGTACGAGTTTCTCGACCGTTTCATAAGCCTCTCCCTCCCCCGTATCAGGGACTTCAGGGGTGTGTCGGGGAAGTCGTTCGACGGGAGGGGGAACTACGCGCTCGGCCTCAAGGAACAGTTTATCTTTCCGGAGATCGATTACGACAAGGTAGAAATGGTGCACGGTCTCGACATCGTGTTCTGCACGACGGCAAAAACCGACAGGGAAGGGAAAGCCCTTTTGCGGTATTTCGGTATGCCGTTCAGGAATTAGGTGGAGGTGCGGTCGGCCGTTGTTATCGGCGGTCGTGCGAACGTAAACAGTGAAAAGTCGTCGCTCGTGATGTGGAACGAATGAAAACGGAGTGATACATGGCGAAAGTCTGCATGATAGAAAAAACGAAGAGGCCGCCAAAGTTCAAGGTTCGGGCGTACCACCGGTGCAAGATCTGCGGAAGACCACGTGCGTATCTCCGGAAATTCGGGATGTGTAGGATCTGTTTCCGCACGCTCGCGCTGGAAGGCCAGATTCCTGGAGTCGTCAAGTCGAGTTGGTAGGGGAAGCGCTTATGGAGGAGAAGAATGCTGACTGATCCGATTGCAGATATGTTGACGCGGTTGCGGAACGCGCTCCGCATTAAAGCCGACAAGGTCGACATTCCGATTTCGAAGATGAAACTCGAGATTGCGAAGATCCTGAAAGAAGAGGGATTCATCCGCGCCTATAAAATTTTGAAAGACAGAAAACACGGAATTCTGCGGATCATACCCAAGTATGTCGATAACCAGAGTGTCATCACGGGACTGAAACGGGTGAGCAAGCCGGGACGGAGGTATTACGTCGGAAAAGACAGGATTCCGATCGTGATGGGCGGGCTCGGAGTGGCGATTCTCACGACGTCGAGAGGCATCATGTCGGATAAGACGTGCCGGCGAGACGGCGTCGGCGGCGAAGTGATTTGCTATGTGTGGTAAAGGAGCGGTGAACGTATGTCGCGGATAGGGAAAAAACCGATAGACTTGCCGGAGAATGTGGCGGTTACGGTCGAGGGGAATGCGATCCAGGTCAAGGGGCCGAAGGGCGAATTGAGCTGGTCGTACCCGGCACTCATGCAGGTGACAGTGGGCGAGAAAAGCGTCTCTGTCGAAAGGAAGGGCGACACGAAGAATGAACGCGCCCTCCACGGTCTGACGCGGAGCGTCATCGCGAACATGGTGACGGGTGTTTCCCAGGGGTACAAGAAAGTTCTCGATATCGCGGGTATCGGGTACAAGGCCCAGGTGACGGGCGACAAGATTCTCCTGTCGCTCGGGTATTCGCACCCGATCGAATTTCAATTGCCACCGGGTGTCACGGCGGCCACTGATCCGAAGCAGGTGCAGATTACGCTGACCGGCATCGACAAGCAGCAGCTCGGTCAGGTTGCGGCGAGTCTCGTGGCTCTGCGTTTTCCAGACTCTTACAAGGGTAAAGGCGTCCGGTATGCAGGTCAGAGGTTAAAATTGAAAGTCGGCAAGGCCGGAAAGAAGTGATGTGCGTCGTCTGTCATTGATTCTTTCCGCACAGGCGGTCTTCTCCGGGAGCCAGTTTGACGGAAACGAGAACAAAGGGAGCGTGCGGAGGTAGTCTTGGCTGAGAGCAAGAAAGAAGGCAGAATAAGAAGACATACGAGGATACGGAAAAAAGTATCGGGGTCTCCCGAGCGGCTGCGCCTTTCGGTCTACCGCAGTTTGAACCACATTTACGCTCAGTTGATCGACGACACGCAGGGGCGGACGATCGTCGCTGCCTCGACACTGGACAAAGAGTTTCAGTCCGATAAATCGCATCGAGGCAATATCGAAGCCGCGAAACGGGTCGGCGCTCTGTTAGCCCGGAGAGCGCTCGCGAAAGGGATAAAGAAAGTTGTTTTCGACCGGAGCGGGTATCTGTACCACGGCGCGATAAAAGCCCTCGCTGAAGCATCGAGGGAAGGCGGGCTCGAATTCTGATGTCCGGCCGGTGCTCCGGGAAGGGAACCGAAATGATAGCGCACTCAACGTGGAGATGGAGGGTACGTGGAGAAGATTAATCCTGAAGGCCTAAATTTGCGGGATAAAGTTGTCTACATCAACAGAGTGGCCAAGGTAGTGAAGGGCGGAAGGCGCTTCTCCTTCACGGCGCTCGTCGTCGTCGGAGATGGAGAAGGAACGGTCGGTGTCGGGAAAGGGAAGGCGGCCGAAGTTCCCGAGGCGATACGGAAAGCGGTCGAACAGGCCAAGAAGTCGCTCATTCGATTTCCTATAAAGGACGGGACGTTGCCGCATAAAGTCATCGGGAAGTTCGGTTCGGGGACGGTCGTCGTCAACCCTGCAATGAAAGGAACCGGCATCATCGCCGGCGGTGCAGTGCGCGCTCTTCTCGAAGTCGGTGGCGTTCAGAATGTCGTGGCAAAATCGCTCCGGAGCCACAATCCTTTCAATTCAGTGAAAGCGACGCTGAACGGGCTCCTGAGTCTCAAGAATCCCGATACGGTGATGAAGCTCAGGGGAAAGGCTGAAGAGGAGCCGCAGGAGGTATCATGAAACTGACGGATCTGAAACCGGCTCCCGGGAGCAGGAAGAAAGCGACGAGGGTCGGGAGGGGAATCGGTTCGGGACACGGGAAAACCTCCGGCAGAGGCCACAAGGGGCAAAAAGCGCGCTCCGGAGGGACGAAAGGTCCCGGATTCGAAGGCGGGCAGATGCCGCTTCAGAGAAGGATTCCAAAGCGCGGATTCAAAAATCGTCATGCGCGCGATTACGCGATCATCAACCTCGGTGATCTCGATTCCCTCGAAGGCGAGGATGTCGTTACCTCGGAAGTGCTCCTCGACAAAGGAATCATCAAAGATTTAAAGTGCGGGCTGAAAGTCCTCGGTGACGGAGAGCTTCGGAAGCCGCTCACGATTAAGGCCGATGCGTTTAGTGCTTCTGCCCTGGCCAAGATTGCTGCGGCAGGCGGCAAGGCCGAGGTCATCTAAACATTGGGTATCATCTCGAGCTTCCAGAATATCTTCAAAATTGCCGAACTGAAAAGCAGGGTGCTCTTCACGCTCGCCATTCTCGTGGTGTACAGGGTTGGTGCCCATATCCCCACGCCGGGAATAAACGGCGAGGAGTTGAGCAAATTTCTGACCGAGAAAGGCGGCGCGCTCATGGGGTTTTTCGACATGTTCTCCGGCGGCGCCCTCTCGAGAGTCACCATTTTTGCCCTCGGTATTATGCCGTACATCAGCGCATCCATTATTTTTCAGCTCCTCACCGTCGTCATACCGTCTATCGGGAAGCTGGCGAAAGAGGGCGAAGCGGGAAGGAAAAAGATCGTTCGTTATACCCGTTATGCGACCGTCGTTATCAGCGCTATTCAGTCATTCGGAATTGCGGCGGGGCTCGAGGGGATGGCCGGCGGTGCTTTCGTTCAAAATCCCGGCTGGTCATTCAGGTTGCTCACGATGATCACCCTCACCTCCGGGACTGTCTTCATTATGTGGCTCGGGGAACAGATCACCGAGAGGGGAATCGGCAACGGTATCTCCCTCATCATTTTCGCGGGCATTGTCGCCCAATTCCCGAATGCGGTTGTCAGCACGGTTCGTCTGCTTCAGGCGGGTGAACTTTCCATCTTTTTCGTTATCTTCCTCGTCGTGATGATGGTCGCAGTCGTCGCGGGCATTATCTACATGGAACGGGGGCAGCGGAAAATCCCGGTCCAGTATGCAAAAAGGGTCGTGGGGAGAAAGGTGTACGGCGGGCAGTCGACGCACCTTCCTTTGAAGATCAACACCTCGGGTGTCATCCCCCCGATCTTTGCGTCATCGATCATCATGTTTCCGGCCACGATCGCCGGCTTCATCGCGATTCCTTGGGTGCAGGAACTGGCAGGCCAACTCGCGCCGGGAACGGTACTGTACACGACGCTCTATGTCGGACTGATCTTCTTCTTCGCATACTTTTATACGGCTATCATTTTAAATCCTGTCGATATCGCGGACAATCTGAAGAAATACGGAGGATATATTCCTGGTATCAGACCTGGGCAGAAGACCTCGGAGTACATTTATCGTGTGCTGTCCCGTCTCACGTTCGTGGGGGCTCTCTATTTGGGAGTCGTGTGCATTATCCCCGAGATTCTCATTCAAAGGTTCCATGTGCCGTTCTATTTCGGGGGCACGTCTCTCCTCATCGCTGTCGGTGTTGCTCTTGACACGGTGTCGCAGATCGAATCCCATTTGGTCACGCGCTCGTACGAGGGTTTCCTGAAAAAAGGGCGGATCCGGGGACGGAGATAGAGCAGGCGGTTTTCGAGTTGTCGTTCCGTATGAGCCGTGTCAGAGAATGATTATCATAAAATCCCCGGAGGAGATAGGCAAGATTGCCGAAGCGTGTCTCGTTGTCGCACGAGCGCTCGAATACCTGAGGGGTCTCGTGAGACCGGGCGTCACGACGAGAATGTTGGAACACCGTGCGGACGAGTTTATCCGGGATCACGGTGCGGTTCCGGCGTTCAAGGGGTATCGAGGGTACCCTGCGAGCATCTGTACCTCGGTCAACAATGAGGTCATTCACGGCATACCCTCCGACCGGGTGCTCAGGGAGGGAGACATTGTCGGTATCGATCTCGGCGTTTTCAAGGACGGTTTCTTCGGCGATGCGGCTCGCACGTTCGCTGTCGGAAGCATATCGCCGGAGGCGGAGAAGCTCCTCAAGGTGACAGAGGAGGCGCTCTCCTGCGGCATCGAGAATGCTCGGAAGTCTCGGAGAGTATCAGATATTTCGCACGCGATTCAGAAGCATGTCGAGTCGAACGGGTTTTCGGTAGTGCGGGCATTCGTCGGCCACGGGATCGGCAGGAGCCTCCACGAGGATCCGCAGGTGCCGAATTTCGGTTTGCCGGGGAGGGGACCGCGGCTCAGTCCCGGTATCACCCTCGCGATCGAGCCGATGGTCAACATGGGAGGGCATGAGGTTGTCGTTCTTGATGACGGGTGGACAGCGGTGACGCTGGACGGCACGCTCTCTGCCCATTTCGAGGACACGGTTCTGGTGACCGACGACGGGCCGAGAATATTGACTCAGGAGACGGATAAATCATAAAATATTCAGCTAATGCCAAAAGAAGATAGCATAGAAGTCGAGGGGAGGATTATCGAGCCTCTCCCGAATGCGATGTTCAAGGTCGAGCTGGAAAATGGGCAGATCGTCCTCGCGTACGTGTCGGGCAAGATGAGGATGCACTTTATCAAGATTCTCCCCGGCGACAGGGTCACCGTCGAACTTTCGCCGTACGACCTGACGAAAGGCAGGATAACCTATCGTTTTAAATAGGGATTCAAGACGGGAGTCACAACCGTAGAAAGTGAGATCGCATCGTGAAAGTACGTTCATCGGTGAAACCGATTTGCGCAAAGTGTAAGATAGTCAAGAGGAAGGGCGTTATCCGCATTATCTGCGAGAATCCGAGGCACAAGCAGCGGCAAGGCTAGCGTCATGAATCTTCCGGGCGGTTGACGGGAGAGGGATACCGCAGGGAGATAGAGGAATCCAGAGAGGGGGTAAAAGGTGGCGAGAATTGCTGGAGTGGATTTGCCGAAGAATGAGCGGGTCGAGATAGGTCTGACGCGAATTTTTGGGATCGGGAGGACTCTCTCTCGGAAAATCCTGGCTGAGACGAATATCAATCCGAATACGCGGGTGAAGGACCTCACGAACGAAGAAATTGTCAAAATCAGGAGTGTGATAGAGCGGGACTACAAGGTCGAGGGTGATCTCAGGAGAGAGGTGTCCATGAGCGTGAAGAGGCTCATCGATATCGGCAGTTACCGGGGGATGCGGCACCGTCTCGGACTCCCGGTCAGAGGTCAGAGGACGAGAACGAACGCTCGGACGCGGAAGGGTCCGAGGAAAGCGGTAATGGGCAAGAAGAAAGAGGCATAGGGATGGCTCAAAGGAAAAAAGGGGTAAAGAAAGAAAAGAGGAATATACTCTACGGAGCAGCTCATATTCAGGCGACGTTCAATAACACCATCGTGACGATCACGGACCCCAACGGCGGTGTGATAACGTGGGCAAGTGCGGGCAATCTGGGGTTTAAGGGTTCCCGGAAGGGGACGCCGTACGCCGCCCAGATGGCTGCTGCTGCTGCTGCAAAAAAGGCGATCGATGTCGGCATGAAGCAGGTGGACATTTTCGTGAAGGGTCCGGGAGCAGGCCGGGAGTCCGCAATCCGTGCCATTCAGGCTGCCGGTCTCGAGGTCAATCTCATCAAGGATGTGACACCCGTTCCGCACAATGGGTGCAGGCCTCCTAAGAGGAGGAGGGTCTAGCGATGGCACGATACATAGGAGCGCTGTGCAGGATTTGTCGCCGGGAGGGAGAGAAGCTGTTTCTCAAGGGCGATCGGTGCTATTCCGAAAAATGCGCGGTCGAGAGGAGAAAATATCCTCCGGGCCAGCACGGTCAGGGATACCGCAAGTTGTCCGATTACGGCATACAGTTGAGGGAAAAACAGAAGGTTCGGAAAATGTACGGGATTCTCGAGAGACAATTCCGGAGGTACTTTTACAACGCGGAGCGCAAGAAGGGCATTACCGGTGAGGTACTGCTCCAGCTGATCGAAAGTCGACTCGACTCCATGGTCTTTCGGATGGGATTCGCTCCAAACAGGCGGCGTGCTCGTCAGCTCCTTCGGCACGGTCACATCCTCGTCAACGGGAAGGAAGTGAACCTCCCTTCCTTCGAGACGAAAGCAGGCGATGTCATCGAGGTCAAGGAATCGAGCCGAACGATACCCGAAGTTGCCGATAGTATCGCAAAATCCGAGCACAGGGGCTTGCCGGGGTGGGTCGAGGTCGATACGGCGCACTTCCGTGGGAAGGTTCTCCATATCCCTTCCCGAGAGGAGATACAGCTGCCCGTGCAAGAGCAGCTCATCGTCGAGCTCTACTCGAAATAAGTGCGGATTCATTTATATACCACGGGGGAGAGTCAAGGAATTTTGGAACATCTTCCTTTTTCCTCTCTGTAAAGAGTAGCTAATTCCAGAAGTGAGGGAGGCATCATGGATCTGAAAAAAATAGGCTTTCAGTTGCCGGACAGCATCCACTTTGACGAAGAAACGCTGACCGATACGTACGGGAAACTGATCGCGGAACCCCTCGAGCGTGGTTTTGGAACCACCCTCGGCAACGCTTTGCGGCGGGTCTTGCTCTCGTCTATCGAGGGTGCTGCGGTGACTGCGGTAAAGATACCGGGGGCGCTCCACGAGTTCTCCACAATAAAGGGCGTGAAAGAAGATGTCGTGGACATCATACTCAACATCAAGAAGCTCAGGTTCAAGGTTTACGCAGACGGAAAGAAGATAGTTGGCATAAAGGGAAAAGGGCCCAAGCAGTTAACCGGCGAAGATATCCAGTGCGATTCCTCGGTGGAAATCCTCAATCCTGATCAGGTCATCGCAACGCTCGACAAAGACGCGACGTTCGAGGCGGAGATGTACGTCAAGAAAGGCAAGGGGTACGTTCCGGCGGAATTCAATAAGGAGGAAGAGTTGCCGGTCAACATGATCGCTGTCGATTCGGTCTTCTCTCCGATCCGGAGAGTCAATTTCACGGTCGAGAAGGCACGGGTAGGACGGGCGACCGATTACGACAGGCTCATTATGGAGATATGGACGGATGGCGGCGTGACGCCGGAGAAAGCCATTTCACAGGCCGCTGCGATTCTCATCGAACATCTGAACCTGTTCGTCGTGGAGGAAGAGGAGGGAGAAACGGCGTATTCGGCAGCGTCGCAGGGCGACACCGGCAATCCGATGAACGACGAGCCGATCTTCAACAGCAACCTGCTGAAGAGCGTCGAAGAACTCGAACTTTCGGTGAGGTCGTACAACTGCCTGAAGAATGCCAACATCAAGACGATCGCGGATCTCGTGCAGAAGACGGAGCAGGAGATGCTGAGGACAAAGAATTTCGGGCGCAAGTCCCTGAATGAGATCAAAGAGATATTGGGTACGATGGGTCTTCGGCTCGGCATGAGGGTCGATCTCGATGCCCTCAACAGGGAGGTCGTCCTGCGGACGGGAGGTCTGGAGCACAATGCGACACAGAGTTGACGGAAGGCAGTTCGGGCGGAACACGAACCAGAGAAAAGCCCTTTTGCGCGGGCTCGTCAACGCTCTCATCGAGCATGAGCGGATCGAAACGACGGTGGCAAAGGCGAAAGAGGTGAAGCGCATAGCGGAGAGAATCGTCACGCTCGGCATACGAGGCGACCTGCACGCGAGGCGGCTTGCGTTTTCCTACCTCTCCAACAGGTCATCCCTTGCGAAACTTTTCAGCGAGATCGCGCCGCGATTTGCGGGGCGAAACGGGGGGTACCTCCGAATCGTGCAGACGCGCTCGAGGGTGAACGATTCCGCGCCTCTTGCGGTTCTCGAGTTCGTTGATTTCGAGGAAACGCGGAAGACGAGAGAGCAGAAAGCGGAGAAGACGAAGAAGAAAGAAGCCGAGAAACCGTCGGCATAGAACACTCATCGCGCCGGCACGTCTTCGTCACTATCGTTCGGTTTTCTCGATGTGCCCTCATTCTCGCGGAGGCGGGGAGCCGCTTCATTCGATGGTGCGGATCCTTCGGTCGGAGAGGAGGATGACGAATTCGCGCGATTGCAACGGAGGCACTCATTGTACATTAAGTCGGTAAAAGGACAGGGGATCGCACCTGTCCTTTTTTATTGCGGAGGAGGCGTCCCGTGAAGATCCTCGTCACGGGCGGCGCAGGATACATCGGAAGCCACATCGTGAGAGCCCTCGGCGAACGGGGGGACGATGTCGTCGTCTATGACAACCTGTCGCACGGGCACCGGTGGGCCGTCCTCCATGGAACCCTGGTGGAAGGGGACCTCGGTGACCGATCCCTCCTCGGAGATGTCTTTCGGAAGGGTCGCTTCGATGCCGTCATGCATATGGCGGCTTCCATTGTCGTCGATGAATCGGTCCGGGAACCTCTGGAGTACTACCGGAACAACGTGGGGAACGCGCTCAACCTTATCGAAGCGTGCCTGAGTTTCCGGGTCCACACCGTCATCTTTTCATCGACCGCCGCGGTCTATGGCATCCCGGATCGCGTTCCCGTGAAGGAAGACGAGCCCCTTCGGCCGATCAATCCCTATGGGGCATCGAAAGCGATGGTGGAGCGGATGCTCGAGGACGTGAGCGCGTCGTCGCCCCTGAGGTACGTCGCCCTCCGGTATTTCAATGTCGCGGGCGCCGACCGCTTTGCCCGCATCGGACAGGCGCACCGGGACGCGACGCACCTGATCACCGTCGCTTTGCGGACGGCTCTCGGCGAACGCGAATGTCTCGACATTTTCGGGAGTGACTACGATACGCCGGATGGCACCTGTATCCGTGACTATATCCATGTCGATGATCTCGCGGATGCGCACATCCTCGCTCTGGAGCACGTGGGGAAGCGGCGCGAAAGCGCGGTATTCAACTGCGGATACGGATACGGTCATTCCGTGGGGGACGTCGTGAAGCGCGTGAAAAAAGTGACGGGGATAGATTTTCCCGTGAGGTATACCGAACGGAGACCGGGCGACCCCCCTGCCCTCGTTGCGGATGCGGAGAGGATAAAGAGAGAAATTGGCTGGCGACCGCGCTATGACGATCTCGATTACATCATTGAGACGGCGTGGGAGTGGGAGAAGAAGAGAGCAGCTACGCTTCGAACGCGTCCCTGATGTGGTGGATGGAGACCTGCCCCTTCCCGTTGCGGGTTACGCTGATCACGTCGAAACGAGCCGGCAATTCCGGGGAGTGCTTCTTCAGGAAAAGCGAGGCAACGTTTCTCATTTTCATCCTCTTCGTGACGTTCACGGATTCAAACGGTGCGGCGAACGTGTCGCTCGACCGCGTCTTCACTTCGATGAAGACGACCGTCTCGCCGTCTTTCGCGATGATGTCGATTTCGCCGATTCGGGTCTGGTAATTCCGCGCGAGGATCGTATATCCCTTTCTTTTCAGAAACCGGAGAGCGAGCGATTCTCCTTCACTGCCGAGAAGGTTCATTCCCTTCCAGCCTCTTGAGGAGCGAGGGGATTCCCTCGATATCTTTTACTTCTTTTTGACAGAGAATCTTTAGGATCTCCCGGTACGAGGAGAACTCTTCCCAGTGTCCCTTCAGGTTGTGGGAGAGAACTTTGTTGAGGTCTTCGCCCTTGCGGTCCCAGTCGACGAGGAGAACCACCCGTTCGTGCACGCGGGTGATCTCGTCGCAGAAATCGTACATGTTCCGGCCGTTGTGGAGTGTAATGATATCGCCCATCAGTCCGAGACCCCTGAGCGCGGCCGCATCCCTTTTCCCCTCGACGATGACGGGGACTTTCTTATTCACTTCCTGAAGGTCTTCCAATACCTGCCTCAGGCGTGCCGAACGCTCCGCATCGCTGAAGGTAGGCATCTTTTTCTGCCTGTTTACGGAAATCTTCTCACTCATCTTCCGCGGTCTTCATGTGTAATTATTGCGGAAGGGGAGTACGTTGTCAATGTCGGTCCGCCTGTCCGGAAAACGCGCGGACAGACGAGTCGGACACACTGTCTGCACATACGAAACGCGTCTTCCGGGCTGACGAGTCGTAGTAATATAGAGCATGCGATTCAGAAAGAAGCGGCTCATTCATGCGGTCGTCTCCGTTTTGGCGATCGGCTTCATCCTACTCGTTGTCGCAGTCTACGCTCAATACGGAGAATTTAAGAAGGCCGCGATCGCGAGGATCTCCGCCGCGGTATCATCGCGTATCGGACAGGAGCTCACGATCGGGGACCTGTCAGTGAAGCCCGGAGGAATCATTTGCCTCGACAATATCGCACTGCACAATCCGAAGGGCTTCCGGACCGGGAACGTGCTCGAGATCGGACGGCTCTGCCTGCACGTGCGATACAGGGCTCTCCTGAGCAGACAACTTTCTCTCGAGAAGATCGCAATCCTGGAACCGAAGATCACCCTGGTGCGCAATGACGAGGGGATGTACAACGTCTCCGAACGACTGAGGGCGTTCTTTCGCCGGGAACCGACGGTCAGGTATGTCATCGACGAGGTGATCGTCCGGTCGGGGGTCGTCGACATCGATAGCGACGAGCGGTTCAGAAACGATGACATCAACCTCGCGTTCCGGAACGTCTCATCGGAAAAGATGGCGAGGACGTCACTGAGCGGCAACACCCTCTACGCGAATACCCGCCTCACGATCGACGGCTGGATTGTCACGGGGGAAAAGCCTGGAAAATTCTCTCTCTCGCTCTCATCGCCAGACGTTTCTGTCTCCGCTGTGCAGAAATCGTTGCAGGCCTATGGTCTTGAGCTGAAAAAGACAAAGGTGTCCTTCGCTCTCGCCGGTGAGGGAGATTTTGGGAACGGGGCCTCCCTCGATGCGAGCGTGCGGATCAGGGATGCGCGGGCTTTTTTTCTGAGGACGGCGCTGCAAGAGACGGAGCTGAACGTGAGGGCTTTTCTGAGCTTTCCGGAGAAGAAGCTGAGCATCCGTGACCTCACGCTCAAGGCCGGCGGTGTCGCTTCGATAACGGGGCGCGGAGATGTTCGATGGGAAGACGGCGTTCTCGCGTACGACGCGTGGGTTACGATAAATGATTTGGATCTGTCCGCCATCGACGTCCTGGAAAATGCGGCGATGACCGGGATCGTCAGGGCGGAGAATTTTCGCGTCCACGGGGCGGGAAGAGGGACGGTGCCGGCCTTATCGGGCGAGATTCGGGTCGAGGACGCTTCCTTCCGGATGCAAAACTACGAAGTGGGAAGGATTGATGCTGCGCTGAGAGCACAATCTTCTTCCGGAGGCTCGATAGACGTCCTGTTGCAGCGCGTGAAAGGTCCTCGGTTCGAAGTCCCCTCCCTCCGCGTTGCGTCGGATATAACATTTCGTGACCGTGAGGTACGCTTTGATTCGTTCGATCTCGCTTCTCCCGCTTTCTCCTTATCGTCCCGCCACGCGACAATTCGATTGCCGTCTTCTTCTGCTGGCAAGCCTCTGGCGATAGGCGTTGCGGGTCTGTACGCTGCACATCCCGGGAGCGGTTCCCGGGTCGGTGGCGGGCTCCTTTCGATCACCGCATCGAAAAAAGGTGCTGAATGGAGCGGGAGCGCCGATTTCTCGGCGGACGACGGTGTCATCAGGGGTGTCCGTGTCGGACATGTGAAAGGGCGCGTGATCGTCCGCGGTGGGAAGGTATACCTTGACGTTCCGGTGGCCGAGGTTGCCGGCGGGAGAATCGCTGTGAATGCCGCGGGCACTCTGTCGAGTTCTCTCTTTCCTGTCTCGCTCAGGGCGAGTGCCGATCACGTCATCATGGAACAACTCCTCGGAGAGGGATCGCAGGTCCTGGACATCTCCTATCCACTGTCGGGCATCCTGCAGGAAGCGGCATTCGAAGGCACGATCATGTCAGCGGACGCGATCGAGGGCAGAGCATCGGTGCGTGCTGAAAACGTAGCGGTTCGGGCTCCGGGGAGCCGGAGCCAGTTCGTGAAAGACGTTCGGACGAACGTCGAGATCACATTTCAGGGGAAAAACGCTACCGTCCGCGCCACGTTAGGTGCCGGGAACCTATTGATGTCGATCAGCGGAGATATCATGCATTTCGCGGGGAAAGCACGTTCCGGAGAATTCTCGGTACACGTGCCTCCCGTGCGAGCCGCGGATATACGGGAAACATTGTGGGACGTTGTTCCCGATCAGTTTCTGTACGTTGGTCTCGAAGGGACGCTGTCGTCGGATGTGTTCGTCCGGTTTGGTGAGGCGAGTACGAAGGTGGATGGTAAGGTTACGCTGGGGAACGTCCTCCTCGAGGGTGAAAACGGAGAATATACGCTCGGACCGGTCAACGGCGTGATACCGATAGGCTACGCGAAAGACGACGGGTCATCGACGGCGTCGTTTCGGGACGGGGGAAAGAACGGCCGGAGCGAGGGGGGGGATCTGGAGTGGCCGTCTTTCGAGCGGGATAATTTTCGGAATCTGAGCCTCTCCTATGCGGGAAGGTCCGGCGACGCGCGCGACAGCATCCTTTCTGTCGGCAAAGTTCGTTACGGGTTCGACCTGCTCGAGGATGTCCGTATATCGCTGAGAATGGTCGAAAACTCCTTACACGCGACGCACGTTAGTGGTAATATATTCGGAGGAAAGTTGAACGGATCGGCTGTCCTTTCGTTCGCGGATTCCGTCCGTTACAAGGGCGGTTTTCTCATAGAGGAATTGAGCCTTTCTCACCTCTGTGATCGTATTGACCCGATCCGGGGATACCTATCGGGGAAACTGAACGGTATCGCCGCGTTTAAGGGAGAAGGCAAGAGCCTGTCCCGGTTAATCGGGAAGGCGGAGTTCTGGACATTCAGCGCCAGCAACGAAAAGACAAAGATAAGTAAGGAGTTTTTGCAGAAGATAGGAGGACCTTCTCTCAGGAGATACCTCGGGGACAGGAACTTTGACAGGGGAGTCATGGATCTTTACGTGCAGAACGGGTCGATCATCTTTAAGGAACTGGAGATTTCAAACAGGAACGTCTTCGGTGTCAAGGACCTCGATATCAAGGTGGCACCTCTGAACAACAGGATCTCGCTCGACCATCTTCTGTGGGCTGTCACGGAGGCTGCATATCGCGCCCGGAAGAAGTGAGCGGGTCGCTTTTATCGGGAAAGGAGGAATCAGTATGAAGAGGACGGTGAAGATTGTCGCGACGTCGTTTTGCCTCATCCTGCTCTCCTGTGCGGTGATTACCGTGAACATCTATTTTCCGGAGAAGGACGTGAAAGAGGCGTACAAGCTGTTGGAGAAGGAACTCATGGGTACCGAAGGGTCTCCGGCGGAGAAAGCGCCGGGGGGGAAGCCCGAAAGTTTCCTCGACGTTGATCTTGTGGGGACGGCATACGCGCAGGAAGCGGGCTTGCCGGATCGTATCGCTGAATTGGTGAAACGGATGCCGGACGTCGTCAATGCGTACAAAGAGATGGGGGCGAGGATTGCCGACATCGACAGGCTCCGCAATAGCGGTGCCGTAGGGGAAGGGAAAAACGGGCTTCTTGTCGTGAGAGAGGGAGCCTTGTCCCCCGAGGACCAGAAGCTCGTCGAGCGTGAAAACCATGACAGGAAGACGGTCATGCAGGGCATGGCAAAGGCGATAATCCGGATCAACCGACTCCCGGAGAACGAAGCGAATATCGCTCAGGTCACGCCGCAGGCGACCGAGCAGTTCGCCGCGATCAGGAGGGATGCGGCGAAAAAGGGCTGGTGGATCCAGGATCCTTCGGGGAACTGGTCGAGAAAGTAGGGCACAGGATGCTCTTGCCCTTCGGCGGATCTCATACATCGGATAGAAGAGCGCGATAACGTTTACTGGCTCGCGAGAAAAGGAGGAACAACATGGCATATATTGCGAAAGATTACGCACACCTCATCGGCATGGAGGGGTTCAGCGAGGGGCTCCTCAAGAACCACTTTACGCTCTACCAGGGGTACGTCACGAACACGAACAAAGTCCTCGATCTGCTCGATCAGATGCTCAAGGCGGACAAGGGCGGAACGCCCGAGTTCGCGGAACTCAAGAGGCGGCTTGGCTGGGAATTTAACGGTATGCGGCTTCACGAGTACTATTTCGAGAACCTCGGCGGAAAAACCCCGTTCGATAAGAACGGAAAGCTCGCGAAGAAGATGGAAGCAGATTTCGGCAGCTATGAGATGTGGGAGAAGGACTTTAAAGCGACGGGGACGATGCGAGGCATCGGATGGGTGATCCTGTACCAGGACATGCAGAGCGGCTTGCTCGTCAATTTCTGGATCAATGAGCACGATGTGTCCCACCCCGCGGGATGCAATCCCCTCCTCGTTATGGACGTTTTCGAACACGCCTTCATGCTCGACTACGGACTCAAGAGGGTCGACTACATTGCTGCCTTTTTCAAGAATGTGAACTGGGCAGCCGTGGAAGCCCGCGTGAAATAGCTCCGTCATTCTCGGGAGACCCCCTGGCATTGCGACGACGGGGGGTCTCTGCGAAGGTCTGTCCGCAGACTGTCTCGACATTCGGGGAAGGAGTGCCTACGCATGCCAGATAAGGATCTCTCGCAGTTAAAAATCGATAAGGCCGCGTCACTCTACCGCCCGGAACGGCGGAAGAAATATGTTTTTTGGATTCTTTCGGGGCTCGCCGGTGCGATCGTGATCGCACTCGCGGTGCTCGGGGTTTTTACCCCCGCAGTACAGGTTGAGAGCGCGCATGTCGTGCAGACGTTTCCTTCCCAGGGAGTTACGCTCCTGAATGCGAGCGGATACGTGGTTGCCCAACGCAAGGCCGCGGTTGCTTCGAAGGTTACCGGGAGACTGGTATCGCTTTCGGTTGAGGAGGGGAGCAGGGTGCGGGCGGGAGAGGTTATCGCCAGACTCGAAAACGATGACCTCTTCGCATCGCGACAGCAGGCGGAGGCAAATCTTCGGGCAGCCAGGGAGCACCTTGAGCAGGCGAAGGCCGAATTGCGCGATGCCACCCTGTCGTTCGAGAGGGGCAGGGAACTGATCGGGCGGGGTTTTATCTCACAGGCCGAGTTCGATGCTTCGGAAGCACGTTACCGGAAGGCGTCCGCGTCTGTCGCCGCCGCAGAAGCGGCGCTCGCGGCTTCGGAAGCGGCGTTTAAGGGAGCAGATGTGGCATATCGGTATACGTTCATTCGGGCTCCCTTTGACGCTGTCGTCCTCACGAAAAACGCCGACATCGGCGATATCGTGACCCCGATCGGTGCCGCCGCCGATGCGAAAGCAGCGGTCGTGACGATTGCGGATATGGATTCACTTCAGGTCGAAGTCGACGTCTCGGAGTCGAATATCCAGATCGTGAAAAAGGGTCAACCGTGCGAAATACAGCTTGACGCGCTCCCCGATACCCGTTTTCGGGGCATAGTGCACATGATCGTGCCGACGGCCGATAGGACGAAGGCCACGATCATGGTCAAAGTCGGTTTCCTGGACAAGGACAGCAGGGTACTCCCTGAAATGAGCGCGAAGGTGGCATTCCTCTCGCGGGAGATCGGTCCCGACGACCTGAAGCCCCGCACCGCCCTCGCGCGTGCTGCTGTTCAAGAAAAGAACGGGAAAGCGACCGTCTTCTTGATCGAGGGCAACCGCGTGAGAGAAGTATTCGTGACGACGGGGGAAAAGATCGGCGACATGATCGAGATTCGCGAGGGTCTGCGCGTCGGCGATACGGTTGTACTGAAGCCTCTCCAGAAGATGCGAGACGGCCGCAGGATCAAGATCGCAGAAAAGTGATGACCGGCAAGCCCGTCATCGTCGAAATAAGAAATCTCTACAAATCCTACCGTCGCGGAAGCCAGATCCTTCCGGTACTCATCGATATTTCGCTCGACATTCTCGAGGGTGAGTTCATCGCGTTCATGGGTCCGTCCGGCTCCGGCAAGACGACACTCCTTAACCTCATCGCAGGCATTGACAAAGCAGACAGCGGGATCATACGGGTGGGCGGCGTTGACATCACCGCGTTGTCGGAGAATCAGCTTGCTCTCTGGAGAGCATGGAATGTCGGCTTCATCTTCCAGTTCTACAATCTCATTCCCGTGCTCACCGCCTTCGAGAACGTCGAGCTGCCCCTTCTCATCACGGGCCTTCCGAAGAAAGATCGAAAGGCGCACGCGGAAATGGCGCTCAGCGTCGTCAACCTCTCGGACCGCATGGATCACTATCCCGGGGAGCTTTCGGGAGGGCAGCAACAGCGCGTGGCCATTGCCCGGGCGATTGTGACGGATCCCCGTATTCTCGTTGCCGACGAGCCGACCGGTGACCTCGACAGGGTCTCCGCGACGGAGGTCCTCGAACTCATGGAGCGTCTCGTGCATGAACTCGGCAAGACGATCATCATGGTCACGCATGATCCGCGGGCAGCCCGGGTGGCGCATTCCATTCGGCATCTCGATAAAGGAGTACTGAATGCACGTCCTCAAACTGATTTTTAAGAATTCCTTCCGCCACAAGCTGAGAACGTTTCTGACCGTGCTCGGCGTCGCCATCGCCATCCTCGCCTTTGGGCTTCTCCGAACGGTTGTCAGTGCGTGGTACGCGGGCGTGGAGGCATCATCCGCAAGCAGGCTCGTCACGAGGAATGCCATTTCGCTCATATTTCCACTGCCGCTTTCGTATAAGGAAAAAATACGCCAGATCGAAGGCGTCAAGTCAGTCTCTTACGGGTCCTGGTTCGGTGGAATCTATATCGACGAGAGACACTTTTTCGCGAACTATGCGATGGAGGCGGAACGGTACCTCGCGATCTATCCGGAGATCATCCTGCCCCCCGATCAGAAAGCGGCTTTCTTTCGGGACAGAAAGTCCGCGGTTGTCGGGAGAAAACTCGCGGCACGGTTTAGGTGGAAGATCGGGGATTCGGTGACGCTGCGCGGGACGATATTCCCCGGCAACTGGGATTTCGTGATACGGGGAATTTACAGCGGGCGGGACGAGAACGTCGACGAGACGGCGTTCTTTTTTCACTGGGACTATTTGAACGAGACGCTCAAGAAGATGGC
Source organism: uncultured Nitrospiraceae bacterium (assembly GCA_937138415.1). Classification (GTDB taxonomy): domain Bacteria; phylum Nitrospirota; class Thermodesulfovibrionia; order Thermodesulfovibrionales; family SM23-35; genus JALHSV01. The sequence goes on along the minus strand of CAKZPA010000033.1, from coordinate 181,994 downwards.
GCCGGCGCGGGCGGATCAGGTCGGATGGTACCTCGTCGAGGTGGAAAACCCGAATATGGCCGCCGAAGTGTCCCAGAGGATCGACAAGGCTTTCAAGAACTCGCTTGCCGAGACACTGACCGAAACCGAGAAGGCATTCAACCTCAGTTTTATCGCGATGACGGAGGCAATCCTGATTGTCATTCAGCTCGTTTCCTACGTGATCATACTGATCATCATGGCGGTCGTCGCGAACACGATGGCGATGACGGCCCGCGAGCGGATCGGCGAGTACGCGATCTTCAAGACACTCGGGTTCGGCGGATTCCACATCGCCGGTCTCATTTTCGGGGAATCCCTCTTCATCACGATGGTCGGCGCGGGGTTGGGAATGGCACTCACGTTTCCCGCAGCGCGCATCTTTTCTCACAAGCTCAGCGCGTATTTCCCCGTGTTCAATGTCGAGCCCGCGACTCTGTACGTCGACGCAGCCGCCGCGCTCTTCGTCGGTCTCTCCGCCGCTCTTTTCCCGACCTGGCGTGCTTTGAGAATGCGCATCGCTGACGGTCTGAGGCATATCGGATGACGAACATCCCGCTTCTCTACAGCATTCGAAATCTGTGGACACGGAGGCTGACGACCGTCCTCACCGTTACGGGCATGGCGCTCGTCGTCTTCGTCTTTGCCGCTGTTCTGATGCTTGCCCGGGGACTGGAGGAAACCCTCGTGCAAACGGGTTCGTACGATAACGTCGTCGTCATTCGAAAATCGTCCGAGTCGGAGGTGCAGAGCGGTGTCGAGAGGCAGCAGGCATCCATCATCGAGATGCAGCCCGAGATCGCGACGGGAGTCGACGGCAAACCGCTCGTCGCTAAAGAACTCGTCGTACTTATCACATTGCCGAAGAGAGGGACCGAAAAACCCTCGAACGTGGTCATTCGGGGAATCGAGGAGCAGTCCATGAATCTCAGGCCTCAGGTCAAACTCGTCCAGGGCCGTGTGCCGCGCATGGGCTCCTCTGAAATCATCGCAGGGTCGAATATCGCAAAGCGCTTCGAAGGAGGCGGGCTCGGGGAGTCCCTTCGGTTCGGCATGAGGGACTGGACCATTGTCGGAGTGTTCGACGCGGGCAATACCGCCTTCAGTTCCGAGATATGGGGCGACGTGGATCAGTTCATGCAGGCATTCAGGAGGCCCGTGTATTCATCGGTGATCCTGAGGCTCCGCGAGCCACTCAGGTTTGAGGAGCTGAAAAACAGGATAGAAAACGATCCTCGCTTGTCTCTCGAGGCGCTGCGAGAAACGAGGTACTACGAAAAACAATCCGAGATGATGGCGAAATTTCTCCGTATTCTCGGAATCACGCTCACGCTCATTTTCTCGACGGGCGCGATCATAGGCGCTATGATAACCATGTACGCCGCTGTTGCGAACCGGGTCTCCGAGATAGGGACGCTGCGGGCGCTCGGTTTCCAGAGGAAGAATATCCTTGCCGCGTTTCTCTTTGAATCGATGCTGCTCGGTTTGATCGGGGGTCTCCTGGGCCTTTTCTGCGCCTCTTTCCTCCAGTTCATAACCGTCTCGACGCTGAATTTCCAGACCTTTTCGGAGCTTGCGTTCTCCTTCACATTGACCGTCGAAATCTTCTTTGAGGCTCTCCTCTTCTCTCTCATTATGGGATTCGTGGGAGGTGTTCTTCCCGCGGTGCATGCCTCCCGCATGAATATCGTCGAGGCTCTGCGTTCGGGTTAACGGAAAAGGTGCGGGCGTTGCCCGACACATCGGCTCCATCCGTGATTGCACCGCATGCTCTGTTGGCGGTACCAATAAACGACTTTTTCAGGCCGTCTGCACGCTGAATTGCGTTGTCGAAGCGATTGTATACCCTGCGGCGTTGACCGCAGGGTAGTCGCTTCGCTCCGCTGTTATCAGTCTTTCTGTTAAGGCTTGAGGGATTTCAGGTAGGCGATCAGATCCTGCATCTGTTCCGATTTTGGATCGAGGGCCTTGCCCTTATTGGCTTTTTCGATACACGCGTTGATGATATCCTCGAGGCTCTTATGCACTTTCCCGGCGAACTTGAATTCAGTCTTGCCGGTAACATTTTGTAGCCCTTTGCCGTTCGGATGGCATGAGCCGCACGATTTTCCCGCAGTGCCGCCGCCGAGCGTCGGATCGTTGAAAAGGGCTTTGCCCTTCGCTACGTCGCCTGCGTGCGCGAATGAAGCGAGGAAGAGGAGGGTAATGCAACAAATCAGGCTTGACCTTGCACTCTTCATTTTCTCACCTCCTTTCGTCCCATAGAGAAAGGTCACGGAAGTCCGAGCGCTTCTCTGATCCTCTGTTCCTGGAAGCCGACGATTACCGTGTCCCCGATGATAATTGTCGGGAAAGAGCATTCGGGATTGAGTTTCATGACTTCTGCGAGAACCCCTTTTCTCTCGCTCTCGGGGAGGAGATCGACATCCGTGAATTCGTACACGACCGCACGGTTGTCGAGGAATCGTTTGGTTGCTTTACAGTGTACGCATGTGCTGAGAGTATACATCTTAATTTTTTTTTGCACGGTTCCTCCGGATACTGCATTTTTTCTATAATAAGTCCTTTACTTAATAAAGTAAATCTCTTTTTCACTGGAAGCGAAGATAATCGTTTGTCAGACCCGCGCCCCTTCGAAGAGCGCGGGGATCAGACTTTTTCGAGTTCCGCTCTCCCGAAGAGACCGCCGGGCTTAATGAGGAGGACGATAATCAGAATGATGAAGGCGTAGGCGTCCTTATACTCGCTCGAAATGTAACTGGCACCCAGGCTTTCGACGAGACCGAGCAGTATCCCCCCCGCCATGGCACCGCGAATGCTGCCGATGCCTCCGAGCACGGCCGCAGTGAACGCCTTAATCCCCACGATATATCCGATGAAATAATTGACGAGGCCGTAGTACATGGCAACCATCAGTCCCGCAACGGCCGCTAACCCGGATCCGATGACAAAGGTCACGGAAATGATCGTGTCGATGTTGACACCGAGCAGCGCCGCCATGGTCTTATCTTGGGCCACTGCCCTCATTGCCGCGCCGATTCTCGTCTTGCGCACGAAGAAGCGGAGAACGAGCATCAACGCGATGGAAGTCGCGATGATCGTGACCTGGAGGTACGTCATTCTGGTCGACATGAACTGAAAACCGGATGCACCGAAGAGATGGGGGAAAACCTTGTCGGTCGCTCCCTGCGTGAGCATAACGTAATTCTGGAGGAAAATCGAAACACCGATGGCACTGATGAGCGGGCTCAGCCGAGGAGCGTTCCTGAGCGGTTTATAGGCGATCTTCTCTATCGTGAAACCGTAGCAGGAGCAGAAAGCCACGGAGAGGATCACGGTGAGAGCAAGGGCGAGGGGCAGGCTGTGAGAAGTGAGTCCGATCGCCGTGAAAAAGGCGAGGAATATGATGCCGAGATACGCGCCGAGCATGTAAATTTCCCCGTGGGCGAAGTTGATGAGTTCGAGGATTCCGTACACCATCGAGTATCCGAGCGCAATGAGGGCGTAAACGCTGCCGAGGGTGAGCCCGTTAATGATTTGTTGGAGAAACATGGAGCATTCTACCAGAAACATTCAACGAGCACAAAATCTGCTTGACCCGAAACGTTCGACGTTCGTTTACACATTCCTTAACTCGCTGGTGGTATCGCAGTATCTGTAGGCGTGGTGTGGAGAAGCAATAGGTCGTCATGACGCAAGGGTTAGGCACGGTGCGGTATCGAATGATAATTCCTCTCACAACGTCCGGACCTTTGAGCTGCCTTTTTTAAGGTGAAAAGGGGGGTTGACTTGTTATTTAGCATATGCTAACATAGATCACATCTTTTCGGAGAAAGGAGGTGACACAATGAAAAGGTTCATGAGAGAGTTTGTCTGGGCGATTGTCGTCATAACGTTTGCGCTTGGAGCGGGTGCGCAGACGAGTGCCGCTGACGGAAAGCAGAGTGACAGAAAAGGGAAGGCAAACACCCGCCAGGTGACGGGCGAGGTGACGGCATTTGACTTGCCGGCAAGAACGCTTACCGTCAAGGGCAAGAGTGGCATTGTTACTCTTTTGCTTACAGATAAGACCCTGGTCCGTATGGAAAGACAGACGAAACAGTTCTCGGACGTCCAGGTAGGCGATCGGGTGACTGTAAAGTACCGGGAGTCGGATGGCCAGCTCGCCGCGAAGAGCATCGATATCAAGACCACAAGCAAAAAACCGAAATCCCCTCCGTCGTAAGATGTCATGATGCACGCGATGGGTCCCGGAGCATTCCACCCCATCGCGTGCTCCAAATGGGTGCTCTGTCCTGGAAACTCGTTTCCCGCTGAATCGTTGATTTGACTTCTCCAGATCGATCCCATGTAGAATAGGAAAAATGTCCCTGAAGAACTATTTTCTCAACCTTTCCCTCAACAAAAAACTCATCGGCATGATGCTCTTTCTCAGTTTTATCCTCGTGTCTCTCCTGACGGTTTTCTTCTCGACGTTCGAAAATGCGCTCTTCCATGAATTTGAGAGGCAGGCAGCCGATCTTTCGAAGGCGATCCAGATTGGTGTCGAGGAGGTGACGAGTACCGGGGGGACGGATGAAGCGAGACTCCAGAACTATCTCCAGGTGCTCAGTCGGCGCGGCGTCGATGAAATATCAATTATCGGCAACGACGATGTGATTGTGGCGAGCACGAACCCAGGGTACGTGGGCGAGGAAGTCGGACCGAAAAAGAAGGAGCGCATCATCAAGGCGGAGCTCGGCGAGCCGGTCTCGAGGGAAGGGAAGTCGTATAATGTGATTCTCCCGGTTGTGGCGGGGAACGAACACTACGGATACATCCATCTGAAAATCAATACGGAGGATTTTTCTGATATTATCGCCGCCAACGCGATCAAGCGGATCATTGCGACGTCGTTCGTATTCGGGCTCGGTCTGATCCTCGCGGTGTCGCTTTCGCTCATGTACACAAAGCCGATTCATCGCGTTGTCGACGCTGCGAGGAGTGTCGCCGCAGGCGATCTATCCGCGGAGTTGCGTACCGACAGGCGGGACGAAATCGGCGAATTGACGAACGCCGTTCAGTATATGATCGAGAAGTTGAGAGAGCAGCGGGCGAACGAAGAGAAGCTTCGGGAGACCGAGCACCTGTCGGCAGTTGCCCAGCTCGCAAGGGGGATCGCTCATGAGATACGGAACCCGCTCAATTTTATCAGCCTCTCCATCGACCATTTGAGAAAGAAGTTCAGCCCTGCCGGCAGTGCGGAAAAGGAGCAGTTCGATTCGCTCATCTCGACGATCAAACAGGAAATCCAGCGGCTGAACAATCTCGTGCAGGATTTCCTCGATTACGGGAAATCGCTCCGCCTGAATCGGCGGCTGACCGACCTGTCGGCTCTCGTCCGCGATGTCATCACGTTGGTTTCCGCAAAGGCAGAGAAAGACGGGATAACAATAGAGCTTCGCGACGAAGGCATCCCAACGATGTTCCTCGATCCCGAACTCATCAAGACGTGTGTCTTCAATGTCGTTATCAACGCGTTCGAGGCGATGCCGAAGGGGGGTACGATCACCGTGACTCTCAAACAGACCGGTGACAAGGCGACGGTCATCATCGAAGACTCGGGCATAGGCGTCTCGCGGGAAAACGTCCCCAAGATCTTCGACCCTTTTTTCTCGACGAAAAAGATGGGACTGGGACTTGGCCTGGCAATGACGAACAGGGTCATCGAGGAGCATGGGGGCAAGGTAGATTTTCAGAGTGTGGAGGGGAAGGGGAGCAGGGTTACGTTGTCTCTCCCTTTATCATAGAGGAACAAAATGGCTTGGCAGTATGAGGTCGCGCGTTCCCGTTTTAGTGGTGTCCGCTTCTGTTGTCGGTTCTTTGCGTTGTGAGAACAGTGCATTTCTTCTCGGAGGAGGCATAGCGTGGCGGTCGTCCTGATAGTTGATGACGAAGAGAATCAGCGCAACATAGTCAAAACAATTCTCGAGGATGAGGGCTTTGAAACGTTCACGGCGCCCTCGGCCGAGGAAGGACTGAGGATCGCCAGGAAGATAAAGCCCGATGTCGTCTTGACGGACCTCAAAATGGAAGGGATGGACGGGATCGATTTCATAGAGGCCTTGCCCAGCGAACCGTTCAGGCCTCCCGCGATCGTCATGACCGCCTTCGGGACAATCTCGTCTGCCGTCGATGCCATCAAAAAAGGCGCGTTCGACTATCTGACGAAGCCGCTCGACGAAGATGTCCTCCTCATCACGGTGAGGCGGGCAGCCGAAAAGGCAGGCTTGCTCAAGGAAAACCTGCAGCTCCAGAAGACGCTCTTCGAACAGTTCAAGATCGAAGGGATTGTCGGTCGCTCAAAGAAAATGGTGGAAGCCATCGAGATTCTGAAGAAGGTCTCGTCCAGCCATGTGACGGTCCTCATTTTAGGGGAGAGCGGTACCGGGAAAGAACTCGTCGCGCGCGCGATCCATTACAACAGCACTCGGAGAGCGAAGCCGTTCACAGCGGTCAACTGTGCGGCAATTCCGGATAACCTCATCGAGAGTGAATTGTTCGGCTATGAGCCCGGCGCGTTCACCGGTGCCGTTTCCCGAGGCATCGGGCTCTTCGAAGCCTCCAACGGTGGTACCCTCTTTCTCGACGAGATCGGAGACCTCCCTCTCCTGACCCAGTCAAAAATTCTGAGAGTTCTCCAGGACAAGGAGATACGGAGGCTGGGCAGCAGGGAAAGCGTGAGGGTCGATGTCAGGATAATTGCCGCCACGAATAAAGACCTCGAAAAGCAGATCGCGAACAAGGCGTTCAGGGAAGATCTGTACTACCGCCTCAAAGTAGTTACCATAGAACTCCCTCCGTTGAGGGAGCGGAAGGAGGACATCCCGGAGCTCGTCTCTTTCTTCATCCAAAAATACAACCGGGAGTTCGGCAAGCGTCTGAAGGGGATCGAGGAAGGAGCCCTGAAGGCCCTGCGGGACTATCACTGGCCCGGGAATATACGGCAGCTCGAATCGGTCATTGAACGAGCTGTTCTTATGTGCGCAACCCCGGAGATAGGGTTGCGCGATATCAAGAGTGAACTGCGGTATCTCGAAGGACGGGGGGTCCTCGATATTGACCTGCCTGACGAAGGAATCAACATCGAGGAACTCGAACAAGAGCTTTTGAAGAGAGCGATGCAGAAGGCCAATGGTGTTGCCGCGAAGGCGGCAAAACTCCTCGGCATGAGTTATAAGACATTCTGGTATCGCTGGGAGAAGCTCAATCTCCAATCCTCAAAAAAGGAATGACTTCCTGAAATGAGGATTTTCCTCCCGTAAGTTCCCCGTATTTATAGCCATTTCTCGCTGGTATGCCTCTTGCTTTTACGAGTCGGTCTCAGAAAGCACCAACGAGGTTATGTCAGTGCGCATTTTGAAATGGAAGGAGGTGGGAAGAGTGAAGAGAGCTATCGCAATTCTTTTGGCAGTATTTTTCGTCGTTGCTATCGCCTCGCTGTCTTTTGCAGCCGAAGAGAAGAAGGCAGCCCCGGCGCCGGCCGCGACTGAAAAGCCTGGCGCGCCCGTGAAAGCGGAGGAGAAGGCGACACCGGTGAAAGTGAAGATGGTTACCGGTGAAGTGACCGCGGTCGACGCAAAGGCGAAGACCATCACGGTGAAAGGCAAAAAGGGCGATGTGGTTGTCTCGGTGGACGACAAGATGATGGCAGCCGTCAAAGTTGGTGACAAGGCGGTCGTCAAGTACGTTGAGTCCGAGGGCAAGAATGTCGCCAAGTCGGTCAAGAAGGCCGAGGTGAAGGCGGGAGAGGCGAAGGAGAAGAAAGCAGAACCCGCAGCTCCGGCAGAGAAGCCAGCGGCTCCTGCGGAGAAGCCTGCAAAACCAGCCGAGAAAAAGTATTAAACGTCCTCACGAGAGGGCACCGTATCTCAGCGCGGTGTCCTCTTTTATTTTCATCCTGTTGTTTCTCTTTAGCCATCGAAGAACGCCGCAATGGTACTCCCTTTTTCCTGTATAATACTGCATCCGAGTGGAGGGAGGATATCGTGAAAAAGAAGATTTCGATTGAACTTGCTGAACGGGTGAAGCATCTTCCGCCGTACCTCTTCGCTTCGATTGATGCGATGAAACAGAATGCGCTGCGACGGGGCATAGATCTCATCGACCTCAGTATCGGCGATCCGGATCTTCCGACTCCCATCCCAATCGTCCAGTCGATGAAAAAGGCTGTCGAGAACCCGCACTACCACCGCTATCCGTCCTACGAGGGGATGCTCTCCTACCGTGAGGCCGTTGCGAGATGGTATAAGAAACGCTTCCGGGTGTCCCTCGATCCCGCGACAGAGGTTCTCTCGCTCATAGGATCCAAAGAGGGCATAGGGCACATACCTCTTGCCTTCGTGAATCCCGGAGATTTTGTTCTCGTTCCTTCTCCCGGTTATCCCGTCTACGCGATCGGGACACTTTTCGCAGGCGGAAAGAGCTACTTCATGCCGCTCACGATCGAGCAGAAGTTCTTGCCGAATCTCAAGAGAATTCCAGCGAGGGTGCTCGAGAGAACGAAATTGCTGTTCATCAATTATCCGAACAATCCGACCTCGGCTATGGCACCTGTGGATTTTTTTGCGGATGTCATCGCCTTCGCGCGTCGAAATGACATTATAGTGTGCCACGATGCCTCGTATACAGAGATCTATTTCGGAGAGAAACCGCTCAGTTTTTTGCAGATTCCCGGCGCGCGCGACGTGGGCATCGAGTTCCATTCCCTCTCCAAGACGTTCAACATGACCGGGTGGAGGATCGGATTCGCGGTCGGTAACCGTGACATTTTGAAAGGTTTGGGTAAGATCAAGACGAACCTCGATTCCGGCGTCTTTCAAGCGATCCAGGAAGCGGCTATTACCGCTCTCTCTATGGGTCAGAAGGAACTCACGCCGATCAGAAAGACGTACGAGGAGAGAAGCAGAATTCTGTTCCGCGGGCTTACAGAGATGGGTCTCGATGCCGTGAAACCGAAGGCCACGTTCTACATGTGGGTGAAAGTGCCGCCGGGGTTTACCTCGATGAATTTCGTGGCGCATCTCCTGGAACGGGCGGGTGTCCTGGTGACTCCCGGGAACGGGTTCGGTGACGCCGGGGAGGGGTATGTGCGGTTTGCGCTAACCGCTCCAGCAGAGAGAATCAGGGAAGCGGTCGGGAGGATCCGGCAGGTTCTTTAGGAGGCCCTGCTCCGGAGTCACAGATGGCGACGGCATTCCTCGGCCTCGGTTCGAATCTCGGGGAGAAGGCGGAGAACTTGAGGAAGGCGGTCGGGCTTCTTCGACGAGAGGGAATCGTCGTGCGCAAACAGTCTTCCCTCTACGAGACGGAGCCCTGGGGGGATCCGAATCAGCCATTGTTTCTCAACATGGCGATCGAGATCGAAACCGGTCTCGAGCCGGCCGCGCTTTTAGGCGTGCTTCAACGCATAGAAGCCGAGATGGGAAGGGAAAGGACGCGGAGGTGGGGACCGCGCGTCATAGACCTTGACATTCTCTTCTATAACCATATCATATTGAATGAAAACGGATTGACAATCCCCCATCCTTTATTGCACGAGAGGGAGTTTGTGTTGAAGCCATTATTTGAGATAGCGCCTGATGTCGTCCACCCCTCACTGGGGACGAGTGTCCGTGAACTCTTCTTCGGGCTGATCCGGAAGTCGACCGCGAACCATGGAATATCTTGATATTGATGCACTCGCGCCTCTGCAGCGAAACCTCGCCAGTTTGAGCGGCCTTTATCTTGCCCTTTACGGTGAACGTGGCAATCTGATTCTGCCGCCGTCGAACGAAAATGCGCTCCTGATGTCTCTCCGGGGAGCGCCGACGGCAAGGGACGAGTACCGCGAGTTTCTCCAGGCCTCGATGAAGAGGGCTCTCCAGAGGAGTGACGTGTCGATCTTTAAGGGTCCGGGCGAGCTGTCGCACTTCTTCATGCCGATTCGCATCGATACGGCAACGTTCCTCGTGGTTGGTGGCGGCGTCTTCGCATCCTCCGAAGATAGAGAAACGTTCCTCAAAATGCCGGCGACGGAGTATGGGATGAGCGCTGACCGGCAGAAGGCCCTCGCCCAGGAAGTGGCGATTCGGGGGTCATCCGAGTTGCAATCGATCGCAAGGGCCCTCTGCTCGATATTCAGCCTCGGTCTGCGGAGCAGTTACAGGGGTGCCATTCTCGAGAAGCGTTATCGCCTCGTCAAAGCGGTCTTCGGTCTTTTATCCGACGTTCAGCCCGAGAAAGAGCCGGACAAGCTCTACGACATAATTCTCGATATGATTCTCTTCCTATTCAATGTCGAGAGTATCGCCATCATGGTGAGGGAAGGGAGCGTACTCAAGGCTCGGCGAACGGGTGGAAGAATGAGGGACTACCTATCGACCGTGACCTGCCGCATCAGCGGGATTCTCTCCGACGTGATCGAGAAGCAACGGCCGCTTTCCTCTGACTCCGCCATGGACATTCTCCGGTTGGGATTCAGTGACAAAATTATCTCGTTTCACGCATTTCCCATTCTTTCGGAGAACAGGGTGACCGGCGCACTACTCATCTGCAACTCGAGCGTCTCGGAAGAAGATGCGGACATTATCTTTGATATTTGTCGTATGATGGGCGGCTCTCTCAGAATCGCGGAACTGGAGGGAACCTATTACCGGTGCTTGAAGGAGAAAGAGGTGCTGAACACCGCTGCGACGCGTCTCATACCGGTGAAAGAACCCGATGTGCTCTATGAAACAATCCTGGACATGTCGGTTCGGCTGACGGAGGCAGAAAAGGGTTCACTGATGCTCATGAACGAGGAATTGTCCTGTCTGACCGTCAGGGCGGCGAAGGGAATCAACCGGAGGCTTCTGACCGACATAAAGGTTAAGGCGGGCGAGGGAGTCGCGGGGTGGGTTTTCAAGGAGGGCGTTCCCCTCGTCATGGACGATATCGAAAAGAACGAGTGGGGGTTTCCAAAGAGGCATAAGTACAGAACCGGCTCTTTCGTCAGCGTTCCGCTGAAACTTGGCGAAAAAATTATCGGGGTACTCAATCTTTCCGACAAGATTTCGGGCGAGGTCTTTTCGGAAGACGACATGGCGCTCATCAGTTCATTTGCATCGTACGCGGTGATCGCCCTTGAACGATCTACGTACTACAGCCTCGCGGGACATTTGAAAGCGTTGTCGGTGACGGATTCCCTCACGGGTCTCTTCAACCGGCGTTATTTCGAAGAGCGGTTTTTCGAGGAGTTGAACCGGTCCGATCGGCACAATCTCGCTTTTTCTCTCGCCATGATAGACATCGATGACTTCAAGCTCTTCAACGATTCGGAAGGACACCTCGCCGGCGATGAGATTCTCAAGTCTATCGCGGCTATCGCGAAGGACTGTCTGCGGGTCAGTGACGTGCTCGCGCGATTCGGCGGTGAGGAGTTCGCGGTCATCATGCCGCAGACCGAGCGGGAAGAGGCCGTGCTCGTCGCCGAGAGGATACGGAGATCCATCAAGGAGCAGATACCCTCTACGTGGAGTTTTTTCCCGAGAAAGTCCATTACGGTCAGTATCGGCATCGCGACGTTTCCGTACGACGGCAAGGATCGGAAGGAGCTCATACGGAACGCGGACAAAGCCCTCTACATGGCAAAGATGGAGGGGAAGGACAGAACCGTCCCCTGGCACGCGAAGGGTTAAGCTCTCCGCGCGAACGCACCGAAATTCTTCAGTACCGTGAGCCCGCTCTGTTGACTCTTTTCCGGGTGAAATTGGGTCGCGAAAATGTTGTCTTTCCACACCATTGAGGGAAACGTCACACCGTACTCCGTCGTCGTCGCGATCACCCCGCTCTCTTCCGGTACGACGTAGAAAGAATGGACGAAGTAGAAAAACGACCCGTCACGTATGCCTTCGAGGATCGGCGGCCTGTTGAGAATTCTTATGGTATTCCATCCCATATGCGGGACTTTCAGATCTGTCCGAAATCTTACGACGCGACCCGGGAGGACGTTGAGCCCTGCGGTAAGCCCGAATTCTTCGGACTCCGTGAAGAGCACCTGAAGCCCGAGGCAGATACCCATGAACGGTTTTCCCGCAGCGAGGGACTTTAGGAGGGAAGAGGTCAGCGATTTCTGCTCCAGGTTTCTCATGCAGTCCCTGAAGGCTCCCACGCCGGGGAGCACAACCGCCGACGCATCGTCGATCGCCTGGGAAGTCGAGACGACGCGTACGTCTATCCCGACCCGCTGGAAACCCTTCTCCACGCTGCGCAGGTTTCCCATGCCATAGTCGACGATCGCGATCATTGCTCGCTGAGCGTTGATGCGCCGCCTGGTCGGTTCACTTCTTGTCGCCGTTTTCCGCTTCGGTTTTCAAAAGAATTTCTATCTTTGCTTTCGCCCTCAGTCCGTCCAACCATTTCTTCTTCAGATCCGAAACGCGCTCCTCCTCGAGATCGTTCTTGAGCTTTGCTTTTGCTTCCTCGAACGTCAGCTGATGTTCGGGCTTCTTGTCCTCGAGCCTGACGATGAAAAAGTTGGCATCGGCTTTTATGATATCGCTCACCTCGCCCGGCGAGAGCTTGAACGCCGAGTCCTCGATCTCGCGGAGCATTCTCCCCTTGTGAATGTACCCGATATCGCCGCTCTTCACTCGATAACTGTCTTCCGAGAGGGTATAGGCGAGCATCCCGAAGTCTTCCCCCTGCTTGATCTTTGTAAGGATATCCTTTGCCTTCTGTTCATCCTTCGTCGAGATGATCCTGAGTTTCACGCTTTCCGGTTCCTTGAATTTTGCGGCATTTTTTTCGTAGTACTCTTTCAGTGCTGATTCGCTCAATTGCGCCTTCTCCGTCACGTTCCGCGCGAACGCGGCCTGAGCGAGGAGTTCCTTTTCGATGCGGGCCCTCACCTGATCTTCCGTCGCGTTCTCTCTCGCGAGAGCCGCCTGATACTCCTTCTCGGAGGGGAAGCGCTTCTTGAACTTTTCGAGCTGAGCGTCTATTTTCTCTTTCTCCACCACGATATTCTGCGCTTTGGCGTCCTGATACTGGAGTTCTCTCTCGATGAGGCTATCGAGCGCCTTTCCGTAGTAGCGCTTGCGTTTTTCCGGTGAGACACTCCGGTGAAACGTCATGCGCGGAATAAGGCGATCTACCTCCGCCTCGAGATCTTTCTGCGTAAACACCGCGTCGTTCACCTTCGCGACGATCGCATCCTCGGCGAACGAAGACGTCGCCAGTACCATTACCATGAGAAGGGGCAGCAAACGTGTTATCATAGCAATCTCCTTTTTCTTTCTATATTGCTTGAAACGGAGAACAAGATGCAATGATCGGTTCTCCGTGGCCTGTGTGATCCTGCGTTTTCCCTCACCGCCGCGCCGACGGTTCGGTCTCCAAGTGCTTGTGTCACGCGGCCTTCTATATGCCGGTCGCGCGACATGACCGATCTTTCGGGGAGAGGCGTCGAAAGTGTGGTATACTTTTTTGAAAATGGCTACCCTGAGATACTTGACCGCGGGCGAATCGCACGGTAAAGCCCTCATCGGTATCATCGAAGGAATCCCTTCCGGTCTCGACCTTTCTCCTTCGGATATCGACGCCGACCTCTCGCGTCGGCAGGTCGGCTACGGTCGCGGCGGGAGGATGAAGATCGAGACGGATCGCGCGGAAATCCTCTCCGGCGTGAGGTGGGGGAAGACACTGGGTTCGCCGATTGCCATCCTTATCGTCAACAGAGATTTCCAGAATTGGAGCAAAGGGATGTCCCCCGATGCCGAAGATGACGGGTCGATCCCATCGGTTACCTCGCCGAGGCCGGGCCACGCGGACATAGCAGGGGCGATCAAGTACGGGCACCGCGATGTGAGAAATGTCCTCGAACGATCCAGTGCGCGGGAGACGGCGATGAGAGTCGCTCTCGGTGCCGTGGCAAAAAAATTTTTACGTGCGTTTCGCATTATGATCGGGAGCTACGTTTTACAAATTGGCGGCATTTGCATAAAGGGATCGGAGGCGCAGGGTGCGAAAGGTGGGAGCCGGTCTTCCCCCGGCCTGTTCTCGAACCCTCGAAGCCTCGAATCTTTGCATAAAAAAGCGGAAAAGTCTCCTGTGAGATGCCCGGATCCGGACGCCGAGAAGGCAATGATCGAGGCTATTGACAGTGCCACTGCGTCCGGGGACTCGGTCGGCGGGGTATGCGAAGTGTTTGCGACGGGTATCCCGATTGGCCTTGGAAGTTACGCGCACTGGGATAGGAAGCTCGACGGGCGGCTCGCTCATGCACTGATGAGCATCCAGGCGATGAAGGGAGTAGAGATAGGGCTTGGATTCGCGATGAGCGCGCGCACCGGATCGAAGGTCATGGATCCGATATTCTATTCTCGCCGCTCCGGTTTTTATCGAAAATCGAATCACGCGGGAGGCATCGAAGGCGGTGTGACGAACGGGATGCCGATTATCGCGAGAATGGCGATGAAGCCGATCCCAACGCTGCGGCGAGCCCTCCGCTCTGTCGATATCGTGACGAAGAAATCGGTTGAGGCGACGTATGAGCGCTCTGACGTGTGTGCCGTGCCAGCGGCTGCTGTCATCGCCGAGGCGATGGTCGCCCTCGTGATCGCTGACGCATTCCTTGAAAAGTTCGGCGGCGATAGCATGGAAGAAGTGCGCAGAAATTATGTGTCTTACCTCGAGCAGGTGAAGCGGTTTTAAGAGGGATGGAGCGCCTTTTGCGCCTGTCGGCATCGAAACGCAGTCTCCCGCCGGCAACCCGGTGGAGATGTTTGCTGCCGTGCGCTCTCGCGCTTGTCCTGTTGATGTGGGGACTTTCATCCAGTCAATCCCACCAGGGTCGAGATGCCAACCCGTCGGATATTCCTGTCTCGGCAAAGATACTCATCGAATCACTCCGATCCGGAAGTCCGTTGGAACGATGCCTGGCGGCCCGGAAATTGGCAGAGATGGGGAACGCTGCTGCGCCCTCGATCTCTCACCTCATCGCACTCCTCGGCGATACCACTCCTGTTCTTCTCCAGAGCGAGGGCGGGGAGACCATCTCCACCTCGCCGGAGAAAGAGGCTTTCAGGGCGCTCGTCCAGATAGGGGCGCCCGCCGTCGACGCATTGGCGGGGCTTCTGAGGAATAAGGATGCGTCTCTCCAGAAGCGGGCCGTGGAAGCGCTCGGTGCCATAAGGAGCAGGCGCGCTGTCGAGCCCCTCATCGGTGTGCTCACCGTGGAGGATACGGCAACCCGTGCCGCCGCTGCTGAAGCCCTTGGCGAATTGGGGGATCCTCGGGCGGTGGGGCCGCTCTGTGCCCTGCTGCGGGACAAAAAGCTCAAAGTGAAGACGTCTGCACACGCAGCATTGGAGAAAATTATCGCGCGTTTGAAGGAGAACCGCGAGGTGGAGGCCCTGCTCGCAGCATCGCGAATCGGCGATTGCGCGGTGAAACAGATGGCGATCAAATCGCTCCAGGAAACGGGGGATCCGCGCACTGTCGAACCGCTGATCGAATCTCTGCGAGACGATGACAAGAATGTGAGACGAAATGCCGCGCTTGCCCTCGGGGCGATACGCGACCCTCGTGCGGTCGTCCCGCTCATAGAATCTCTCCATGATGACTCCCCGGGCGTACGTGACGCCGCTGCGAGGGCGCTGGCCGAGATCGGCGTACCTTCGGTGGCCCCCCTCCTCGCTTCCGTCCTTAAGGATCCCCAGCCGCCGATAAGGGCTAAGGCTGCTGCCATACTCGGGGATATAAGAGATACGCGGGCAGTCGTGCCGCTGGTCGAAGCTCTTAAAGATGAATCCCCATTAGTCCGCTCGGAAGCGGCGGCCGCTCTCGGGAAATTGCAGGACCCTCTCGCGGCGGAACCTTTGCTCGATGCTATCAGGGACAAGGATCCCCTCGTGCGAGACAGGGCGGCGTCTGCGCTTAGAGGGATGGGGGTAACCGTGATCGACAAACTTATTGTCGCCCTCAGGGAGGACGATCTCTACGCGAGGTCAACCGCGGCGTCCCTTCTCGGGGAAATGCGGGAGCGGCGGGCCGTCATCCCCCTCATCGAGGCGTTGAAAGATCCGACATGGCTCGTGCGTTTTGAAGCGGCCATCTCGCTGGGGAAGATCAAGGACCCGCGCGCTATCGAGCCCCTCCGCGACGCTCTCAACGATAAGGATTCCTCGGTCCGCGCTGCGGCGGAAGAGGCGTTAAGCGCGTTCAAGGAACACTGAGAGGCGTTTCAGAGTTCCGGCAGGTCTACCCTAATGGACAGTTCCTTCAGCTGTTTCGGATCGACCGGCGAGGGAGTACCACTCATGAGACAGGTGGCTTTCTGCGTTTTCGGAAAGGCGATGACATCCCTGATCGATGAGGCACCGACCATGATCATGACGAGACGGTCGAGCCCCAGCGCAATGCCGCCGTGCGGCGGTGCACCGTAGTCGAGGGCGTCGAGGAGAAATCCGAATTTTGCCTTTGCGTCCTCGTCCGTAACGCCGAGGACTGCGAACATTCTTCTTTGGACGTCGCGCCTGTGGATTCGGATGCTCCCTCCGCCTATTTCGTATCCGTTGAGGACGAGGTCGTACGCTTTCGCTCGGAGGTTCCTGAGAATGTCTCCGTCGTTCACGTTATCTGACAGCAATTTTTCGACATCGTCGTCCACGGGCGACGTAAACGGGTGGTGCATCGCCTCGAAACGACTTTCCTCGTCATTCCACTCAAGGAGCGGAAAATCGACGACCCAGGCAAAGCGGAATCCGCGCTCGATCAGATTCAATCGCTTCCCGAGATCGAGTCGGAGCCTGCCGAGCACATCGTGAACGATATTCTCTTTATCCGCGACGAAGAGCATGAGGTCTCCTTCCTCTGCCCCGAGCCGTGACGCCATTTCTCTGAGCGCGTTTTCAGGGAAGAACTTCGCGATAGGCGATTCGAACCCGTCTTTGACTTTTATCCACGCGAGACCCTTCGCGCCGTATGCGATTGCTTCGTCCGTCAAGGCATCGACATCTTTCCTCGAAAGGTGTGCCAGTCCTTTTCCGTTGAGCGCCTTCACCCTTCCACCCGACTCGATAGCGTCGCGAAAAACTTTGAATTTTCCCTCCATCGCAAGGTCACCCATGTCTTTCAGTTCGAGCCCGAATCGGAGGTCGGGTTTATCGGTTCCGAACCGCTCCATACATTCATTGAAGCCGAGCCTTTGGAAGGGAATCGGGAGTTCGACATTGAGCGTGCTCCTGAAGGTGCGCTGCAACATGCCTTCGACGAGCGCAATGATATCTTCCCGGTCGGCAAAGGACATTTCGAGGTCGATCTGGGTGAATTCCGGCTGTCTGTCCGCGCGGAGGTCTTCGTCCCGGAAACACTTCACGATCTGAAAATATTTCTCGAGGCCCGCTACCATCAAGATCTGTTTGAATATTTGGGGAGACTGAGGGAGCGCGTAGAAGTGTCCCGGATTCAGTCGGCTCGGCACCAGGTAATCCCGTGCCCCTTCGGGTGTGGACTTCGTGAGCATGGGCGTTTCGATCTCGATAAAACCGTTCTCATCGAGGTAGTCTCTGACGATTTTTGTAACCTTATGGCGTATAAGTAAATTGTTCTGGAGGTCAGGCCTCCTGAGGTCGAGATACCTGTGCTTCAGCCTGAGGGATTCGGAGGTTTCCGCCGCATCTTCGATCATGAACGGCAGCGTGGAGGATTCGTTCAGGACGTCGAGCGTGACGGCATAGAGTTCGACATCACCCGTCGACATAGCCGGGTTTTCGGTCCCAGGCGGGCGTTTTCTGATAGTGCCAGACACCGCAATGACGTATTCGCTCCTCAGTGTATGAGCCTGCCGGTGAGCGTCGGGTGAGGCCTCAGGGCTGAACACAACCTGGAGGATGCCGCTCCTATCGCGCAAATCGACGAAAATGAGACCGCCGTGATCGCGGCGTCTGAAGACCCAGCCGCAGAGAGTCACATTCCGGCCGATATCCGTTGTGCTTGTCTCTCCGCATCCCTTGTTGCGAATCATGTATCCTCCGAAGATAGAGATGACAGTTGGCAGTTATTGATTGTCAGTTGTGCGCGAAACGCATTGATGATAGGCCTCCGCAATGCGATTGATTTTTCGAATCTGTATTTCACCCTATGTCGAGATCTTTCTCACGCCACACGAATAACCGATATCCGTAACTGATATCTAAGTGCTGGCGACTTCTTTTTTTATTCTCGAAACCTCCTCTGGCTTCAGGTACCGATACTCCCCGGGGGGCAGGTTGCCCAGTGCGATGCCGTCGATCTTGATCCTCTTGAGCTTCAGTACGGGGTGTCCCGTGTATTCGAGCATGCGCCGTATCTGTCTCTTGCGTCCCTCGTGAATCGTGATCTCGAGCCAGGTATTGTTCTCGGTCGTTTTCAGCGTTTGGACCTTCGCCGGGGCTGTACGGCCATCCTCGAGCCGCACGCCGGTCCGCATTTTATTCAAGACTTTCTCGTCAGGGACGCCTTTGACTTTCACGAGGTACGTTTTTGGGATTTCCCTCGAGGGGTGAAGGATTGCGTGGGCAAAATCGCCATCGTTCGTCAAGAGGAGGAGCCCTTCCGAGTCGTAATCGAGCCTCCCGACAGGAAATATCCTGTATCTTATCCGATTGAGATAGTCCGCTATCGTCGGCCGGCCTTCGGGGTCGCTGAGCGACGTCACGACGCCGGTCGGCTTGTTGAAAATAAGGTACACTTTCGGTTCGCGTCCCCGGAGCAATTTCCCGTCGAGTTTTATGTGGTCCTTTTCAGGGTCGGCCTTCATCCCGAGAGTCGCGACCCTGCCGTTGACCGTCACTCTTCCCCCGGTGATCAATTCCTCCGCGTGTCGCCTCGAGGCAATCCCCATCTCGGCAAGGATTTTCTGAAGCCTCTTTTCCATGAGAATCAATGATACCATAAACGCACCCAACGGAAGCCGCTTTGACGGCGGAGGAGAACTTCTTATCGCTACGGGCAATGAAGTCATGAAGGGTCTCGGAGGCTCCTGACGAAGTCCCTATTGTCGAGATACCAACGGACGGTTTTTTCGATCCCGTCCTCTATGGTCGTTCGTGGAGACCAGTGCAATCGGGCCTTCGATTTTTCGATGTCCGCCCATGTCGTCATGACATCGGCGGGATGACGCGGCGCGAACGTAATCACCGCCTTTTTCCCGAGCAAGCTTTCGATAAGGTTGATCACGTACAGCAACTCGACAGAATTGTCATTCCCGAGGTTGAAAATCTCGTAGCCAAACGGCTCGAGACATTTCAATGTCCCGTCTGCGATATCATCGATGAAAGAGAAGTCCCGCTTCTGCTTCCCGTCACCGAATACCGTGATCGGAACGCCGTTGTCGATATTTTTGATGAAAATGAAAATGCTCATGTCCGGGCGTCCCGCCGGCCCGTAAACCGTAAAGTAACGAGGGATGCTGACGTCAATGCCAAAAAGGTAATGATAGCTGAAGCAGAGGACTTCGGCGCCCTTTTTCGTTGCCGAGTATGGTGCAAGAGGCGTATCCGTCCGGTCTGCTTCCCTGAAGGGCATCTCGTTTAATCCGTAAAGACTCGATGTCGAGGCCAGGACGAATTTTTTTACCCCGAACTCTTTGCAGCATTCGAGGAGGTTGAGTGTGCCTTTCACGTTCGTGTCGAGGTATGCCCACGGATCTTCTACTGATGCCCTCACGCCGACCCGTGCGGCGAGATTGATAACCGCGTCGCATATGTGGTTCGCAAATACTGTTCTTACGTCATTGAAGATTCCGATATCCCGCTGGTGGAAGATGAATTTTTCATTGCTTTTTAGCTGTTCGAGTCTCCAGGTTTTCAGCTTCGTGTCATAGTAGTCATTTATATTGTCGATGCCGACGACGCCGATATTCTTTTCGAGCAGCATCTGACTGACCTTCCACCCTATGAATCCGGCACATCCCGTCACGAGAACTGTTTTCATGTTTCCCTTTTCGGCCTATACCCTTTTCTTTAGCCACTTCTTCGGGTCGATGACCTTGAATCCGTTCCTGCCATCAGAATACACAACCTTCGCAATCCGGGCATTCAGGATCATCCTCTTGCACATCATGCAGGGCTCCGATACGCATTCGCGCTCCGAGCTATCGCTCCCTGCGATATATATCGTCGCTCCTCGCAGTTCATCGACGGACGCGCGGATGATGGCATTGGCTTCAGCGTGCACGCTGTGGCAGAGTTCGTACCTCTCCCCGTGGGGTATCTGCAGTTCTTTCCTCGTGCACTTCCCCACCTCGAGACAGTCCTTCATCCCCGCCGGGGCCCCATTGTAGCCGGTACTCACGATAATATTGTCTTTCGTGATGACCGCCCCGTATTTCCTCCGCAGGCACGTTGCTCTGGCGGAAACGGCCTTTGCGATGCCGATGAAGTATTCGTCCCAGTCCGGCCTCATTTTTTTCCTGAGAACTTTCATACAGAGCATCATAGCGTACGAATCAGAAAGGATGCAAGGGTGCGAGAGGCTTCTTTCGGATCGGCACGGGGCGGTGAGCGGAATGACCGAACCCCCCTTCTCCTGAAGCTGCCTCCTCTCCGGCGAGTATAGGGCCGCCAAGTGTGAGGTAAACGAAGGAGAATATCTATCCTTGTCATCTCTGCAGTCTATGAGGGGGTTCTCTTTAAAGGTTCTCTCCGCTCATGCGGAGAGTCTATCCTCTGTACCTTCGGCCTGTCCATCTCTCCAGGGACGCAGTATATTTCCGAACTTGAAGCCTTCCACTCAGTCCATTTCCCTTCGCCTTTCTGTTTCGCTTCTCGAAGCGACACGTATCGAGGCCAATAAACGGGATGTGCCTTACAATCGCTTATAATATAAAGATATGGCTCTCGGAAAGACTACGGCAGCGGACACCAGCAGAAGGGTGCTAATCGGTTGAAAAAATTGGCGTCCCCAACGGGATTTGAACCCGTGTTACCGCCTTGAAAGGGCGATGTCCTAGGCCGGGCTAGACGATGGGGACGCGTCTGGTGAGCCGCGTTGGATTCGAACCAACGACCCACGCCTTAAAAGGGCGTTGCTCTACCTACTGAGCTAGCGGCCCAGATTAGACATATACTCTAAAGGACACAGGCAAATATTGTCAAACTCCCGAGACTTGTCTCTTCGTGTATGGCAGGAGTCCACCAGCGAAAATCAGTTCCCGCTCGCGATCGTTCAGATTGGTCGATACCACGAAAGAATAATCCGCCGTGACGTTCTTCACGGTGTATGACTGATTTCCTCGCAAGGATTCGAGTACCCGTTCGATGACCAACCTGTCCCCTTGCTTCACTTTTTCGTAATCTTCGCCGCTCCTGAAGAGAAAGGGCACAATGCCGAAATTTATCAGATTCGACCGGTGGATCCGGGCAAACGACTTGGCAATCACGGCTTGAACCCCGAGAAACATCGGTGCCAGCGCCGCGTGTTCTCTCGAGGAGCCCTGCCCGTAATTCTCGCCGCCGACAATGATCCCGCCGCCTTTTTCACGGACTTCTTTCGCCCGTTTGCTGAACGTGCTGTCGATCGCAGAGAAGACATACTCCGATATCGCGGGGATATTGGAACGGAGAGGCAATATGGTGGACCCGGCCGGCAGGATGTCATCCGTCGTGATGTTATCGGATGCTTTGAGGAGCACGTCGGCTTCGATCCGATCCCCGAGCGGCTCTTTGACCGGCACCTCTCTGATGTTCGGCCCCTTTATCACCGTAACGGCTGAGGGATGTTCGGGTGGTTTCACGATCATGTTGTCGTTCTGGACGTAGCGCCGGGGTTCCCTTGTCGCCTCCGCGGCGAACCCAGCAGTTCTCGGATCGACGATTTCCCCTCTGAGGGCGAATACGGCGCACGTAATAGGACTCGCCAAGTAGACGAAAGCATCCTTTGTCCCGCTCCGTCCCTTGAAGTTCCGGTTATAGGACCTCACGGAGACCTGTCCGGTACCAGGGGCTCCACCCATGCCGATACATGGCCCGCATGACGATTCGAGTATCCGGGCGCCAGCTCCTATCATATCGGCAATCGCTCCCTTGCGCGAAAGCATCTCGTAAACTTGTTTCGATCCCGGGTTGACGAGGAGATTGACCCCGCGCGCGACGGAGCGGCCCTTGAGAAGGGAGGCGACCGACCTCATGGTCTCATATGACGAGTTCGTGCAGCTGCCGATGCACACCTGATCCACCCTCGTCCCGGCAAGCTCCCGCACAGGGACCACATTGTCGGGACTGTGCGGACGCGCTATCATCGGTTCGATCCGGGATAGGTCGATGTCGATGCTCCCCGCGTAGCGAGCGTCCCGGTCGGCGCGGAGTTCCACCCAATCGGATTCTCTCCCCTGCGCCTTCAGGAATCGCCTCGTCCTCCTGTCGCTCGGGAAGATCGACGATGTCGCCCCGAGTTCTGCCCCCATATTCGTGATCGTCGCCCGCTCGGGCACGCTCAGTTCCGCGACTCCGGGACCGCCGTATTCGAAGATCTTCCCCACGCCGCCTTTCACGGTGAGTCGTCTCAAGATCTCCAGGATGATGTCCATCGCGGTAACCCAGGGCCGTGCGAGGGTGCCTTGCAACGTGACGCGCACGACGTGCGGCATCGTCAATTCAAACGGCGCGCCGGCCATCACCGTCGCAGCGTCGAGTCCGCCGACCCCAATTGCGAGCATCCCTATGCCTCCGCCGGTCGGTGTGTGGCTATCCGTTCCGAGCGCTATTTTCCCGGGCGCGGCGAACCGCTCGAGATGCACCTGATGGCTGATGCCGTTTCCGGGTCTCGAAAAATACGCGCCGTAACGCGCTGCGACAGTTTGTAAAAAAACGTGGTCGTCTGCATTCATGTGGTTCGATTGGATCATATTGTGGTCGACGTAAGAAACGGCGAGCGGCACGTTCACGCGATCGACGCCGATCGCCTCGAACTGGAGCCACGTCATGGTTCCGGTCGCATCCTGCGTGTAGACCTGGTCAACGTTCAAGCCGACAGGCGTGCCCGGCTTGAGAGAGCCGTATACTTTGTGAACCTCGACGATTTTTTCTACGATGTTTTTCCCCACGCGTCCTCCATGGCAACGTAATGTGGATACAAATGTACCATAGATACCCCTGCAAAAGCACGACGGAGCTGGTCGTCATCTTGTGGAAAAAACGGCAATGTGTTTAAAATACAGCGCGTATTTGCACTCTGGGAACCATGCACCACTTTCACTATCGCGCAGGCGAGTTGCACGCCGAAGACGTGCCGGTGAGGATTCTCGCCGAACGGTACGGCACGCCGCTCTATGTTTATAGTTATCAGACGCTGCGCAGGCATTTCCAGGCGTACGAGACCGCCTTCGACGGTTATCCTCACGTGACCTGCTTCGCGGTGAAAGCGAACTCGAATAGCGCCATCTTGAGACTGTTCGCGAAGATGGGAGGCGGCGCCGACATCGTCTCGGGAGGAGAACTCTTCGTCGCGCTCAAAGCGGGAATCCCCTCGCAAAAGATCGTCTATGCGGGAGTCGGCAAAACCGACGATGAAATCGCATTTGCCCTCAGATCGAAAATCCTCATGTTCAACGTAGAGTCAGAGAACGAGCTGAGGGAGATCGACAAGGTGGCGCGACGCATGCAAACAAAAGCGCCGATCGCGCTGCGGATCAACCCGGACATAGATCCGGGCACGCACCCCTATATCACGACCGGTATGAAGAAGCATAAATTCGGGATACCGATAGAGATGGCGCTCGAATATTACCGGCTGGCGGCAAAGCTCGGCAATGTCTTTGTTGTGGGTGTCCATACACATATCGGGTCGCAAATCACCACTGTTTCCCCGTTCGTTGACGCCCTCGAGCGGGTTTTGCGCCTCATCGACGACCTCGCCGCGAGAGGTGTGTCCCTGAGATACCTCGATGTGGGCGGAGGCCTCGGCATTACCTACCAAAACGAAGTACCGCCCGACCCACAAGATCTGGCGAAGGGCCTGATGCCCCTTTTGAAAGGCAGAAACCTGACGCTCATCACGGAACCGGGCAGGTCTATTGTCGGAAACGCCGGGATACTGGTTACGAGGTCCCTCTACATCAAAAAAGGGGTCGACAAGAAATTTCTTATCGTGGACGCCGGCATGAACGATCTCATTCGGCCTTCTCTCTATGACGCGTACCACAACATTTTCCCCGTGGTGAAGAGGAAGAGAAAGAAGGCCGTCTACGATGTCGTCGGGCCGATATGCGAGTCCGGTGACTTTCTCGCGAGGGGGAGGGAGATGCCGATAGTGCGACAGGGCGAGTACCTCGCGGTCATGAGCGCGGGCGCTTACGGATTCTCGATGAGTTCCAACTATAACAGCAGGCCGCGGGCGGCGGAGGTTCTCGTGAAGGGGGAAAAGCACTTCCTGATCAGGGAGCGCGAGACCTACGACGACCTTGTCAGGTACGACCGGATCCCTCCATTCTTAAGATGAAAGATTCTCAGGAACCTGTTTGTCATTCCCGCTCGACGGGAATCTTTCCGGAAAAACAAGGATGAACTTGCGTTTCACGAAGATGCATGGCCTGGGCAATGATTTCATTCTCATCGATTGCCGAGAACAGGCGTGCCCCTCGGCATCGCAGGATCTTCGGGACCTCAGCAGGCGGCTCTGCGAGAGAAGATTCGGCATTGGTGCCGATCAGATCCTGCTCCTCGAGGATTCGAAGGAGGCGGATTTTCGTATGAGGATCATAAATGCCGACGGGAGCGAAGTGGAGATGTGCGGGAACGGCATACGGTGCCTCGCGAAATATATCTGGGACAGAAGACTCTCGGAAAAGAGCGTACTCGAAATCGAGACGCTCGCCGGGACGATCCGACCCGAGAAGTCGGGGGATCTCGTCAAAGTCGATATGGGCGAACCGATCCTGGATCCGGAGAGGATACCGGTTGCAATCTCGTCGTCTCGGGTCATGGATTTTCCCCTCCGGATGACGGACCGGGAATTCAGCATCACCTGTGTTTCGATGGGGAATCCCCACGCCGTGATCTTCGTTGACGATATTTCCGGGTTCCCGGTATCGCTCTACGGGCCTCTCATCGAGACGCATCCCCTCTTTCCCCGTCGGACGAATGTGGAGTTCGTTCAGGTGATCGGCAGTGATGAGCTACGGGTGCGAGTCTGGGAAAGAGGGTCCGGTGAGACCCTGGCGTGCGGGACAGGCGCATGCGCGGCAGCCGTCGCATCTTCGCTGAAAGGACTCACCGCCGCTATCGTGACTGTGCACCTTCCGGGCGGCGATCTGCTTATTGAACAGTCATTGGACGGGCACGTATACATGACGGGACCTGCCGTTCAGGTGTTCGAAGGGGTTGTCGATATTTCTTAACACATGGAGTTTGCCGCAAACTCCACGAAAAAGGAGGAAGAAATGATACAAGGTTCTATTGTTGCTATCGTCACGCCGTTCAAAAAGGGGAAGGTCGACGAAAAAGCCTTCGGTGACCTCATCGAGTGGCATATCGCGCAGGGGACGAATGCGATCGTGCCGTGCGGGACGACTGGGGAGGCGTCGACGCTCGACTATAAGGAACATTACAGGGTCATCGATATCGCGGTGAAGACGGTTAACGGGCGCATACCGGTCATCGCCGGTACCGGCGCCAACTCGACGGACGAGACGATCGAGATCACGAAACACGCGAAGAAATCCGGCGCGAACGCCGCGTTGCTCGTCACACCATATTATAATAAGCCGACGCAGGAGGGCCTCTACCGTCACTATAAAGTCGTCGCCGAAAAAATCGACATACCGATCGTCCTCTATAACGTGCCGGGGCGAACCGGTGTCAATCTCTTGCCTGCCACCGTTGCACGGCTTGCCGAGATCAAGAATATCGTCGCGATCAAAGAAGCAACCGGAGACATGAAGCAGGTGAGCGAAGTCATCAGGCTCTGCGGAGACAGGATCACGGTCATCTCAGGTGATGATTTCACGACGCTTCCTCTCCTCGCTCTCGGGGGCAAAGGCGTTATTTCGGTCACCGCCAATGTGATGCCGAAAGAAGTGTCTCAGATGTGCTCTTCCTGGATGAAGGGACAGATAGAGAAGGCGCGGGCGATCCACTACACATTGGAACCATTGAATGCCGCGATGTTCATCGAGACGAACCCGATACCGGTGAAGACGGCGCTCGCGATGATGGGGAAGATTCAGGAGGAGTTCAGGATGCCGCTCTGTGAAATGGCACCCGCGAACAAAGAAAAATTGAGGAAGGTTCTGACGGATCTGAAGTTGGTCTAAAGTCTAAAACAATAAAGATTCCGTTGATCGACTCAATTGCAGTTGCCGATGGCCGCCGGCACTTGTTGGGGCAATCGACCTGAACAGAGGGGATTATGAAGGAACTCGATTCTCCGGTCCTTCCAAGAAACCGGCGGGCGGGCAAGCCGGAGAATGACAGAATGCGATGTGACTCTTCAGCCCTCGAGTGCCGCGGGGTTCTCGGCGCTCGCTTTCGGAATAACCGTCGCTCCCTGACCCATCGGGCACCGTCTGTCATATTTTTTTCACTGCTTCGAGCAGTCTCTCGATGTCTTCGTCCGTGTGCGCTGCGGTGACCGTTATCCTGATTCGCGATTCCCTGACGGCAGGGGGCCTTATTGCCGGAGCAAAGATGCCCTGCTCGCGCAGGTATCCCGCAACACGGAGCGTATTCTCGATGCTCCCCGTGCGAAGAGGAATGATGGGCGTTTCGCTTCCCGAAATGTCGAACCCCGCAGCGGTCAACCCCCGGGCGAGTTTTTCCCTGTTTCTCCACAATCGATCGATCCTCTGCGAATCCGATTCGACGAGCTCGAGAGCGGCAAGCGACGCAGCGATGACGCAGGCCGGCAGCGCCGTCGAAAAGATCAAACTCCGTGCGGTATTGACCGCCCACTCGATCGTCTCCGCGGTGCCGGCGACGAAACCGCCAAATGATCCAAGCGCTTTGGAAAAGGTTCCCATCTGGATGATCCACGGCTCCGGACCAAGAGAGAAATGCGGGAAGACACCCCTCCCTTTCCCGATCACCCCCGTCGCGTGCGCTTCGTCGACGTAAAGATACGCACCATAAGCCCTGCAAAGGCGCACGATGTCTGGGATGGGCGCGATATCGCCATCCATGCTGAAGACGGCATCCGTAATGACGATCTTTCTCGATGACGGCTTCTTCTTCAAACACGCCTCGAGGTCTGCCGTATCTTTATGACGGTAGACGATCGTCGCGGATCTGCTGAGCCTGCACCCATCGATGATGCTCGCGTGATTGAGTTCGTCACTGAACAAGACGGTATCTGCGGTGCCGAGCGCCTGAATCGCGCCGACATTTGCCGAGTATCCGGAATTGAAGACGAGAGCGGATTCGGTGCCTTTGAAGGATGCCATCTTCTTTTCGAGTTCCCCGTGAAGAGAGCTCCCTCCGCACAGGAGGCGCGACGCTCCCGCTCCGAAGCCGAAACGGGTCATTGCTTCAGCCGCCTTATTGACGAGGGAGGGATCTGCGGCGAGGCCGAGATAATCGTTCGACGCGAACTGAACGTATTCCTTTCCGTGAATGACAATTCGCGGTCCCTGCGGTGATTCCCTGTCCCGGATTTTTCTCTCGAGATTTACCTTTCTCAGGCGCGCGAGGTGTTCCTCGAACATGGTAGTATTCTATCACACTGATTTTGAAGGAATATTCAACGACTTATCGCGCATCGACGCTCTTTTATTCATCGCCATTGTATCGGCAAAAATCTCTTGACAATCATTTTTGGCGTGTGATATGCTTTTGTCGCTTTTCTTAAACTTCTTGAGGGAAGGTGAACGATGTTAGAATTTAACAAGTGGTTCTTCGTCCTTTTCGTCAATTTTATTATCCTCCTCTTTATCCTCAACGCAATCCTCTTCAAACCCCTCCTCCAGATTTTCAAAGAGCGGGAAGACACTGTGAAAGGAGACCTTGACGCTGCGAGAGAGATGCGGGAGAAGAGCGAGGAAGGAATTGCCAGGCTCAACAGAGAGATTGCAGAAGCTCGGAGCAAGGCAAAGGAGATCTTCGAGTCGCTGAAAGCCGAGGGACTGAACAAACAGCGCGAAGTTCTCTCGGCGACGGAGGCGGAAGCACTCGCAATGCTGGAGAAAGCGAAGGCCGAGATTAAAGCCGACGCCGAAAAGGCCCGTCAGGCTCTCCGGGCCGACGTTGACCGGTTCTCCGACGAAATCGTAAGAAAGCTGGTGAATGTATGAGAAACATACCACGCCATAGCATAGCCGGTACGAAGAGAATGGTTCAGGTGATGTTTTTCATCGTGAGCACGTTTGCGGTTACGTCCCTTCTCATGGCAGGTTCCGCTGGTGGCGAAGGGGGACACGTTGCGCCGTGGTGGAAGGATTATATATGGAAGATCATCAACTTCCTCATCCTCGTCGTGCTCCTCTTTAAATTTGCCAGAAAACCGATGCAAAGTTTCTTCCAGAAGCGGACGGAAATGATCGAAAAGACCCTCAATGAGGCGAAGGAAGCGAAAGATGCTTCTATGAAGGCGCTCCAGGAAGTCGAGGCGCGCCTGAGAGCGAAGGATGCGGAGGTGGAAGCGATCCTCGCTGCGGCAAAGAAATCGGGCGAGCAGGAGAGGGAAGCGATCATCGCCGAGAGCGATCGGTTGAAGGCGAAGATCATGGAGCAGGCGAAAACAAACATCGATTTCGAATTGAAACACGCAAAAGAGGCGATCAAGGCCGAAGCGGTCGAACTGGCGATGGAACTCGCGGAGCAGAAAATCAAAGAAAAGTTGACCACGAAGGAACAAGAAAAGCTTCTTGAAGACGCTCTGTTGAGAATAGGAGGCAAAGGGTGAAGCCCGTTAAACAAGCAAGCAGGTACGCAAAGGCATTGTTGAGGAGTGTCGATCTTGAAACAATCCCCCAGATCCTGTCCGAGCTCACCATGATTCACGATTATATGGAGGCGAGCAAAGAGTTCAAGAGCCTCCTCGTGAACCCGATGTTCTCGAGTGACGAGCGGACGGCGGTCATCAAGCAGATGACCGGGAAACTGAAATTGTCCGACTACACCGTCAAGTTTATTCTCCACCTGTCGGAGGTCGGCGTCATTCAGGCCCTGTGGGAGGTCATCCGGATCGCGACGAATCTTTACCTCGAGAAGAAGAAAAAAGCGAAAGCGATCATCATGACGCCTCTCCCGATTACCGGAGAGCAGGAGGCAAAGCTCAGGACCTCTCTAAAAAAGGTAACGGATAGGGAGCTTGACATAGAGTACACGATAGACCCTTCCCTCCTTGGCGGGGTTCTCGTCAGGATCGGAAGCACCATGTATGACACGAGCTTAAAAGGCCAGCTACGGCTTTTAAAAGATGAGTTATTAAAGGGGTGAAATTATGCCAGAGATCAAGACAGAAGAAATCAGTGAGCTGTTAAGGAAGCAGATAACGGACTTCGAGAAAAAGGTGGACGTGAGCGAGATCGGTATCGTCACGTACATCGGCGACGGTGTCGCAAGGGTTTACGGCCTCGAAAACTGCATGGCGTCAGAGATGCTCGAGTTCCCGAACGGCGTTTACGGCATGGCCCTCAACCTCGAAGAGGAAGCGGTCGGTGCCGTTCTCTTCGGCGAGGACAAGCTCATTAAGGAAGGGGATATCGTGAAGCGGACCGGCAGGGTTATGGAGGTGCCGGTCGGCCCCGAACTCCGCGGGAGAGTTGTCAATGCGATCGGTCAGCCGATCGACGGCAAGGGCCCGATCAATGCAAAAGAGACGCGACGTGTCGAGGTTATCGCACCGGGCATCATCCGCAGGAGACCCGTTCACGAACCGCTCCAGACGGGGTTAAAAGCGATCGATTCGATGATACCGATCGGACGCGGTCAGCGTGAACTCTGCATCGGCGACCGCCAGATCGGAAAGACGGCGATCCTCATCGACACCATCATCAATCAGAAGGGCGGAGACGTTACATGTATCTACGTTGCCGTCGGCCAACGGCGTCCGGCGGTCGTGAACGTCGTGAAAAAACTCGAAGATATGGGTGCAATGGAGCACACGATCGTCGTTGTCGCGACGGCGAGTGAACCGGCGCCCATGCAGTATATCGCGCCCTACACCGGGTGCACGATGGGAGAGTATTTCAGGGATAACGGCCAGCACGCATTCATTGGGTATGACGACCTCACGAAACAGGCCCACGCCTACCGGCAGCTCTCCCTGATTTTGAGACGTCCCCCGGCCCGCGAGGCGTATCCGGGTGACGTTTTTTATCTCCATTCGCGACTTCTCGAGAGAGCGGCAAAGATGAGCGACGAGATGGGCGGCGGATCATTGACCGCGATCCCGGTCATCGAGACACAGGCTGGCGACGTGTCCGGGTATATTCCGACGAACGTCATCTCGATTACCGACGGGCAGATCTATCTCGAGCCGGAACTCTTCTACGGCGGTGTACGTCCCGCGGTGAACGCCGGTCTTTCCGTGAGCCGCGTCGGCGGCGCAGCCCAGATCAAGGCGATGAAGCAGGTCGCCGGTATGCTCCGTCTCGATCTCGCTCAGTACAGGGAACTCGCCGCATTCGCTCAGTTTGCCTCGGATCTCGATAAAGCGACCCTTGCACAAATCGAAAGAGGAAAGAGAATGGTCGAGCTCCTGAAACAGGATCAGTATGTGCCCATGCCGGTCGACGAGCAGATTATCGGGATCTTTGCCGGAACGCAGGGATTCATGGATGATATCCCGGTGGAGGCCGTGAGGGCGTTCGAGGAAGGGTTGCTCAGGTTCGTGCGGGCTGAGAGGCCGGCAATCAAGAAAGAGATCATGGAAAAGAAGGAACTTGACGACGATCTGAGGGCAAAGATAACCGAGGCGATCACCACGTTCAAGAAGACCTTTTCCGCATAACGTAGGCAGATAGGAGAACGACATGCCAACGTTACGGGATATAAGAAAGAGACTCAAGGCAATACAGAGCACCAAGAAGATTACCGCCGCAATGAAGATGGTGGCGGCGGCCAAACTGAGGAAGGTGCAGGACCGGATGTTGAATTTCAGGCCCTACGCCTCCCGTATGCAGATGGTACTCTCCGACCTTGCAAAAGTATCCGAAAGAGAGTCGCATCCGCTCCTCTTCCTGAGACCGAGAAAAACCGTCGAGGTTTTGGTCGTCACGTCGGATAAGGGTCTGTGCGGCGCGTTCAACACGAATATTTTGAGGATGGCATCGAATTACATCAGCACCCTCAAGAAAGACGGCATCGAGGTGAGCTATAACGTGGTCGGGAGAAAGGCGAGAGATTATTTCCGGAGGCGAAATGTCCCGATGAGGAAGCAGTGGATCGGCCTTTCAGGAAGAATCACGTATACCCATGCTCAGGAGATCGCGAAAGACATCATAGAGAACTATGTGAACGAGACATTCGACGAGGTCGTCATCATCTATAACGAGTTCAAGTCGCTCATATCCCAGAAGGTGACATCTCTGAAGCTCCTCCCGCTTGGATCGATCGAAGACGAAGGCGGAGAGCGCGAACCGGCGCTGACAGCGGATTTCCTGTACGAGCCTTCGCGGGCGGTGATTTTCGAGCGGCTCCTGCCGAAGTACGTCGAGATCCAGATCTATCGCGCGCTCCTCGAATCGTCCGCGGCGGAAGAAGCGTCGAGAATGACCGCCATGGAGAACGCGACGAAGAACTGCTCGGAGCTCATCAAGAAAGTGACGCTCCTCGCCAATAAGGTACGGCAGGCGAGTATCACGAAGGACCTCATGGACATCGTCGGTGGTGTCGAGGCCCTCAAAGAGTAGGGAATACAGGATTGGAAAATATTCATAGAGTGAGGGGGTAAAAACATGAACGTTGGAAGAGTTTCGCAAGTCATCGGCGCCGTCGTTGACGTCGAATTCGAGAAACAGTTGCCTAAAATCCGCGACGCGATCAAGATCGATCATCCGGGCGATCCCGCGAAGGGAATCCCTGAAATTCACCTGACGCTCGAGACCGCGGCTCACCTCGGCGAGAACAAGGTGCGGACGATCGCAATGAGTTCGACGGATGGTCTCATCAGGGGAATGGAAGCCGTCGATACGGGGCAGCCGATCACCATGCCTGTCGGGAAAGCTGCTCTCGGAAGAATACTGAACGTTATCGGGGAACCCGTGGACGAGCAGGGACCCGTCCAGGCTGAAGAGAGGATGCCGATTCACAGACCCGCTCCTGAGTTCGTTGAACAGGAAGCCACGACGCAGGCGTTCGAAACAGGGGTTAAAGTTTTCGATCTCCTCATCCCGTTCGTTCGTGGCGGCAAGATGGGAATGTTCGGCGGCGCAGGCGTCGGGAAAACAGTTATTATCATGGAGATGATCAACAACATCGCCATGGTCCACGGCGGTATCTCAGTGTTCGCGGGCGTCGGTGAGAGGACGAGGGAAGGAAACGACCTCTACCTCGAAATGAAGCATTCCGGCGTTCTCCCGAAGGCCGCGCTCATTTACGGCCAGATGAACGAACCGCCCGGTGCTCGTGCAAACGTCGGTCTGAGCGCGCTCACCGTTGCCGAGTATTACCGCGATCAAGGTCAGGACGTTCTTATCTTCATCGACAACATATTCAGGTATACGCTCGCATGGGCCGAAGTCTCGGCGCTCCTCGGTAGGATGCCCTCCGCGGTCGGTTACCAGCCCACACTTGGTACCGATATGGGTGCCCTCCAGGAGAGGATTACGACGACGAAGAAGGGCGCTATTACGGCGATGCAGGCGATTTACGTTCCCGCCGACGACCTCACGGACCCCGCTGTCGCGACGGCGTTTACCCACCTCGATGGGACGGTCGTTCTCTCGCGGCAGATCGCAGAGCTGGGTATTTATCCAGCGGTGGATCCGCTCGACTCGACATCGAGAATTCTCGATCCGAAGGTCATCGGAGAAGAACACTATCAGGTTGCGCGTGGCGTCCAGAAGACACTCCAGAGGTACAAAGAACTCCAGGACATCATCGCGATTCTCGGTATCGAGGAACTCTCGGAAGACGACAAACTCATCGTGGCCCGTTCAAGAAAGCTCCAGCGGTTCCTGAGCCAGCCGTTCCACGTTGCGGAAGCCTTCACCGGCCAGAAAGGCAGGTACGTGAAGACCGCGGACACGATAAAAGGTTTCAAGGCTATCCTCGATGGTAAGTACGATGACGTTCCTGAGCAGGCCTTTTACATGGTTGGCACGATCGAAGAGGTCGAAGAGAAGGCGAAGAAGCTCGGATGGACGAGGCAGATTTAGGCGAAAAGCTCATCGTAAGGCGGGAGAATTATGGAAAAAGAAGGCAAATTGAAACTCGAAGTCGTAACCCCATACGGTCTCATCCTGAGTGAGAATGTGGACGAGGTGACGTGCTCCGGCAGCGAAGGCGAGTTCGGGGTATTGCCTGGTCACGTGCCGTTCTTCACGACGCTGAAGATCGGGATGCTCTCGTACAAGAAGGGCACGACGACGAAGTACGTATTCGTCAACTGGGGATATGCGGAGGTTGGTCCTGAACGGGTTACCGTGTTGGCTGACAGTGCCGAGAAGTCCGAGGATATCGACGTTGAGCGGGCAAAGGCGGCGATGAAGAGAGCGGAAGAGCGGCTCAGAAAGATGGAGGAGTTCGATTTCGCCCGCGCGACCGCGTCTCTCGAGCGTGCCGTCACACGGATACAGATCGCAGAGAAATTCAGATAGAGATGTGATTGCTTCGGCACAAAGAGGCCATGCGGAACGCATGGCCTCTTTTTTTTGCTCTGCGGGGGCGTCGCTTTTCGTGCATTTGCCCCCGGGAGAAAAAATGTGTCAAAGTAATACGTTGGAAATGGATGCGTGAGATGGAGCGCGAAAAAATATTGGTCATCGACGACGAAGAGTTTATTCTCGACATCGTGCGCGAGGTCCTGACCAAGATGGGATTCGATGTCACGATCACTCCTGACGGGTATAAAGGTCTCAGTCTGCTGCGGCGCGAGAAATTTTCTCTCATGATGACCGATATCAGAATGCCGGATATCACCGGGCTGGAACTGATTCAGCACGTTCGGGAGTGGAACAAGGAAATCCCGATCATTATCATCACCGGCCACGGTACCCTCGAAGTGGCGATTAAGGCGCTCAAAATGGGCGCGCAGGGTTTTCTTCTGAAACCGTTCACCATAGACGAACTCAGAACCGCGGTAGCGGACGCCCTCGAAAAGACCCTTTTATTGAACGAGAACATCCGGATGCGCGCTCTCATGCCACTCTTCGAGGTGAACAAGGAGATCATCAGCGAGACCGACACGAAGAGGCTCCTCGGTTTGATCACGGGTGTCGTAGTGAGGGAAACGCGTGCGGACCGGGCCTTTCTCTTCCTTTACGACGAGCAGGCCGGTTCGATTACTATGGAGACGCATCACGGGTTCCCGCTGGAGTTCATCCACGATTTCAAAGAGAAGCACGTCCACACGTTGATGAGTCTCCTTCGGAACGAAAAGAAGCCCGTGCTCGTTGTCCCGGGAGCGGAGGTTCCCGCCGGGTTCGAAGAGATACCCGGCGTGCGCGGCTTTTCGAACATTTATACCCCCCTCTCTGTGCGCGGGAGTCACATCGGCGTCATCGGCCTCTCCAGATCCGCCTCGGAGCGCCCTTTCTCGCTTTCCGACCTCGAGCTGGTCTCGGTTCTGAGCGGTCAGGCTGCCGTGGCTATCGAGAACGCCCGCCTCTACGAAAAACTTCAGCAATCGTACCTTTCGACGATCGTCACTCTTTCGGGCATCGCGGAATCGAAGGACTTCTATACCGACAAACACATGAAGGATATCTCGGAGTTTGCGGTCGAGATCGCGCGCAGGCTCGGGCTACCGGATGCGGAGGTCGAACATATCCGTATGGCCGCGCTCCTCCATGACCTGGGAAAGATCAGCGTTCCCGATGACATCCTCAAAAAGCCGGGAAAGTTGACGGCTGAGGAGATGGCGGTCATCAGGAACCATCCGGCCCGCGGGGCGAAGATGCTCGAAGCCATCGAGCCCCTGAGAGAAGCTCGGGAAATAATTCTTCATCACCATGAATACTTTGACGGCTCGGGATACCCCGACGGCTTGAAAGGGAAGGACATCCCGCTCGGTGCACGGATTATCGCGGTTGCGGATGCGTTCGACGCGATGACGACGAACAGGCCTTATCGGAAGGCTTTGCCCATGGACAAAGTGTTGCAGGAACTCAGGGATTTTTCGGGTAGGCAGTTCGACCCGGCGATCGTCGAGATATTGCTGTCGATCCTGCGCGAGAGAGGATTGATAGATTTCGGGTAGCCGCGCATTCTGAGTGGCGGATTGCGGTTCATGGAGGTCACACTCGACAGCATTCGAACCGTTCGGGTTTACCAGCCGAAGCATGGCTACCGTTTTTCGGTGGATTCCCTGCTGCTTTTCGATTTCGTTCACCTCCGAAAAGCCGAAAAAATAGCCGACCTAGGTGCCGGTTGCGGGATCGTCGGCATCCTCCTTGCCCAAAAGTACCCCTATGCCTGCGTGGATCTGTTCGAGATCCAGGGGAGTCTCGCTCGTCTCGCGGGGAGAAACATTCTGCTGAACAGGCTCGATGGGCGGGTCCGCGTGATCGAAGGCGATCTCAGAAACGTGTCTCTGCTCGGCGTCCCCTTCCACCACTATGATCTCGTGGTCTCGAACCCCCCGTTCCGGCGTGTGAAGAGCGGGCTTCTGAGCATCGGGGAGCAGAAGGCCATCGCGCGGCATGAGATCACCCTTCAGTTGCACCAATGCGTTACGGCGGCCTCGACTTTGCTCAAAAATGGAGGGCGGCTTGCCATGATTCACCTCCCGGGCAGGCTTCCGGAATTGACCGGGGAGATGCAGAGAGCGGGTCTCGAACTGAAAAGAATGCGGTTCGTGCACTCGACCCCACGCACGGAGGCCAAGATGCTACTCGTCGAAGCCGTGCGGGGAGCGAGGGGAGGACTGAAGGTCGAAAAGCCTCTGTTTATCTACCGGGAGGACGGCTCCTATACTGAGGAGATGACGAGGATTTATGGAATCTAACACGAGTGACGGCTCAGGGATCATTCAACGGTTCATTTCCTACCTTACTGCCGAGAGGGGATTGTCGAAGAATACCGCCCTCTCCTACTCCCTGGATTTGCGAAAATTTCAGTGGTTCCTCCTCCAAAGGGAAAAAGACCTGCCGGTTTTTACGAGGAACGACGTGCTTGATTTCGTACAGACTCTGCGAGATGGCTCGTATTCTGCTGCGAGTGTCTGCCGCTTTCTCTCGACCCTCAGGGGGTTCTGCCGGTATCTAATTCTCGAACATGGTATGGCGGAGGATCCCATGGAGAATCTCGAATCGCCGCGGAGATGGGAGAGATTGCCGAAGGCGATCAGCCTCGAACAGGTGACAGCGTTCCTCGAGGCGGGTGAACGGAACGACAAGGGCGGACCTCTGACGCGGCGGGATTCGGCGATGTTCGAACTCCTCTATTCTTCCGGCCTGCGGGTCAGTGAACTCATATCGCTCAAGGTGGAGGACATCAGTTTCGATGCCGGCTTCTTGAGGGTAACCGGCAAGGGATCGAAGGAACGCATTGTTCCGCTCCACGCGCGGGCACTCGAGAAACTGAAACGGTACGTCGAAAACGAAAGGCCAGAGATCCTTTCGAAAAGACGATCGACATACCTTTTCGTTACGCGTCGTGGGGGTCCGATGACGCGACAGTGTTTTTGGAAGACGATGAAATCCCTCGGCAAGAGGATCGGCCTCGACATCTCTCCCCATATAATGCGCCACAGCTTCGCTACCCATCTCCTCGAACGGGGTGCCGACCTCCGTTCGCTGCAGAAGCTCCTCGGTCACGCGGACATATCGACGACGCAGATTTACACGAAGGTAACACCGGATCGTTTGAAGCAGGTCTACTCGAAACATCACCCGCGGGCGTGAAGGAACGAGGCAGCGGGCTGGACACGCGCGTGAAATTGGCGCGGCTTGCGCTGGGCCATCCGCAGTACGAATCCCGCCTGTCGCAATCGCTGAATAATGGCGGGACTAACTCTCCTCAAGGCGAGCCCTTCGGTTGCATCCCGTGCGCAGAACGTGTAAACTGTGGTATCTTCCTCAAATTCTATACGGAGGTTTTTTATGCCGGAAAAACTGCGACCTGAGCAGCTGTACGGATTTTGTGACCCTTCGGTATTCTCATTTGCTACCACCGATGACGTGCCGGTGCGCAAGGAGACGATAGGGCAGGAGCGGGCACTGCGTTCACTCGATTTCGGCCTGAGCCTCGAGAGCTCGGGGTTCAATATTTTTATCCTCGGTGAGCATGGCACCGGGAAAATGACCACCGTGCGTTCTTTTCTTAGCGAAAGGGCGTTGAAGGAACCGGTTCCCGACGATTGGTGCTATGTTTACAACTTCAAAGAGCCCGACGCGGCGGTCGCCATTTCTCTGCCCCCCGGAAGGGCGGTGATCTTCCAGAAGGATATGGAGGAGTTCATTAAGGTACTGAGGGTCGAAATTCCGAAGGTCTTCGAATCAAAGGAATACGAACGGCAAAGGACATCCATCATCGAGGAGGCGCAGAGAAAGCAGAAGGAAATATTCGCGAGTCTCGAGGAAGAGGCTCAGGGGAAAGGGTTCCTGGTGCGCAAAACCGTGAGCGGCCTCGTCATTGTCCCGGTGAAAAAAACCGGCGAGCCGCTGACTGAAGAAGAATACGAACTCCTTGACGAGAAGACGAGGAGACGGATCGACGAGATCGGGAAGAATCTCCAGGAAAAACTCAATGACGTCGTGCGCATGGTGCGTGAGAGCGACAAACTCGTGAAAGAGCTGATCGGGAAGCTCGAAAAGGAGGCGGCACTCTCCGCCGTCGGTCACCTCGTCGATGAACTGAAAAGCACATACGGGGAACATGAGAAGATCGTCACATATCTCGATGCTGTGAAGGAGGACATCCTCGAGCATCTCGAGGATTTCAAGACGCAGGAGGAACAGCCCCAGCCCTTGCCCTTTATGAAGCCGCCGAAGGCCGAGCCGACGTTTACGCGCTATGCGGTCAATGTGCTCGTCAACAACAAGGATTGCAAGGGGGCGCCTTGCGTATTCGAGAGCAATCCAACATACTACAACCTTTTCGGGAGGATCGAGCACAAGATCCAGTACGGCCTCGCGTTGACCGATTTTTCGATGATAAAGGCCGGGTCCCTCCACAGGGCGAACGGAGGGTATCTCGTCATCAATGCGCTCGACCTCCTGCGCAATATCTTCGCGTACGATGCGCTGAAGCGCGCGATCCGTAACCGTGAGGTGAAAATCGAGGACGTATGGGAGCAGTACCGCCTCATCTCGACGACGACGCTCAAGCCGGAGGCGATCCCCCTCGATATCAAGGTCATCCTCGTCGGCGATCCGTATCTGTACTATCTTCTCTACAACCTCGACGAGGATTACAGGGAGTTGTTCAAGGTGAAGGCGGACTTCGACAGCAGGATGCCGAGAAATCAGGAGAATATCGACAAGTATGCGTCTTTCATTGCGAATCTCTGCAGGGAGGAGCGACTGCTGCCACTCGACCGATCGGGTGCCGCGACGGTCATAGAGTTCAGCTCGCGTCTCGCGGAACATCAGCAGAAACTTTCGGCGAGATTCAGCGATATCGCGGACGTCCTCAGGGAGGCAAGCTACTGGGCATCGAAGGAGGACAGCGCCGTCGTCACAGGGGAGCACGTACAAAAAGCGATCGACGAACGTGTCTTCAGGACGAACAGGATCGAGGAACGACTGAGGGAATTGATTCTCGAAGGAACGATTATCGTCGACACGACAGGCGAGAAGATTGGCCAGATCAACGGTTTGGCGATTCTTGACCTCGGCGATTACCGTTTCGGGAAACCGTCGAGGATAACGGCAAGAACCTACGTCGGGAAAGCGGGCGTGGTCAATATCGAGCGCGAGACGAAGATGAGCGGCAGAATTCACGATAAAGCCATCCTCATCATCTCGAATTATCTCGGCAGCCGTTATGCCACGAGGAAACCGATCAGCCTCGCGGCGTCCATTACATTCGAGCAGCTTTATGATATGGTGGAGGGCGACAGCGCCTCGTGTGCCGAACTCTATGCGCTTTTAAGCAGTATCGGGAGATTTACTTTGAAACAGAATATCGCGGTGACCGGTTCGATGGATCAGAACGGCGAGGTACAGCCGGTGGGCGGCATCAACGAGAAGATCGAGGGTTTTTTCGACCTGTGCCGCATGACGGGATTGGACGGGAGCCAGGGCGTCATCATCCCTTACCGGAACGTGAAGAATCTCATGCTCAGGAAAGACGTCGTTGCTGCGGTACGGGAGGGAAAGTTTTCGATATACCCTATCCGTACCGTGGATGAAGGACTGGAAATCCTCACCGGCATGAGTGTGGGGCAGGCTGCGGAAGACGGCACGTACCCGGAAGGCACTCTGAATTATCTCGTGGTGAAGAGGCTTACGGAAATTGCGGAGTCTATGGAAAAGAAAAAAGAGAAGGAAAAAGAAGAGGAAAAAGAAGAAGAGGGGAAGGAAAAGAGAAAAGAGAATGAAAAGAGCGATATGGCTGGTTGAGACGGGACTGGCGGTCATTCTGTCCGTTCCGCTCGCAATCTTGCCATTTGGTTGGTCGGTGAAGGCCGGGGCAATTCTCGGCCTTCTCCTTTTCTATCTGTGGAAGAGCAGACGCCGAATCGCCATCGAAAACCTCGCGAGGGCAGTTGCGAACGGCTCGCTTCACGTCGATCGACCGGTCGAGTCAATCATCAGAGACGCGTTCAGGAATCTCGGCAGATCGGCCGCCGAGGTCGTGAAGATTTACTACGGACACGGCCGGAACGCCGTCGATGCCGTGCGCATCGACGGATACGAGCACTTCGCCGAGGCTCGCAGGAGAGGGAAAGGGGTCATTTTCATCACGGGACACTGCGGCAATTGGGAACTGCTCGCCATTGCCGCTTCGATCAAACTGTCGCCGCTCGCGGTCATCGCGCGTCGAATCGATAATTCCTTCGTGAATGGTTTCGTCGAACGCGTGCGGCGGAAATATGGCAATACGGTGATCTACAAGAAAGGCGCCCTCAAACGGGCCTTGCAGGAGCTCAAGCGGAATGCCTGTATCGGCATACTCATGGATCAGGCGGTTATCCCCGAGGAAGGGTACGTGATCGATTTCCTCGGCAGGGGTGCCTGGACGACGAAGATGCCTGCTCTCATTGCGCGGAAGACAGAGGCGGCGGTTCTCCCCGCCTTCATCCACAGGGAAGGAGATAGCCATCGGATAACGATCTTCCCTGCAGTGAAACTGAGCGACAAGGGGGACACGGAACAGGCCGTGAGGGAGGACACCGAGCGATTTTCATCTTTCATTGAAGAGTATATTCGTCGCCATCCTGATGAGTGGCTCTGGATACACCGGCGGTGGAAACGCGTGGATCATTAAGTCGATGTCATTCTCGTCCCTGATAAGAGAGGGGACACGGGTGAATACCTTGTAAAAACCGTGGAGAGACAAGGTGTCGTCAGGGTGTTTCTCCGGCATCCGGACACACATCTTGAAATAGTTCGGAGACCAAAGATGCGGTGTATTTGCTTACGAGTAGGTATTCCATTGGAGGGGCGGATCGTGGTCAGTACTTCATCGCTTTCTGAATGCCCAAGAGGCTGTGCGTTTCGATATGCACTTTTATCGCTCTGCGCGATACTCCGCACGCGCGGCAGATGTACGTGAGGAGGTAGTCTGCTTTTTTCCCGATGCTGATGGGAAGACGTATCCCATCGTACCGAAAGAGTTGCTCGCACTGGCAGGATGGATAGTCACAGAACTGCCGGATGTCCGGTGTCGAGACGTTGAGAAAAGGACCATCGACTTCGATCACGCTTTCGACGGGGGACATCCGCCCGGGAGGAGTTGACTCGAGGAACGTCGTCCATGGAATCGCCTGCGCCTCCCATTCCAACTGTGTCGCATTTGTTCTGCCGACCATTCAGGATAAGTTTAAGCGATCCCGAGAAAAAAATCCACAAGAGGCCGCTTCGAACCCGGATAATTCTTTAATGACAGGACACAGTGTCTCCTCTCATTCTCGGCCGCCTATGGAGATCGGAGGGCCATCGAAAGAGAGACGGTCGGAGACCAGAACGCGTTCATTTTTTGCTATAATCAGCAGATCTTAAAAGGAGGAACCCATTGAATGAAGTTATTTGAACTCAAAAACAAGGCGATGCGCTCCGAGAGCGGAGAGTCTATCCTCGGCTTCCAAGATACCGGCAGCCATGCGTGCTACATGATATATGGCGTTCTCAAGCCTCGGGAAAAGAGAGTGGTTAAGCCGGGGAGAGGCCACGAGGAGATCGTCCTCGCTGTGATAGGCGACCTCAACGTCACCGGTGACGGTGTCACGAGACTCGAGGAAGGGTGTGCGTTTCACCTCTCCGGCGAACACGAATGCCTCCTCGAAAATGACGGCGATGCCGACGCAACCTACGTCATCGCCGGCGGTCACTCGGACACCGGACATCACTAAATCCAAGAGGCGCTTTCGCAGCAAAAGATCGAATGGCCGGCACGAGTGTCGTTACAGAAGCATCTTTGTCGATAGTCTGGCAGGTTAGGAGGGAGAGTTCGATTGCTCATGCCGGAGCCTTCCGTGGTAGTCTCCGTCGGAGAAGATCTCACATGACGAGGTTCCTGCCTGCTTCGTAAGCATCCTTCATCGCGGTCAGGTGTTTGAGAATTGCGCCCTTCGCGTCGATCCCCGTGTAACTGAGGGTACTATGTTCCGGCACGCTGATCGTCCTGAAGAACGCCCGTGCCGAAGTCTCCGCGCACTGGATGCCTTGAAGGCCGATCTCTTTCTTCTGGCCGCCGACGAGCAGAAGCAGGCCCTTCCGGCCATGAGGGCCGGAAGGGATCGGTTTTTTCAAGAGATATTTCTCGCACCAGAAAGCCTGGCATCGGTCTATCATGGTTTTCATCTGAGCGCTGAGAGCCGAGAAGAAGATCGGCGAAGCAAGAACGATCCGCTCGCATGTCCTGATAGCATCATAGACCTGCCCCATGTCGTCGTCGTACACGCAGACGCCTGTTTCGTCGCAGCCGCCGCAGTTCTGGCAGGGCATGATGTTCATCGTATTCAAACGAAAAGTGCGGGCAACGTACCCTGACTCCTCGATTCCCCTGCACGCCTCTTTGAGGAGAAGCTCCGAGTTGCCGTCTTCTCGCGGGCTCCCGAGAAAAGCAATGACGTTCATCGGTCCTTCTCCTGCACTTCCTCCTTGATGTCTATCCAGTTTTTCATCTGCTGCAGGTTCACGTTCAAGTTCCACCACCCATTCTTGAATGTCGCGTAATCGGGTGCACCGGTCATCGCCGACGCGTAGCGGATGGAATTCCCGTAAAAGAGCCACTGGCTTGCCCACAATTGTTCGATCGACTCATCAAAGGGGTTGGCATTGTCTTCGA
The DNA here is from genome assembly GCA_937138415.1 of uncultured Nitrospiraceae bacterium. Lineage (GTDB taxonomy): Bacteria > Nitrospirota > Thermodesulfovibrionia > Thermodesulfovibrionales > SM23-35 > JALHSV01. The sequence goes on along the minus strand of CAKZPA010000033.1, from coordinate 139,446 downwards.
TGTTGTCCTGCCACGCTCTCGCCATAAGGTTTGTCGCCACTGCCGTCATCGCGTTGGTTTCCCTGATCGTGCTATCGAGCTTTGCGAAATGGCTAGACACCCAGGTAGAGCTGTGGCAATTTTTGCAGATTCCACTCATCGTCGCCATGCGTTTGCTTTGTTCCGGTGTGTCGATGAGGTATTCCGTCGCCGGTTCCCCTGCGAACGTCACGGGGAGAGGAAGCCCATCTTTGTTTTTTATAATGGAGGTGTTCCCCGACTTTGGCTGAGGATGGCTGTAGATCAATCCAAAAAGGCGAACCCACAGACGCGCACCGAAGTCGTGCGTCCGTTCCACGATGACCGTGCCTTCGGGCGAAGTGAGGAGGCTGTTGTGACAGGTCGCGCACGTCGGCGCTGTGAAGTCCCTGCCGATTACCCACGGCACGACATCGAAATTCCACTGTTGGTATTTGGAAGAATAGATATTCCCATGTTTGCTCTCCCGATAGACATTCCACGCGGGCACGTCGGGCTCAAGGTGGCACTGCGAACAGGAGTAAGGTTTTCTCGCGACCTCGATACTGAACCCGTGGCGCGGATGGCACGCAGTGCATGCGCCGGTGCTGCCGTCGGGATTTAATCTGCCGACCCCCTGATTCGGCCAGTTCGAGAGGTCAGGCACCTGTATTTCACCCAATCTCGTCGTCAGCGTCTTGAGCCCCTTTGTCTCGACCTTTGTGCCGTGACAGCCGAAGCAGGTTTCGTGGAGAGTCGCAGCGGACGGTTGTTCGGCGATGAGGTGGTGATTTTCGACTTTCCTCATGCCGGAGACGGTGCTCACAAGCGCCCAATAGACGGGATTTCCCGCAAGATTCTGATAAGCGTACGCCTTTTTCGAACCGGCGAACTGTTGCGCTTCGACCGCATGGCACGTCTTGCAATCGTTCGGGCTCACGATGACATTGATACGGTAGCCCATGTGGCTAAAGCTATCCGTATGGGCATCGAGATTCAGGCTGTGGCATTCGTAACAACCAACGGCACGCCTCAGGAGATTCTCCGGTATATCCTCCGCTGACATCCTCTTTTCGAGCGCCGGTTTTTTCGCCGCTTCGCTGGGGATGGTTTTCGAATGCCGGCTCTTGAGCCAGTCGTGCACGATGCCGGGCGTGTAAAGCATGTGGCAACTGACGCATGCCTGTGTCTCGGCACTGAGCGGCACCTCGCCTGTCTGGCCTTCGATCGCCAGCACCTCATCGCCAGCGGCGATGAGCGCACAGACGATCAAAAACAGTAGCACTGCTGTTGTGGGTTTCATGCCTTGCTCCTTTTCGCGATAGTTAAAGAGGAAAACGCTATCCTACTTTTTTGAACATCTTTTTCGGGGCCTTGCATATAGGGCACTGATCAGGCGGCTCGCCTTCGACCGTGTTCCCGCAGATTTGGCAGACGTGGTAGTCCACCTCTTCGTTTTTCCCGAGAGATTCCAGGGCTTTCCTGTAAAGGGCGGCGTGAATCTTCTCCACTTCGAACGCGTACCGAAAGCTGTTCTCCGCCTCTTTCTCGCCTTCCGCTTTGGCGTCCTCGATCATGGGCGGGTACATGCTCTCTACCTCGTACGTCTCGCCTCCGATTGCGGACTCGAGGTTTTCCTTCGTCGTTTTTATGCCGCCGAGTTCCCTGAGATGATTCATGGCGTGCACCGTTTCCGCGTCCGCGGTCGCTCTGAACAGTTTCGCGACCTGCGCGTATCCTTCGGCTTCCGCCTTCTTGGCAAAAGCGAGGTATTTTCTGTTTGCCTGTGACTCGCCGGCGAATGCTTCCTGAAGGTTTTTCTCTGTCTTTGCCATAGTGCCTCCTGTCATTTTTTTGTCGTTGGGATAACGTCGTCGACCCAGCTCAGCGCTGCGGATACCGTCGGGAAGCCGATCGTGCTCGTCAGGAGTATCAGGGCATGGTAAAGTTCGTCCGGATTCGCTCCTGCCTCGATCGCCCTCCGCGCGTGGGAGTGGACGGATCCCTCCGCACGTATCGCGGCCGCCCCCGCGAGTTGAATGAGGTGCGACGTTTTCCGGTCGATGGGACCGGCATTGCGGACTGCTTTCCCGAGATTGTCGACCGCAGTGAAGTATTTCTTGAAACGCTTTTTGAGGTGTTGATAGTGCTTCGGCAGTTCAGGCATTTCTTCTCCCTCCTTTCACTGGAAAGTCTCGTGATACTCTTTTACCTTCTTTGCGAATTCCCTCCCGAAGTCATAACAGCGTCTCTCGTCTTCGGGCGATGGTTTGTACACGACTTGCACGCCGTCCTCGACGATCGCCAAGCCCATTTTCTCCAGTTCTTTGTAGATACTGCTCACCGCTCCGCCCATCCAGCCATAACTCCCGAAAGCGCCCACGAGGCGGTTCTTTGGTCGGAGGCCTTTCAAGTACGTGAGGAACTGCGCGACCGTGGGAAACATGCCATTGTTGAGCGTGGGCGATCCGATGAGGCATCCCCTCGCCTTCCAGAATTCCTTCACCGCAAGACTGATCGGATTTGCTCTCAATTTGACGACTTTCACGTCGACCTCTTCATCTTTGATTCCCTGCATGAGCGGCACAGTCATTCGCTCTGTGCTGTGCCACATCGTGTCATAAATGATCGCGACGCGAAGGTCCGCCTTGCCGTTCGCCATATCGAGATACATGCGCAGAATGTTCGAGGGATCTTTTCGCCATATGATCCCGTGATCCGGCGCTATCATGTCGATTTCGAGTCCGAGTTTCTCCACTTCGGCGATCTTGGTTTTGATGAGCGTCCCGAACGGCATCAAAATATTTGCGTAATAGTCGATCACCGCGTCATTCAGTTCGGCTGCGGAAAAGCACGAAATGAATTCATCGTCGAAACGGGCGGCAGACGCGTAGTGCTGCCCGAAGGCATCCTGGCTTATGAGGATTCTGTCCTCTCTCACGTATGTCATCATTGAGTCGGGCCAGTGGAGCATCGGTGTTTCGAGGAACAAGAGGGTTCGCTTCCCGATCCGGAGGGTGTCGCCGGTCTTCACGATATTGACGCGCCATCCGGAGGTGTCGAAGAATCTGTCGAGACCCTTCTTCCCTTTCTCACTGATATGGATAGTCGCATTCGGCGTCATATGCATAATTTCGGCGATGCTCGTCACGTGATCGTTCTCGATGTGATTGATGACGATATGTTTGATTTCCGCGGGATCGACCAGATGACGGATGTTCCTGATGGTTACGTCGGAGAAATCGTGCTTGACGGTGTCGAGAAGGGTTACCTGTTCGTCGAGCACGAGGTAATTGTTGTACGTCGTGCCGTTGGGAGTGACATAGCCGTGGAAGTCCCTCACCGCCCAGTCGATAGCGCCAACCCAGTATATCCCGGGTTTCAGTTCAATAGGTTTCATCGATCCTCCTCTGAGATTGCTGGTAAAGGTATTCGCTATGGAAAGCTTTTTCTGTAGAAAATTATCATATGCTTCACACAGAATGTCAACACAAAAATTTTTTTCTGGTGCGTTTATCTCGCGAGCGGTTTTTTTCGCGATCTTTGCGCGCACATCGGGGGTCTGCGACATTGATGTCGCCGCACAAGAGATAACTCTGCGCCGGACACCCACCGGTGCAGGTTTCATAGTGCCCGCAAGGAGTGAACCCGCACGGATTCGGGGAAGAACGCTTGAAAGGGCTCAGTACGGGGTGGTCACGGAGCGAGCCGAAGCTGTCTCGCACTATATTGCCGAGAAGGAATTCGCTGCACCCGATCAGGAGGCTACAGGGGAAGCACGAACCATCGGGGAGGACGGCGAGTTTCGTCGTACCGGCGTCGCATCTCCTTCCTTGGCGTGCACGGCCCCGAAAAAAGCCGGATGCGGCAACGAAACGGATGTCGACGCGTCCTTCGAATTCGGATCTGAGCGCCGAATAGTGTTTGGTAAAATCCGGAAAAGGAAGGCTGCCTGGGAGATCGGCTTTTCTCATGATGTCCTCATGAAGGATAAAATACTGTCGGACGCCGATTTCCGATAGATAGCGGATGAGGGTTCTGATCTCGCCTGCATTGGCGCGCGTCAAAACGCTCTTGACGACAGGGGGTACACCCTCTCCGATCACTTTTTTGATGCTTTCTATGGCATTCGCGAAATTCGCAGACCTCGTTAGCGCATTGTGCGTTCGTTCGGACCCGTGAAGAGAGAAACCGATCGTCAGCGAGCGATGCTGCGTGCGGGCAAGTCGCGTCACCACATCTGGCAAGCTCCCGTTGGTGCTGACGTAGATGGAGATGCCACCCTGCGCAGCGTGCGTGATAAGGTCTTCCAGGTACGGAACGAGCAACGGTTCGCCACCGAGGATATCGAGTTCCATTACGGTGTTACGGAGGAGGACGTCAACGAGGGCGAAAGCGTCTTCCTCCGGCATGGTCCGCTGCCGGCGAAGGCGGGGCAAACGCCGGTTTGAACAGAAGACGCACTCCTGGTTACACCGGAAGGTCGGATACCATTGAATGAACGCGGGGCGGTCCATGGGCTCTCTCTCGCTATACTATAGCTGTTTTTTTTGTGCCCGTCAGTCCCGAGGGAACCGGTATGGCTGAATGCTCCATAAACATCGTGAGTCGACGGGATGAATCAGTGGCTCACCTCGTTTCAATGGCAGGCCGATTCCTGTTTTACACAAACAGACTGGATCCTGAGAAAACCCGGCCTGCCTCGTCAAAGTGCCGTCAGGGTGTTTCCTCGATATCCAGCCATTTTTGAGCTGTCGTGGAGTGCGATGGCTTTTTCGAGCGCTGCGTTGATTATCGCGTCAGAAAAAGATTAAACTGAAACAAGAGTATTTCCGGAGAAAGGAGCAGCCATGAATGCGATCGAAATTGCGATAAAGATGGAGAAAGACGCGATCGATTTCTACACGCAAGCGTCGGAAAGAACGAAGCATCCCGCGGGGAAGAAGATGTTTCTTTCGGTGACGGAGGACGAGAAAAGACATCTGCGGATGCTTTCCGATATCTTTCGGGAGGTTGACATCACCATACAAGAGGTCAGCCCGATGAGAAATATCCGAACGATTTTCGAGTCCATGAAGGAGACCATGATGCAGCGTATTGCGGCGACGGAGGATGATCTGGAGGCCTTCAAGATCGCTATGCAAATGGAAAACGAAGGGATCGAATTTTACCGGCGCGTCGAATCGGAAACGGATCGGCCGAAGGAGAAGGCTTTGTTCCGGCGACTCATCACGGAGGAGCAACAGCACTACGAGATCTTTGCGAATACGTATTATTTTATGCGGGACACGGGCAGTTGGTTCATGTGGGAAGAGCATAGTATAGTCGATGGCGGGACAGCGTGGGCGTGAGACGGGATTGGAGGGCGTGAGGCGGCATGTCAGGAAACAGGGATACCGGAGCGGAAAAGGCCGCTGAACCGGCAGCCCTATTACCCAAAGTGGTAAAATAAAAGCAAAGGTTTAGAACCGCTTCCCTTTTTGGGCCAGAAAGGGAAACACAATTTATACGAATTATACGAATGAGGAGGAAAGAGTATGGCAAAGCCGGTCGTGGATGAAGATGCCTGTGAAGGATGCGGAACATGTGAAGAAATGTGTCCTGAGGTGTTCAAGGTTGGAGATGACGGGAAGGCGCGCGTCATAGGACCCGACAAGTGCAATACCTGCAACTGTCAGGAAGCTGCCGATACGTGTCCCGTACAGGCAATCACCTTCCAATAAGAACAATCGCCGGGGGTCGGTGCAACACCGCCCCCCTCTCTCTGCCAGATTCATCGGACGGTCTCGCCATTCACGGGTTCTGAGAGCCCGTAGAAATTACAGCGATAGGAGTCTTTACCGCGCTCGTCCCCCAAAAGGAAGGCCCGATACCGGCAGCCGCCGCGGCATTCGTTGATGTGTGCGCAGTCGCAACGCAGTTCGCTCAATTCAAGACGTTCGACTCTCCGCCAGTTTTCTCCGATCCCCTCAGTGACAGAGCCGACCGGTCGGTCTGCGTAGAAGCTGCATTTCGCCGCCTTCCCGTCGGCCGTGATCGCCATAAGGTGCGTGCCGCAGGCGTAGCCATGGGTGCTGCCATGAAATCCTTCACCGTACCCATATCTGAGGTAAGCGCCTGCCTCCTCGGGGGAAAGCTGGAAATCGGGATTGTCCCTCAGTCTCCCGGTTACGCACGGCACGTCGACCAACCATTCCCTAACCCCTAGATCGCTGAATAGTTTCTCCATCTCGGGAAAATCCTGAAGGTTTTTCCGGTGGACCATCGTCGCGATCGAGACGTGGAACCCCGCAGCGATAGATCTTTTTACAGCATCCATCGCCACTCTGAACGACCCTAAACCCCTCAGGGCGTCGTGCGATGCTTCGAGACCGTCGATGCTGATCTGAATTTCATTGACGCGCAAGCTCGAAAGGAGGCGCTCGGTGAGCAAAAGGCCATTTGTCATCAATACTGTTCTGATGGCGAAGTTGGGAAGGAGTGTGTTGATGTCTTCGAACCGGCTGTGCAGGAGGGGCTCCCCTCCGCTGATAAGAACTCTGAGACCTTGCATCTCCTCGAATTCCTGGAGTACCCGTTCAACGGTGTCCACGGAAAGCTCATTCCTGGCGCTCTTCGTTTCGATTCTATACGCGTGATCATCCAGGTAGCAATGCTTGCAGCGGAGGTTGCACGAGTTCGTTATCTGAAGTTCCAGGTACCTGAGCGACGGAATAGGTGCCTGAACGATGGGTGGCCTTTTAGCAGGGACGCGGGTGCGCGAGAGGATACCCTCGCGAAGACAATATTCCACGAATCTTTCCTCGCCGTCTTCACAACCCTCCTCGGAACCGCAATTCCTGAGGAAGGCGAAGGAGGCCTCGTCGAGTTCATAGAGGTCGTCCGTTTCGACGTGGTACACGGCCCGATGCTCGAGCATTTTTAGAACGGCGGCACGGCTCAGATAATATCGCATGCTCTATTTTATAATAGTTCGCATAGGTGCCTAAAAAGGAGTCTTTATGGCTGAATATTTCATGAACATTATGAAACGACAGGATGATTTCATGGCGAACCTCGTTTTGATGACGGGCAGATTCCCATTGACGCTTATTATATGCATCGTGACAGAAGGCGTGGATTATCTGTGCACGGTGTCGTCACGGTGTTTCTTCGGCATCGAGCGGCAGTTAGAAATAGGTCGGACAGCAGTGAATAGTTTTCGTGTGGGAGACTTTCGAACGCCGACAGTGCTTCCGATGCCGGTCCCGGGTCGATAACATGCTGAACCCTTTCCTACGGGATTGCCTTTGCGGGAACATCTGTTCTTATTTCAAGCCTTGGAAGGACGAGGAAATCGCGTGCGAAGGATTCCTCGTTGTCGAGAGACTCGTGAGGGAAGGGAAATCCCTCCCATTCGAGCAGTTCGGTCTGCCGACCGATGCAGCGATGCAGGAAAGACTCAGCCGGAATCTATGCTCGGTGTGCGCATTCAACGAAGACGGGTGCGACTTTATCGCGCGCAGGCGGGATCCGTCCGGAGCGAATGACGGCAAATCCCCGCTCCCGTGCGGAGGATTCCTTTTCCTCGCTTATCTTCTCGAGCGGCATGTGATAGAGATTGACGGTAGAGGGCGTATCGTCTAAACTTCTAAATGCCCACATCGGTTCGTCGAAGGGCGGGAGGAGAACGCATGATAACCTTTTCGGTAAGAGAAGTTGTCGAACAGGCGGTGCAGACGGAGAAATTGGGCAGGGAATTCTACGCCCGGATGGCGGAGAAATTTCGCGATCAGACGGAGTTGAGGAGACTGTTTGAGTTGCTCGCCGTGCACGAGGCAAAGCACGAGGCGAGCTTTATGAACCTTGAAGGACGGTTGTCGGATGACGCGCCGGAGGGTTGGGGAGAAGTGACGCCCTACCTCCGTGCGATCGTCGATTCGGAGTTCTTTCTCGGCAAAGACAAGTGTCTCCCTTCCCTCGAACACGTGAAAACCGCTGCAGAGGCTATCGATTTTGCTCTCTGTTTCGAGCGCGAAACGCTCCTTTATTACTATACGCTCCGCGAAACGCTGCGTGAAAAAAACGTGATCGACGAGATTATCAGGGAAGAGAAGAGTCACATCGTGTGGTTGAACAATCTCAAGAAAAGTTTTCTATAGACTGCCGGTGGACTACTCTATAAAGATAGGCGGTGAGGCCGGACAAGGCATTCAGACCATCGGTGATACGCTCGCGAAGGTATTCTCGCGGTCAGGATACCACGTCTTCACGCACCAGGATTACGAGTCCCGCATCCGCGGCGGCCACAATTTCTACCAAGTCAGATTTTCGGAGAAGGGTATCTCCGCATCGCGCCGGCGCGTTGACATCATCGTTGCGCTCGATCGCGAAAGCATCACCCGTCATCGGGACGAGCTTTCCGATAACGGAGTTCTCATTTATGACGCGGCCGATCTAAAGCTCGTGCTCGAAGGCGATTCTTTTCTCGATGTCCCGTTCACGGAAATCGCACTCCGGCAGGGGAGCAAAATCTTGGCCAATACCGTTGCGACCGGGGCCGTCCTTGGAATGCTCCGGGTCGAGCTCGATATTTTTGAAAAAATTATCGATGATACTTTTCGCAAGAAGGGCGACGAGATCGTTGAGGCGAATCGGCGTGCTGCGCGGGCAGGCCACGACTACGCTGTCCGAAACTGCCCGAAGTGCGCGTTCATCCCATCACAGTTTGGCAGACCGAAGCTTCTGATCAACGGCGTCGAGGGAATCGCGCTCGGTGCGCTCGCCTCCGGATGCCGTTTCTATGCAGCCTATCCTATGACACCCTCGACGGGTATCATGAATTACCTTGCCGGCAAGGCGAAAGAATACGGCTTGATTGTCGAACAGGCAGAGGACGAGATAGCTGCCATCAACATGGCCATTGGTGCCTCGTTCGCGGGCGTGAGAGCGATGACCGGAACAGCCGGTGGCGGATTCGCCCTCATGGTGGAAGGCCTCTCGCTGGCGGGCATGACCGAGACGCCGATCGTCATCGCGCTCGGCCAGAGGCCGGCACCGGCCACGGGTCTTCCGACGCGCACGGAGCAAGGCGATTTGCTCTTCGCAATCCATGCTGCCCATGGGGAGTTCCCAAGGGTCGTCTTCGCGCCCGGAACGCCGGAACAGGCACTGTTCCTCACCAATAAAGCCTTCGATCTCGCGGAAAAGTATCAGATACCGACATTCGTCGTTTTTGATCAGTATCTCGCTGATTCGGCATGGACATTCGATGGTTTCGACGTGAAGAGAATTCGCTATCGCGACTATCGGATCCGGGGAGAGGAGTGGAGGCAGGTTACCGCTTACAAGCGTCACGCATTCACCGATAATGGTATTTCTCCGCTTGGTGTACCCGGTCAGTCGAAAAATCTCGTCGTAACCGACAGCGACGAACATGATGAGGAGGGCCACATTATCGAGGACGCCGAAACCCGCGTAAGCATGGTTCAAAAGAGGTTACTGAGAAAACTGCCGCAGATTCGGCGAGAGATCGCACCGCCCCTGTTTTACGGGGAGGAAGGTGCGGACACTCTCCTCGTATGTTGGGGCTCTCTCTACGGAATCGTCAAGGAAGTCGTCGATGCGCTTGCGAATGTCCGAAAGATCGGAATGCTCCATTTCAGTGAACTTTTTCCCTTACCCGTTGGGAGTGTCGCATCCGCAGGTGATATACCCGTGCCAACAGGGGTAAGGCCTGAAACCGATTTCCTCAGCCGGCTGAAAGAGGCGAAGGCCTCGCTTTGCGTCGAGCAGAACGCAACGGGGCAATTCGAAAGGTTTTTCAGGGCAGAGACGGGGTATGCATTCGATCACGCGATTCACAAATACGATGGGCGGCCGTTTACGGTCGAAGAACTTTTGGAAAAAGTGAGTGCCTGCCTTGGACGACTATTATAGAGGGAAGACCCCAGCGTGGTGTCCCGGGTGCGGTAATTTTGCAATTCTGAAAGCCTTTCAGCAGGCGATGGCAGAACTGGCCATCGAACCGCACCAGTTCACCATCGTCTCAGGGATCGGACAAGCCGGGAAATTCCCGCACTATGTGCTGTGCAATACGTTCAACGGGCTGCACGGAAGAACCCTCCCCGTGGCAACGGGGATCAGACTCGTTAATCACGAGATGCTCGTGATCGCCGTGGCGGGTGATGGGGACTGTTATGGGGAGGGGGGGAATCACCTCGTCCATGCGATGAGGAGAAACGTCAATCTGAAACTCTTTGTGCACGATAACCAGATCTACGGGCTTACGAAAGGCCAGCCGTCGCCCACGAGCGGGGAGGGAATGATCACGAAGAATCAGCCATTCGGCGTTTTTTCAGAGCCGCTGAATCCCATCGCCCTCGCGGTTGCGCTCGACTGCAGTTTCGTGGCGAGGGGCTTTGCCGGTGATATCGCTTTTCTCAAGGACCTCATGAAGGCGGCCATCCGCCACAAGGGATTCGCCCTTTTGGACATCCTTCAGCCTTGCGTGACGTTCAATAAGGTTAACACCTACGAGTGGTATCGTCAACGCGTCTATCGTATCGAGCCCGACTATAATCCTGAAGAGAAGAGTTCTGCATTCCAGAGGGCATTGGAGTGGGGAGACCGGATCCCTACCGGTATTCTCTACAGGAATGACCGACCTCTGCTCGAGGAGCGGATTCCCACCATTAAGGATGTGCCGCTCGTTCTCCAACCGATCGCGACCGCGCGCGTAGAAAAAACCATTCTTGAATTCTATTGATCCCGCGTTTGTAAGCTCTCTCGGGAAATTATTGAGGTTGATGATGTTTTCACGGTGCCGTTCAGCGGTAGCGAGACGATCGTATGCGTGGTGCCTCGGGCCGAGGTATCCTGCCGAGTCGAAAAACAATTGTGCTCGCCACGCCGTGCCGCTGAAAAACACTTCTCCGGCTGATCTTCGATAAGCTCTTTTTTCTTTTGCCTCGATGACGCGTTGCCGAGAAAGGGTGACGCATCTTGGAATGGTCAGGACAAAAGCCCGGCACCTGCCAACGACAACGTGACCGTGTTTTTGACTCGTATCGGCGCGTGTGGCCTGTGAATACGGACTGTGTTGCAGGCATATGCCTTGCTAGTAAACTTCATCGTATGAAAAGTTTCCGTTTGTGTTGTGATGACTATCACGGTTATGGTTTCTCGTTCTCCTTTAGCATTGATTAGCCATGCGGAAGAGGGTAGTCTGTGCTCACAAGATGTAAAGTAATGGTTAAAGTAAAAAAATGTATTTTGTTGACTTTTATGAATAATTTATATATTTTTAGAGCATGTCGGTAAAGTTAGGGCAGTTACTGATAGGGGCGCAACTGATCACGGAGGATCAGCTGAAGGAGGCGGTGAGTCTTCAGCGGAAGGAGGGGGGGAGGCTCGGGGCGAATTTGGTGAAGTTGGGGTACATTAGCGAGGAGAAGCTGGTGGGGTTTTTGAGCAAGCAGTGGGGGGTCCCGGCGATCAATCTTGCTGATTACCGGATAGATCCATCGGTGTTGAAGTTAGTTCCTGTGGAGGTGGCGCAGAAGTATTTCATCATACCGGTTGCGCGGGTAGGGGCGACGCTGACGATAGCGATGGCGGATCCGTCGAACGTGTTCGTGATAGACGACGTGAAATTCATGACGGGGTATAACGTTGAGGTCGTGGTCTCGGGGGAGAGTTCGATTCTCCAGGCGATCGCGACGCACTACCGAAACGGCGGCGGTACGCTCGTCCCGAGCAAGAAAGCGACTGCTGAGATCCTTTCGGCAAAGGATTATACATTCTCCGAGGATGAGCCCGGTGGCGAAGGGGCATTCGCGACGAACGACGAAGGGACGATGATCGACGTCGACGAATTCGATAAGGTCATCGGTGAGGCACTGAGCGATATCGAGATTGTAGAAGAGAAAGAAGACAATGTCGTTCAGGAAGTCGAGCGGCCCATCGTAAAGCTCGTCAATGGCATCCTCATCAATGCGATTAAGGAGAGAGCGAGCGATATCCATATCGAGCCCTACGAGAATTCTCTGCGGGTGCGGCAACGGGTGGACGGAGTCATGTATACAGTGATGAATCTGCCGGTGAAGATAAAGAATGCCGTCACCTCGCGCCTGAAGATCATGGCGAATCTCGATATCGCTGAGCGCCGTCTTCCGCAAGACGGAAGGATAAAGCTGAAGCTCGGCAAGAAAAGAGAAATAGATTTCCGGGTATCGACCGTTCCGTGTCTCTTTGGAGAGAGAACGGTGCTCAGACTGCTCGACAAAGCCAATCTCCAGGTCGATCTCACCAAGCTCGGCTTCGAGGACGATGCGTTGCGCCAGTTTATGGATGCCATCAACAAGCCGTACGGCATGATCCTCGTAACCGGTCCAACGGGGAGTGGCAAGACGACGACATTGTACTCCGCGCTGAACTACCTCAATAAGATCGGTGTCAATATCTCCACGGCTGAGGATCCGGTCGAGTATAACTTCCATGGGGTTAATCAGGTGCACGTGAGAGAGGATATCGGGCTGACGTTCGCAGCGGCGTTGCGGGCGTTCCTGAGGCAGGACCCCGACATCATCATGGTGGGAGAGATCAGGGATTTCGAGACCGCGGAGATCGCGGTGAAAGCCGCTTTGACTGGTCATCTTGTGCTGAGCACGCTCCACACCAATGACGCTCCGAGCACTGTCAGCAGATTGCTGAACATGGGCATCGAGCCATTTCTCGTTGCGGCGTCCTTGATTCTCATCGCTACGCAGAGGCTTGTGAGGGTGCTCTGTCCCTCCTGCAAAGTCAAGGACACTGTATCGGTCAACGGGCTTGTAGAGATCGGGTTTTCGCCGGAGGAGGCACAATCGGTCACGTGCTATCGTGGCAAAGGGTGCCCTGATTGCAATAATTCCGGCTATAAGGGGCGACTGGCACTCTACGAAGTCATGCCCCTCTACGACGAACTAAGGGAGATGATTCTCGAAGGGGCGTCCGCGGACGAACTGAAGAAGACCGCGATCAGATTGGGCATGAAAACGCTCCGGATGAGCGGACTCGCGAAGATAAAGAAAGGGATCACGTCTCTCGACGAGGTCTTGAGGGTGACATTCAGTGATTAGAGGTATTTCAGAGAGCGGGGAGACCAGGTGCCGGCGGTCCATTTTTTTCGATTGGTGCTGGGCGAAGAGGCTGGCATGTCGGTAAAGTTAGGGCAGTTACTGATAGGGGCGCAACTGATCACGGAGGATCAGCTGAAGGAGGCGGTGAGTCTTCAGCGGAAGGAGGGGGGGAGGCTCGGGGCGAATTTGGTGAAGTTGGGGTACATTAGCGAGGAGAAGCTGGTGGGGTTTTTGAGCAAGCAGTGGGGGGTCCCGGCGATCAATCTTGCTGATTACCGGATAGATCCATCGGTGTTGAAGTTAGTTCCTGTGGAGGTGGCGCAGAAGTATTTCATCATACCGGTTGCGCGGGTAGGGGCGACGCTGACGATAGCGATGGCGGATCCGTCGAACGTGTTCGTGATAGACGACGTGAAATTCATGACGGGGTATAACGTTGAGGTCGTGGTCTCGGGGGAGAGTTCGATTCTCCAGGCGATCGCGACGCACTACCGAAACGGCGGCGCTGCGCTCGTCCCGCCAAAGAAGAGCACGAATAACCTGCTGCAATCACAGGATTTCACCCTTAGCGACGAGGATCTGAAGGAGGCCGACGAGGGACACTTCGATGAATCCATCACGGTCGACGTGGACGAATTCGATAAAATTGTCGGTGACGCACTCGACAGCATCGAGACGTACTCCGAACAGGATGACGCGGTCTCTGGCGAGGTCGATGAGCCGATCGTCAAGCTCGTGAACGGCATTTTGATCAATGCAATCAAAGGCGGTGCGAGTGACATTCATATAGAGCCGTACGAGAAGTCATTGAGGGTACGATACCGCGTTGACGGCGTGCTCTTCAATGCGATGAATCTCCCGCTCAAAATCAAGAATCCGATCACGTCACGGTTAAAGATCATGTCGAAACTCGATATCGCGGAGCGAAGGCTGCCGCAGGATGGGCGTATCAAATTGAGACTTGGGAGGAAGAGAGAAATCGATTTCCGCGTTTCGGTTCTACCCTGTCTTTTCGGGGAAAAAACTGTCCTCCGGATTCTGGACAAATCGAATCTGCAGGCCGACCTCACGAAGCTCGGTTTCGAGGAAGATGCCCTGAAGAAATTCATGGACGCCCTGAACAAACCGTACGGGATGATCCTCGTGACCGGTCCAACGGGCAGCGGAAAGACCACGACGCTTTACTCCGCACTCAACTATCTCAACAAACCCGGCATCAACATCATGACGGCTGAAGATCCTGTCGAGTACAACTTCCAGGGGATGAATCAGGTGCAGGTGAACGAGGAGATAGGTTTCACCTTCGCATCTGCCTTGCGTGCCTTTCTTCGACAGAGTCCGGATATCATTCTTGTCGGCGAGATACGGGACTTCGAGACGGCAGAGATTGCGGTGAAAGCGGCGCTGACGGGACACCTCGTGTTGAGCACCCTCCATACCAATGACGCTCCGAGTAGCATAAGCAGGCTCCTCAACATGGGGATCGAGCCTTTTCTCGTCTCCGCCTCGCTCATTCTTATCGCTGCGCAGAGGCTCGCGCGGAAGATTTGTCCTTCGTGCAAGGAGGAGGAAAAGGTACCGGTGCCCACCCTCGTTCAGCTCGGATTCCCCGAGAAGGAAGCGCAATCCGTCGTCTGTTACAAGGGACGAGGTTGTCCGTCATGCAATAATTCGGGATACAAGGGAAGAATCGCCCTGTACGAGATTATGCCGGTCGGCGCAGACCTGAAAGAGATGATACTCGAAGGAGCGTCAGCAGACGAACTCAAAAGAACCGCGATACGTTTCGGCATGAAAACCCTGCGGATGAGCGGTCTGACGAAGGTCAAAGAAGGCGTCACGTCGATCGAAGAGGTCTTGAGGGTGACATTCGGTGATTGAGGATGCCATGACATTCAGTGCACGGGACTGGGACATTACCGGAGAGAGTCGGGGGGATTCAGCCGGGCATACACTATGCCGCATGATAGAAACGACGCACGTCGTCGATATCCGTACCTTATGGGGTGAACAATGTTGACACTGTATGAATTATTGAAGTTGATGATTGAGAAAGATGCGTCCGATCTCCATCTCACCACGGGCAGTCCTCCGCGATTGCGCGTCGACGGGAAACTGGTGAATATCGATCATCCGGTGCTCACGCCCGCCGATACGAAGTCGCTCTGTTACAGCGTTCTCACCGACGCGCAAAAGCACAAGTTCGAAGCGAACAATGAACTCGACCTCTCTTTTGGCGTGAAAGGGCTCAGCAGGTTCAGAGCGAACATCTTCATGCAGCGGGGGGCCGTTGCCGGTGCATTCCGGAACATCCCGTTCAATATCAGATCGTTCAGGGATCTCGGTCTCCCTGAGATCATGAACGATCTCGTCAAGAAGCCGAGGGGATTGATCCTCGTCACCGGGCCGACGGGCAGCGGAAAATCGACGACACTCGCCGCTATGATCGATAAGATCAATTCGGAGCGCTGTGAGCATATCATCACGATCGAAGATCCGATAGAGTATCTCCACCCCCATAAACAGTGCCTGATCAATCAGAGGGAAGTTAACGCGGACACGGTATCTTTCAAGGCGGCGTTGCGGTATGTGCTGCGGCAGGATCCCGATGTCGTGCTGATCGGGGAGATGCGCGATCTCGAAACGATTGAAGCGGCCCTCACGGTGTCCGAGACGGGACACCTCACGCTCGCAACGCTGCACACGAATTCGGCCGTTCAGACGATCAATCGTATTATCGATGTCTTCCCTCCCCACCAACAGGAACAGATCAGGGTTCAGCTCTCTTTTGTCCTCGAGGGTATCCTCGCCCAACAGCTTATCCCGAAGAGATCAGGTGCGGGGAGAGTCCTCGCGGTCGAGGTGCTCGTGCCGAACCCTGCGATAAGAAACCTTATCAGGGAGGACAAGATCCACCAGCTCTACTCGATGATGCAGACGGGGCAAGCAAAATTCGGAATGCAGACAATGAATCAGTCGTTGTTCGATCTCTATTCACGGCGGCTCATCACGTATGAAGACGCCGTCGGGCGCTCGCCGGTCCCCGAGGAACTGATCGCCATGATTCAGAAGAACATGCCGGCGACCGCACACAAAGGGAGGGTATGAACGTGGCAATCGAATTTCAGTGGTCCGGGAAGACGGTAAGGGGCACGATCGAGTCGGGTGAAATAGTCGCAGCAACCCGCGAAGAAGTCATCGCATTGCTGCGCAAGAAGAATATCATCGCCACGGTCGTGACGGAAAAACCGAAGAAGAAAGGACTGCTCGGCAAACTGTCTTTTGGCGGGAAGGTCAAAGACAAGGATATCGTTATCTTTACGAGACAATTCGCGACGATGATCGATGCGGGCCTCCCTCTCGTCCAGGCCCTCGAGATCCTCTCTTCGCAGGTGGAAAACAAGACGCTGGCGAAAACCCTGACGCAGGTAAAAACGGACGTGGAATCGGGCGCTACGTATGCCGATGCGCTCAAGAAACACCCGCGGATCTTCAGCGAATTATACGTGAACATGGTTGCCGCAGGCGAGGCGGGCGGTATTCTCGATACCATATTGAACAGACTCGCAACGTATATCGAGAAGGCGATGAAACTGAAGAAGAAGGTCAAGGGTGCCATGGTCTACCCTGCCGTCGTCTCGACGATTGCCGTGCTCGTTATCGCCATCATCATGATTTTCGTTGTCCCGACGTTTGCCAAGATGTTCGCACAGCTCGGCGGGACGCTTCCGCTCCCCACGCGCATCATTATTACCATGAGCAATTTCATCGCGGGCATCGGCGGCCTCATGGTCGCGGGCGGACTGGTCGCGGCAGGCGTGGCTCTCGTGCAATTCCGCCGGACGGAGAAGGGGAAGTACATTACCGACCGGATCTTGTTGAAACTTCCGATTTTCGGGGTCCTGCTGAATAAGGTTGCCGTCGCGAAATTCACGAGGACGTTGGGTACCCTCGTCAGCAGCGGCGTGCCGATTCTCGACGGGCTCGACATTACCGCAAAGACCTCCGGGAACAAAGTCATCGAATATGCGATCGTCGAGGTGCGGAAAGGAGTTGTCGGGGGGAAGACACTGGCCGAGCCGATCACGAAAGCGAAAGTATTCCCACCCATGGTGACCCACATGATAGCAGTCGGCGAGTCGACGGGGGCGCTCGACGCGATGCTCGCAAAGATCGCCGATTTCTACGACGATGAAGTCGATGCCGCCGTTTCCAACCTGACGGCGATGATGGAGCCTCTGCTGATGGTTTTCCTCGGCGGCACGGTCGGGTTTATCGTCGTCGCGATGTACCTCCCCATCTTCAAGCTCATTACACTCATCAAGTAAACGGTTCGATGCTGTCGCAAGACGCGAGGAGCCTTAGGAAAAAGATCAAAGCTCTGATCTTCTTCAGGGCCCTCCTCATCACGTTGCTGTTCGGGTCGTCATTCCTTTTCGAGGGATCCGAGTACCTCGTTCCGCCACCCGCTCTTTACTATTTCCTCGGGTCGCTCTATTTCCTGACGCTGATCTACGCCCTTCTCCTCGAAAAGGTGCGCGCGCTCTTCCTATTTGCCTACGGGCAGCTCGTATTGGATGTGGTCGCAGCGACGGTCCTCGTCGCCGTGACCGGCGGTATCGAGAGCTGGTTTTCCTTTACGTTCGTCCTCATCATTATTGCGTCGAGCGTCATTCTCGACAAGAGGGCCGGTTTCATCATCGCTACCCTGAGCAGTTTATCGTACGGTTTCCTCGTCAATGTGAATCTGTACGATGCGATCTCTGTGCAAAGCCGATCGATCGCAAAAGATCCTGTGCACCTCTATAAAATGTTCACGCATATCTTGTTCTTTTACCTGACGGCATACCTGAGCGGTTATCTCTCCTCCCGCCTCGAAAAAACCGTTCAGGAGCTCGAGCAGACCGACCTCGATCTCAAGAATCTTGAACTGTTCAATAGAGAGGTCATCGAGAGTCTCCCGAGCGGGCTCTTCACAGTGGATATGATCGGTCAGATTATCCTTTTCAACGAAGCTGCGGAGAGAATAATCGGCTTGCCGCGGGAGGCGGTTATCGGGAAGAAGCTCGACGAGGTGATGCCGTATTTCACCTTCCCGCCCATGGAGGGCCGGAGAGAAGAGATCATATCCGCGGACGGCACGGAGAAAATCATCGGGATCACGGTTTCTTCTCTGAGGAGCGTCTCACAGGTGCCCAAAGGATTCATCGCTGTGTTCCAGGACCTGACGCAGATCAAGAGACTCGAGGACGAGATCAAGCGGAAGGAGAAATTGGCCGCGATCGGAGAACTCTCGTCAAATATCGCGCACGAGATTAGGAATCCGCTCGCTTCGCTGAAGGGGTCGATCGAGATGCTCAGGGAGGATGCGATCAGCGCCACCTACAAGGAACGCCTCATGGAGATCGCGCTCAAGGAGATGGAGCGTCTCAACCATATCATTACTGATTTTCTCACCTATTCTCGTCCGGCGCTGCCGACATTCCAGACGTTCGATGTCTGCGAGCTTCTCGATGAAACGGTCGAACTCCTGCAGAACATGGATCATCAAAAGGGGCGGATCGTTGTCAGGAAGAATTATCGCGGTGGGCTCCCCATCCACGCGGACCCCCAGAAGATGCACCAAGTTTTCTGGAATCTGGGCATGAACGCGATCGAAGCGATGCCGGAGGGCGGCGCATTATCGATCAGTGCCCTGAGACAGGATGGCCTGATCACCATCACATTCGAGGATTCAGGCACCGGCATCGAAGCGAAGGATCTTGAAAAAGTCTTCTATCCGTTCTTCACGACGAAGGAAAACGGGACGGGACTGGGCCTCGCCATTGCGTACCGCATCATCGAGGAGCACCGCGGTCGAATATCGGTGAAGAGCACCTCTGGCGCCGGTACCGTGTTTGAGATTATACTACCTGCACCATGACGAAGATGCAGAAGGGCAGGCTGCTGATCATCGAAGACGAGAAGAGCATGCGGGAGGTTCTCAGAATCCTCCTCGAGGGGGAGGGGTACGAGGTCTCGACGGCGCCGGACGGACTTGAAGGATTGTCGTTCGTCGAGCGCGATATCTTTGACCTTGTCATCACGGATGTGAAGATGCCGAAGGCGGATGGATTCGAGGTCCTGAAGAAGATTAAGGAGATGTCTCCCGATACGATCGTCATCATGATTACCGCGTTCGGAACGAAAGACGCTGCGGTCGAGGCAATGAAGCTGGGAGCGTACGATTATATCAGCAAACCCTTCAACATCGATGAGATCAGGCTCATCGTCAGAAAAGCGATCGAGAAGAAGCGTGAGCATCTCGAACTCTCTCTCCTGCGGCAGAAAGTCGATGCGACGTATGCGTTGGGGAACATCATCGGACAGAGTCCCAAAATGCAGGAAATCTTCCGGATCGTTCCGCGTATTGCGCAGAGCAACTCGAACGTCCTCATCACGGGGGAGAGCGGTTCGGGCAAGGAACTGATCGCGCACGCGCTCCATAACCTGAGCCACCGGAAAGAGAAAAATTTCGTGACGATCAATTGTGCGGCATTCCCCGAAGGTTTGCTCGAGTCGGAGCTCTTCGGTCACATGAAAGGGTCATTTACCGGTGCGATGTACAACAAGCAGGGGCTTTTCGAAATTGCCGACAGCGGCAGCGTATTCCTCGACGAGATTGCCGAGATGCCGACAAGCCTCCAGGCAAAGTTGCTGAGAGTGCTCGAAAACGGGACATTCCGGCGCATCGGGGGCACGACCGATATCAAAGTCGACGTCCGGGTGATATCGGCAACCAATAAGGATTTGCGGGAAGAGATCGCAGCCGGAAGATTCCGCGAGGACCTGTACTACCGTTTGAACGTCGTGCCGATCACGATGCCGCCGCTGCGGGAGCGCAAGGAAGATATCCCCCTCCTCATTAACCATTTCTTGAGCAGGTCGTCCGACAAGCCCAAGAAGATTATGCCCGATGCAATGAAGGCCCTGATAGACTATAGCTGGAAAGGGAATGTGCGCGAACTCGAGAACGTGATCGAACGGATAGCCCTCCTCACCGAAAAGGACGAGATCACCGCAGCGAATCTCCCCGCCGAGATTCTCAATGAGGGCAGATCCGGAGCGCCGATGATGACCGAACTCACGGACAGCGGGATCGACCTCGAGCAACTGATCGTCGATATCGAAAAGCGGTACCTCCTCAAAGCACTCGAGAAAACGGCCGGCAATAAGACGGACGCAGCGAAGCTTCTGGGCTTGACGTTTCGTTCCTTCCGCCACCGCCTCCAGAAGTACGGAATCCATTAAATCGTTGCACCTGCAGACGTTGCCGAGATTGATGAACCAGTGCGTACGAGGTGATCACGCTCGCTCAGTTTCCGTCGGGCCGATTCTGTTTACCGCTGCGGCAACCGCATTGGCGACTGCCGATACGACTCTCCTATCGAAGATGCTCGGGATAATATAGTCCTCGTTCACGTCGCTTCGGTCAACAGTGCCCGCGATTGCCCGCGCTGCAGCGAGCACGATCTCTTCATTGACCGCGCGTGCCCGTGAGTCGAGCAGTCCCCTGAAGAGCCCGGGGAAGCAGAGCATATTGTTAATCTGATTCGGGTAGTCGGATCTGCCGGTCGCGAGGATCCTCACGTGCGGGTATGCGACTTCGGGAGCGATCTCCGGATCGGGATTGGCGAGTGCAAAAACGATCGGATCGCGTGCCATTCGTTTCACGTCATCCACGGTGAGGATGTCCGGGGCAGAGACACCGATGAACACATCCGCTCCACCCATGGCATCGGCAAGCCCACCCTTGATTCCGTCAGGGTTGGTCTGTTCCGCGAGACGCACCTTATATTCGTTCATGTGTTCCCTTCTGCCTTTGTGGAGAATACCCGCGCGGTCGCAGACAATGATGCGCGATATCCCGACCTTCCTTAGAGTTGCCGAACAGGCGGTTCCCGCGGCGCCCGCACCTGCGATAACCACTTTGAGGTCTTCTAACCGCTTTCCGACGACGGAGACCGCGTTGAGAAGCGCGGCCAGCACAACAACCGCGGTCCCATGCTGGTCATCATGGAAAACGGGGATATCGAGTTCTTTCCGCAATCGTTCCTCGATCTCGAAACACTTCGGCGCAGCGATGTCTTCGAGGTTGATCCCGCCGAAAACGGGGGCGATATGCTTGACTGCGCGGACGATCTCCTCTGGATCCGTCGTCGCAAGGCAAATCGGAAAGGCATCAACGCGGGCAAACTCCTTGAACAGCATCGCCTTGCCCTCCATGACCGGCAACGCGGCGAGCGGCCCAATGTTACCGAGACCGAGGACCGCGCTGCCGTCCGTCACGATGCCGACCGTGTTTCTCTTGATTGTGTAGCGAAACGCCTTATCAGGGTCCTTTCGGATTGCTGCGCAGACGCGCGCCACGCCGGGCGTGTAGACGCGCGCGAGATCAATCCTCGTCTTTACCGGGAACTTCGGCTGGATCTCGATCTTGCCGCCCAGGTGTCTGATGAACGTCCTGTCGGCGACGTGGAGGACTCTCACGCCGTCGATGTTTCTTACCGCATTGACGATCTCTCTTTCATGTCGCTCGTCCCGGGCGTTCACCGTAAAATCCCTGACGACGAAGCCTCTCCCCGCCCTGACGATGTCGACGGCGGTAATATCGCCGCCTTTTTCGCCGATCGTCGTCGCGATCTTGCCGAACATGCCGATCTGATTGACGATCTCGAGTCGCACGGTGATGCTGTATCCAGGGCTTGGTGTGGTGATCATAGGGTAATTATACAGGTATGCATACGAATGCACAAAGGATTGGCTATAATACCTATGGTATGCAGCGGAAACGGTCGAAATGGAGCATGATCAACCTCGCCTCCGTCATTTTTTTCCTCATCGCTGCCGTCTTCTATCTCGTCCATGAGCGAAACCCTTTTTTGCGCGTGCAAGAGGGCGAGTTCGCTCGGGTGACGATCGTCCACGATGGAGATACCGTGAGTATCGTGCGGGACCGGAAGGAGGAAAAAGTACGATTGATCGGGATCGACGCGCCCGAAATGGATCAGCAACCGTGGGGCGATCTGGCTAAGCGGCATCTCGAATCCCTCCTGCGAAAATCGGAGTGGAGAGTGACGATCGAGTACGATGTCGAAAAGACCGACCAGTACGGCCGAACCCTCGCATACCTAAGGGCGAAGGATGGCACTCTCCTCAACCTCGCAATGGTCGAAAACGGGTTCGCCGTGCTCTATACGATCCCGCCCAACGTGAGGTACGTGGAGGACCTCCGTGCGGCGCAGGCGAAAGCACGGGAGAAGCGGCTCGGGATATGGGGAGAAGGCGGTCTCAGAGAGATGCCTCGAGAGTATCGGGAGAAACGTCCCCGTTTATAACGTTGATCTTTGGCGGGTCCTGACGTCAGGTCTGGTTCCGTGCCCAGCACGCGCTCCGGAGTTCGTCCTCCGCGACGTGCACCCGCCTATCCGCACTCCGGCATGGCGTTCGAGTGTTTCTTCTGATACTCTTTCAGGATCTCGTAAACTTCTTCAGGGCTGTCGGCGAACGACAGGAGATGGATATCTTCCACCGATAAGGTGCCCCGCGGTATGAGGGTTGTGGTAAACCAGTCGAGTATTCCTTTCCAGTAGTCTCTGCCGAAGAGGATGATGGGAAAGTCACCGATCCTCTTCGTCTGGGACAGCGTCAGCGCTTCGAACATTTCGTCCATGGTGCCGAAGCCGCCGGGAAAAATAACGAAGGCTGATGAATATTTTACGAACATGAGCTTCCTGATGAAAAAGTAACGGAAAAACAGCGAAATATCCTGGTACTTGTTCGGTGTCTGTTCTAGTGGGATCTCTATGTTGAGGCCGATCGACTTGCCCTTCCCGAGCTTTGCTCCTTTGTTTGCGCCTTCCATGATGCCCGGACCGCCGCCTGTGATGACGTTGAAGCCTGCATCAGAGAGCAACTTACCGAGTTCGACGGCTCGCTCGTAGTAGTAAGAGCCTGGCAACATCCTCGAACTCCCGAAGATTGCGACAGCATCCCCGATATCATGAAGGGTTTCGAACCCTTCGACGAGTTCCGACTGTATCCTGAAGACCCGCCAGGTCTCCGAATGCTTCAAATCTTCCATGGGAATCCTTCCGCACCTTCCTGCGTAGGAAGTATTATATTATACGGGTTTCCGGCCACCCTGTCTTCTCGGGCTCGTCAGCCCTCGTCACGGGGGAAATTTGCTATACTATGTTCAGTGGAAAAGACACTTTCCGTCATCCCACTCGGTGGCGTTGAGGAAATAGGCCTCAACATGACCGTTCTCGAGTTCGGCGACGATATCCTCGTGGTGGATGCCGGACTGATGTTTCCCGAAGAAGATATCCTCGGTGTCGATTTCGTCATTCCCGATTTCTCGTATTTGATCAATAACAGAGAGAGGGTGAGGGCGATCGTCCTTACCCATGGGCATGAGGACCATACCGGCGCGCTCCCCTTTGTCTTGAAAGAGATCCCGACGCCGGTATACGGCACGCCCCTCACGCTCGGCCTCGTTCGGGAAAAACTGCGCGAGCACAATCTCCAGGACGCTGAACTCGTCCCCGTCATGCCGAGGGACGTCGTCACGATAGGGAATTTTTCCGTCGAATTCGTGAGGGTAACTCACAGTATTGTCGACGGCGTCGGGCTCGGTATCACGACGCCTCTTGGGCTCGTCGTGCATACCGGCGATTTCAAGCTGGATCCGACACCGGTCGACGGGCAGCTCATGGACTTCCTCAAGTTTTCCGAGTTCGGCGAACGGGGGACCCTCCTTCTCATGTCGGACAGCACGAATGCAGAAAAAGGAGGTTTCACGTTTTCTGAAAAAGAGGTGAGGCGGGCTTTCGAACAGATCTTCTCGAGGTCGAAGGGGCGGATCATCATCGCGACATTCGCGTCGAACATCCACAGGATCCAACAGGCGATCGACGTCGCCGTCATGTACGGGAGGAAAGTAATCCTCTGCGGGAAGAGCATCGTATCGAATGCTCAGATCGCGTTGAGCCTCGGCTATCTGCGCATTCCCCAGGATACGTGGCTCAAACTGGATGATTTGAAAGATCTTCGGGATGAGGAGGTCGTCATTATCACGACCGGAAGCCAGGGCGAGCCGATGAGTGTGCTCTCGAGGATTGCGACCGACGAGCACAAGGTAATCAAAATCAAGGACGGCGATACCGTCATCCTCTCCGCGAAGATGATCCCCGGGAACGAGCGGGCGATCGGGAAGATCATAAACCATCTCTTCAGGCGAGGGGCGGACGTCGTATACGAGAAAGTCTCGGAAGTACACGTCTCCGGGCACGCATCTAAAGAGGAGCTGAAACTTATGATCAACCTGGTGAAGCCGAAGTACTTCATGCCGATTCACGGCGAGTACCGGCATCTCGTCTACCACGCGATGCTCGCGAAGAAGAACGACATCCCGAAGGAAAACATCTTTATCCTGAAAAACGGCGAGATCCTGGAGATTTCCGAAGAGGGCGCGAGAAAGAACGGGAGCATCAACTCCGGACGCATCTTCATCGACGGCAAGGGGATGGGAGACGTCGAGGAAATGGTTTTGCGGGATCGGCTTCGGCTCGCTCACGACGGCATTGTGCTCATTCTCCTCGCGGTCGAAAAACTGACGGGCACGATCGTCTCCGGACCTGACATCATATCGCGCGGATTCATCTTCGAAGATGCCTCGCAGGAGGTCATCGGCAACGTCAAAGAGCTCCTCGCAGACACGATTAGGGGGCTCGAGCGCGAGGTGGTTTCGGATTCTTCGCTGCTCAAAGCGAAGCTGAGGAGCACGCTCAAGAAATACCTCAGGAATACGATGGACAGGCGTCCGATGATCATGCCGGTGATCATCGAGGTCTAATCTCGCGTGCTCGAAGCAATCATCCTTGGGTTTATCCAGGGTATCACGGAGTTCCTTCCGGTCAGCAGCACCGCCCACCTGATTCTTCTCCCGTGGTTGTTCGATTGGACGGGGGTCGTCGATACGCTCACGTTCGATGTGGCGCTCCACGCCGGAACGTTGGCCGCTTTGCTCCTCTGTTTCTGGAGGGACTGGGTGGAGCTGATCGCGCGGAAGCAGCGATTGCTCATCCTCGTTTGCATCGCGTCGGTTCCTGCGGGGATTGCCGGTCTCCTCCTGAACGATGTCGTTGAAAAGGACTTGCGGAGCCCGCTCCTCATCAGCGTGATGCTGGTGGCGTTCGGCATCGTGATGCTCCGTGCGGACAAATCGCGCCGGTACAAAAGGGTCGATGAGGTGACGCTCGTTGACGCTGTCATAATCGGTCTCTCGCAGGCTATTGCAATCGTGCCCGGCGTCTCGCGGTCCGGCATCACCATCTCCGCCGGTCTCTTCAGGGGGCTCGAGCGCGAAGCGGCTGCTCGTTTCTCCTTTCTCCTTTCGACGCCGATCATCGGGGCAGCTGCGCTGCTTCACGCACAAAAAGCAGTGGATAGTCCGGGATCTTACGACGCACGCCTTTTTATCGCGGGCTTTCTCGTGTCCTTCGTCGCCGGTTTCGTCGCGATCAAGTTCATGCTGCGCTTTCTCAAGAGATACCCGCTCACGGTGTTCGTCAGTTATCGGTTTGCGCTTGCCGTTGTTATAATAGCGATGACATGGTTCAGAGGATACGGCGGGTAAAAGAGGAGGTGACAGGGTTCCTGGCGATCATGGGGAGCCTTTACCTGTTCCTCATCCTCTTCACCCATTCGTTGAGGGATTCAGTGATTTTTTTCAGGACGACCGAACCGGCAGGATCTATCGAGAACCTCGGGGGCCTCGTCGGCGCGCATCTCTCGGGTCTTCTCATTATCTCGCTTGGGATAGGAGCATTCATTATTCCCTTATTTATCGTCGTATTCGGTATCAAACGCCTGCTCGGGCTCGAGCAGCATAGGGTCTATTTGCTGGGAGGTGTCTTGTTCATTGTCTCTACGTCGTTTCTCCTGTCTCTCCTCTCACAGACGTTCGGCATACATTTGGCGCGGTATCCGGATGGAATAGGAGGACTCGTGGGTAGGGCACTCGCATTTCTCTCCGTGCGGTTGGTGTCGGTGCCGGGGGCATACATTGTTTCCCTCTCAGCCTTTGTGTCATCACTGATCCTCATCAGTCCGATCTCGGTGACGACCATTGCGATCGGCAGGAAGAAGGAGGCGGGAGAGACATCGCAGAGAAGGGAAAAGCCGGACACGGAAGAACAGGAAATCCTCATCACCGAGCCTGCACGACCGCCGCTCACAGAGCCTCCGGTTGAATCCGTTTCCGAACTGCCGAGGAAGAGAGGAGACTATGAGTTCCCATCTCTCGACATTCTCCATGTTGCCGTATCCGAAGTCGTGAGGCCACCGCACGAGGAACTCCTCGCTGACTCCTCGCTCATCGAGCAGAAGCTCTACAACTTTGGGGTGGAGGGAAAAATCACGAAGGTGAATCCGGGGCCGGTTATCACGATGTACGAGTTCGAGCCCGCCCCGGGCGTGAAGATCAACAAGATCGTCTCGCTTGCGGATGATCTGGCCCTCGCACTCAAAGCGCAGAGCATTCGTGTGTCTGCAATCCCGGGGCGTGCCGTCATCGGCATCGAGGTGCCCAATAAAGAAAGAGAGACGGTCACGCTGCGGGAGATTCTGTCTTCCGAAGGGTTCCAGAAGAGCAAATCCAAGCTTACTCTCGGGCTCGGCAAGGATATCGCCGGGGCTCCGGTGGTGGCCGATCTCTCGAGGATGCCTCACCTGCTCGTTGCCGGCGCAACGGGATCGGGCAAGAGCGTGTCGATCAATTCGATGGTAATGAGCATTCTCTATAAAGCCACGCCCGCGGAGGTGAAGATGCTCATGGTCGACCCGAAACTCCTCGAACTCTCGGCATATCAGGAGATTCCCCATCTCATCGCGCCCGTGATCACGAACCCGAAAGAAGCGGCGGAAGCGTTAAAGAGGATGGTCTTCGAAATGGAGCGCCGGTACAGGTTCCTTGCGGAGAGGACAGCGCGGAACATCGACAGTTACAATGCGCAGGCGAAAGACGAGGAGCGGCTGCCGTATCTCATCATCATCATCGACGAGCTTGCCGACCTCATGTTTACTGCCCCTGCCGACGTAGAAGACTCGATCACGCGGCTCGCTCAGATGGGGCGTGCCGCGGGCATACACCTTATTCTCGCGACACAAAGGCCGTCGGTCGACGTGATCACCGGCATCATTAAGGCAAACTTTCCTGCGCGGCTTGCGTTCCAGGTCTCTTCCAAGGTCGATTCGCGGACGATACTCGATACGCACGGAGCAGAGCAGCTCCTCGGGAAGGGGGACATGCTCCTCATGCTGCCCGGCGCTCGCATTATCAGGGTGCACGGCGCTCTCGTGACGGAAGAGGAGATCCGTGGGGTGACGGAGTTCATCAAGAGACAGGGCCAGCCTGATTATTCGATCATGGAGAGCATCGTGAATCCGGACGAGCAGGGAGACGATGATCAGATGGCGGGGCGCGACGAGATGTACGAGAGGGCGATCGAGATCGGGGAGACGGTGGGCGAAGTCTCGATTTCCCTGATCCAGCGGCGTCTCAAGATCGGTTACAACCGCGCGGCCCGCATTATGGAGCTTATGGAGGAAGACGGACTCGTCGGGCCTCCAAAGGGAGCCGGCAAGCCAAGAGACTTCCTGAGGCGAAGGCGGTAGGGCTCGTTCAGAACATCATTTCGGTGCAGGTTGTTGCAAGGTGGGCTTCGTTTCCTCTCTTACTGATACTTCCGGTCATGGAACGCCCCGCTCCGTGTCATGAGCGGGGCGTTCCATTGAGTTGTTCCCTCGGGCGGAATGATTTCCTATTACATTCTATAGTCGCATCCACCGGTAGGAAGTCTTTTTCTTCCCGGAGTTCGTGAGGGCCTTTTGCTGTGTAATGGTATAGGTGAGGCCGGCGACGCTGATCGTCCCGGTGCGCGCAGTTCCCGTGTTGGGCGCGACGCTGTAATAGACCGTCAAGCTACTGCTCCCTGCTGAGGTCGAAGTGATCGTGATCCAGGGAGCGTTGCTCACGGGGATCAACGAAGCGAGCGAGCAGGATCCACTGGCGAAGACGGTGAAGCTTCCGTTTCCGCCGGTTGCCTTGAACGTGGCGCTGCTGGCTGAGAGCGAATACGAGCATGGTTGCGGTGTCGGGTCCGGCGACGGATCGGGTGTGGGCGATGGATTCGGCGCGCCTCGGTACCCGTCATACACCGCTGTCGAATAGCCGAATCTGCTCGTGCCGTTCACTTCGCTGTAGGCGATCATGAAGAAGCCCGCTTCTCCCCAGCCGCTTCCCCAGCTATTTTTCACGATGAACGCCTGCTGTACGTCGTCATAGCCAACCGCGAGGACCGCATGGGCACCTGCGTACGCGCCGGTGGTATAAGTGTAGACCCCGCTCCTGTACGAAAAGAAGTCGTTATAGACGTACATGGTCGCGATGACCGGACCGTAAGAGTAGATGGCATTTTTGAGGTCGTCCACAGTCAGGCCGGTTCCGGTCTTCGCAATGTGCCACCCTGTGATCCGGTGCCGTGGCTCGTCGCCCGTGAACCAGCCAGCGCAGGCATTGCTACAGGAGTCATTCGTCGCCGTGTACCTGAAGCAACTCTCGGCCGGGAGTCCCGTGTCGCGGATATAGGAAGATGCCGACGATGGTGAGCCTCCGGAGCAGGTTCCCGCGCCGCTGCAGGAGACGAGGATCTGTTCGGAAAGGTCGATCGGCATTCCACCGGTGCCCATCATGTACTGCGACTCGAGACCCGCGGTCGTCGCGAACGCCCAGCAGCTTCCGCATCCGCCCTGATTTTTCACGGGTGAAACATAGCTGATGCCCCCGACATTCCGCCAATCCACAACGACCGGCGATCCCTCCACTTGGGGTATCGGCGCCGTCTCGCCGGACCCGAACAGGTCCGTCAGAAATTCCTCGTACTCGCTCGCGCCGAGGCGCTGCTTTTTCTCCTTCCACGTTAACCTTGAAACGGACGTTTCGTCCGCGTGCCACTTCGCGCCTTTCGCCTTGATCTCTTTCCGGATGAATTCGATTTCCTCGGAGTTTGCGTACGCGAACCCGGAGGAGAGAATCAAGAGAAGGGCGACAGAGAAGATGATACTGATTCTGTGGATGCTGTTCTGTATTCGTACCATGCGTTAAACCTCCTTCGCTCATATCAGAGGATGCGCACGTTCAGGACGAACGTCTCCGACGCGTGCTCTTCACCCTCCCACGGCCTGTAGTGCAGAAACTTCAGCACTGCCAACCCCCGTTCCTTCGTCGAAATCAGCCACGTCTTCATGACTGGCGCACCGGTGACATCGCTTCCGGGCGGTGTCGAGGTCGTCTCGACGCTCACGATGGCAAAGTGATTCTTGTCGAGGTTCTTGATATGCCAGGCGTATCCGGCGGCGCCCATTTCCTCGAGACTCACGCGGATGAAGCCGCCGGCTCTCACTTTAATCTCCCGGCCATTGAACGCCTTATTGACGGCGACTGTCTCGGCACCCTGCGAGAAGGAGGCGTAGAACACGAGAGAGATGCAAACAGAGAGCAGGGCTGCTCCCAGCGTGATCAATGTTGTACTCCCCTTCGTCCGATTGAATGTCATGAATTGCTTTTTTACCTGCCTTGCCGTAATGGAGACACCATGACTCCTTATGCCCACATCACGCAATAAAGATACCGTTGAGAGGGTGATCCGTTCGGTGAGGGTGGTCACAAAGGTGGTAAAAGCACAGAGAAAAACCGGACGTAGAAAGGTCGATAGTTACATCTTATTTCGAAAAAATGGAGGAGTAGCCAAAGATGTGTCCGCCACTCTTTCCGCAATCTGTCTCAGTGCAGAAAAATAGCAGGGAGAAAAAAGAGGGGGGGTGGTGCCTCACCCCCCCCCTCATGAACTTTTAAAGACGGGTTGGGCTACCAGTTGTAAATCAGCGAAGCCTGGTACCGAGTGCCGTGCTTGTCGCCGGTCGCCCAATCGGTTTTCAACTGGGCGGCCTCGATGCCTGCTGAAATATCCTTGAAGAGCTGGACGAAGACGTTACCGAAGGCGAATCTGCTCCTCTGGTAGAAGGCGCTCCCCGCGTCCGCATTCTTCGGATCGTCCAGACCGTATCCGACGTTGACCGTCACATCCTTGATCGGTTTCACGCTGGCCTGGAGCCATCCGCCCCAGGTCAAAATCGCGTGACCCGTCGCATTGATTGCACCGTAGTAATCGATGTCATTAATTTTACCGCCATTGTGGAAATATTCGAAGCCGATACCCTGGCCCATGTACGCTTCGCCCATGATTTCGACGATACCCGTAGGAATCTTCAGTTCGAGCGCCGCGAGGTAAGGCGTAATATCGTTGGCGGCTTCACCGATTCTCACCTCACCGCTTCTCACCGCACCACCGAGCGCGAACGAGGATTTCTGATCACCGAAGAGCGGCATTGCGTACGATACTTTTGCGCCGACCCAGGGCATATGGATCTGCGTATTGACTGTCTGCTCATTGACTGATTTAGGGGCGCCAGCGTCGTCATCCGACCACTTGCCGCGGTACGCTGTGAAGAGGGCATCGAGACCGTCCGCGAGTTTTTGTTTGACGGTAATCTGCGGTACCCTGTTCCAGAGGTTACCATTGTATCCCATGATCGCGAAGTCGACGGTTGTCGGGTTCAGCGACGCGATGGGCGTCCAGTCCTGGCCGATTCTGATAAGAGTTCCTTCTTTCTCCATATCAATGTACGCAAGACGGATCCTCAATTGTCCGTTGCTGGCAGCATCCGATCCATAAAAGTCTGTCTCGAAGCGGCCGCTCGGTGTCCACCCACCGAGGGAAGCGCCGGTGATTGCGACTCCGAACCGGGTATCGCGGACGTTGAATGTCGCCTTGTCTTCACCGTTCGCATTCTGTGGAACGAACATAATGAACTCTTCCCTGCCCATATTGTTTGTGTCATAGATACCGTCGAACTTGACCCTACCGTAAATCTTGATGTTGTACTTCGAGCTCACCTTCACTTCCGGAGCCGCCGCCGGAGCTGTCGGTGCGGCTTGCTTGCCATGCATGTCTTTGATCGTGTTCTGCAACGACTCGATCTGTTTTTTCTGCTCCTCCACTTGTTTCATCAGTTTGTCAAGCTGGCTCTGCACATCGGCCGCCGGCGTTTGCGCAAGCGCGACGCCCGACAACAGAGAGATAAGAAAACATGCCAGTGATACCCTCAGAAAACCTTTCATAACCCCTCCCTTTTTGAATGAGATTTTTATGGACTACCATTCTAACGAAACCAACCGCAAATTTCAATCCCTTTTGAAAGCATTGTCAAGCCAGTTTGAAAGCATCGAGTTCCAACACCACCTTTACGGAATCGTCGTCGGCGGAGACCCTCGTGAACCCCAGTTTTTCTGCTCTGTGGAGCATGCGCGCGTTGACCTTCAGGATTTCCATCCACATCTTCTTCAAGCCGAGTTCCTTTGCGATCTTCAGGCAGTGGATACAGAGGGCGTTACCGATGCCCTTGCCCTGCCAGGGATCCCCGACTATCACCGCCATCTCGGCATTCTCCTGGTCGGGCAGTTTGCTCATCCGCACCTCGCCGATGATTCGATCGCGTCCGTTGTCCCGGATAATCGCGACGAACGACATCTCCCTGTCATAATCCACATGGCAGTATCGCGTCAGTTGCTCATGGCTTATGTCGGATATCTTCCGGAAAAACCGCATCATGAGCGTCTGCTCGGACGACGTTTTCAGGAGTTCGTCCATGAGCGGCTCGTCCTCCGGCCGGATGGGCCTCAAAACGGCTGCGGGGCCATCTTTCAACTTGAAGACGTCGATATACTGATCCGGGTAAGGGCAGATCGAGAGGTGGGGCGGGCAGAAGTCCCCCCTCACGGGGACAAAGCCTTCGAGGACGTCCGCTTCGAGCAGGATGTTCGCATCGAGCGCGAAGCTCTCCTCGTTCGACGCGAAGAACGGATTGATATCGATCTCTTTGATGTGGGGGAAATGGATGATCAGATGGGAGAACCGCACCAACACTTCTTCGATGTACCGGAGGGTGCTCTCGTAATCCACCTGACGGCGGAGGTGATCGTATATCTTCGTTTTATTCATCATCCGCCGCGCGAGCGTCTGATTCAGGGGCGGCAGACCGATCGCGTAGTCTTCGACGACGTCGAGGAGCGCCCCGCCCGTACCGAAGACGATCACCGATCCGAATGTCGGATCTTTTTTTGCGCCGATCACCAGTTCATAGCCGTTTCGGGAGACCATCGGCTGGATTATGACCTGGGCTTGAGGATCTTTCGCTCTGACAGCCAGTTCCTGAAGGTGGCGGTACGCTTCCCTGACCGCATCGGCGTCCTTCAGGTTCAGACGGACGCCGCCAAGTTCAGTTTTGTGAAATATCTTGCGCGAATCGATTTTCAGGACGACAGGGTAACCAATGAAATCCGCGATCCCGATCGCCTCTTCCGCGCTCTGGACCACCTTCGTCGGAACCACCGGAATGCCGTAAGACAGGAGCACGTCCTTCACTTCGTTGAGATTGAGGAGGAGCCTTTTCTCCTCCGCGGCCTTCTTGACGACTTCTTCGGCGCGATCCTCGTCCGGCTCGAAGTCTTTCAGGATGACCTCCGGTGTCTCGAGGAGGAGGCGAAGATTGTAGTCGTAGCGGTACATGTACATGAAGCTCTTCACGGATTGCTCGGTCGAAACGAACGTCGGGATTCCCTGGTTGCTGAGAAATTCTCTGTCCGCTATCACCTGTTCGCCGCCCATCCATACCGTGAAGACCGGTTTGTACGGGCATGCCTTTGCCGCGTCGACGACGGCGCGCGCGATACCCCGCGAATTTCCCATGTACGAGGGCGTGTGGATGACGAGGACGCCATCGACATTCTTGTCTTTGAAACACGCTCTCACGGCGACGTCATAGTCCTGCGGGGATGCTTCTATGAACAGATCGACCGGATTCCGCGCAAACTTCAGGTACGAAAAGTGCGCCGCGAGAGACTCGCTCGTCTCTTTGCTGAGGATGGCGAGTTCTCCGCCGAGCTTGAGAAGCGTATCCACCGCGATGATTGCCGGACCGCCGGAATTCGTGACGATCGCCAGATGGTTCCCCTTGGGACGGCGCTGTTTGGAAAGAGATTCGGCAAGATAGAAGAGGTCGAGCGTTTCGTCGACGCGGATGGCTCCCGCCCGCTCGAAGGCGGCATCGTATACCTTGTCCTCGCCTGCCATATACCCCGAGTGGGTGAGTGCCACATGAGCCGAGACGTCGAATTTCCCCGATTTGATGACCATGATTGGTTTGCTGGACGCGAAGCTCCGCACGGCGGTCATGAACTTACGGCCGTTCTTGATGGATTCGATGTAGAGGATGATAGCGCGTGTTTCCGGATCTACTCCGAGGAAATCGATGAGGTCGGAAAATTTGATGTCGACCTTTGTCCCGACCGAAATGAAGTAGCTGAAGCCGATATTCTTGCTCGCCGCCCAGCCGAGGAGCGCCGATGAGAGGGTCGTGCTCTGCGCGATGAACGCGATGTTTCCCCTCGGCGGTATGTGCGGGTAGATACTCGCGTTGAGGTCGATCCCCGGCCTGATGAAGCCGAGTGAGTCCGGTCCAAGGACCCTGAATCCGTACTTGCCGGCTGCGTCGCGGATTTTCGCCTCGAGTTCCTGCGCATTGTCAACCCTCTTTTTGAAGTCAAAGCAGAGGACTATGACACCCTTGACGCCTTTCCGCCCGCACTCATCGAGGGCCGGGGGCAATTCCGCGGTTTGAACCGCGAGAATTGCGAGATCGATGTCGCGGTGGATATCGGATATCGAGGGATACGCCTCGACCCCTTGTACCGCCTCGACACGGGGATTCACGGGGTAAACCGCGCCTTTGAAGCCTTTGCCGAGAAGGTTCTTGAATACGGCGTAACCGATCGAGTTCCTGTCTTCACAGGCACCGATGACGGCAATCCGCCGCGGGTTGAAGAAGGAATCAAGATATTTTACTGACATTCGCCGTTCTCCCTACCTCATGGTGCAATTCCATCAACCGTTGACCGGATAGAATCACGAACGATCTCCGCCGCGCGCTGTGCGTCGTCACGAAAACAAAAAGGGTAGCGTCGCTCTACCCTTCTTGTTCGACAGGGAATCCTCGCGCCTTTTTTTACAATTTTCCTTTCAGGATTTCGTTGACGACGGACGGGTCAGCGAGCGTCGAGGTATCGCCGAGGTCTTCCGTATCTCCGCGCGCTATCTTCCGGAGGATCCTCCTCATGATTTTACCGCTCCTCGTTTTCGGCAGGCCCGGGGTGAACTGTATCTTATCGGGCGTCGCGATGGGCCCGATCACCTGCCGCACGTGGCCGATGAGGATCTTCGTCAGCTCCGGCGTCGGTTCGTATCCTTCCTTTAACGTCACATACACATAGATGCCTTCGCCTTTGATCTCGTGAGGATAGCCGACCGTCGCAGCCTCGGCGACCGCCTCGTGGCTCACGAGCGCGGACTCGACTTCGGCGGTCCCGATCCTGTGACCCGAGACATTGATCACGTCATCGATCCTCCCCATGAGCCAGTAGTCGTTGTCTTCGTCTATCCTCGCCCCGTCGCCGGTAAAGTATTTTCCGGGAAAGCGCGAGAAGTAAACTTCTTTGATTCGTTTGTTTTCCGGGTCGCCGTAGGTGCCGCGGAGGATTCCGGGCCACGCTCTTTCGATGACGAGATACCCGCCCTCATTGACTCCCGCCGGGGAACCATCTTCTTTGAGGACCCGCGGCACGACACCGGGGAACGGTTTGGACGCGGACCCCGGCTTGAGCGTCATCGCGCCTGGCAAGGGCGTAATGAGGATACCGCCGGTTTCCGTCTGCCACCATGTGTCGACGATGGGGAGCTTCGATTTTCCGACATGGGTGTGGTACCACACCCATGCCTCGGGGTTGATGGGCTCGCCAACGGTCCCGAGCAACCTCAAGGACGAGAGGTCTTGTTTATGGACCCACTCGGGACCTTCGCGCATGAGGGCCCTGATGGCTGTCGGTGCAGTGTAGAAAATACTCACGCCGAATTTATCGACGATCTTCCAGAATCTGCTCGGATCGGGATACGTCGGGATCCCTTCGAACATGAGACTCGTCGCCCCGTTGCTCAACGGACCATAGAGGATATAGCTATGACCGGTTACCCACCCTATGTCCGCCGTGCAAAAATGGATATCTTCCTCGTGGTAATCGAATATCCACTTGAACGTGAGGTTCGTGTAGAGCAGATACCCGCCGACGGTATGGAGAACCCCCTTCGGCTTCCCGGTCGAGCCCGACGTGTAGAGGATGAAGAGGGGATCTTCGGCGTCCAATTGTTCCGGCTCGCAGTAATCGGAGATGTCGGGGTCGTTCATTTCATCGTGCCACCAGACATCTCTGTTCGGCTCCATGTCGACACTTCCGACCCGCTTGACGACGATGGTCTTTTCGACCGTCGGACATTCCTGGAGGGCGTGATCGGCATTGGCTTTGAGAGGGACGTAGCGTCCTCCCCTCACACCTTTGTCCGCGGTGATCAGGAGGCTCGACTTGCAGTCCTGTATCCGATCTTTCAAGGCGGTGGCACTGAAACCGCCGAAGACGACGCTGTGGATCGCACCGATACGGGCACACGCGAGCATCGCGATCGGCAGTTCGGGAATCATGGGCAGGTAGATTGTCACCCGATCGCCTTTTTTGACCCCGTATTTTTTGAGCACGTTCGCGAATCGATTGACCTCGCGATAGAGCTGCTGATAGGTGAACGTTTTGTAACTCCCATCGTCCGACTCCCAGATGATCGCAGCTTTGTTGCGCGTCGGGGTCTTCATGAACCTGTCGAGGCAATTGTAGCAGGCATTCAGTTTCCCACCGATGAACCACTTGATGTACGGTTTCTCGAAATCCCACTCCGACACTTTGTCCCATTTCTTGTACCATGTCAGGTGTTTTTCCGCCATCTCCGCCCAGAACCCGTCAGGATCTTCGATAGACCTCTGGTAAAGGGTTTCGTATTCCACCGTGCTCTTGATATGTGCCCTCTCTCTGAATTCCTGCGGCGGCGGAAATGTCCTCTTTTCCGCCATGAGTACATCAAAGCTCTCTTTCGACATGCCTGTTCAGTCCTCCTTCTTTTATGATTATATGATTAGCAGAACTTTCCTGAAAGTTCGCCTATTATATAAGGTCAAATTCGACGATGACAAGTGTCATGCACCCCGTTCCCCGTGCCGCAGTAACGGTATGGTATCACCCCGTCCCATACAACGAGTCCCCCGTTGTTCGCCTCGAAAAACCGTCCGTCTGATTCTCATCTAATCGCTGCGACGCCTCTCTGGGGGATGGGAAGGTTGCGACCATGTCCTGCACGTGCGGGGCGGTTTTTTTCGCGAGTTTGGAGACGATGCCCGTGACGATACAGTTCATCTTTCTTCCGTTACCCCTTTCGCGGGTTTCCGATCCTGAGAAGATCTTCGACCAATTTGACATCGAATCTGCAAACGGCGACAACGAGGCGTTGGAAAAGTTGCGCCGTGACGTACGCGTCACTCAGCGCATTGTGCGTTTCGGATATCGGAATATCGTATTTACTCGCGAGAGTGAGCAGGTCGACATTTTCCCCGATGCCGTCATAAAAGGCACAAATATCTTCTTCTTTCTTGCGGAGCCATTGATAGAGTACAGAGGTATCGATCCCGGGATTTTGGATCGGCAGGCCGAAGAGCCTGACCATCTCTTTGTTGAGAAATGCGAGGTCGATCGAAACGAAGTGACCGACCATAATGCCGCCGCTGCAGAAGTCGAGGAATTCTGGTAACACTTTATCGATCCTGGGGCATTCCGCGGCTTCGGACGGCGTGATACCGTGTATGACGACGCTGCGGCCTGTCAGCTCGGACTGGGGTTCCACCACCCTGTAGTAAGGATTGCCTACGTCGATCCTCGTACCGAAAACCTTCAGTGCGCCGATCGATACGATGGAATCTTTTTTCACGTTCAGACCGGTCAATTCAGTATCGAAGACGACGTACGTGCCCTCGCTGAGGCTCACGTCCGTTCTGATGCGCTCGGCAGCGGACAGGTGTTTTTGGATAATTGGCGGCAGATCCCCTCTTCTCGTCGGGTCGCCGAAAATCTTTTTCTTGTAATCCGCGAAGAGCTTGCTCATCAGAGAATGGATCCCGTCCCCGGATTATATTGCTTGTTGATTTTCTCCTGTAATTTCGCGATCAACGTGCACGATTCTTTGAACAGCTTGCGTTCAAAGGGAATCAAATCTTTCGGGTTCAGGTAATTCGTCGGTTCTTCCCCTCGCGCTTTCTTTTCGTGTTGAAGGCGGATGCGCAGGAGCGAGAGAAACTCGAACGCGTGTTCGAGCTCGTCCCCAAATTCTTTCATTACAGGGTGACTCTTCTTGAGAGCGTGGATTCTCTCGAGCGTCGAGGTCTCGGGGATTCTCTGTTCGAGGCTGAAGAGGCGGACCATGTTGATGATCGGTGCCAAACAGGTGAATTTGAGATTCAATTGATTCTTGAATTCGCCGCTCTTTTCTACCACAAAGGTTCTGAAAAACCCTATGGGGGGACGTACCTGAATCGCCACGTTCGCCATCAGTTTCAGAAAAATATCTCGTCCTTCGAGTGTGCGCAGGAGGTGTTTTTTCAAGCGATCCGCGAGGGTAAAGTCACCGTACACGGGTCTGAAATCAAAAATGATGCACGAGGCGAGTACCGCCTCACTCGTCGGCGTCGCGATCCATGCCGAAAAATACCGTTCCCAGGTTTTCAGTGGCTGCCGCCACTGAGGATTGCTCGCCATGTAATTCCCGGGACAGAGCGGGAAACCGCAACGGAGGAGCGCTTCCTTCATGTGCTCTGCGAATGCCGCGAAATACGTTTCAACCGCGCGGGGATCCGCCGCCGCGGGCAGGTCTGCGTAGATGATGGCATTGTCCTGATCGGTCTTGTAGGTCTGCTCTTTTCTGCCTTCGCTCCCGAACACGATCCAGCAAAAAGGAACCGGGGGGGCACCGAGCTTGTGTTCCGTCAGTTCGAGGAGCCTCCGGAGGAGTCTTTCGTTGATTTCCGTGATGATCCGCGTGATTTCGCTCGCTTTTGCCCCAGTCGCGAGGAGATGGGAAATGATGCTGTCGACGCCCCGCGAGCCTGTCACGAGTCCTTCTATCGTCTGCTGACTTTCTATGTCCCGGACGATCGTGAGCGGCGAAGTCCCCTGGAGAACCATGAGTTCGTGGTTGGAAAAAGTGCCTATGAAGCGCCCGTTCTTTACGACGATCATATGGTGGATGTTGTGCTCGAGCATCTTGAGAATGGCTTCGAAGAAATAATCCTCTGCGTCGACTTTTATGAGCGAGGTCGTCATGATGTTCCGTACCGGTTCCGAGGGATCTCTGCCCACCGCGACAACTTTGCTGCGGAGATCACGGTCGGTGATAATGCCGACGGGGCTTTCGTCGTGGTTCACGATGACCAGCGAACTGACTCCCCGGTCCGACATTTCCCGCGCTGCTTCCCCAATGGTCGCGGAATCGCGCACCATCACCACTTCTTTCAGAGCGAGGTCACCGATGTGCGTCTTGTAGAGCAACTTGTTGCTGCTCGTGTAGTGGAGAAGCCGCGTTCCCGCCAGGGCAAGCGGCTTCTCGACATATTGCGTCAGATGAGACGTGATGAAGTATTCCGAGAAAAAGGGATTCGACGCAATGAGGTGAAGGACCGTCTCTTTATCGATGAGCAGACAGAGCGTGTCCTCGATCGCAACAACGTTTGCCTTCGCTCGGTCGCCGCTCAACAGCGAGAGGAATCCTATGGTATCTCCCTCGCCCCGCAGATCGATGAACATCTCCTCGCTGTTCTCGGTCGTCCGTGTTACTTTGACCGCGCCTTGATAGATAACCTGAAGGAATGCGCTCGGCGGACCATCCTGGGAGAGAATGCGAGTCCCCTTGGCGTAAGACATGGGTTGGATGCTCTCTGCGAGACGATCCAGATCCGAAGGCTCGAGAAACTGAAAAGGTGGGGTTTTCTCGAGGAACTCTCTCGCGCGAATCGTCCAATTGTCATTGTCCATGATTACGCGTACCGTGTTATGCCCTCCCTCCGGAGGAGGGGGTGACGGTCTCCATCGGGGACGAATGTGTCATTCCGCCCTGATACCGATAAACGTTCTCAATTTCTCCTCCTCGAATTTCGCTTCCGCTTCCTCATCGCGCCTCACGAGCGAGAAGAAAATCCCGGTGAGAAAAGCCGCAGCCATCGAATAAATACCGGGGTTATTCAGAGGGAATATTGGCTTCGGAATTTTCGCTTTCGCCTCGTTGATGAGGGACTCGGCCGCCTGTTTCTCCGATGCGATTACGGCGTCGATCTGGGTGACGAGGGAAGCGTCGGCGCCGACCTTCTGCTGTTCCAGAGCCTCGATCCTGGCCTTCAGAGGTTCCTCGATCGCCTTTATTTCTTTCTCGACCGCGACCTTTTCCTGCTTATGGATGATATCGACCCAGACGGTCGGACTCAATATCAGGAGAACCGTTGCGACAGTGAGTCCCGTATAAATGCTCGTGACCGCTCCGAGTGTCGTGAATCTTTTCCACATGATAGACATGAGGAGTGCCGGGAAGTTGGCGCTCGCTGCTATGGCGAAGGTCAACCCGACGAGGAATGCGACGTTCTGTCCCTTGAACAGGATGCCGAGGAGAATCGCTGTCACACCGAGACCCACCGTGGCGATTTTTGCGACCTTGACCTCTTCTTTTTCGGCGGTCATGCCTCGTCGTATGACGCCGACGAAAAGATCATGGGAGAAGGCGGATGCACCTGCGATGGTCAACCCTGCGACGACAGCGAGAATCGTCGCAAATGCGACGGCAGCGAGGAACCCCAGAAAGAGATTTCCGCCGAGGGCTTCCGCAAGGAGGGGTCCCGCCATGTTTCCACCCTTGTCGATGCTCATAATGAGTTTTTGCCCCACGATGACCGCGGCACCGAACCCGATGGTAACGGTGAGGATGTAAAAGTAGCCGATGAATCCGGTCGCGTAAAAGACCGATTTCCTCGCTTCCTTCGCGTCGGGAACAGTGTAGAACCTCATCAGGATGTGCGGCAAGCCGGCGGTCCCGAACATAAGGGCGAGTCCCAGAGAAAAGGCATCGAGAGGGCTCGTCACGAGTCCTCCTGGCTCGAGAAATTTTGCTCCGTACAAATCCTGCGCTTGCCTGAAGAGCTCTCCGTAACTGAAACCGAAGTGGTAGAGCGTCATAAACACGAGTATGGTCGCTCCGCTAAGGAGCAAGACGGCCTTGATAATCTGCACCCACGTCGTCGCGATCATCCCGCCGAAAAGCACGTAAGAGATCATGAGTGTCCCCACGATCACGACGGCAATTTCATAGGGGAGACCGAACATGAGCCGTATGAGAGTCCCCGCTCCCACCATTTGTGCGATGAGATACGTGACGACGACGACGAGAGAGCCCGCGGCTGCCGCCGCCCGAATGGGTCTCTGATTCAGACGATAGGCAACGACATCGGCGAAGGTGTATTTGCCGAGGTTTCTCAACGGTTCCGATATGAGGAACATGATGATCGGCCAACCGACGAGCCAGCCAACGGAGTAAATCAAGCCGTCGTAGCCTTTCGTCGAGACGAGGCCGGCGATGCCGAGAAACGAGGCGGCGCTCATGTAGTCGCCCGCCAACGCGAGGCCATTTTGGAACCCCGTGATGCTTTTACCGGCTGCATAGAAGTCTTTTGTCGTTCTCGTTCGCTTCGCCGCCCAGTATGTTAAGATAAAAGTCGAGGCCACAAATATGCAGAAAAACATCACCGCGACAGGATTGAATTGTCCGATAATCGTTTGGGCGGTCTCGTGCATGTTACGCTCCTAACTTTTCTTTCACTTTTTTGACGAGGGTGTCGTACCTGCTATTTGCCCAGCGGATATAGATGCCCGTTAAAATCCAGGAAAGAATGATGGTTCCCACTGCGATGGGGATGCCGATCGTGATCGCTCCGGAAAGCTTCGAAGCGAGGAACGGTTTGTTGAAGGCGATCAGCGCAATGAACCCAAAGTAAATCGACAACTCTAAAATCGTGAGGATCACCGAAATCGTATTTTTCTGGCTTGAGAGAGATTTGAAGTCAGCGTCTTCGAGAATGTCGCGCGTGGTAAACTTTTTCCTCAATGTGAGTGCCCTCCTCCCATGATGTCAAATTGATTCTCCCTGTTCAAAAATTCGCTATCTCGCCCGATTTCCTGAAAAGATCCCCTCCTTTCGGATTGCCCAGTCGGCATAGGTCCCCTACCGAGACGACGCCGAATCGTCCGAGCAGAGGGATGAAGCGCTGGAAGAGCTGCGCTGTGATGAATGCATCCATGAGGGCATCGTGAGCCCTGCGCACGGAGATCCCGAAACAGTGCGCGATCTCGTTGAGCGAAGCGTCTTTCGGCGGAGACGCAAAACAACGATCTTCCGATTGCCTGTGTCTCAACCATTCGTAGACGTGAAACGTGTCGATGGCTGCGTTCCGGAGTTCTATCCCGAGAACCCTCTTCATCTCTCTATTGATGAAGTTGATATCGATCAAGATGCAGTGGCCGAGCAAGATGTTGTCGTCGCAGAAGTCTATGAATTCCGAGAGAATGGTGTCGATCGATTCGGCCTCGCGGACATCGGAAGGAGTGATCCCGTGCACGATGACACTCTCCGGGTTGAAAGCCGTCGACGGTTTTATGAGGCGGTGAAACGTGTCGCCGAGGTCGATACGCTGACCGAACATTTTGACAGCGCCGATGGAAATGATTTCATCTTTCCGGAGGTTGAGACCGGTCAGTTCAGTATCGATGACGACGTACGTCGATTCCGTGATCAGGGTTTCGCTCTTAAAAGGCAACGGCGTGTCTCTCTTGATCTTAAAAAAGTCCAGCATGCGGCGTTACCAGATCATCGCCTTGTACCGCTCGATGATGAGGTTCTGAATGGTCGAGATAAGTTGGAACGTCTCTTTCGCGATCTTTTTTTCGAGATTGCTGAGCTTGTTCGGGTTGATGAAGTTATTGATATCCGTTCCTTCCTTCATTTGCGCATATTGGTTCTGAATGCGGAGCAGCATCATGAATTCGAACGCGTGAAGCAGTTCGTCCGCGTATTCCCTGACGATCGAGTGCTTATCGCGGAGAGCGTGAATTCTCTCGACGGTGGAGGTCTCCGGCATCCCTTTTTCGAGGGCGAAAAGGCGGACGATATCGATGAGGGGAGCCAGTCCCTTCACCTTGATGTTCAGTTTATCCTTGTGTTCACCGCTCTTCTCGACGACGAACGTCTTAAGGAAGCCGATGGGCGGCATATTCTTGATCGCCAGGTTCGCAATGTAACCGAGGAATATCTTGGAGTTCATCGCCAAGGAGAGCGTGTATTCCTTTAACCAGTCAAGGAGCCTTGTCTCACCGTGCACCGCCCTGAAGTCGAAAAAGGTGATAGAATTGAGGACGGCATCCGCAGTCGGCGTCGAGATCCAGTTGATGAAGTACTTCCTCCAGATGTGGAGGGGTTGCCTCCAGAGGGGGTTGGACGCCATGAAGTCCGCGGGACAGAGTGGGAACCCGCATTTGACGAGTGCATCCCTGACGAACAACGTGAAATCCCTGAAATACTCCTTCGCGGCATCCTCCGTTCCCGGGTCTGCCGGATCGTGATAAATGAGCGCGTTGTCCTGGTCCGTCTTGAAGGTCTGCTCTTTGCGACCTTCGCTTCCGAAAACGATCCAACAGTACGGGAGGGGAGGCTCACCGAAGCGGTCTTCCGCAATTTCGAGGATTCTCCTGATGAGACGATCGTTGATCTCCGTAATGATCCTCGTTGTGATGCTGGCTTTCGCCCCTTCGCTGAGCAGTATCCCGATGATATTGTTGATCCTCTTCGACACGGGGACGAGCGCATCGATCGTATTCTGGCTTTCGATGTCCTTCACGATCGAGAGGGGCGATGTCCCCTGAATGAGCATCAGATCATGATTCGTGAGAATCCCGCGAAGTTTGTTTTCTTTCATGACGAGTAGGTGGTGGACATTGTGTTTCACCATTTTCAGGATCGCCTCGAAACAGTAATCCTTGACGTCCGCTCGCACGCTCGGATAGCTCATGATGCTGTGAACGGGGTCGCTGTAGTTCCTGCCTTTCGCGACGACCTTGTCTCTCAAATCCCTGTCCGTGATAATGCCCGTCGGGGTGTTCTTCTCGTCGACGAGGATGAGCGAGCTGATTCGGTAATCTGACATGATCTGCGCCGCCTCCTGAATCGAGATATTCTGCGACGCCTGAATGACGTCCTTCGAGGCCAATTCGCCGACCGGCATCGTGAAGAGGATCCGATCCCCGCCGTAAACCAGGTTTTTGTTCTGTATTTCGTAGAAAGTCTTGTCGAGATACCGTTTGAGGAAAGATTTATGGAAAAATTCCCTGACACTCGGATTGGAGTTCAATATGTTCTGTACCGTTTCTCGTTTGATCAGGTAGCAGATCGTGTCATCGATCGCGGTGACCGTTGCACGGGCCCTGTCACCGCCAAATATGAGCAGATAACCGATGAGATCTCCTTCTCCACGATAATCGACAAAAACCTCTTCGTTCTCTTTCTTGATGACGACCTTCACTTCGCCCTTCTTGATGACGTAAATGAACTTTGGCGCAGGACCGCCCTGGTACTGGATGATGGAACCCTTCGGGTAAAATTCCATCGAAAGATCGCCGATGAGGTTTTTCAACGTGAGTTCGTCTAAAAACTGGAAAGGAGGAATCTTTCTCAGAAATTCAATGACTTCTTCGATGATCACGGGGTTTTTCCTTCCGGGCAAGTCTGTTTGCGAGTCGAGAAAGAGGCAATGGTGAAGGTTCTATGCCATGTACCGTTCGAACGCATAGAAAACTGCCTTAGGATAAAAGAGCCTCTGTATCAGCAAAGGTCGGAATTTTTTCGCTCGTTGCCGATACACGAGGCTTCTACTGAAAATGATCATAGCAGAAAAGAATGGAGAAATGCAAACAGCGCTCTCGCAAGGGTTCCCCGTTGCAGAGACTCCCTGAAAGGGATAGAATATCGGTGGCGCGCGACCGCCCGACGGGGCAACAGAAAACTTGTTCGAGGAGGATTAGATATGCCTTCGATTAGGAGAATAGGGGTTATCACGAGTGGAGGAGATTGCGGAGGGCTGAACGCCGTCATAAAAGGCGTCGCTCGCGAGGCATACGCGCTCGGTATCGAGTCTGTCGTGATTCCACACGGGTACGCGGGTCTCTATAATCTTGTCAATTTGGACGAAGTCGTTTTTCTCAATGCGGAGAGGGTGAGCAAGATCGAGGCTTCATTGGCTGGTTCCGAAGCGGGGCATTCGCGGGTGAAGATCAGCAAGATCGCGGATCCCCAGAAGTACGAACGGATCAAAGACGGCCTGAAAAAGTTCCGCATCGATGCGCTCGTTATCAGCGGGGGCGATGACACCGGGAGCGTCGTGGTCGATCTTTCATCCCAGGGGATTCCCTGCGTTCACGTGCCGAAGACGATGGATCTCGACCTCCAGTCTTACAGTGTCGGAGGGGATTCCGCAATCAACAGAATAGCGGTGTTTGCGCGCGACCTCAAGACGACCGGCATGAGCCATAACAGAATTCTCGTCATCGAGGTGTTCGGACGCTATGTGGGACA
This sequence comes from uncultured Nitrospiraceae bacterium, assembly GCA_937138415.1. Classification (GTDB taxonomy): domain Bacteria; phylum Nitrospirota; class Thermodesulfovibrionia; order Thermodesulfovibrionales; family SM23-35; genus JALHSV01. The sequence goes on along the minus strand of CAKZPA010000033.1, from coordinate 94,547 downwards.
TACTGCGTTCAGAGGCGGTGTCGGTGCCGAGGCGGACGCGATCCTGATACCGGAGATCCCGGTCGATTTCGACGTTCTCTATGAGCACATGAAAACGACCTTTTTTGCGCGGATCGAGCGAAGCGACGTGAAGGCAGGCACGTACATCATCGTCGTCGCAGAAGGCATCAAGAACATCAACGGGGAGTTGCTCTACGACGAGTCGATACCGCCCGACGCATTCGGGCATCGGAAGCTCGCGGGTGCGGGCAAGTACGTGCGGCAGCAGCTCGAAAAGAGGTTGAAATCGGATCCCGTGGTGGCGGCATTCATGAAGAGAACGGGCATGTTCGCACCCGGTGTGTACGAGGCGCCGGAGGTCCGAGAGGTGACGCCTGGCCACCTCGTCCGTTCAGGGCACTCTTCTGCGCGGGACGTGAATTTCGGCTATAAGGCGGGTGCCGCGGCTGTTTTCCTGCTCCTGGAAGGAAAAGTCGGCCATACGGTCGTCAACGTCGATGGCAACAGAATATTCTGTCTGCGCACCGAAGAGGCGATCAAGAGGAGAGAGGTCAACGTGAGCGAGATCGCGATTTTCGAAAGCCTCGGGATCTGTTTCGGGAGAAAGCCCGAGAAGTTCGAATACGAAATCGTCGATCAGAAGGGCCGCATCGAACGGCATCTCTGATGTTTTATGTCTCCTCGGCCCAGAGTGAAGGGCCTTTCGCTTTGACGTGTGCACAGTAGGCGCGCACTTCGTTGCGGTAGGCCGTGCGCAGCAGACGCGAAATCCTGCCCACGGGGAAAACCCGTTCGTCGATCCGCGACACCGGCATTACCTCCATCGTCGTATTCGTGATAAAGGCCTCCTCTGCGGAATAGATGTCTTTCTTCGTATATTTCGCTTCGCGCACGGCGATTCCCTCGCGTAACGCAAGGTCGAGCACAAGACTTCTCGTGATGCCATCGAGAATGCCACAGTCAACGGAAGGGGTGCACAGAATGCCATCGCTATAGAAGAAGATATTGCTGATCGTGCCTTCGGTGAGATTGCCCCGACTGTTGAGGAGCAGTGCTTCGTGAGCATTGTTCTTCTTCGCTTCGATCTTTGCAAGGATGTTGTTCAAGAAGTTCAGCGATTTGATCTGTGGATTGATAGCCCGGCGGTCATTCCGTCTGGTCTTCGCGATGATGAGGTGGATGCCCTGTTCATAATACGCCCTCGGGTATTCCCTGAATTCTTGCGCGATGATGACGATCGTCGGCTGCGGGCAGAGATCCGGGTCGAGCCCGATAGGACCTTTGCCCCGTGTCACGGTCAGCCGCAGATACGCGTTCCGCAACGCGTTGGCCATCAGGGTATCGTAGAGCGCGAGTTTGAGGTGGTTCGCGTCCAAAGGAATCGAAAGGCCGATGAGCGACGCAGACCGAAAAAGCCTCCAAAGATGTTCATCGATTTTGAAGACGACGCCATCGTAGACACGGAGCGTTTCATAGACGCCGTCACCGTAAAGGAAACCATGGTCGAAAACTGAGACAACAGCTTCTTTCGAGGGAACTATCTTCCCGTTCACGTAAACGTACATGTACCCATTCAAATTGCTTTATCTCCTGAAAGTCCACGCGTCGTCAAGATACTTCTCTCCCTCAAGCTTCTGCGCGAGAGCATATTCCTCCGGGGACGGCCTCGAGGAGATCAACTCTACCTCGAACGTCTCCTCGAACGCCGACTTTATCGCCTCCCTCAGTCCTTCCCGTGACGGAGCTGCGATCAACTGTTCCAGTCCCGCGAGGGTCTTTTCTTCGACGCTCTCGCACAAAAAAATATGAGACAACTCGTCTGGGCGAATGCGCAGAGGAATCGATCCCTGCTGGAGCAAACCGTCGCTCCAGCGTTTCTGGGCCGAACCGACGATCTTTATTCCCCCGACCGAGATTTCTCCGTAGGAGATGGACTGAAAACAGAGCGGCGAGTGAGGCTCAGGACGTTTTTTGCCGGACTGCCTGTTTCGCGTGCGAGCCTCGCTTTGCGGACATAAGCCGATTCTCGAGAGGGCACGGACGAGAGCGGCGCTTATTTTCCCGTAGCTATCAAAAAGCCCGCGGGAGAAGGGACAGTTCTCGGTTTTGGCCGCAAAACTGTACGTCAGCTCATCATCATGACAGACCGCCCTTCCGCCTGTCGGCCTGCGCACGATATGAATGCCCTTACGGCGGCAGTAATCGATATTGACGTCCCGCGATCTCTGGAAGGCTCCGATGCTCACCGCCCGTTCCTTCCAACCGTATAATCGCAATGTGGGGGGTGCGAGATCCCGCCTAACCGCCGTCGCGATCGCTTCGTCGAGGGCCATGTTGAAGGCCGGGGCACACGCCCCGTCGTCGATAATACGCCACGCGATAGCCATGAGGACACTTTAATAATCTGGGCGGTTTTTATCAAGCCGCATCTGGGCGCTGTTTCTTCGCCTTTCTAAGGGGAAATACGGCGTGGTATGCTATTTCTATCAAATGAGTGGCGTTGCCGCCGCATCGAGGAGAAATATTATGAATCGAATTATTTGTGTGATCGTGTTTTTTGTGTTGTGCTGTCTGCCGTCTCTTTCCGTGCACGCTGAGGATGCCGCGACCGTCGATGGCGACGTGGCGCGATTACAGAAGCAGTACGAGCAGATCAGGGACATGAAGGGACGTTTTGTGCAGAAAAGCGTCGTGAAGGATCTGAAAAAGACGGAAACGTTCAAAGGCGCATTCTTCATAAAGCGACCGATGAAAATGAAGTGGAGTTACGAGGGCGACAGTCCTCAGGACGTCGTCATCAGTAACGGCGCCATCACTATTTACCAGAAAAAAGAGAAGCAGGCATTCCGCGGGGCGTTCGATCGGGAAAACTTCGGTCAGGCGCCGATAGCGCTCCTCAGCGGCTTTGGAAATATCCGCGAGGAATTCTCCGTTTCCGGGCGCAATGGAAAACTCCTTCTCAAGCCGAAAAAGCCGATGGGGAGCATCCTCTCGATCGAGGTAGAGCTCTCCGGCGGTGAGTTTCCGATCAGGGCTTTCACCGTCCTCGATGCCTATTCCAACAGCGTCACGATCTCTCTCGGCGACGTGATGCTGAATACCGGCCTCGATGATGCGCTCTTCGTTCCGGCGATACCGAAAGACGTGACGGTCTTCGGTCAGTAATAAGAGACGTTCGTGCTGATCCTTGGCATCGACACATCTTGTGACGATACGTCGGCGGCTGTCGTCGAGAGCGGGACGAAGATCGTTTCCAACGTCATCTCGAACCAGACGGAGATCCATCGGCGATACGGTGGTATCGTTCCGGAGCTCGCGTCGCGCCGCCATGTCGAAATGATCTGGCCCGTTGTCGACGAGGCGATGAAAGAGGCTGGTATCGGTTACGGGGAGCTCGCGTGTATCGCTGTGTGCCACGGACCGGGTTTGATCGGCTCTCTCCTCGTCGGCTGTTCTTTCGCGAAAGCACTCTGTTACGCAAAGAAGATTCCTCTCGTCGCGGTCAACCATCTGGAGGGCCACATCTATTCCTCGTTCCTCGAGGAGAAAAAGCCGGACTACCCGTTTATCGCATTGATCGTGTCGGGGGGGCATACCTGTCTTTGCCGAGTCGATGGATTCGGGCGGTACAGGGAACTCGGCAGAACGAGAGACGACGCTGCAGGAGAAGCGTACGATAAGGTTTCGAAACTCCTCGGACTCGGCTATCCCGGCGGCCCGGTGATCGATGATCGTGCCCGGACCGGCGACCCCCGTTCGATTGATTTCCCGCGGGCGTATCTCCCAGATTCGCTCGACTTCAGTTTCAGCGGCCTGAAAACGGCGGTGCTGCAGTATGTGAAAACAGTGGGCGGGATCGAAGAAAAGGAGTTGCCCGGCGGATTCGCTTCCTCCTCTTCGGGACGAAGGGGTGCCGAGCGGTTCAAAGGAGGAGGGATCGCGGCGAAGATTCATCGGGGAAGCGGCAGCCTCACTCCCGAACAAATCAGTGACATCTGCGCATCCTTTCAGGCGGCGGTCGTGGACGTACTGATGAAGAAAACGGAATGGGCGGTCAGAAACGAAGGGATTCAACGGGTGACCCTGTCCGGCGGGGTAGCGGCGAACAGCGAATTGAGGAAAAGGATGGGGGAAATGGCCGAAGAGACGGGAATCGAACTATTCATGCCCTCGCGATCGCTCTGTACGGACAACGCGGCGATGATTGCCGCAGCGGGCTATCATCGTTTCAAGGCAGGTCATCTTGCCAGTCTCGGTCTGAATCCGGTTGCGTATCTGCCTTTATGAGGGTTTCGGGATGTACAGATATCCACATCCACCGATACAACGACTTGCATCCGCGCGCATCGTCATGGTGAGCGCGTTGGACCATGACAAGTGCATCACCCTTCGGCAAGCTCAGGGTCACACACGGAGAAAGAGCTACACGGTTATCGCTGAATCCGGGAGATAATAATATGAGGCAGGGCCGTAGATGAGCCCTGCCTCACGGTGTGAGAAAGAATTAGGTTATCTGCCCGGTACGAAGCCGTCCGATAGTGTCCTCAGGAAAGCGACGATCGCATCCTCCTCTTCACGTGTCAAGCCCAGATTCCCTAACTCCGCGGTATTTACGTTCTGCGGAACCTCCGGTGGCGGCCAGCAGTTCGCTGCAAGAGCCTGAGCTTCCGTGTAGGGTCCTGGACACACACGAAGCACGTCGCGGGTGTTGTAGAAATGCACGATCCCCCACAAGGATTTGAAATAGCCATTATGACCGTAGGCTTTGACAAAGTCCTTAGACGGTCTCAGATCGACATTCCTCAGTGTCGGGACCTTGTGTTTGCCCGCGTTCGCAGGAGCGTACTGTGCATAGTCCAGCCGGCTTGCGAGAAAGTCGCCTAATCCCCCGTCAACGAATTCCGGATTGTGGGTATAAAACGGATTTTCGGGGTTCTTGGGGATACCAAGATTGTCGTACGTGAAATCCGTGAAGAGGGGGGCCCGGCCGTTGCTCACGTGACACCGTTGGCATTTCCCTTTCCCTTGGAAAAGGGAGAACCCTTTCCTTTCTTGCAGTGTCAGTTTCGCCTTGCCCACCATCGACCAATCGAACTTCGAAGTGAACGCGTTCACTTCGGGTGATGCTTCGTAGGCGGCGATCGACAAGCCGATGTAATCGTATGCCAAATTCACTTTATCCGGATCGCATGCTTCTGTCCCCCACACCTCCCTGAAAAGGTCACCATAACTCGACGCACAGACCCGTGTCACTACGTCGGCCGGGGTCGGGAGGGCCTGTTCTACCGGGTTCAGAAAAGGACCCTGCGCCTGGTCGGCGGCCGGATTACCCAATTTCTCGCCCGTCGCCCTTCCATCCCAGAAATTGCCACCAACGAATAATCCTTTCTTATCCACGTGCAAAATCGGACTTTGTGTGGCGTATGCCGATGAAGGAGGCTTGCGATTACCGAAAGCGTTCGGAATAGAGCCTTCGTACACGGCCCCATGAGCGTTGACATCCGACTTTGTGCCGGTCCAACCAGTTTCCGGCGAATGACACGTCGCGCAGGACTGATTGGCATTGATCGAGAGATTCTCATCGAAAAAGATCGCTTTACCCAATTCTTCCTTCGGCGTGAGTGCGAACGCTGCCACACCGGTCATGCAGATTATCAGCACAAAGCTCAATACCATTGTTGCTTTCTTTCCCATTCTTTTCCTTCCTTTCCGCAAAAAAGTTCTCTCATCCGACGGACATCGTTCCGCCGATGTGCTCGATCTCCTTTTACCCCCTTTCCTGACGACATTTGGTTACGGGATGTCTCTTCCGAAGCGCAATGAAGCCGGCGACGCCGGCAATGAAGAGCAACGTGCTGATCCCCTGGGAGAGGGACAGGCCTTCGGCGAGGAAACCCCTGCCGGCGTCCCCGCGGAAAAATTCGACGATGAAACGGAGGACCGCGTAGCAGGCCAAATAGACCATGAAAAGTTCACCGTTGAACGTTTTACGATTTCTCAGCGCGATGAGTGCAACGAAGATGAGAAGCTCGCCGGCGGATTCGTAGAGCTGTGTCGGATGCAGTTTCACGTTGGTCGGCGCCAGACATTCCGGGTCGGTAAAGATAATTCCCCAGGGAAGATTTTCTGCGGCTTTCCCATAGCAGCAGCCCGCCGCGAGACAGCCGAGTCTTCCGATCGCGTGGCCGATCGCTATCGGGGGCGCAAAGATGTCGGCAGTGACCCATACGTTCACGCCGAATTTCTTGACGTACCACAACGTAACCGGTATTGCGAGGATCATGCCCCCGTAAAAAACGAGTCCTCCTTCCCAGAGTTTTATCGCATCGAGGGGATGACGCAGGTAGTGCTCCGCGTTTATCAGAATAAAGAAGAGCCGTGAGCCGACGATCGCTGCGAGGAGGATATAGAAACAGAGATCGAAGATCCTCGCAGACGGGATGCCCTGTTTCCTGGCTTCGCGCGCGGCCAACCAGAGCGCGGTCAGGAACCCGATGGCGATGAAGAATCCGTAGGTATGGATGGTGAGCGGACCAATGCGAATGAGCACGGGATGCATTTTTTATAATACCACTAATAGCAGGGAGAAAACGGGAAGCGGGCCTTGAATGCAGCGACGTGGTATAATCCCTCGAGGTTGATCGTGGACGTTATCGACAAGTTGCGCATCCTCTCTGAAGATTCCCGTTACGACCTCGCCTGTGCGTGCGGTACCGCCGACGATGAGCACAGGAAAAGAGGGTCGGACGGCAGGTGGATTTATCCGGTCGTCCTTCCCGAGGGCGGGAGCACGGTGCTTCTCAAGACGCTCCTCTCCAATGCGTGCGCCAACGATTGTCGGTACTGTCCTCTCCGTTCGGGTTCGAACGTCCGTCGTTGCACGCTTGGGCCGGAGGAAATCGCACGAGCATTCATGGAGTATTATTGGAAGAGAAAAGTCTTTGGCCTTTTCCTCAGTTCTGCGGTGATCCGGGACCCCGACTACACGATGGACAAGATGATCGCCGCCGCGCGAATCCTGCGGAACCGTTGGGCTTACAGGGGATACATTCACCTTAAAATCATTCCTGGCGCGTCGGACGCAGCGATCGAGGAAGCGCTCTCCCTCTCGACGGCGGTCTCTCTCAATATCGAGACACCGGGCGAACGTCATTGTGCGGTCCTCTCGAAAAAGAAAATCTTCCGGCGTGACATCCTTCGTCCGCTGACGCTGATGGCGAAACTCACGGAACCCGGCGCCCGGTACTCCCGGGTCAAGTGCACGACTCAGTTCATTGTGGGCGCGTCCGACGAAACGGACCGGGAGATCATTCACTACATGGTTGGTCTTTATAAACGACTCCGTTTCAAGAGGGTTTATTTCTCCGCATATCAAAGGGGGCTTGGCGATGAGAGCATACCGGGGGAACAAAAGGGGGCGAGCGATCCCCGCGAACAGTTCATCCGTGAACACAGACTCTACCAAGTGGACTTCCTCATAAGGAAGTACGGATTTCGAATTGAGGATATCGTACTGGACAGATATGGCAACCTCAGCGCGGACAAAGACCCGAAGGAGATGTGGGCAGAGCGTCACCCGGAGTTTTTCCCGGTGAGACTCAATAGAGCGAGCAGGGAAGAATTAGTGAGGGTTCCCGGTATCGGTCCCGAGACGGCCTCGAGGATCATCGACATGCGGCGGGTGCATAAGATCACCGATGTGGCGATGATCGGAGTAAGGGGAAACAGGCTGAAACAAATCAGCAGTTACGTCGTCTGCGAGTGACGAAAGATTGTCGCGTCGTTGTCCTCAACGGGCGGATCAGGACGGCCCTCTCCAAAAAGTGCGGGCATTGTCCGAAAAATTATTGAACTCGATGACGACACTGTCGTATCCGTCAGCAGCAGGGGGAAATGCTATCCACACCGTTATCGGGCCGAGTGCGCAGCGGGATCGAAAGATGGTTTTTTGTGCGGCATCTGCCCCTGCGTCACACAACGGTGCTGTCTACTTCTTCCCCAAAAGGTGCCTAATCACAATAATTGCGATCCCGACCGTGAGAGAGGAGTCCGCCACATTGAACGCGGGCCAATGGAAGGATCCAATGAAAAAATCTATGAAATCAACCACATTCCCATACAGTACCCGATCGATCAGGTTCCCGAGTGCTCCGCCTAAAACAAGAGAGAGACCGAACGCGTTGTACGCTTTCTTCTTCAGGAGGTACACGATGAAGACGATTGCCACCAGAGAAAGGAGCACAAAGTATGTGCTACCCATGCCCCTGAACATGCCGAAGGCGGCACCGGTATTCCTGAAATGGACGATGTGGAGGAACGGGAGCACTTCGCGAGACTCGTGCAAAGGCAGGAAGGCCATGACCAGATGCTTCGTTGCCTGGTCGACTGCGACGACCGAAAAGACGACGAGAGTGACAAATACGGGGGTCTTCACAGGGAGGGCGCGGTTCCGTGATGATAGCGCTGACGCACGTTCGGAATGGGCGCGTGACGACCGAGCACTTCGGGCATTCCCGCACTGTTAGAAACAGGTATCATTTGGGCCTGGCGTGCTGCCACCGTTACGGTCTCGGGGTGAGGACGTCGTAACAGCGCGCGCAGATGTCCGGCTTGTCCGCAAACGTCCCCACGGTTGTGCTCCAGTTCCAGCATCGTTGACACTTCGAGCCTGCCGCCCGTTCTATTCGTATCTCGATACCCTCGACGGTGCCGCTCACATAGGCGCCGGGCAGGGGCTCCTCGCTCAGCTCGACTTCGGAGACGATAAAAAAAGTCGGCAAGAAGTCTTTTGCCCCCGCAACGGCTTCTTTCGTTTTCGGCGGGAGACGGAGCACAACTTTTGCCTCGAGCGAATTCCCGAGAAACTTCTCGGCTCTCTTCATCTCGAGGGCCTTGTTCACTTCATTCCTCACATCGAAGAGTTGGTCCCATTTATTCTCGAGATCCGGGTCGAGGAAGGCTTCGTCAGGTGTCGGGAACGTCGCGAGGAAGACGGATTCTTCCGTTGGCGGAGAGGCCATTCCCGCTTTTTGCTGCGCAACACGCATATGCTGCCATATTTCTTCCGCGGTGAAGGAGAGAATGGGGGCCATCAGGCGGGTCATCGCCGACAGAATCATAGTAAGAACCCACTGTGCGGCGCGCCTTTCCCCGGAATCGGCTCGAAACGTATAGAGCCTGTCCTTCAGGATGTCGAGGTAAAACGAACTCATGTCGACGACACAAAAGTTGTAAATGGTGTGAAACACCTCGTGGAAATCGAAGCGTTCATAAGCACGAAGCACTTTTTCGGTGAAACTCTGGAGCCGGCTCATAGCCCAGCGATCGACCTCGAGGAGAAATGCGCGATAGTCGCGTCCGTCGAAATCGGACGTATTGCCGAGCAGGAACCTGCACGTATTCCGTATCTTCCTGTACGCCTCAGTGAGTCTCTCCAGAATTTCCTTCGATATGCGCACATCGTCCCGGTAATCCTCTGCGGAGACCCAAAGCCGCAGGATCTCGGCACCGTTCGTCTTGATCACTTCCTGAGGGGAAATGACATTGCCGAGCGATTTCGACATCTTCTTTCCCTGTCCGTCGACCGTAAATCCGTGCGTGAGCACCGCCCTGTACGGTGCGCGGCCTCTTGTCCCGACGGAAGCGAGGAGGGAACTCTGGAACCATCCTCGGTGCTGGTCGCTTCCCTCGAGGTACATATCGGCCGGCCAGGAGAGTCTGTTGTCCGCTTCCATGACCGCGGCGTGGCTGACGCCGGAGTCGAACCAGACATCGAGGATATCCATCTCTTTCGAAAACGTCGTGTTGCTGCACCGAGCGCATCGGTATCCGGCAGGGAGAAACTCTTCGGGTTCCTTTCTGAACCACGCGTCCGCTCCCTGTTCCTCGACCAGGCGAACGACCTTCGCGAAGAATTGAGGGTCCCCAACGAATTCCCCGCACGCATCGCATCTCATCATTGCGATGGGTACGCCCCAGGCCCGTTGGCGGGATATGCACCAATCGGGTCTCTTCGTGACCATCCCGTGAATCCGGTCTTTTCCCCTCGCCGGTATCCACACCACGGAATCGATTTCCGCCAGCGCTTTTCGCCTCAGGTCGTTCTTCTCCATCGAGATGAACCACTGTTCCGTTGCGCGGAAGATGACCGGTTTTTTGCACCTCCAACAGTGCGGATAGGAATGGGTCACTTTCTCTTCTCCAACGAGCGCATTACGCTCTTTGAGCAGTGCGATGATATCCGCGTTGGCTGCGAAGACGAATTTCCCATCTATCTCAGCCAGTGCCTCGGATTTCGTGAAGTGGAATTTGCCGTGTCTGTCCACCGGAGCGTAAATGTCCAGCCCGTAGCGGAGTCCTGTTTCATAGTCGTCTTCACCGTGACCCGGCGCGATATGGACAATACCGGTGCCTTCTTCGACCGAGACGAAATCTCCGAGGACGGCGATCGATTCCCTCTCGATGAACGGGTGGCGGGCGCGCATGCCCTCGAGCTTCCTTCCCTCGACAGAGAATAAGTGCCTCCCGTCGGATCCGAGTTTTTCACCGAGGGCACCTTTCCTCGCTTCGGCGACGAGGTAGTTTTCGCCGCCCCACTCGATCACGCAATAGGTGAGGTCGGGATGAAAGGCGAGGGCGAGATTAGCGGGCAGAGTCCACGGCGTTGTCGTCCAGATGAGCACGAAAACAGTTTTGCCGGCAAGCGGTGGCAGGTATTTTCCTACATCTACGTCGTCGACAGCGAATTTGACGTAAATCGATGGCGACTCCTTGTTCCCGTATTCCACCTCGGCTTCGGCGAGTGCCGTCACACAGGACGGACACCAGTGGACGGGTTTTTTCCCTTTGTAAACGCTCCCGGCTTCCACGAATCTGCAGAACTCCCTGACGATCGTCGCCTCGTAAGCATTTGACATCGTCAGGTAGGGGTTCTGCCAGTCGCCGAACACCCCGAGGCGCCTGAATTCATCCCGCTGAATCGCCACGAATTCGGCGGCATATGCTTTGCAGAGCTCTCGTTTCTCGAGGAGACCTATTTTGTCCTTCCGCTCGCCGAGATTCCTGTCGACCTGCAGTTCGATCGGCAACCCGTGGCAATCCCATCCCGGCACGAAGGGCGCGCGGAAGCCCGCCATAGATTTGAACTTCACGATGAAATCCTTCAAAATCTTGTTCAGGGCGTGGCCGATGTGAATGTGGCCATTGGCGTACGGTGGACCGTCATGGAGGATATAGACCGGAGCGTTTCTATTTTTCTCCTGGATCTTCCTATAGATATCATTTTCCTCCCAGAAAGCGAGCGTCGATGGTTCCCTCTGGGCGAGGTTTGCCTTCATAGGAAAGTCGGTCTCGGGTAAATTGAGGGTGGACTTGTAATCTTCCCGCATGGCGTGAAAAAAAGCTATTTTTCCTCGGCCTTTTCCTTCTTCTGTGCTTCCCGCTCGGCGATAATCTTCTGAGCGAGGTGAGCCGGCAGTTCTTCGTAGTGCGAAAATTCCATCGAGTAGAGGCCCCGCCCTGATGTCAGGCTGGTCAGTTGGTTTGCGTAGGTGAGCATTTCCGACATCGGGACGAGCGCATTAATTTTCTGGTTCCCCCCGGCCTGCGGTTCGACCCCTTGCACTTTGCCGCGCTTCGAGTTCAGATCGCCTATCACGGCGCCGAGGGTGTCGTCAGGGGTGATCACCTCGACCTTCATGATCGGTTCGAGGAGAACCGGCTTTGCGTCCTGTACCGCCTTTCGCAAAGCCATGGATCCCGCTATTTTGAAGGCCATCTCCGAGGAATCGACGGTATGGTAAGAACCGTCATAGAGGGTAACTTTGAGATCGACTAAGGGATATCCCGCGATGATGCCTTCTTTCATGGTTTCGACGACACCTTTTTCGACGGCCGGCCGATATTGCTGCGGGATAACGCCACCCACGATCTTATCGACGAATTCATAACCGCCTCCGCGGGGGAGTGGCTCCACTTCGAGGTAGCAATCTCCATACTGTCCGCGACCGCCGGACTGTTTCTTGTACTTTCCCTGCGCTCTCGCCGACACCTTGATGGTTTCGCGATAGGGCACCTTGGGTGTTTTCATTATCACTTCGACACCGAATTTCCTCTTCAGTCGTTCGAGCGTTACCTCGAGATGGACCTGCCCCATACCGGAGAGCAGCATCTCTTTGGTCTCTTCATCCCTCTGGAAGCGCAAAGTCGGATCTTCTTCGAGGATTCTATGCAGTCCCGTGCTCACCTTTTCCTCGTCACCTTTCGATTTCGGCGCGATGGCATAAGAAATAATCGGGTCTGAGAATCTGACTTTCGGAAAAATAAGAGGGTTGGCTTCGTCCGACAGCGTATCGCCGGTGTACGTTTCCTTCAACTTGGCAACGACCCCTATTTCTCCCGCGCTGATGGTCTGCGCCGGTATCTGTTTCTTTCCGAGGAGGTAGAAAACCTGGCCGACGCGCTCTTTGACCCCGTTCGTCGAATTGAGGACGGTCGAGTCCGCCTTCAAGACGCCGGAGTACACTCTGAAAATGGACAGTCTTCCCGCGAATGGGTCCGCGATGGTCTTGAAGACGTAGGCGGCCAAAGGTTCAGTCGCGAGCGGTTTCCTGATGACCTCCTGGTTGTCCTTCGGATTCTTCCCTTTGATCGGGACTATCTTCGCCATTTCCAAAGGAGACGGGAGAGCGAGCACGACGCCATCGAGGAGGTGAGGGATGGCGACATTCATGGTCGCGGAGCCACAGGTGACCGGTATGAATCTCTTCGTGATGGAGCCTTCCTTTACCCCCATCAAAATCTCGGTTTCCGTGAGTGCCTCCCCTTCCAGATATTTCTCGAGGAGGGCGTCGTCGGATTCCGCGATCTTTTCGACCAATTTCTTGCGGTACTCGTCTGCTTCGGCGAGCATATCAGGCGGAATATCGGATTCCTCCATCTTTCCCTTTTGGAGGAAGAACGCCTTCATCTTTATGAGGTCGATAATACCCTTGAATTGATCGCCCGAACCGACCGGGATCTGGAGGGGTATCGCGTCCGTTTCGAATGCCTTTTCGAGATCCCCGACCGCTCGGGAAAAGTTTGCCATTTCTTTGTCCATCTTGTTGACGAAGACTATCCTTGGCAGTTCGAATTCAGATGCGAACTTCCAGACTTTATGGGTCTCGGCCTTCACGCCCGAAAGAGCGCTCACGATGACAATCGCCCCGTCGACCGCTCTCAGGCATCCCCTCGTATCCTCGAGAAAATTGATGAAGCCAGGGGTGTCAATGAGATTGATTCGGTGGTTGTTCCACGTGCAGTGAGCGACGGATGACGTAATCGTGATTTTGCGGGCGATCTCCTCAGGTTCGCTGTCCATCGTCGTCGTCCCGTCCTCGACGCTGCCCAGCCTGTCTATGGCTCCCGTGTTGAAGAGCATCGCTTCGATGAGCGACGTCTTTCCCGCGCCGCTGTGCGCGACAACCGCAATGTTTCGTATCCTCTCTCCGTCAACATTCTTCATTGGTCACATTTCCCCCTATCCGGAAAATTCCGCGATCGGCCGAGCACTCTCAAGAGTGGAGCCATCGTCCACAGAAAAAAATTCTACCACAAAAAGGATTCAAAAATCCGCCGTTGCGGTAAAACAAGGCGTCTCGCGTCCTCCCGTTTGACAAAGGGAAAACTCTTTGGATAGCTTATAGGCATGTATGGATCCTATGACCTTTCCGCGGGCTTTTTTGCCGGCCGTTCCCGTCGCGTCCACGGCTATCGATGACGGAAGGAAGATAACGTGGAGATCATTCGTATCCCCAAAGTCATGCAGGATACCGTCGGCGGTCTCTTGATTCGCGGAAGGACTATCGGCTTTGTGCCGACGATGGGAGCCCTCCACGAGGGCCATTTAAGTCTCGTCAGGCGCTCCCGGGAGGAAAACGAGAAGACCGTCGTGAGCATTTTTGTCAATCCGCTCCAGTTCGGTCCCTCGGAGGATTTTGCGAGATATCCGCGCGACATTGAGGGGGATGTCGAAAAACTCGAAGCCGAAAGAGTGGATATCCTTTTTATGCCTGAAGCGTCTCTCATGTATCCCGTCGGGTTCTCGACCCGCGTCGAGGTGGGCACGATATCCGAGACGATGTGCGGTGCCTGCAGGCCTGGTCACTTCGCGGGAGTCGCAACGGTCGTTGCGAAGCTTTTCCACATTGTGAAACCGACGAGGGCGTATTTCGGCCAGAAGGATTTTCAACAGGCGGTCGTGATCAGGAGAATGGTCAAAGATCTCAATATGGATGTCGAAATCGTCGTGTGCCCGACCGTACGGGAGAAGGACGGGCTCGCGATGAGTTCCAGAAACATGTACCTGTCGGGCGAACAGCGGCCGGCGGCGGCGGTCCTCTTTCGCAGCCTGAAGGGAACGGCCGAATCGCTTGCTTCTGGTATAATACAAATCGGAGAGGTGAGACATGTTTTACGGCAGAAGATTCTCAGTGAGCCTGCCGTCTCGAGCGTCGATTATGCGGGGGCCTATGATCCCGAAACACTGGAGGAACTTGCGGAACCGAAGGGGGAGATCCTCCTCGCCTGCGCGGTTTGGATCGGCAGCACGAGGTTGATTGATAACATATTGATAAATATAAAAAAAGAGAGGTAATGGCTATGCTTCAACGGGTTCACATTCAGATACTCGATAACCCGACCGAGAGCGCTCTATTCGATGATGACTCCGCCGAAATCGCTGACGCGAACAGGATCCTCAGCGAGGAACTTTCCGACGAGATGAACTACTCCTATCCGTCCGTCGTATTCGTCGAGTACATTGATCTGTTCATGGACGGAGAGGACGAATTCGACGATATCAGAGAGCTGCTGCGTGTCGGAGCCCTCCAGCCTCCCGTGGTTCTCATCAACGGCATGCTCAAAGTGCACGGCGGGATACCGGCAACTCTTATCCGCAAGGAAGTTGACAAGCTTCTTTCAGAAGGTTTGCTTCACTGACACGTCACCGCTTCGAGACGTAGCCGTTCAAATCTTTTCCAACAGGTTCTCTACGCTCGGGAAGAGGCTCGTATCCGTGTGGGGAAGGAAGAGCGCAGAGAGATACTCGTCCATGAACCGTTTCGAGACCGACAGTTCGACGTTCGTCATTTTTCTTGCGATTTCCTCTGCTTCCGCCCTTTTTTCTGCCGAGAGGAGACAGAGGTAAGCGCCGGCGATTGCGGTATTCCCGAGAAACCTGAATTTGTCCCGCGGCAAATCAGGAAGCATCCCCATGACAATGGCTTTTTCCACATTCAGGTAATTGCCGAACCCACCGGCAATGTAAACCCGTTCGATTGAATCGAGCGCAAGCCCCACTTTTTTCAGGAGGAGAGAGACGCCAGCGAAGAGAGCGGCCTTCGCCCGCAGGATGTTTTCAATATCGACTTCGGTAAGAACGATATCCCTGCCCCCGTTGCTCCCGATGACGAATTCAAGCCCCTCATCGCCCTCACGAATCCGGCCCGGCGCTCGTTCGATGATAAAATTCCCTTTCCTGTCGAGGGCCCCGGCCAGGAACAATTCCGTCACGGCATCGATCATGCCGGAACCGCATATGCCGATGGGTGGTCCATTGCCGATGACCCTGACAGCCGGCGCGAGGGTCGAATGGTCGATGGCGACGGCTTCTATTGCGCCCTCCGTCGCCCTCATGCCGTGCCGTATGCCGCTCCCCTCGAAACAGGGACCGGCAGAGCACGCCGCGGTGACGAGCCATTCCCGATTGCCGACGACGATCTCTCCGTTTGTCCCTATGTCCATGAAGAGCGAGATGCCGCTCCGCCGGTGCATTCCCGAAGCGAGCACCCCTGCGACAATGTCGCCGCCCACGTAACTCGCAACGCACGGCATGGTATAGATGGGGGCGAGATCTGCGATCTTCAGGCCAACGGTCTTTGCCGGCCACAAGGGGAAAAAATTCACCGTCGGGGTATACGGTTCCTCCCTGATATAGCCCGGAGGAAGTCCCCAGAAAAGATGGGTCATCGTGGTGTTGCCAGCAACGACCGCGGATTCGATTTCATCGAGCCGGACGCCGTGCTTTTCCGCGAGAGAAAGGAGCAGGGTATTCAGGTCGTTCACCACGATCTCCTGTAATTCCGCGACCCCTCCGGACTCTGTTGCGTACACGATTCTCGTGATGACATCGTCGCCGATACGTATTTGAGAATTGTAGGTCGAGCACGCATCCACGAGAGAGCCGTCATCGAGGTTCACGAGATAGAGGACGATCGTCGTTGTGCCGATATCTATCGCAAGGCCTGCCTTCCCACACCGCGAAACCGGTTTCACCATCACCGCTTCGGGTCCCTCCGTGTATCCGAGCTGGATATGCCATGAGGCTTCCCGAAGACTATCCGCAAGGGAGGCGATGACCCCGTGCGGGAATCGCATATTCTCGCATCCGACGGCATCGAGATTCTTCCTCAACCGTTCCAGATCGCTGATATTGTCGTCGATCGTCGGAGGGTCCATCCTCAGTCGAACCCATTCGACGAGCGGTGAGAGGGAACCACCAGAAGAGCGGAATGACGCAAGGAGGTCGCTGACGCGTGACATTTCGAGAACGTCGCCGACGACGATGTGCGATTCCTTCGGGATGTCGAGCACGATGTCGGACTCGGGGAATGTCTGGCAGGCGAGAACTATTCCCGACGCGGTATCCTTGGAGGAAAGTTTGCCAGAGGGAGCGGTGCGGTACCGCCCCTCGACTATCTTGAGACGGCACTTTCCGCACGTTCCTTTCCCCCCGCAGGAGGAAGCGAGGTAGATCCCACCCTTTTTCAGCGTCCGAAGGAGGTTCTCTTCTCCGCTGCCGTCGAGGGTTTTCCCTGACGAGATCGTAATCTGCATAATTCCGCCTCTATTCTATCACAGCCGACAGATGCCCCGGCGGACTGGCATAGCGGTGTGCCGTGCAGAGGCGGCAGGGCAAAAATTTGTTATAATGAAGACACATGCAAGAACACGGTTCTGTCCGCAATACGGCATGATTTCCGGAATGAAAGGCGCACGCAGATGGTGATCGTACAGAAATACGGCGGGACTTCCGTCGGGAGTATCGAGAGAATAAAGGCGGTCGCGGAGCGTGTTGCCCGCACGAAACGTGCGGGACATAGTGTCGCAGTAATTGTGTCGGCGATGTCCGGTGAAACGGACAAGCTTATCGGTCTGGCCCAGCAGGTTTCGAGGAATCCGGAGGGTCGTGAAATGGATCTCCTCCTTTCCTCGGGGGAGCGTATCAGTGCCGCACTGACAGCCATGGCGATCAGCAATCTCGGCATCCCAGCGCTCTCCTTCACGGGACGCCAGGTCGGAATTATCACCGACGCTGACCATACAAAGGCGAAGATCGAAAGGATTTCGGCGGACAAGGTCAAGGAAGCACTCGGCAGGGGGATCGTACCTGTTATCGCGGGTTTCCAGGGTATCACGGAGACGTCGGAAGTGACGACGCTCGGAAGGGGTGGGTCTGATTTGACGGCTGTCGCTGTCGCGGCGGCGGTCAAGGCGGACGTTTGTGAAATTTATACCGACGTCGACGGCGTGTTCACGACGGATCCCAATATCGTTCCGGAGGCGAGGAAGCTCGACAAGATATCGTACGACGAAATGCTCGAACTCGCGAGCCTCGGCGCAAAGGTTCTCCAGGCGCGCTCGGTCGAATTCGCGAAGAAGTACGATGTTCCCGTCGTCGTGAGATCGAGTTTTAACGATAATCCGGGCACACTGGTGGTGAAGGAGGATAGCGACATGGAAGACGTGGTTGTATCCGGAGTTGCCTACGACAAGAACCAATCCAAAATAACCGTGACAGGCGTTCCCGACAAACCGGGGGTCGCGGCGAGGCTTTTCGAGGCGATCGCCGGTGCCAATATCGTGGTCGATATGATCGTGCAGAATGTGAGCAGCGACGGGAAAGCAACCGATATTTCCTTTACTGTTCCGAAAACGGAGAGCAGACAAGCGGTCAAGATTACCGAGAACGTGGTCTCCGAGCTCGGTGCCCGCGACGTCAAAATACGTGACGATATCGCGAAGATTTCGATCGTCGGTGTCGGCATGAGGACTCATTCGGGCGTGGCGGCAAAGATGTTCGGGGCGCTCGCCCAGCACCGGATCAATATCATGATGATCAGTACGTCGGAGATCAAGGTATCCTGCGTCATCGATTCGAAATATACAGAACTGGCGGTCAGGGTGTTGCATGACGCGTTCAATTTGGGCGAAGGCGGCAAGAGGAAACCGAAAGGAAAGAGATGACGGCGCAACCGCTGGGCAGCCGAAAAGTAGAGATTTATGACACGACGCTCCGTGACGGGGCGCAGACGGAGGGGATCTCCTTTTCGGTCGAAGATAAACTCCGTATCACGGAAAAGCTTGACGATCTCGGGGTCCATTATATCGAGGGCGGCTGGCCGGGATCGAATCCGCGCGATATCGATTATTTCCGGAAAGTCAGGAAGTTAACCCTCAGCAACTCGCGGGTTGTCGCGTTCGGAAGTACTCATCGGCCGCGGCATACGGTCCGTGACGACACCATGTTTGCCGCCCTCATTGGCGCAGGCACGCAGATCGTCACCATTTTCGGGAAGACATGGGATTTTCACGTGAGGGAAGCGCTCAAGATATCTCTCCAGGAGAATCTTGACATTATTCATAACTCGATCTCGTACCTCAAGAATCACGTCGAAAGGGTTTTCTTCGATGCCGAGCACTTCTTCGACGGGTACAAGGACAATCCGCGTTTTGCGATAAAGTGTCTCGCGGCGGCGCAGGATGCCGGTGCCGACTGCATTATTCTCTGCGATACGAATGGGGGCTCCCTGCCCGTCGATATGGAGATGGTCTTCGAGGCAGCGGGAAAGGTCATCCGGACTCCGCTCGGCATTCACGCCCACAATGATTCGGACTGTGGTGTGGCTAATTCCGTCATGGCCGTGCTCAAGGGTGCGTCTCAGGTACAGGGAACCATAAACGGCCTCGGCGAGCGGTGCGGCAACGCAAACCTGTGCTCCGTGATTCCTAACCTGCAGGTCAAACTGGGGATGCGCTGTATCTCCCCGGATCAGCTCAGACGGTTGAGGGAGGTATCGCGTTTTGTCAATGAAATCGCGAACGTAAGGCATTTCAAGCGGCAGCCATTTGTCGGCGACAGCGCTTTTGCGCACAAAGCCGGAGTCCATGTGAGCGCGATACGGAAGCGGCCGGAGACATACGAGCACATCCGTCCCGAACTCGTGGGGAACTCGCAGCGGGTCCTCATTTCGGATCTGGCGGGGAAGAGCAACATATTGAGAAAGGCCGAGGAATTCGGTATCCGCCTCGACCCTGATGCCCCGCAGATACAGGATATCGTTTCGACGTTGAAACGTCTCGAGAACGAGGGCTTCCAGTTCGAGGCTGCGGAAGCTTCGTTCGAGCTCCTCATGAAGAAGGCCCTCGGACTGCATAAACGTTTCTTCGACCTCATAGGGTTCAGAACGATCATCGAAAAGAGGCGCGAGGGGGAAGAGCCGACCAGCGAAGCCACGATTATGGTGAAAGTTGGGGGGAAGATCGAGCATACTGCCGCAACCGGGAAAGGTCCGGTGAACGCGATCGACAATGCATTGCGGAAGGCGCTGGATAAATTCTATCCTGCGCTGAAGACGATGAAGCTCCACGATTACAAGGTGCGCGTTCTGACGGCGGGCAAAGGGACCGCCGCGAAGGTGAGGGTGCTCATCGAATCGGGCGACGAGACGGAGAGATGGGGCACCGTTGGCGTTTCCGAAAACATCATCGAGGCATCGTACCAAGCCCTCGTCGACAGCATCGAGTACAAGCTTCTCAAAGAGAATATTTGAGGTCGTTACGACATCGTAACGTCATCGCCTCAGACTGCAAGTTTACCAGCCTGCCGGATCGCAGGCGGGATTCGATCGTACCGAGCTTCGCGTAATACCCTCATCTCACGGCTAAGGAATTTCTTTCGGGCGGCGTCGCTTTCTCGAAAACGATTTTTTTGTTGATCGCGTGTTCTCTTTCACCATGCAGATTTCTTCCCCTACCGGACGTCTTCCCCGGTGCTTACTGACGCAGAACGTCATTTTTCACGGTTAAGACAATACCTATGTTTATTTTATTTTTAAAAACAATAAGTTGCTATTAACATACAATGGCATGCAATCTGCAAGGGATACGACGGCCGTCGAGGTTGACGGAGAAAAATACGCCAGGCATCGTGAAAAAGGGAGGATCCAAGATGAGCGTGAAGACGAAAAAGTGCCAGAAGTGTAACAATGAAACGTATCAAGACGACAACGTGTGCGTGCTCTGCAAAATTGGGGTAACCCAAATGTACAGGGAACTCGATGAATTGGTGAGGAAGAACACCAAGTGGAATACCGCCCAGAGGAAAGCGGCCGGAGCTCGGTAGGGACCTACCCGATCCGCTTTTCCTTGACAAGCAATGAAGAAAGACTCGCAGTCACAAAAAGCGCACGGCCATTCTTTCCCCGTCATCGAATTCTTTTCTCTTGATTGTGGTAGGTGCGTGCGCGAGAAACTATGATGACGGATAGGAGCGTACAGCCTCGAGCAGTGTGTCGAGCAGTTTGTCTTCCGCCACCCGCTCGACGATAGCTCCTTTCTTGAAGAGGATACCCCTGCCCTTGCTTCCCGCAATGCCGATATCGGCTTCCTTTGCCTCTCCGGGTCCGTTGACGACGCATCCCATGACCGCAATCGTGAGGGGCTTTTGCACATTGCCGATCTTTTTTTCGACGCGACGAACGAGAGCCCTGAGGTTGATCGTACAACGTCCACACGTTGGGCAGGACACGATGTTCACCCCGCGTTTTCTCAGGCCAAGGGATCCCAATATCGCGTAAGCGACACGAACTTCCTCGATCGGCGGCGCGGTCAGAGAAACTCTGATGGTATCTCCGATTCCTTCGGAAAGGAGGATGCCGATCCCGACGGAGCTTTTTACGATTCCCGTCGATGGGGGGCCCGCTTCAGATATGCCGACGTGCAGTGGATATCGAAACTGCCGTGAAAATAAGCGGTATGCCTGGACGGTTTTCTGCACTTCGGACGCCTTGAGAGAGACCTTCACGCGGGTAAAGTTCAAATCCTCGAGCAATCTCACATGACGAGAGGCGCTTTCCACGAGCGCCATGGGTGAGGGATGGCCGTATTTGCGGAGGAGGTCTTTTTCGAGGGAGCCGGCATTCACCCCAACTCTGATGGAGATGCCGGCGTCGCGTGCGGCATTCACGACCTCCCGTATTTTCCACGGCGTCCCGATATTGCCGGGGTTGAGGCGCAACCCATGGACACCTTGTTCTATCGCCTCGAGAGCAAGCCGCCAATCGAAGTGGATATCGGCGATCATAGGGATGCCGATCGATTTTCTTATTCGTGACAGGCACTTCGCCGCATCCATGTCGGGGACGGCGAGCCTGATAATTTCGCAGCCCGCGGTTTCGAGAGCTTTGATCTGCCGGAGAGTTGCGCGGACGTCGGCCGTTTTCGTCTTCGTCATGGATTGCACGGCGATGGGATGGCCTCCCCCGACAGGAACACGGCCGACGTAAATGACGTCCGTTTCCTTACGTGGAGCCGTGCAGCTCTCGGAGACGCTGATTTTCCTCTGACTTCTTCCTGTCATTCTCTGCCTGTTTTTTCTCGCGGTATGCCCTCACCGCGGCCGCGTGTTCTTCCGCGGTCACGGAGAAACGGTGGGTCCCGTCGTTATTGGAGACGAAGTACATATACGGCACATCCGCAGGGTAGAGGGCTGCAACGATGGATTTTAAGCCCGACGATGCAATGGGACCGGGCGGCAGCCCATTCACGATATACGTGTTATACGGTGATTTTCTCCTTAAGTCGTCCGCGGTTATCTTTTCCCCCCAGTTCTTGATCCCGTAAATTGCCGTAGGGTCAGCCTGCAGAGGTATTCTTTTCCGCAGTCTGTTGTGGTAGACGGCTGATATGAGGGGCCTCTCTTCGTCTGTCGCGGCCTCTTTCTCGATGATGGATGCGAGCGTCAGCACTTCCCTTTCGGTCATGCCGATTTCGGCTGCTCTCGCCCTGAGTTTTTCGGTAAATTGATCTCTCAGGTTGTGGATCATCATCTCGACCACTTCCTTCGGGTCGGCCCCTTTCGGGATCCGATAGGTGTCCGGGAAGAGAAACCCCTCGAGGCTGGGGGCATCGATCGAATGCGCGACGAGAAAAGCTTTGTCTGTCGCGAGCTGCCAGAAGTCTCTCTCCGGCAAGATTCCCTTTTCCGACAATTTCGCCGCGATTTCCTGCAGAGAGTCGCCTTCGATCACGGTTATATCGTATTCAACAATGCGGCCCTTTCTCAATAATTCGAGGAGGTCGAGGAGGTTCGAGGGGCCGGAAAGCGAGTAGTAACCCGCCCTGATTTTCCGGTCGATGCCATAGAGCCGTCCGAGGAGGAGGAAGAGGTTCTTGTCCCGAATGATGCGATTCTGCGATAAGATCTCGGCAACCTGCCGATACGTGGCGCCTTTCGGAATTTCGATCTCGACCGACTGATGCTCGCTCGGTAACGGCATAAAAATATGAACGACCCCGTAGAGGATGCCAGCGAGGACAAGCGCCGTAAATACGAAAGCGAAGCGCTTTTTCATGGTCTTTAAGGATGACAAAAATACGAAGTGGGAGTCAAACCCGCTCGGACAGAGAAAAAGCGAGGGGACATGGAGAGACCCCTCGCCTGTGCGTGCGAATATGCAGGAAGGTTGCTCCTAATACATATCTCCCATTCCACCGCGACCCGGCATCGAAGGTTCCCGTTTCTCCTCCGGGATATCCGTGACCATGACGGAGGTGGTGAGCATGAGAGCGGCAACGGATGCAGCGTTCTGGAGTGCGTAGCGGGTCACTTTCGTCGGGTCGATAATACCCGCCTTCATCATATCGACATAGTCTTCCTTGTCCGCATCGAATCCGAAATTCACGTCTTTCGCGTGTTTCACTTTCTCCACGACGACCGAGCCCTCGATCCCCGCATTGTTGACAATCTGCCTGATGGGCTCTTCCAGGGCCCTCTTTACTATCTCGACGCCTATCTGCTTGTCGTTATCGAGTTTGAGATTTTTGAGCGCGAGCAGACACCTGATAAGCGCAACACCGCCACCGGGAATAATTCCCTCCTCGACGGCCGCCCTCGTCGCATTGAGCGCGTCTTCGACGCGAGCTTTCTTTTCCTTCATTTCGGTCTCCGTCGCTGCGCCCACATTGATCACGGCGACTCCGCCGACGAGTTTCGCAAGTCTTTCCTGCAATTTCTCCCTGTCGTAGTCGGATGTCGTCTCCTCGATCTGCGTCTTGATCTGTTTTACGCGCCCCTGGATCTTCGCGGGATCACCGGCACCTTCAACGATCGTCGTATTTTCTTTATCGATGTTGATCTTCTTCGCTCTCCCGAGATCGGTTATCTTGATGTTCTCCAGTTTGATGCCGAGATCCTCCGATATCATGGTGCCGCCGGTCAGGATTGCAATATCCTCGAGCATCGCCTTGCGTCTGTCGCCAAAACCTGGCGCTTTTACCGCGGCAACCTGAATCGTGCCCCGAAGTTTATTGACCACGAGCGTTGCGAGCGCTTCGCCCTCGACTTCTTCCGCAATGATCAAGAGGGGTTTCCCCATCTTTGCAATCTGCTCGAGGATCGGGAGCAGGTCTTTCATGCTCGAGATCTTCTTTTCATGGATGAGGATGTATGCGTCCTCCATCACGCATTCCATGCGCTCCGGGTCCGTGATGAAGTACGGCGATATGTAGCCGCGATCGAACTGCATGCCTTCGACGACATCGAGCGTTGTTGCCATGCTCTTCGCTTCCTCGACGGTAATGACTCCATCCTTACCGACTTTGTCCATCGCTTCCGCGATCAGTTCGCCGATGGACGAATCGTTATTAGCAGAGATGGTTCCGACCTGAGCAATCTCCTTCTTGTCCTGAACCGGCTTGCTGAGCTTTTTCAGTTCCTCGACAACAACCTCGACCGCTTTTTCAATCCCGCGCTTGATGTCCATCGGGTTCGCGCCCGCGACGACATTCTTCATGCCCTCGCGATAGATCGCGTGAGCGAGCACCGTCGCCGTCGTCGTGCCGTCGCCGGCGGTATCGGATGTCTTCGAGGCCACTTCCCTCACGAGCTGCGCGCCCATGTTCTCCCACGGGTCTTTCAGCTCGATCTCTTTTGCGACCGTCACGCCATCCTTGGTGATTGTCGGTGCCCCGTACTTCTTATCGAGGATGGCATTTCTCCCTTTCGGTCCAAGGGTTGCTTTCACCGCGTCGGTGAGGATCGTAACGCCTCTGAGAATCGCGCTTCTCGCTTCTTCGTCAAAAAGTAACTGCTTTGGCATACTCTCGTTCCTCCTTTGTGTCCTTTAGTGGATTATTTCCTTGCGATACAAGATATTACTCGACGATTCCCAGGATGTCTTCTTCCCTGATGATGAGGTATTCCTGGTCGTCGATCTTAATTTTCGACCCCGAGTACTTGTCAAAGAGGATCGTGTCTCCCACTTTGACTTCCATAGGCTGACGCTTGCCGTCGTCGGTCACCCGTCCTGGTCCCACCGCAATGACCGTTCCCTTTTGCGGTTTTTCCTTGGCCGTGTCGGGGATATAAAGCCCGCCTGCCGTCTTCTCCTCCTCAGAGGAGAACTTCACGAATACCCTGTCTCTCAACGGTTTGAACTTCATAACGTTTTTCTCCTTTCTATTAAGTAAGATTTTAGGTTTGGTTTGTTAGCACTCGAAGTTAGTGAGTGCTAATATAAAGGTTGAGAGTGAAGGAAGGCAAGTGTTCAATTTTTTTGAATGGGGAGAATAAGTCAAAATATAGTTGGAAATCTTTTATTTTCTCTTATTTTCTAATTTTTTCGAATTACTCATCGGCCTGGACGGAATCCACTGCCAATTCCCAACGGAATTGATGAGTTAAGAACCATGCGGAGGACGGTGCCTCCAACTGCTCGGCGAACTCCCGCGAGGAACAAACGCATTACCAGCGATACCGGGTCCTCTTGGGAAGCCAGAACTTTATGGTGACGAGGCCAGCGAGAAATCCCCCAAGATGGGCAAACCACGCGACACCTCCCGCATTTTCCAGTCCTGTGCTGATCATGCTATTGAAAAGCTGGACGAGTGCCCAGAAACCGATGACGATGAGTGCCGGAATTTTCACGGTCGTGATAAAAAAGCCTAAAAAGAGGAGCGTGTGAACGTTTGCAAGGGGGAAGAGGAGCACATATGCGCCAAGAATGCCCGAAATCGCTCCGCTCGCGCCGACCATCGGTATGAGCGAATCCGGGTTTGTAACGGCATGGGCGTATGCGGAACAGATCCCGCAAAAAAGATAGAAAACGATGAATCGGACGTGACCGAGACGGTCTTCGATGTTATTGCCGAATATCCACAGATAGAGCATGTTCCCAGCGAGGTGGAAAAAACCGCCGTGCATGAACATCGATGAGAAGATCGTGAGGGCAGGGTGGATGGGCTGCCGGGACTCGAATGTCAGAATACTGTGGGGGATGGCTCCGTACGCATATGTGACGGTCTCCATGCCGGATCCGGAGGTCAATTCGAGAAAGAATACGGCAATGTTAGCGATAATGAATCCGACCGTCACATACGGAGTGCGATACGTGGGGTTGTCGTCTTTGTAGGGGAACACGGTTTATTTCTTTTCTCGGTCATATCTGTCCAAAATAGGAGGACCGCTATGGCTGAATACCTCATAAACACCATGAATCGACAGGATAATTCCCCGGCAGACCTCGTTCTGATGACGGGGCGAACTCCCGTTTACGCTCATAATCCTCATCGTGAAAGCAGGCGGGGATTCATTTCACTCGGTGTCGTCATGGTGTTTCTTCGGTAGCCAGCCACATTCTGAACTATTTTGGACAGCTGTGTTTCTCGGTATCATTCTATCAGGTTAGTAACGGTTTGGAAACAAAAATTATATGACAAAGATGTGTGGCGGCAGGAAGGACTCTTCTCCGCGAAATTACGCTGCCGAACCTTCCTCAAAACGTGCTTGCTTTCCACCGAGAGATATGCTATATATGTACGGTCAAAAAATTCACGATTCACAACGCGACAGGGGGGTATTATGAATAAGATAAGGATCGTACCGTTTCTACTGTTCGTTGCTGTCTTTATCTTCCCCGTTGGTAGTAACGCTGCGAAAGGTGCTGAAGAGGTGGACCTTTGCCTCGCGTGTCACGCAGACAAAACCCTCACGAAAAAACTCATGAACAAGGAAATCCTTCCCCTTTATGTCGACGGTAATGAGTTCAAACGTTCTGTGCATGCGAAGATCGGTTGTACTGGCTGCCATACCGACATTTCTCTCGATAACCACCCTATCGTGAAGAAGATCAAGAGCCGTAAGGAGTATTCTTTGAGCAGATCGAAGCAGTGCACCGTTTGCCACACGGACGAACAGATGAGGCAACGATTGCCCATCCATAGCTCGCTAGCCGCAAAGGGAACCTGCGTGGAATGCCATGGCTTCCACGCCGTGCAGAGCTCGGCGGTGCAGAAGACCGGCGTGCCGGAAAACCAGTACTGCATGACCTGCCATAGCCGGCAGCTCGCGATGAGAATGAGGAGTGGTGAAACGGTATCGGTGCTCGTGAACGAATCGGCGCTCCGCAACTCGGTGCACGGGCGCCTGAAGTGTACGGAGTGTCACGCCGGCTTTTCGATGACCCAGCATCCGATGAAGGTTTATAGCGATAAGCGGGCTTACTCCATCGAGAAGGCGGAATACTGCTGGAAGTGCCATGAAGACGCCTACCGGGATTACGAATCGAGCATCCACCTGGACGTGCTGAAGAAGGGCAATATCAAAGCGCCGACCTGCACTGACTGTCATGGTGACCACACGGTCGCCAGTACAAAGAAGAATCGTGATATCGGCATCACGTCGTGCAATAAGTGCCACGGGGACATGAACAGTTCCTACGAGGCGAGTATGCATGGGAAGGCGTTCAGGAAGGGAGTGGAAAACGCGCCATCGTGCGCCTCGTGTCACGGAGCACACAGAGTCGAATCGACACTCACGACCGGCATTAAGACGGGGTGCCTGACGTGCCATAAAGATGCGGCGCGAGCCCACAATACGTGGCTTAAGAATCCGCCTATCACGCTGCCGTCGTTTGCCGAACTCCATTTCGAGGGCGCATCGTGCGCCGCGTGCCATTCTGCTCCGGGAGCCGCGCGCGCGGTTTATCTGAGTATTTTTGACCGAAAGAGCGGAAAACCTCTCCCAGAGGAAGCCCTCGTTGCGGCACTGGAAACCGACTCCGAAGGGCTCATGGAGAAAATAGATACGAATGCGGACGGCGGTATCGACGCGAAGGAAATCTGGGATCTTTTCGCTCTCCTCCGCAAAAAGAACACGCCGACCGTTTTTCTGGGGACTATGGACGTGACGAATTCCAAGGATGCCCATCTGATCGGCGCGAAATCGGAGGCGGCGAAGGACTGCGAACGGTGCCACCATCCGGAAGCAGCATTCTTTCAGGATATTTTTCTCGTCATGAAGAATACCGAGGGGAAGACAACGTTGCTCCGCGCGAAAGGGGACGTTCTCAACTCGATCTACTCCATCATCCCCGCCCGCACATTCTATGTGCTCGGCAGCACGAGCATCACGCTCTTCGATATCTTGTTCGTGGTCGCCCTGATCGGCGGTATCGCTGTGCCGATAGGACACATTACGCTGAGAATCATTACATCGCCCTTGCGGTCTTTGCGGAGAATGGGGAAGGGAGGTAAACACTAATGACACGGATCTATCTACACCCGTTACCGATCAGAATCTGGCACTGGGTGAATGCGCTCGGATTCATCATCCTGATCGTGACCGGAGCGCAGATGCGGTATCCGCATTACTTCAAGCTGATGTCGTTTGAGTGGGCCGTGAAGATTCACAGCTGGCTCGGGTTCATCCTGCTTGCGAACTATTGCATATGGCTCTTCTACTACTTGGGTACGCGCAAAATCAAGATTTACATTCCTCCGCTCCACCACCCCGTTGCCTTCGCGAAAAAGGCTCTTCGGCAGGCCAAGTTCTACGGATTCGGGATCATGGTAGGTGACGAAAATCCGCACCATCCAATGCCTGACGATAAGTTCAATCCCATGCAGCAGGTTTCGTACCTCATGATCATGGCAGCTCTCATCCCTGTCCAGATCATTACCGGTCTTTTCCTGTGGGACCCCAAGCTCTTCGGCCCGGCGGTGAACGTCATTGGTGGAATACAGATTGCGTCTATGATCCATGTGTTCCTCTGGATCTTTTTCAGTGCGTTCATCATCGTCCATTTCTATCTGGCGACTCTCGGGCATACGCCGATGGCACACATTATCGCCATGTTCAAAGGGTACGAGGAGCTTCACGGAGAGCACGGTCACAGCCATGACGAAGGGCACGGGCACGGCGGCGGACACTCACATCCCAAAGAACACGGTCACAGTGCTTAGCATCAAAAAGCTCTAGTCGAGAGAGGGGGTCGCGCGCAGAGAGCGCGACCCCCTCTCTCTTACAGCCGGTAGACGGGCTGGCTATTCCTTCTTCGGTTCCGGAGCGGGCGGTTCGGCTTTCTTCTCTCCCGCCGGCGATGCGGTGGGGACGCTCAGGAAAATCGATTTTGCCTTGTTCATTCCCTCTGACGATTCGAATAAGAGATTTGCGCGGTCACCAACCTTGATGTCTGCGCACGTTTTGATGACGTTCGCCATTTTCACAAACGTCGTCTCATCGCAGGTAGCGGTCACAGTGCTCCTCATCCCTTTTACCGTGATAAGGCGCCCCTTGTCTTCGACAGCGGTCACCTCACCGGCAATCTCCCGGGCTCCCATCGCTTCCATCGCTTGTCTCATGCGGGCGCCGCTGCCCGCGAGGGAGACACTTGTGATTGCGAAAATGACGAGGAAACATGCGAGGGCAGAGATTATTCGCTTCACTGATATCACCTCCTTCGATTCGGATCTCACTGGTCATTCAGGGGCCAATGCTTACAACAAGAATGCCAGGGAAAATCGCGTTATTGACGATACCTTATGATAGCCTACTTTCCCTTGCAGGGAAAAGACATCCCCATTTCGGGCACTCGCCTCCCGTATCTAAATTTTATGCCACGTTTGCAGGGCGCACGAGTTGAAAGGATTTGTTTTGCCGGTGGCAGGAGAGCCCGCTCGAAATAGGATGGGGCACATGTACCGGCACGTCAGTGGCCACTGTTCTATCGCAGGGCGGTCTCAGGAGATCTCTATCGGGAGAGGAGTCGGGAACAGCAGAACGATCAGATCATCGGCCGGAGAGAACATCCGCGAATCATGCCCGTGAGAAAAGAAACCGGGTGATTTTCCTGCGGCAAGGAGAAACTCCTGCCGCAGGAAACGCAGCGGATTATCCTTCACAACACACGCGCTTCATTCTCTTCTTCCCGGACGAGGAGACCGATAAAACCACCTCAACTTTGTTCCCGCAGATGCTGCAGCGCTGTATCCTGCTCTTCGCGTCCTGCCGCGCTCCAACATCGGTCTTGGATTTGCCCTTCTCTGCCATGTCGATACCTCCTTTCTCTCTTCATTTCTTAGGGTTGCAGAGCTTCATCCCTTTCAGTCGCTCGCGCGCGCACACGTTCCCTGAGCTGTCAGGTCCTGCTGATTTTTGTGCTGCGCGCAGGTTAAACGTGTGCCATAAAAAAACAAACTCTAAATATTACTCATATCACGCGGGAAAAGTCAATAAGGCGTCTTGCGTCCGCCAAGCCAATTTAGAAAAGGCCTCTTCTTACCAAAATAGAAATGTCCTATCGGATCACTCGTCGTCCCCTGATCTTGTGGGTAATGGGGGAGCGGCATGGGGCATTGTATTTCCCGCTAACAATACAGGCGGTTCGTCACGAACTGCTTTCGTTCTTTTTCGCTTCGTCCCACAATCGATCCATCTCCTCCAGGGACATATCGGTGAGTTTCTTCCCTCGTTCCTCCGCCTTCTTCTCGATATAGCGGAATCGTTGGGCGAACTTGCCGATCGTCTTCCGGTGTGCGTCTTCGGGATTGACTTTGATGAACCGCGAGAGGTTGACGAGCATGAAGAGGACATCGCCGAGCTCGTCTTCCATCGCGCTCTTGTCGCCTGACTGGATAGCTTCCCTAAATTCGCGCATTTCTTCGTCGACTTTTTGGAGCACATCCTCCATCCTGTCCCAATCGAACCCCACCTGTGCGGCCCTTTTCTGGAGGCGGTGAGCCCTGAGGAGCGACGACATGGCCTGCGGAACGCCATCGAGGATAGAGTCCCGGCATTTCCCCTCCTCTTTCTTCAACACTTCCCACTGTTTAAGAACTTCGTCGGGCGTTCTGCACTCCGCGTCTCCGAACACGTGAGGATGCCGAGCGATCATCTTTCTGCCGATCGCCTCGATCACATCCGATGCGGAGAATTCTCCCCGTTCTTTCGCTATTTGGCACTGGAAGACGATCTGAAAAAGGAGATCGCCGAGTTCTTCCCTGATTTTGGCGGGGTCGTTCTCGTCAATCGCCTCGACGAGCTCGTACGCCTCTTCGACAATGTACGGTTTCAACGAGTCCCTCGTCTGCACACGGTCCCATGGGCACCCTTTCTCGCCGCGGAGCTTTTCTATAATACCAAGTAGTTCCTGAAAGTCCATACCGTTAAGAAAGGCTCGGGACTCCAAGCGGGCAATGCGTCGGGCGATGCAACAAGTGTTCCTCTTGGAGGCGTCCCTCGCATTCTCGGACCCCTGGCCTCGATCCCTTGAACCCTTTTTTATCTCACGATATCCAGTATGATTTCCCGCTCATCCATGTCGACCCGGTCGACCCTCACCCTCACGTCTTTCCCGATCGAATACGATGTTCTTGAGTTGCGCCCGATGAGCCTCATCTGCCGCTCGTCGAACTGGTAGAAATCGTCCGTCATATAGGAGACGTGGAGGAATCCTTCGACATAGACCTCTTTCAACCTCACTTTCATTCCGTACGACGTGATGCCCACGACCTTTGCGTCGAACTCCTCGCCGACCCTGTCTTTCATGAACCATGCGCGCATAGCGTCGATGACTTTTCTCTCGGCCAGATCTGCGTGACGCTCCATCCTCGATGTGTGGTAGGCGATGTCCGGCAGGAGACGGTCGAGCTCGTCGAGACGTTTCTCCGGCACGCGTTTTCTCTGAATCAGTTCCCGCACGATACGATGGACCACGAGATCGGGATATCTTCTGATCGGCGATGTGAAATGCGTGTAACACGACGATGCGAGACCGAAGTGCCCGACGTTGATCGGGGAGTAGCGAGCCTGTTTCAGACTCCGCAGTATCAGATAGTGCACGACTTCTTCCTCTGGCCTTCCCTTCACTCTTCTCAGGATATCAGGGAAATCTTTCGTTTTGACGGGCTGTTTCGTGGGGAAGATGGATCGAAGGACTCTGGAGACCTCGTCCAATTTCATCGGATCCGGTTCTTCGTGAATTCTGTAGAGGATGGGAATGCCGGTCTGCTGGACGTGCTCCGCCACTGCTTCGTTCGCCGCGATCATGAACTCCTCGATAATCATGTGCGCGAAGTTCCTCTCTGCGCGGAGAATTGCCTCGGGCGTTCCGCGAATATCGAGCAGCACCTCCGGTTCCGGCAGATCGAAATCGAGGCTTCCTCGTTCGAGCCTCCTGTTTCTCAGGAGGCCGCACAACTCTCCCATGAGTTCGAACTGGGGCAGGAGGCGATCGTAGCGTTGCCGCACATGAGGGTCCTTATCGACGAGCATCTTTCGCACGGCGGTGTAGGTCATCCGTTCGTCGCTCACGATGAGGCTCGGATAGAATCGTGACGCGATCCTCGCTCCTCGCCGGTCGAATTCCAGTTCGACCGTCATCGCAGGGCGCGGTTCCCGCGGTTTCAGGCTGCAGAGGTTTTCCGAAAGCTCCTTGGGCAGCATCGGGATGACCCTGTCAGGGAAATAGACACTCGTCCCCCTCTTCCGTGCCTCTCGATCGAGTGTCGAATCCCACGCAACATAATGACCGACGTCCGCAATATGGACGTACAGGCGGTAGCCGTGCTCCGCGATCTCCATGGAGACCGCATCGTCGAAATCTCTCGCGCGCTCGCCGTCGATCGTCACCGTCGGCAGCGATCGCAGATCTCTCCGTTTCAGGCCTGCCATGTCACCGAGACCCTGTCGCTCCGCGAGCATTCTCGCTTCGTCGTTCGCTCCCCGGGGGAACTTCCGCGGGAGATCGAACTCGTCGATGATGGACTCGATTTCGGCTCGCGGATCGACCGGCTTCCCGAGCACTTTCAGCACCCGCGCCGCGGCAGGTTTGCGCTCGGACGGATACTCGATGATCGAGGCGATAACGGTTTCGCCCTGCTTTGCGCCGCTGCGGTCCTTCGGGGCGACGACGAGATCGAAGGGGATGCTGCGGTCCTTCGGTTTCACATAGAATCCGCTCCGCGTCTTCTCGAATATGCCCGCCACTTTTTCGTGCGCGCGTTCCAGTATCCTGACGATGCTCCCCGCTCGTCTCCTCGAATCCTCGATCCGCGCAAGGACGCGGTCACCGTTCATCGCACCACCCGTCGCGCGCGCCGGGATGAATACGTCACGCTCTCCGGGTTTCTCCGCGATGACGAAGCCGTACCCTTCTCTGTGTGCTTCGAAGAGTCCGCTGACGAGCGACATCGTCTCGGACGGTCCGTACAACCCTTTTCGCGTGAGGACGAGTTCTCCCGACTTCACCAAGAGGCGCAGTATCCTCTTGAGGGAACGGGCCTCTTTGTGGTTCAAACCGAGGAGCGAGACGATCTCTCGGAACGAGAGAGGGCGTTTCGTCCTTTCGCGGAAGAACCCGAGAATATGTTCTCTGTCGATCGTCATCCTACGAATGCATCGGCAATCAGTATCATTGACAGTGGCAACCGATTGTGATACTTTGAATAATACCTGAAATGGCAGATAAAACGAGCATAGCCAGAGAAGCCCAGAAACATCTCGCCCGGGGCCAGATCGATAAAGCCATTGCTGAATGGGAAAAAATAACGAAAGAGTCTCCAGACGCGACCACCTTCAACACCATCGGTGACCTCTACCTCAAAAAGAGCGATCGCACGAACGCGATTGCCGCATACCACGAGGCCGCTCGCCTTTTCCGAGAGGAAGGATTCGCCCACAAGGCGACCGCTCTGTACAAAAAGATTTTGAACATCGCACCGGAGGACGGGAACGCTTTATTCGTTCTCGGGGAGCTACAGGAAGCGAAAGGGCTCACGAAGGATGCGCTCGCATTTTATCGCTCGGCTGCGGACGCGTTCGCGAAGAAAGGGGAATGGGAGAAGTTCTACGCCACCTACGAAAAGATGCTCTCCCTCGCTCCTGCCGATGTCTCACTGCACGTCACCCTCGCGGAAACATTTCTCCGCAACGGTCGAACTGACGAAGCGGCCCAACGGTTTCTCCGCATCGCGCAGCTGCTTGGCGAGGCGGGAGAGACGGAGAAGGCAACCGACTTCTTCAGGAAGATTCTCTCGCTCGATCCGCACAATAAACCGGCGCTCCTCGGTCTCGGTTCTCTCTACGGGAAAGCAGGAATTCGTGAGCGTGCGCGCGCACATATCGACGAGGTGCTCGCCCTGTTCCCGGAGGATACCGACGTGTCGCTCGGTGTGGCAGAGATCCTGGAGAGTTTGGGTGAGCTTGATGACGCGCGGTCGTACCTCGATCGCGTGTCGGCTCTCGAGCCGTTGAATCTCCGTGCGCGAAAGATGTGTGCGAGGCTCGCTCTCAAGGAAGGGGATCGGCACAAAGCGTGGGACGTTTATCAACCTGTTCTCGATGATCTCCTCCTCGACGAGCCTTATGAGGACGCGGTTGCACTTCTCGAGTCGTTCAGGGAGATTGATCCAGTGGAAACGGGGAAACGACTGGTGACGCTCCACAGGAGGCACAATGAGGATGGACGGCTCGTTCAGGACCTTCTCTCTCTCGGCGATATCCTCGTCCGTGACGGTAGGCAGAACGAAGCCCTCACCTGTTACCGCGAAGCGCTCAAGAAAATGCCGGATAACGAGGCTGTGCGCTCTGCGGTGGTGGAACTCGAAAAGAAGCTCGGGAAAGAACTGATTGCAGTCGACGGGAGTGCTTCGGTCGACGAAGCGATCGTCGAGGCCGATGTGTATATGCGCTATGGCCTTTACGATGAGGCGCGGGAAGCGCTCGATGCGCTCGGTCGATCCAATCCGGACAGCATTGAGCTCCACGTGAAACTGAAGGAGATCCATGAGGCTACCGGCAATGAAGAAGGGGTCGTCTCGGAATGTCTCACCCTGAGTCGATTGTACCGGGAAGCAGGAGACCCCGCGAGGAGCGAGCAGATGGTTCGCGAAGCGATGTCGTTACGTTCCGAGGATCCCAGAGTTCTCGCTGCGATGACCGAGCTGCAGAGGGAGGGGAGAGAACCTGGCGTGGTAGCCGGCGTTGGAGGGACGAAGTTGCCTGCGGGACCGAACGAGCAGCCCCTGTCTCCCGGCATCCACGCTCCTCGCGACGAGGTACAGCCTGTCCGGAGCGCGGATGAAGCGTACGCCGATACGCAAATGGACGTTTGGCTTGAACCGGTTGTTCGTGACACGACTGGAGAAACGACGGAGACCGGTGAAAGGACGAACGCTGACGGCGTGGAGAAGCTCCCCGGGGCTTTCCGGGAACTGAACGCGGAGGGCACTGCACACGAGTCGGCCGATCATCAGGTGATGGATATCTTCAATGAGTTCAAGAAGGGGCTCGAGAAGGAGATCGCGGCGGAAGATTACGAGACCCACTACAATCTCGGTATCGCCTACAAAGAAATGGGGCTCATTGACGACGCGATACGGGAATTTCAGGCATCGCGCAACGATCCGAAGCGGTTTTCCCATTCTTCCAATATGCTGGGCGTCTGTTATCTGGAGAAAGGGCTCTATCCGCTCGCGATCGAGGTGTTGAGAGATTCGCTCGCTCAGATTCGCGAGCGCGACGAAGCGTTCTGGACGATGATGTACGATCTTGGAGACGCTTACGAAAGGAACAACAACCTTGGCGAGGCGCTGGATGCCTACGCGCAGGTTTATGAATGGAATCCTCATTTCCGCGAGGTCGCAACGAAAGTGAGTACACTGAAGGCGATGGTGCACGACACGGCGCATCAGCAAATGCAGAAGGAAAGGAAGAAGGACAGGGTATCTTACCTGTAATCTGTCTGTGCGGATCTGACAGTCTCTCGTCGATCATTCTCCCATGGACTATCTCGAATTTTTCCAGTTAAGAGAGCATCCGTTCTCGAACGTCGTTGACCGGCGGTTTTACTACCATACCTCGCTCCATACCGAGGCGATGGTGAAGCTCAGGCACGTTGTCGATGCGAGGAGAGGGCTCGCCGTCGTCATCGGCGGCATCGGAACGGGGAAGACGACTCTCGCGCGACGTTTCCTCGAGGAGCTCGACGAGAATGCCTATGAAGCCGCACTTCTCGTCGTCGTGCATTCCAGCGTGAGTTCAGAATGGCTCTTCAAGAAATTTGCGATCCAGCTCGGGGTAAGAGACGTAAAGGACAACAAGGTCGAACTCCTCTCGCAGATTTACCGGCGGCTGAATGAAATCCTCGACGAGAAAAAGAAAGCGGTCGTCATGATCGATGAAGTGCAGATGCTGAATTCCCGGGAGATCATGGAAGAGTTCAGGGGGCTCCTCAACATGGAGCAGCCGAGCGGCAAGATGATCAACATCATCTTTTTCGGATTGCCAGAGCTGGAGCATGTCCTTTCCCTCGATGAACCGCTCAAGCAACGGGTGGCAGTTAAGATCAGACTGAAAGAGTTTTCCGAAAAAGATACGGGAGAGTATATCAGGCACCGTTTGTCGGTCGCGGGAGGCGCGCGAGATATTTTTTCAGAAGACGCGGTCCGGAGCATCTTCGAGTACACGAAAGGGACCCCGAGGTTGATCAATACCGTGTGCGACAACGCGCTCCTCGAGGGGTATCTCGCGAAGGCCGATGCGATCGACCGCTCGATTGTGAGGACGGTGGCTATCGATCTCGGCCTGATCCCCGGTGAGAAATGAAATCTCCCGAATCGTAATGGTGACCGTGTAGGGGAAAAGGTCCATCCTCATTCTCGAAGGGTACCACTCGCCGTTTCCGTATTCGGGATCGCTGTACGTAATCATGAGCTGCCTGCCATCCCCGAACGTGATCGTCTGGGAAACCGGGAGCATCGAGCGCTTGTCGATCCGAAGGGAGCGCGATTCTGAACGCAACACGTACTCGTGATCATCTTCCTCCAGGAGGAAGTCTTTGATGTCCCACCAGAAGAGACAATCCCGCAGCCCCGTGAAGAGGATCGCCCATCGTGCTCTGTCGATTGGCGGATTGCTCTGCACGACGCCGTCACGGGACGTCAGTTCGAAGGCGAGCCACCCGAGCGAATAGATGCGCATCGACAAATCCCCGTTCTTCGAGAGATTGAGAGCGCCGTCCCCCTTGTTCTTGGTGTCGCCCCTCTCGAAGACAACGGAGAAGGTCGTTTCGACGGTCGAGATGCGGCTTTTCGATGCGAGGAGTTCATCGATGTCCGTCACCAGGACATCGGGTGTGACGGCTTTCCTGGTGGCACAGGAATGGAGCATCGAGAGAACGCTAACGAGCAAAAACAGTCGCCACACACTCTTCCACATTCCGCACTCCCCGCAGGTTCAGTCCGAACGTTTCGCGAAGCTTATCCCTGTTCCCGGCAGGGATGACCGCCTGAGCGAATCCAATTTTCGCCGCCTCCTTGAGGCGCGTTTCCCCATGCGCCACAGCGCGGATTTCTCCTGACAGCCCGACCTCGCCGAAGACGAACAGACGGGGATCGACCGGGATGTCCCTGACGGAGGACGCGATCGCGGTTGCGATTGCGAGATCGACCGCCGGCTCCACCAGTTTGAGTCCGCCGACGACGTTGACGAAGACATCCATCGCGCCGAGGCGGAACCCGAGCTTTTTCTCGAGCACGGCGACGAGCAGGCTCACCCTGTTGAAATCCACGCCTATCGCCGTTCGTCGCGGCACGCCGAAGTTGGTCTGCGAAACGAGCGCCTGCAGTTCTACCATGAGAGGACGTGTTCCCTCGATGCTCGCCACTACGACAGACCCAGGTACTTGCAGCGGCCTCTCGAGGAGAAAGAGCTCCGACGGGTTCTGCACCTCGAGGAGACCCGCATCCGACATCTCGAAGATACCGATTTCGTTTGTCGAGCCGAATCGGTTCTTTACCGTTCTCAGAATACGGTATGCGTGTCCCCTGTCACCCTCGAAGTAGAGGACTGTATCGACGATGTGCTCGAGCACGCGCGGACCGGCAAGCTCGCCTTCCTTCGTCACGTGGCCGACGAGGAAGACGGGCATATCGGATTTTTTTGCAAAGAGCATGAGTCT
Organism: uncultured Nitrospiraceae bacterium; assembly: GCA_937138415.1. Classification (GTDB taxonomy): domain Bacteria; phylum Nitrospirota; class Thermodesulfovibrionia; order Thermodesulfovibrionales; family SM23-35; genus JALHSV01. The sequence goes on along the minus strand of CAKZPA010000033.1, from coordinate 56,991 downwards.
GGCGGCGCACTCTCTCACCTGGCTCACCGAACCGGGGGCTGAACTCAGTTCCTCCGTAAAGACGGTCTGGATCGAGTCGATGACCAATGCATTCGGGCGCATCGTGGATGCGGTTTGAATGATCGCTTCGAGGGAGGTCTCGGGCAGGAGGATTATCCCCTCCGTGTGAATCGCAAGTCTGTCGGCCCGCATCTTGATCTGCTCCGGAGACTCCTCGCCGGAGACGTAGAGTACCGTCCCCAGTTTTTGGGCGATGTGCGAGACTGCCTGGAGGAGGAGCGTCGATTTGCCAATTCCGGGATCGCCCCCCACGAGGATGACCGAGCCTGCGACGATTCCGCCCCCGAGCACCCTGTCGAATTCCCCAAGGCCGGAAGATGTTCGGTGAGCGGCGCCCGGTGTGACGGCACTGAGAGGAGATGGCTGCGACCTGCCAGAGAGGATCGGAGAGGAGGCGAGGCGGGCGGAAGGTACTCTTCGCTCCTCCGCGAAGCTATTCCACGATTGACAATCGGGACATTTGCCGAGCCATTTTGGACTCGTATAACCGCAGGCCTGGCAGTGGAAAAACGTCTTAGTTTTCATCCACGAGGAAGTCTTTGAGCTTTTCGGTCAGTGAATCAGGCCAGACCTCGTCGTGGAGGAAGGCATCGACCTCTTCTCTCGTGAGCGACTGTTTAATTTCGATGGGCAGGCTTCTGAGAACCTGCATTTTTGCCGGATCGATCGGTTTCTTTTCGCGGTTGTTTGCCACTGTGTCTCCTTTCATTACGCGATAACACTCAATGTATGTCTATCGATTTCCGAAAGCCCTCGTCATCGGAAACGACCATTTTTTAGCACGAGAGCCAGCCTGTCTTTGAAGAACGGCGACCCGTGTATTTCCTTCGACGCCGAACAGGGCTTTTCGAGGAGCCTGTCAGAAATTTAAGAGCGCCATTCCCTTTCCCGGATAGTATGCCTTTTTCATCGCATCGGTGACAAACGATTTGGCTTTCCGTACCGCATCGAGCGGCGCGTATCCGTTCGCGAGCAGAGCGGCGACGGACGATGAGAACGCACACCCGGTACCATGGAATTCGCCGCGCAGCTTTTCGCCCTCGATCGCGTGAAATGTGCCGTCGAAGAAGAGATCGGTCGCTCTTCCTTCGAGATGCCCTCCGGTGATGACGACGACCTCCGGCCCCATTGATTTGAGGGCGCGAGCGGCTTCTTTCATATCCGCCGTGTTCTCGATCGCGAGTCCCGTGAGAACGGCTGCCTCGTAAATATTGGGTGTGATGACCCGCGAGATCGGGAACATATGTGTTCGTATCATATCGAGGACGCCATCGTCGACGAGGCTCGTCCCGGAGGACGAGACGGTTACCGGATCGACAACGATATTCCCGATGCGGTGTTCGTGCAAGATGTGTGCGAGGATGTCCGCGGTCCATGCGCTGTAGAGCATGCCCACTTTCACGGAAACGGGTCTCATATCTGCGAGGAGCACGCGGAGCTGTCTTTCGAAGGCGATCCTCTCGACGGGGAAGATGGCTTCGACCCCCATCGTATTTTGCGCGGTGATCGCGGAGACGACGGACACGCCGCATACGCCGAAAGTCCTCAGCACCTTCAGATCTGCTTGCAGTCCTGCCCCGCCCGTGGGGTCGGAGCCGGCAACAGTGAGGACTACGTGCATGGGAGAAGACTCATCGTGGGCACTGTCCCTTCCCGATCAGTTCCATGGTGTCCCAAGTGGTAGGGAGAAATTTTCGATTCCTTCGGTCTACCGTTCTTTCCGCAAAGCCCTCTCGACGGTTCTTATGGCGCAGAACTCGCCGCACATGCTGCACACGTCCGTCTCGGTCGGGGGAATCTTCGAGCGCCATTCCCTTATTCTCTCCGGATCGAGGCTGAGCGCGATCTGACCGTCCCAGTCCAGGTTCTTTCTGCAGCGGGCCATCTTCTTGTCCCGTTCGATAGCAGAAGGTATTCTCTTTGCGATGTCCGCCGCGTGCGCAGCAATTTTCGATGCGATGACCCCTTCTTTCACGTCATGGATGTCGGGCAACTTGATATGCTCCGCCGGCGTCACGTAGCACAGAAAATCTGCGCCTGCCGCGCCGGCAAGCGCTCCCCCGATAGCCGCAGCGATGTGGTCGTACCCCACGGCGATGTCGGTCACGAGCGGACCGAGGACGTAGAAAGGCGCGCCCTTACATATTTCTTTTTGAATCTTTATGTTCAGTTCAACCTGGTCAAGGGGAACATGGCCGGGTCCTTCGATGATCACCTGGACACCCTGGTCGTTCGCCCTGTCCTTCAGTTCACCGAGCGTCAGGAGTTCTTCGATCTGGCTCCGATCGGTCGCATCCTCGAGACATCCGGGCCGAAGGGCGTCTCCGAGGCTAAGGGTGACGTCGTAGCGTTTCGAAATCTCGAGCAGCCGGTCGAAGTGCTCATAGAGCGGATTCTCCCTGTCGTTGTAGATCATCCACTCGAGGAGGAACGATCCACCCCGGCTCACGATATCGAGGATTCGTCCTTCTTCCCGCAGGCGTTCGATGGCACGCCTCGTGAGACCGCAGTGCACGGTCACGAAGTCGATCCCCTCGCGCGCGTGGTCTTCGATGACCTCGAATATGCTGTCGGTCGTCATTTTCGCGATCGTACCGTGCTCTTCTGCGGCCCGAACCGCCGCTTCGTAAATCGGCACGGTCCCCACGCTTATCCGCGATCTCTGGAGGAGAAGTTTCCGAAGATCCCGGAGCGGACCACCGGTCGAGAGGTCCATGACGGCGTCCGCACCATAACGGGTGAGCACGCGGAGCTTCTCGAGTTCCTCATCGAGCGAGACCCTGTCCTTCGACGTTCCGATGTTTGCGTTGATCTTCGTCCGCAGCCCCCTCCCGATGCCGAGCGGCGGAATGTCATGAGCCGCATTGCGCGCGATGACGGTGAAACCGTGCGCGATGTCCTCCGCGAGCTTTTCCGCATCGACGCATTCCGACTGCGCGACGAAACGCACTTCGTCGGAAACGATGCCTTTTCTTGCAAGTTCGATTCTCGTCATCTTACCGGCGTGCCTACGTTCTCCCTCTCGGGCTGCGTCTCCCGATGATCGCTCTTTTCGCCGTACTATCGCCAGGGGCACGGCATCGCGTCCATAAAATACGAAACCGCATCCCTGTCTGCCCCCTCCTCACAATAGAGGGCGGAAAGAGATACGGCCTGCTTCCCATTCCCTCCGACGGCATTACCCGTATCAGGTTCGTGGGGTCTCTTCCGCGCTCATGCGGAGACTCTCAGGCCTCATGGCCTCCCCCAGGGTCTCACTACAGTATAGTGACAGATCGGGAAATATGTCAAATTTGACAGAATGGCGAGAACCGGTTAGATTACAGTCGGCGGCTCGCTTATGCGGGGCGCATAAAGGAGCACATGACATGGAGTTTGTTCCCCATATCGCATGCGCGCAGAGACCGTATCTCACGCTTTCCGAGTTGAATGCTTCGATACGGAGCACGCTCGAATCGGCATTTCCTGCGCCGCTGTGGGTGGTTGCAGAGATTTCCGAGATGCGGTGCAACGCGCGCGGCCACTGTTATCTCGAGCTCGTCGAGAAAGAGGGAGAGAAAACAGTGGCGCAGATGAGGGCGACGATCTGGGCATCTTCTCTCGAGGGTATTCTTTCGAAGTTCGCGCTCGCCACGGGGGAACAGCTCAAACAGGGGATGAAAGTACTTCTCCGCGTGCTTGTCACCTTCCACGAAGTCTACGGACTCAGCCTCCAGGTCCGAGACGTCGATCCTGCGTATTCCATAGGAGAAATGGCGCGGAAGAAGCGGGACGTCATCGCGCGATTGACGAAAGAAGGTCTCCTCGAACTGAACAAAGCCAAACCGCTCGCGTTGGTCCTCCAGAGAATCGCTGTCGTCTCCTCTGCGACGGCGGCGGGGTACGGAGACTTTCTCCACCATATCGACGCAAACCCTGACGGGTATGCGATCGCTCACGAATTGTACCATGCGACGATGCAAGGAGAGGGAGCCGAGGCGTCGCTCCTTGCGGCGCTCGGCGAAATCGAAAAGCGCCGGCATCACTACGACGCGGTCGTCATCGTCCGGGGAGGCGGTTCGCAGGTCGATCTGAGCTGCTTCGATTCCTACGCTCTCGCCCTGAAGGTAGCGACATTCCCCCTCCCTGTCATCACCGGCATCGGTCACGAGAGGGATGACACCGTGGTGGACATTGTCGCCCATACTCGATTAAAGACGCCGACGGCGGTCGCTGAATTCCTCCTTGACCGCATTCGCGATTTCGAGGAACGGGTCTTGCGCGCCGAGAGGGCATGCATCCGCGCGGCGGGCGCGTTGCTTCGCGGCGAACTGCACAGATTCCGATATGCAGTGCAGCATTTCGGGCAGATCGTCCGGGATCGGTTCGCCGGAGAGAGGCAGAGGCTGGAGGCAACACTGCGAGGGTTTTTCCGTGGGACGGCTCAACTCCTCGCAGGGCATGGTCAGAGACTCGCCGTGGACGCTCGTCTGCTTTCCGCAGGAGCGCAACGTTACCTCGATCAGCAGGACAGCTTGCTGAAGCAGCTTGATCAGGCGATCCGGCACCTCGATCCCGCCAACATCCTCATGAGAGGGTACAGCATCACCTATTTTCGCGGGCGTGCTCTCAAGGACAGTTCGGCCGTCAAGGAGGGCGATATAATAAGAACGAGAGTTTTCCTCGGTTCTGTCAGGAGCCGGGTGGAGGAGGACGATGTCGAAGAGTAAATTGACGTACGCGTCGGCGATCGCAGGGCTCGAAAAAATCGTCAAGGAGATCGAGTCCGGCGAAGTCGACGTGGATGCGCTGGTCGAACGGGTCAAGAAAGCTTCCGAACTGATCCGTTTTTGCAGGAGCAGATTGAGGGAAACACAACAAGAGGTCGACAGAGTGATCTCGGATATCGGGGACGACCGGAAGAGTGAAGGGACGTAATCCTCATCCGCGGAGAAGTCGGTCCCGTTGAAGAGAGTACGAACATTTACCGTTTTCAGAGATCCCCTCGGCAGCTATCACGCCGTGAAGGTTGGCTTTTCATGGCCCGGACTCCTCTTCTCGGGCATCTGGCTCCTCTACAAGAGGCTGTGGAGACATGCGGCAGCCTTTTTCGCGCTTGCCGCTCTCCTCGCGTTGGCCGAAACACATTTCCGGCAGGGGGACAGCATCGGTGGCGTGCTCTTTATCCTCTGGCTCGAAGTCGGACTCTATATTTTTATAGGACTCAAGGGGAACGAGTGGTATCGGAAAAAATTGCAGTCGAGCGGATTCGCCGAGGTCGGTACCGTCCAGGCCGAATCACCAGATGCCGCGATCGGCAAAATTACCGACGAGCGATGACTGGTTCCTCGACTCTATTTTTTGCGGTGCTGTGCGGCTTCCTCGTCGGATAATGGTTCGTATCGTCCGCGGTGCTCTCCCGGATCGACCGCATACCCTGACTGACTTAGTTTATGAATTAAGTAAGAGATAACGCGCGTGAATTGTGTCTCCAATACGGTCGGAGGGGGTGCGCGAAAGCGACAAAAAAGGGCTTGCGGAGACGCAAGCCCTTGATTTTTCTGGTGGCGGGGAGTGGATTTGAACCACTGACCTTCGGGTTATGAGCCCGACGAGCTACCAGGCTGCTCCACCCCGCGATCGTATTCTTAAACATACCCTATCGCACTTTTCTTTGTCAAACGACCCTGGAGCACTGTGGTATCATAAAGGGCGAAAAAAACAATCATGATTGATTTTGTCAGACAAGTACGGTGGCAGGATCTCGTCGACGTCACGCTGATGTCGATCATTCTGTACCGCCTTCTCCTCATGATCAAGGGGACGAAGGCGGCACGCATGCTCATGGGGCTCGGTGTGCTTCTCTTAGCCTCGTTCGTCACGCGGTATTTCGGGATCTATACGGTGGATTGGCTGATCCAGAGCTTCTGGGCGCAGATCGTCATCGCTCTCATCATTCTCTTTCAGCCCGAAATCAGGAAAGCGCTCGCCCAGATGGGGGAGACGAAATTTCTTCGGGCGCTCACCTCGGCCGAGGAGCTGAAGTCGCTGGAGGAGATCGTGAGGGCTGCGGTTGCCCTTGCCAACAGAAGGATCGGCGCCATCATCGCGATCGAGCGCGAGACGAGCCTCAAGGATTTCGTGGAAATAGGGACTCCGCTCGACGCGCGGGTGTCGAAAGAGATTCTGCTGAGCATCTTTCACCCGACGTCCCCTATCCACGATGGCGCCGTGGTCATACGCGGGAATCGGATAATCGCGGCGGGGTGTTTTCTGCCGATTACGATGGGACCCTCCATCAGCAAGTCCCTCGGAACGCGTCACCGCGCGGGCCTCGGTCTCTCCGAGGAAACGGACGCCGTGGTCATCATCGTTTCCGAGGAGACGGGAGCCATCTCGCTCGCACTGAAAGGCGAGCTCAAGGGCCCTCTCGACATGGGGAAGCTCAGGGATATTCTCACCGATCTTTTTACGGAGAAAGCAGAACGTGAAAAAAGCCATCATCGATAACATCGGTCTCAAGATAACGGCGGTTATCCTCTCTCTCATTCTTTGGGTGTTCGTGACATCGCGCGGGCAGTCCGAGGTATCCCTCGATGTGCCGATCGAATTCAGGAATATTCCTCCCGGGCTCGAGATCGTCAGCCAGAGCGCAAAGGTGATCGGGCTGAACATGAGGGGTCAGGAGCGATTGCTGAAGAACATCAGGCCGACCGACCTCGCCGTTTCTCTGGACCTGAGCAATGCCAAGCCGGGCGAAAATACTTTTTACATTCACCGTGACGATGTGCGATTGCCGTCCCATGTGACGGTCAGCAACATCAACCCGTCGAGCGTGAAGGTCGTGACGGAAGAGACGATGAGAAAGACGGTCAAGATTGTTCCCATCGTCATCGGGGAGCCGGAGAAAGAGTTTATCGTGAAGTCGGTGACCGTCACTCCTCCGACGATAGAAGTCGAAGGAGTCAAGCGCGAACTCTCGAGGATTCACACGGTGAAAACGGAGGCGATCGACGTCACAGGGATGACCGAAACGTTCAGCCAGGATTTGAGGCTCGACATGTCCGGTCGCTCGGTGCGGGCGAAGACGGCGGTGGTGACGGCTCAGGTCGTGATAGGAGCGAAATCGCGAAAGCGATGATCAGGGTACGAGAAGGAGCAATGCGATGAGACTCTTCGGAACGGACGGGATCCGAGGAACCGTAAACGACCATCCGATGACGCCCGAGATCGTTCTCCGAATCGGCATGGCGATCGGGTATCTGCTCAGGGAGTCACGAGGGAGAAATATGATCCTCATCGGGAAAGATACCCGCCTGTCAGGGTATATGATAGAGAGCGCCCTCACGTCCGGCATCTGCGCGATGGGAATGAATGTGACACTCGTCGGTCCGATCCCGACGCCGGGGGTCGCTTTTCTTACCCGGACGCTCCGACTGGACGCGGGTATCGTCATTTCCGCGTCGCACAATCCATTCGAGGACAACGGGATAAAGTTCTTTTCTTCGAAAGGCTTCAAGCTTCCCGACGAGCTCGAGCAGAAGATCGAGCGGTTAGTAGAGGACGATCGCCTCGAAAGCTATCGACCGAGAGGTGCCGAGATCGGCAAGGCATACCGCCTCGATGATGCGACGGGGCGCTACATAGAGTACATAAAATCGACGATCCCCCGTGGTATGACCTTCGAGGGGTTCAAAGTCGTCGTGGACTGCGCCCACGGGGCCGCCTATAAGATCACACCATGGCTGTTTAGGGAGCTGGGGGCGGAGGTTATCTCGATCAACAACACGCCGGACGGGATGAACATCAACGCGCACGCTGGCGCGCTCCACCCGGAATCACTTCGGAAGGCGGTGAAACGTCACGGTGCTCACCTCGGTATCGCGCATGACGGAGACGCTGACCGGGCTATCTTTTGCGATGAGCTGGGCAACATTGTGGACGGTGACCAGATCATGGGCATGTGGGCGATCGAAATGAAGAAGAGCAAGTCGCTGAAAAAAAACGCGGTCGTCTCGACGGTCATGAGCAATTTCGGACTGGAAAAATTCCTCGAGGAGCACGGGATACGTTTGATCAGGACTCCTGTGGGCGACCGGTATGTCGTCGAAGAGATGCGTGCGGGGGGGTACAATTTCGGCGGGGAACAGTCCGGGCATATCGTCTTTCTTGACCACAATACGACAGGAGACGGCCCTCTGACCGCGCTTCAGGTCCTCTATCTGATGAAGAAGAGGGGAGCGTCGCTTTCCGAGCTGACCCGAGATATTCACCTCTTTCCCCAGGTTCTCGCGAACGTGAAGGTGAAGGTGAAAAGCGGACGGGATCTCTCGGCAATTCCGGGAATTGCGGAAGCGATCCGGACGGCGGAGGAGGCGCTCGCAGGCAGAGGGAGGGTGCTCGTGAGGCCGTCGGGAACCGAGCCGAAGATCCGGATTATGGTCGAAGGGGAAAGTCTTTCTTTGATCGAACGCCTCGCGCAGGACCTTGCCAGGGTCATCGAGGAACAGATGACCTAATGTTTTTTGTCCCCGTCTTCGCACTCGGCATCGTCCTGTTCTCTTCTTTTCCTTATTTCCCCTACCTGACGTGCGCTCTCGCGGTGTCTCTGTCTCTTTACCTGCTGGGACGTCGCAGGCCGCTCCTCGTGCTCGCACTGTGCCTCGCGCTCGCGTACGCCGCTGTGCGTGCAGAGTCCGACCTCGTCGTTCCCGCGGGACGAGAGCCGGTCGCGATCAGGTGCGTTTTTTCGACGTACCCACTGATGAATTCAAACGGATCGTTTCGGCAGACAGCCCGCATTATTTCCGCGGTCAATCGTGCGACGGGAGACCCCACGGACTCACTGCGGGGACGGGAGGTCGCAATCATTTCGGAGAGAGGGTTTTCGCTCGGGAGTGAATACGACCTTGAGGTCTCGTTCCTGAAAGATCCGCAGCGTTACAACCCCGGAGCATTGCGAAGTGACAGTCCTTACGCGAGACTTCTCAACGTAGAGGGTCAAGGCACGCGCCGTTTTTCCCTCGGTGCCGCATTCGAAGGGTTGCGATACCGCCTCGATTCGCTCTATCGGGAAACGTTTTCACCCGATTCGGCGGGTCTCCTCGCCGCTATGACGATCGGTCAACGGGCACATCTCAGCGAGCAGGTACGCCACGCGTTCAACGCCTCGGGCCTTGCGCACCTCCTGTCGATTTCCGGCACCCACTTCGGGCTCTTTTCCTTGTTTCTGTTCGCCATTTTCCGGGTCGTGATCTGCGTGCTCCCTTACGGCGCACTTCAGCGGCTCACCGTCTACCTCACGCCGTCTCAGGCTGCGGCGATCCTGAGCGTCCCTTTCATGGTCGCCTATCTCGGGATTTCCGGTGGCAGCATCCCCGCGATACGATCGTTCATCATGATCAGCTTTTTTCTCGTCGGCCTCATGATCGAGAGAAAGGGCTTCTGGCTGCAATCGCTCGGGGTGGCTGTGTTCCTGATTGTCCTCTGGGACCCGATGTCGCTGTTCACGTTATCTTTTCAGCTCTCTTTTCTCGCCGTCCTCTTCATCGGATACGCGGTCGAATGGTCGGAGAACGTGGATAAAAGGGATCCCGCGGTACTGCGGCATCTCCGCAAAACAGGAGTGACAATCCTCGCCGCGACGATCGGAACGGCACCTCTCGTCGCATACTCGTTCCACTACATTTCCCTGATCTCCCCGCTTTCGAACCTCCTCGTCGCTCCCTTTATCGGATTCGTCCTCATTCCGTTGTCGCTCCTCTCTGCCTTTGTCTTTCTCCTCACAAACCACTACCCATTTCCTTCTCTCATCTCTCGTATTACGGAGACTGCGCTATCGATGGTGGACTCCCTCTCGGACATATCGTTTGCGGATATCGGGATCCCGGCGTTTCCCCCTGTCGTCCTCCTCCTTTTCTACGGGGCGTTCTTCCTCTTTTTTCTCGATAGTCGGCGAAAATATCTCCTCGTGCTTCCGCTCGTCACGCTCGTATGCTACGGTATCTTTTCCCTCGCGGCGAAGAACGTGCTGAGCGTCACGTTCTTGGATGTGGGACAGGGGGATGCGGCGGTTGTCGAATTGCCCGATGGGAAAACGCTCGTCGTCGATACGGGGCTCACCGGAAGGGAAGTCGCCTCGTTCCTCCGATATCGCGGGAAAGGACATATCGACGCGCTCGCTCTCTCCCACGGGCACCCGGATCACATCGGGGGGCTGCCGTTTCTCGCCGAGCGGTTCCATGTTAAGGAGATTTGGCATGCGGGGCAGACCTGCCCGGAGCCGATGACACGCGCTGAGCGCTGTCGCTTCCTTTCGCGGGGAGATCTCATCGACGGCGAGGGCTACCGTATTGCCGTCCTCCATCCGTATCCTGAATTCTACACGCAACAGGGAGGCGAGTATGTGGGGGACAACAACAGATCGCTCGTCCTCCGGATTTCGGATGACCGGGGTTCGTTTCTCTTCGCCGGGGACGCCGAGAGAGAAGCCCAGGACGACATACTCCATCTCGAGAAATGGATCGCGAGCGATGTCGTGAAGGTTCCCCACCACGGGGGGAAAACGTCGGCTCACTCCGCGTTCTTCGATGCGGTGAACCCGGAGATCGCGGTCATCTGCGCGGGACGCGAGAACCCCTTCGGGCACCCCCATGAAGACATGCTCGCCCTCTTGAGGGGAAGGATAGTTTTGAGGACCGATACCGACGGTGCGATTAAGGTCTGGAGGGAAACGGATAGCTATCGCGTCAAGACCTACCGGGATTTTCAGATCCGGAGAGCGGGATGTATCGCCGACGAGATCGAGAATGTGCGGAGATTGTTTCGCCTGTGGTGATAAGGTCTGCCTCTTCCTCTGGCTTGAGCCGGTCAGGGCACCGCGATCTCGGAGAATCGGCGTTCGGCTATAATGGAATGAAAACGACAGGACGCGGGAGGCCACCGAACACCCGATGACGGAGTTGCGGAACACGTGAAGGAACTGAGAAGGCGATTCATCGTGTCTGCCGCGATGATAGGCTTCGTGATTCTGTTCGGCATGGTGGGGTACGTAGCGATCGAAGGCTGGAACGTCTGGGATTCCTTTTACATGACGGTTATCACACTCACGACGGTCGGATACCGGGAAATCCACGATATGTCGTTTTGAGGGCAGGCCTTCACGATTGTTCTCCTGATTGGCGGCGTGGGGACCGTCCTCTACACACTCAGCACGGGCGCGAAGATACTGCTCGAGGGCGAGCTACAAGAATTGTACGGGAGGAAGAGAGTGGAAAAGAGGCTCGAGGGGATACGGGACCATTACATTGTGTGCGGGTATGGGAGAATGGGCAGGGTTATCGTGAAAGAACTGGACCACCAGAACCTGCCCTTTGTTGTTATCGAAAAGAACGAGGTCATCCAGGATGCCGATCAGAAATCTCATATCCTCATTCTCCAGGGGGATGCGACGAATGACGAACTCCTGAGAAAGGCCGGGATCGAACGGGCGAGATGCCTGATGTCCGTTCTCCCGACAGATGCGGAAAACCTCTACGTCGTCTTGAGTGCGAGGGGATTGAATCCCGGCCTCCTGATCGTCGCGAGGGCCGGCGAGGAGGGATCGGAGCAGAAACTGCTGCGGGCGGGCGCCGACCGGGTCGTTTCCCCTTACCACATCGGAGGCCTTCGCATCGCTCACGCGGTTCTCAAGCCGGCAGTGGTTGATTTCATCGAATTCGCGACGAAGAGCGGGAATATCGATTTGCAGATCGAAGAGATCGCGGTGCAGGACCAGTCGGAGTTAGCGGGGCCGTCCCTCGATCAGTGCGGGATCGGGCGGGAACTCGGTATCATCATCCTCGCTATCAAGCAGGTGAACGGCGAGATGAAATTCCATCCGACGTTCCGGACGGTCATCGAGCCGGGAGACACCCTCATCGCGGTCGGCGAGGCGTCGAAACTGAAAGTACTCGAGAGCATGGCAAAATTGACTTAGGAGAAATCGAGGGGGTAGACTATTTCTCTTTCATGGAAGACGGTAACGAACTGATCGTGCAGCGGCTGAAAAAGCTCAAGGAATTGCGGGACGCAGGCATCGAACCTTACGGGGGTGCCTTCGTAGCGGAACATCACGCCGTCGAACTGCACGAGATCGCGAAAGGGATGACGAACGAAAGGCTTGGGGGAGACCCGTTCGCCTGTTCCCTTGCCGGGCGTATCGTCGCGATGAGGGATTTCGGCAAGGCAGCCTTTGCCCATATCCAGGACGAGACCGGCAAGATACAGATCTATTTCAAGAGGGACATCCTCGGCGATCGTTTTTCACTGCTCAAGAAACTGGACATCGGGGACATCGTCGGCGTGCGGGGAAAACTCTTCAGGACGAAGACGAATGAATTGACGGTCGAAGTCGAAGAGTTTTCGCTTCTCACGAAGTCCCTGAGGCCACTCCCGGAGAAATGGCACGGCTTGCGCGACATCGAGACGCGCTATCGCCAGCGGTATGTCGACCTTATCGTGAATCCGGAGGTGCGAGAGGTCTTCGCGAAGAAGAGCATGATCATCAGGACGGTACGCGATTTCCTCGAGTCGTACGGGTTTATCGAGGTCGAAACGCCGATGATGCAGCCGATTCCCGGGGGTGCGACGGCGAAACCGTTCAAGACGCATCACAATGCCCTTGGCGTCGACCTCTTCCTGCGAGTCGCGCCGGAACTCTATTTGAAACGGCTGCTCGTTGGCGGGTATGAGCGGGTCTACGAGTTGAACAGAAATTTCCGTAACGAGGGGATATCGACAAAGCACAACCCGGAATTTACGATGCTCGAATTCTACATTGCATACCGGGATTACACGTTTCTCATGGCGTTTACGGAGGAACTGATCTCTTCTGTCGCCCTGAAGGTTCTCGGGACGCTGACGGTGGAGTACGAGGGACGCAGTATTGATTTTACTCCCCCGTGGCCGCGAGTACCTCTGCTCGAGGCACTCGTCCGGAGAGGAGTGCCGAGGGAAGCCCTGGCCGACCGTGAAAAATTGGCGGCGTGGGCGGGAGGCGAGGGAATCGCTGTCGAGCGGGGGATGACGCTCGGAAAACTTCTCGATGAGATTTTCAAAGAAATGGTCGAGCCGGAGCTGATACAGCCGACCTTCATCATTGATTATCCCGTCGAGCTGTCGCCCCTCGCGAGGAGAAAAGCGGACAACCCCGATCTCGTCGAACGGTTCGAGTTGTTCATCTGCGGGCGGGAAATCGCGAACGCTTTTTCCGAACTCAACGATCCGCTTGACCAGAAACAGCGGTTCCTGGCGCAGGTCAGGGCGCGTGAACAGGGTGACGAAGAGGCGCACATCATGGACGAGGATTTTATCAGGGCGCTCGAGTACGGCATGCCCCCCGCGGCTGGAGAGGGCATCGGTATCGACAGGCTGGTCATGCTCTTGACCAATTCGCCATCGATACGCGACGTGATCCTCTTTCCTCAGCTGAAGCCCGAACAGAGAAGCGATGTATCCTGACGGGCTGCCGCTCGAGAGTGACCGCACGTGAACAGGTCACCTGTGCTTTGCTGCGGCGGGTTGCCCTTTCCCGCGGCGTATACCATCGAATCATGATACTTCGCTACCGTCTTTTCATCGCCCTCCGATATCTCAGAACCAAGAAAAAACAGAAGGGGATCTCGGTCAATGCCCTCATCTCGATCGGGGGTGTCGCGGTCGGTGTCATGGCCCTCCTCGTGGTTCTCTCCGTCATGAGCGGGTTCCACGAGGATCTCCAGAAGAAGATCCTCGGCGTCAATGCCCACGTCGTGGTTCTGAACTACCGCGGTGCTATGCCTGAATACCGAACCGTGATCGACCGCGTAAAAGATGACAGAGACATCCGTGCGTCGGCGCCGTTCGTCATGGGGCAGGTGATGGTATCCTCCGGCAAGAAGGCGCAGGGCGTATTCCTGAGAGGCATCGAACCGGCGTCCGAATTGGAGGCGACCGATATCGGGACATTCATGAAAGAAGGAGGATTGGATGGTCTCGTCTCGAAAGATGGGTTGCCCGGCATCGTCGTCGGAAGGGAACTGTCGAGCAGTATCGGCGTGTTCATGGGCGATGTGGTCACGGTCCTCTCCCCGGTGGGGAAGATCGGCCCTCTCGGCATGTTGCCCAAGGTGAGACAGTTCAGGATCGCCGGCATCTTCGAGGTTGGCATGTTCGAATATGACGCGAACCTCGTCCTGACGGATCTGAAAACCGCGCAGGATTTTTTTGAAATGGGCGACGCCGTGACCGGCGTGCAACTCAAACTGGAGGATATCTACCGTGCGTCGAGCGTCAGGGAACGGGTCCAGGCGATGTTCGGGTTCCCCCTTTACGCAAAGGACTGGATGCAGATGAACCGGAATCTGTTCTCGGCCCTCAAACTCGAGAAATTCGCGATGTTCGTGATCCTGATCCTCATCATTCTCGTCGCATCGTTCAACATCGTCAGTGGACTCATCATGAACGTGATCGAGAAGAAGAAGGAGATCGCGATTCTCAAAGCGATGGGTGCCACGGACCGGGGGATCATGCACATCTTCATGCTGCAGGGATTGTTCATCGGCGTCGCCGGGACGATCGTGGGCGTCATCGGAGGGTACATTCTCTGCTACATACTGAATACCTACGAGGTGATCAAACTCCCGGCCGATGTGTACTATTTGAGCCGTCTGCCCGTGAAGACGAAGGCGATCGACTTCGTGGTCGTCTCGCTTTCAGCGATCACGATCAGTTTTCTCGCGACGATATACCCTGCGTGGCAGGCGGCGAGAATCAATCCGGTCGAACCGTTGCGGTACGAGTGACCATCCGGATGGATATGGAGGGATAGATGTTCAGATTGCTTTTCAAAGTGCTCGGTCTGTTCGTCCTCGCGGTCATCATTTTCCTCGCGCTGTCGCTCTGGAAGGGCGGCGATCCTTTTCGGTGGCTCGGTCAACAATCCGAGCGGGCGGGCGAACTCCTGAAGGAGAAGAGTGAAGAGTTGGGAAAGGAAGCGGACAAGCTGAAGGAGAAAGTGGGCGCCGTGCAAGATACGACGAAGAAGGTGACCGAAGGAGTGAAGAAGACAGGCGAAACTCTCAAGGAGTTCACCGGCACGAAGGCCGATAAATGACGAAGATCCGGAGAGGTGCGCTCATCGCGACAGAAAATCTGCGAAAGTCTTTCGCGACGGACGCGGGCCGACTCGAGGTATTGAAGGGGATCACGCTCGAGATCGAAGAAGGGGAAATGGTCGGCATCGTCGGTGCTTCAGGCGCGGGCAAGAGCACACTTCTCCACATTCTGGGAGCGCTCGATGCCCCGTCGTCGGGCAGGGTGTTCTACGGCGATAGTGACATCTTTTCCCTCGGGAGGGATGCACTCGCTTCTTTCAGGAACAGGACGATCGGCTTCGTTTTCCAGTTTCACCACCTTCTGCCGGAGTTTTCCGCGCTCGAGAACGTCCTGCTGCCCGGTCTCATCTGGATCGGGGAGCGGCGCGGCATAAAGGGACAACATTTCGATGAGATCAAGAAACGGGCGGAGCGGCTCCTCGAGGAATTCGGGTTATCGGAACGTAAGCAGCATCGTCCTGGCGAGCTTTCGGGAGGTGAACAGCAGCGTGTCGCGGTCGCGCGGGCACTCATTCTCGAACCGAAAGTCGTGCTCGCGGACGAGCCGACGGGGAATCTGGATACGCAAACCGGAGAAGAGCTCTTTGCCACCTTGGCCGATCTCAACGAGCGCAGAAGGGTGACGTTCGTGATCGTGACCCACAACGAGTCCCTCGCCCGGCGTTGTCACAGAACCATCAGGATGGCGGATGGGCGTCTGGTGACTCAGTCCTGAGAACGGGGAGGATATTTCCCGCTCTCCCGCAGGACATCGATAATCCGATCGATCCGCGATCTTGGGATGCCGCTGAACACGTCTCTGAGCTGGTCATCCGTGAAATGTTTGCGGAGAAAAGCAAGAATGTCGCACCGTGCCCTCCAGCAGCCGATAATGTTTCGGCAGGGCATGCCATTGTTGACGCTTGTGCAGTAGGAAAATGCGGTGAGCATGCCGAGTTGGTTGCAGTAAATTGTCATCGCCATAGTGCCTGCGGTTCCGCGTGCGAGCGGGATTCGCTCCGAAGGGAGGGGGCGCTATGCCCCCACCCGAAAATCCTCACGGTTTAGGAAATTTCTCCAAATCTTTCAGGAGCTTCTGGATTTCCTCGTCGGGGAGTACGTAATCGTCGAGCTTTCCGCTCAAGTAGGCGTCGTACGCGGCGAGGTCGATGATCCCGTGACCGCTCCAGTTCATCAGGATCACTTTTTCTTTGCCTTCTTCCTTTGCCTTCTTCGCTTCTTCGATCACACAGGCGATTGCGTGGTTCGTCTCCGGCGCTGGTACGAATGCCTCTGTCCTCGCGAAGGTGACCCCCGCTGCGAATGTTTCGAGCTGGCCATACGCCCGCGCTTCGATCAAACCATCCATCAGGAGGCGGCTGACAATGGGGGCCATGCCGTGGTACCGCAATCCGCCGGCATGGATCGGAGCGGGCATGAACTTGTGACCGAGAGAGTGCATCGCGAAGAGCGGCGTGGTCTCCGCTGTGTCACCGAAATCATAGACGTAAGGACCCTTCGTCATCGTCGGGCAGGAGGCCGGCTCGCAGGCGATTATCCGAACCTGCTTCCCGTGAATCTTGTCCCGCACGAACGGAAGGGCAAGCCCTGAAAAATTACTCCCGCCGCCCGCGCAACCGATGACGACATCGGGGTAATCCCCCGCCATCTCGAGCTGTTTCTGTGCCTCGAGGCCAATGATCGTCTGGTGCAAGAGCACGTGATTTGCGACACTCCCTATCGAATATTTCGAGTCCTTGGATGTCGCGCCGTCCTCGACCGCCTCGCTGATGGCGATGCCCAGGCTGCCCGGGTGCTCCGGATTCTCCTCATAGAATTTTCTGCCGGAGTTCGTATCCGGGCTCGGGCTCGGCACGCACTGCGCTCCCCATGTCTCCATGAGAGTCCTGCGATAGGGTTTCTGGTTATAGCTGATTCTGACCATATAGACTTTGCACGCGAGTCCGAACTGGTTACAGGCGAAGGAGAGCGCACTGCCCCATTGCCCCGCACCCGTCTCCGTCGCGAGTCTCTTGATACCGGCGACCTTGTTAAAGTACGCCTGGGCGACGGCCGTGTTCGGCTTATGACTTCCCGGGGGACTTACCCCTTCATTCTTGAAGTAAATGCGCGCGGGTGTTCCGAGGAATTTCTCGAGCGCGTACGCACGATGGAGGGGAGTCGGCCGCCAAATGAGATATCTTTCGAGCACTTCGCCGGGTATCGATATCCAACGTTCCGTGCTCACCTCCTGTTCGATGATGTTCATCGGAAAGATCGCGGCGAGCATGTCAGGCGAAATCGGCTGTCCCGTCGCCGGATTGAGCGGTGGCGGCACAGGAGTCGGCATATCGGCCTGCACGTTATACCACTCTTTCGGAATGTCTCTTTCGTTCAGCAAGATTTTTTTCACGGTAGCCCCCTTTACGGATCATGATTTCATGTAGGGCATATTTTACTCTTAAGGCATGGTTTTTTAAAGAGCACCGGTGTGGCGAACGGCATCGATGACCCCCGTTCTCCCGCTTGACAATGGTTCGATGGCGACAGTAAAGTATCGCATGCGAAAGCCCTTCATTGCGGCGAATTGGAAGATGCACAAGACGATTCCGGAGGCGCTCGCTTTTCTCTCGGCATTTCTCCCCTTGGTGAAGGACGTAACGGACGTGACGATTGTCCTTGCTCCGCCTTTCACGGCACTCGCGAGGGTTTCCGAAGAGGTGAGGGGAAGCAACGTCAGGATCGCCGCGCAGGACCTTTTTTTTGAGGAAAAGGGGGCGTTTACGGGAGAAATTTCCCCGGTTATGCTCGCCGATGTCGGGTGTTCGTATGTTATTGTCGGGCATTCGGAACGTCGCCAGTATTTTTTCGAAACGGACGACGTCGTGAACAAGAAAACAAGGGCCGCCCAGAAATTCGGACTCGGCGCTATCTTCTGCATCGGCGAATCCCTCGCCGAGCGGGAGGAAGGAAAGACATTCGAGGTGATTCATCGGGAGATCGAGAGGGGGTTGGACGGAGTCGCACCGAGAGGGCTGGTCGTCGCATACGAACCGATCTGGGCAATCGGCACGGGAAGGACGGCTTCGCCGCAGCAGGCGCAAGATGCCCACGCATTTATAAGGGAGAAGCTGAGGGGCTTTTATGGAAACGAGGCGGAGAGATTGTGTATACTATACGGCGGCAGCGTGACGCCGGAGAATATCGATTCTCTCATGGAGAAGCCGGATGTGGACGGCGCCCTCGTAGGGGGAGCGAGCCTCAAACCGGAGCAGTTTGCCAGCATCGTTACGTTCGGGAGAAAAAAATGACCATACTCTTGACGATAATTCATGTTCTCGTCTGCTTCTTTTTGATCGCGGTCGTCCTACTCCAGAGCGGGAAAGGGGCGGAAATGGGTGCCGCCTTCGGCGGATCGAGCCAGACCCTGTTCGGGAGCCGCGGGGCTGCTTCGTTCCTCAGCAAAATGACCACGGTCGCCGCAGTGATCTTCATGCTCACGTCCTTGACTCTCGCCGTTTTGACATCGCGGGGTGGTTCGGTGGTCACAAAGACGCCCGCCTCGCAGCAGCAGCCCATATCGCCTACGGACGGTCCTGTCGAGGCGCCACGACAGCCGGCACCGCAACAGGGGTCGGCGCAGGAACCCCAGCAGAATCCGCCGAAGTAGGGGAGGACCTTCCCCTCTCTTTGTTCGGCCCTGAAATCTACGGGTAGCGGAGTTGCAGTCGCTGGATGGCGCTCGCTTTTCCGTTTTCTTCGTCTATCTCGATGACGACCGCGGAAAAGACCCCGTCGCCTTTGGCTGTTTCGAATCGCGTGGGCAGGTTCGTGAGGAATTTTTGGATGATCTGCTCTTTTTCGATACCGATGACGGAGTCCGCGGGTCCTGTCATGCCGACGTCGGTGATGTAGGCCGTCCCAGCAGGCATTATCTTCTCGTCCGCCGTCTGGACGTGGGTATGAGTGCCTATGACGGCGCTCACCTTTCCGTCCATGAAGTAGCCAAAGGCGATTTTTTCGGATGTCGCCTCGGCATGAAAATCGATGATGATGACCCTGGTTTCGGCCTGCAATCGCTCGACCTCCGTTTTGCCGATTCTGAACGGGCAATCGATGTTGGACATGAAGACTCGCCCCGAAAGATTGACAACGGCGACTTTCAGTCCGTTGCGGAGGCGGTAGAGTACGCTGCCGAATCCGGGCACACCCGGGGGATAGTTGAGAGGTCTCAGCACCCTGTCTTCCTTCGCGATCTGGGGGATGAATTCTTTCTTGTCCCAGACGTGGTTTCCGGTCGTGATGACGTGGACGCCGTAGCTGTAAAGCTCGGAGACGATTTTATCGGTGATACCGAAACCGCCAGCGGCATTCTCGCCGTTGGCGACAATGAAGTCGACCTTATATTTGTCGGCGACCGCGGGGAGGAGGGCTTTCGTCGCATTCCTCCCGATTTTCCCTACAATGTCACCGATGAAGAGCAGTTTCACGCCCGTGCCTATTTCGCATATTCGACGTACCGCGATTCGCGAATGACGGTAACTTTTATCTGGCCGGGATACGTCATCTCCGATTCGATCTTCCGTGCCAGTTCGCGGGAGATCATCGAAGAGATCTCGTCGCTCACGTCTTCCGGCTTCACGATGATCCGGATTTCGCGTCCCGCCTGGATTGCATAGCACTTCTCGACCCCGCGATACGATAAGGCCATCTGCTCGAGTTTCTCAAGACGCTTCAGATAATTTTCGATGCTCTCCTTCCTCACCCCGGGACGCGCCGCCGAGAGTGCATCGGCGGCAGCGACCAGCGCTGCCTCGACGGTCGAGGGATCGCCTTCTCCGTGGTGCACGAGAATCGCGTTGACGACCTTGTGATTTTCTCCGTACTTTTTCGCGATATTCGCGCCGATTTCCTGATGGGAGCCCTCGATTTCGTGATCGACCGCCTTGCCGATATCGTGGAGGATGCCCGCTCTCTTCGCCAGCTTCGCGTCGATTTTCAGTTCGCTGGCCATCATGCCCGCGAGATAAGCAACTTCGCGAGAATGCTGGAGAATGTTCTGCCCGTATGAGGTCCTGTACTTCAGCCTCCCGATCAACCGAATAAGTTCGGGGTGGATCCCCGACAGGCCGAAATCGAAGACGGCTTTTTCCCCTTCCTCGCGGATATGCGCTTCGATCTCTTTTTTCACCTTCTCGACGATCTCTTCTATCCGCGATGGATGGATGCGCCCATCCGTGATGAGACGCTCGAGGGAAATGCGCGCGATTTCACGCCTCACCGGATCGAACGCGGACAGAGTGACCGTCTCCGGCGTGTCGTCAACGATCAGGTCGACACCGGTTGCCGCCTCGAGCGCCCTGATATTCCGTCCCTCCCTCCCGATGATTCGTCCTTTCATCTCGTCGTTGGGGAGGGTGACCGACGAGACGGTCGAGTCGGCGACGTAATCGCTCGCGTACCGCTGGATCGCGAAGCCGATGATCTCTTTCGCTTTTTTCTCCGCATTCTCTTTCGTCTCGTCTTCGATCCGCTTGTAGATCTTTGCCGCTTCGAAGCGGGATTCCTCCTCCACCTTTTGCAGGAGTTCCTCGCGGGCCGCCTCGGCGCTCAAGCCCGATATCCGCTCGAGCGTCTCCAGTTGCTCTTTCAACACTTTATTGATCGTGTTTTCCTTTTCCTGAAGCGACCGTTCCCGCGAGGTATATTCCTTCTCGCGTTTCGTCAGCTCCTGTTCCCTCTTGTCAATCTGCTCGAATTTCCTCTCGATCGTCTCTTCCTTCTGCCTCAATCTCTTATCGAGATGGTTCAGCTCGGTGCGACGTTCCCGGATCTCTTTCTCGACGTCCGCTTTTGCCTGGTAAACGACGTCTTTCGCTTCGACAAGGGCTTCCTTCTTGATGCTCTCGGCTTCTTTCTGGGCTTCCTCGATGATCCGCGCCCGTTCCTGTTCGAGCGCAATCTTCTGGTTCTTGAGTTTCGTCTGCGAGATGTAGGCGACAATGAGCCCGGCGAAGATCCCCGCGATAACTGCAATAAGCACAAATACGAGTTGATTCATATATCGTGAACCCCCTTCCTCTCCCTTCTCCGATGGTCGAGGGATTGATGAGAGAAGCGTACGCTTCCCCCGTTGTTTTCTTTTTTTGTTCGGGCTGGGGCTTATGAATGAAAAAAGATTCTTGGAGGACGGAGGTGCTTAATTACGAAGGGTTTTTCTCCATCGGTCGCGAGCACATCGTAATCTATGTAAAATCCTCCAAAAAGGAATGGATATCATAACCCTGCCCGGGATACTAAACCCACCCTGCCGTGTAGGAAGAAATTAGATCCGCCTATAGAATAGGTGGGTGTCCTGAAAGAGACTTTAGGCTTCCCTGCATCCAAGCCGGGCCTGCACACCGACTCTTTACGCGGACTCCCAAAAGATCTAACTTGCCGGATCAACATGTTCTCCCTATCACAAACAGGGTAGGCAATTCGACGGTTAACCTCCTTGCTCGTGATCAAGAAATCTTAGGAATACAATAAACAAAAAGCGTGCTTTATGGCAAGAGGGGGAAAGGGGTTAGGCCGGGCGGGGAACGTCCAACTTACGGCGAGCTCTTTTTCGGTATGACGTACGTGCAGGAGGTGTCGCCTTCCACAATACAGGATTCGCGGTTCACCTCTTTGCCGATCAGCTCCCGGAAGACCTCGAGATGGTACCGGCAGGCATCTTTGTAAACAGAGGAAAGCCGGAGGAGAGGGCAGTTGAAAATTCTCAACGAGAAGTGATTGTTCGATTCGACGAGTTCAGCGAGATACCCCTTGCGACTGAGGACGTCCGCAATCGTCATGAGGCGCTCGCGGAGCGGCTTTCCATCCAGCTGTGCGTCCTGAAAATAATTTAAAAAACGCACCTTATGTCGGGCGAAGAGATCGTCGATCTTCTGTCGGCCATTGGATGCTTCGATATCCTGGAAGACGTCGAGGAGGAATTCGTCGTACATCGTCGGAAAGAGGTTCTGCGCTTTGCTCGTGAGCCGATAGAGAAACGCGGGCCTTCCGATACCTTGTTTTCGGGGGACATAGTCGATATATCCCTTTTTTTCCAACGAGAGGAGGTGCTGCCGAATCCCCATCGAGGTGATGCGCAGTTCCTGTGCCAGTTCCTCCACAGAGAGGGGACCCTTCTTCTTCAAGAGATAAATAATCTTGTCTCTGGTGGGATTGGTGTGGATTTGTTCAAGCACACTTTAAACATATCATAGAAGATGCAATTTAGTAAATATTAATTTATGGATATTCTGGGATGAGTGTGGGCCGTCATTCCGGCGAAAGCCGGAATCCAGTGTCGCCGTTTGACTCTCCGTAATGCTGCATAAGGGTTATGTCTATAGTCTTGCACGGAGAAGGAACGAAACGTTCTATGGTGGGTGGCATCCCACTGATTTCGCTAAAAGAGTTGAGGAGCGCAGGCAGAAACTGGTCGACGGGGTCACGGAACAATATGGGATGACCATACTGGTTTCTTATGAAAGAGGTGAGGATAGAAGAGATGCTGTTATTCGTGAGAGACAGGTAACGGCGTGGAAGCGCAGATGGAAAACAGCATGAATCCAGTCAGTGAATCCTTAGTGGCGTGATGTCTATGAAGATATCCTGTAAGGGAGGAGTCGCTGGATTCCTGATCAGGCCTGGAATGACAATCTTACGGACGCTGTAACACCTGAAACAAAATCAACACTGGAATCTTAATCTTATCCAGGAAACTGGACATGTATCCACACAAATCCCGGTAGAAGCTAATTTATAGAGGGATCCGTGGAGAGGAGGACATGTTGTCACGGGCACGGCGATCTGATAGACTCCACTATGTCTTCTTTCGCCCATAACAACAACGATCTTTTGGTACGGAATCTCTACCAATTTATTATCGCGCGGCTCAACGGTGACGATATCCCGTCTCCACATTACCGCGAAGAAATACGCCGTCTCGTTCGGAGCGGCATCGGCGGTTTCGTCCTCTTTGGCGGGGAGAGGGACGAGGTGCGGCAATTCCTCGAGGAGCTCCAGTCGGAGGCCCGGACGCCTCTTTTCATTGCTGCAGATATCGAACGCGGCGTCGGCCAGCAGGTGAGGGGGACGACCCTTTTCCCCTGCCAGATGGCTGTGGCGGCAGCTATCGACGGAGCGAGTCATGAGGATGTCGGGCTTCTGACGGAGGTGTTGCGTTCGATCGCATCCGAAGCCCGATACGTGGGCATCAATCTGCCCCTTATCCCTGTCCTCGATGTGAATCGGAATCCCCGAAACCCGATCATCTGCACGCGGGCATTCTCGGACGATCCGGATACTGTCGCTCGCTTTGGGATGATGTACGTCCGTGTCCTCGAGGAAGAGGGACTCGTCAGTTGCGCGAAGCATTTTCCGGGGCACGGAGATACAGCCGTCGATTCCCACATCTCGCTTCCGGTCATCGGTAAGTCTCTCGACGATCTCATGGAGACGGATGTGATGCCATTCCGTCAGGCAATCGCCGGCGGGGTCAGTAGCGTTATGGTCGGGCATCTGAGCGTGCCGGCGATCGACCCTGCTCCTGCGACTCTGTCCCCGGGAATCCATCGGTTGTTGCGGAACGACCTGGGGTTCAGGGGCATCGTCATGACCGACGCGCTCACGATGAACGCGCTCTGCCAGGTGCCTGAAGCCGAGCTGAGCTGCTTCCTCGCAGGTTCGGACATCCTGTTACATCCGGAGGACCCGGATGAGATCGTGGAAAAAATGCGTGCAAAAGTTGTATCAGGAGATTTGAGCTACGAGCGTATCGAGTCGTCGCTCGCCAGAATCATTCGGCGAAAGGCATTGCTCGTCAGGAAGGATATGGGTGCCATCGATTTTCCCCGTCACCACCATCTCGCATCCTCCGTGGCGGGCAAATCCGTCACGATCGTGAAAGGCGAAGCGGATGTCATCCCTTTGACGCGGCGTGAGGACATTTGTATTTTCGTTGTCGGAGAGGACGGTTTCTCGCTCGATCCTTCTCTGGCCGCGCTTTCTGGGAAGATAGGTACACTCGAAGGTCCGCCTGCAACTGACGACATCGGGGAGAAGGTAGCGATCGTCGCTATTTTCACCCATATCGCTGCGTGGAAAGGGAGCGCTGGCATCGATGCGGTCGAACAGCACCGTATCCGCTCCATTGTACGAACCGCTCGTCGGTCTATCGTTGTATCGTTCGGTAGTCCTTACGTATTGAGACATTTTCCGGAAGCGGACGTACTGATCGCCGCGTACGAAGGGACGGAGAATGCGCAGCACGGCGTCGCTCAATGGTTGACAGGATCGCGGACGCCGACGGGCAGGTTGCCGGTGAGCGTGGCGGGTCATGGCGCTTGACATCGTATCCTGTGCAGGAAAGGCCGAAAAACCGGCTGTCGTCTTCATCCACGGTTTGGGCATGGACAAGAGCATTTGGGTCGAACCTTTCGACTCACGCATTCTCGGTGGAATGTTGCCGCTCACGGTCCTCATTGGCAAAACTGAATCAGCGGCTCCACGTGAACTCCGGACCCTTTTCCATGACCTGCGGGAGAGGGATTTTCCCGTCATTGCCTGGAGCCAGCGGAGGGTATCCGGCCCGATACGGTCGGTCATCCCTGAACTCGAAACTGTTTGTCGCGTTGCGGAAAACATGTCCCGCACCGGCATTCTCCTCGTCGGGCACAGCAGGGGAGGGCTCATCGCACGGGCATTCATCTCGAGAAATCAAAGTGCGGTGCGCGGCCTCGTCACCATCGCAACGCCTCACAAGGGGAGCGCCGTCGCGAAAGTCGCCAGCTATCTGGCACCTGTTGCCTCCCTGATTACCCCTCTCCTTTCGCGCGCAGAAAGGCGAACGTTCGCACATTCTCTGAAGAGGATCGGCGACTTTTTGCAGAGTCGTGCCTTACAAGAACTTCTTCCGCATTCCCGATTCTTCGAGACGCTGAGAGATGAACCTCTTCCCGGTGTATCCTATGTCTCCGCCGGTGGAACCGATCCTCACCTTTTTACGTTTTCCTTCTTCTCGTTTCCCGGCGCTCTGGAGCGCATCATTCCGGAGGAGGTTTTCCCGGACGAGATGAAGCAGGGGAAGGGAGACGGGCTGGTATCCTTCGAGAGCTCAAAGATGCCCTGGGCGGAAGCACATTTCGCTTGCGAGTGCAACCATGCGCAGATTCTGTTCGATGAATCTTTGCGAAAAACGCTGGTTTCTGAAGTGGAAAGGATTTCCGAAACGATCCGGAAGGAGGAGCAGCGTGAACGGGGATGTGACATGGGGTGAACGGCTCTCACGAGGAGAGCCGTTCACTTGCCTCGATCTCCTGTCGTACCTTCGCTGCATCGTTAGAGAGCGGCCGTGACACCCACGAGAAAGTTTCTCTTCGGGGACGGATAGACTGCGGGTTCGGCCGGGAAAGAACTCACGCTGCCATACCCCGAGTAGGTTTTGTCCGCGAGGTTATAGACATCGAAGAAGAACGTCAGGGATCTCCAGGAGTAGCGAACCCTGCTGTTCAGGACGACGTAGCTCTCCTGCGTATCGAATGCGTTCTCGAAGTCGCTGATGAAAGGGCGCTCGCCGACGTACGTGCCATTGAGTACCACGGAGAGGCCTTTTATTGGTGTGTAAATGGCACTGAATGAGGCGCTGTGCTCGGGGACGTTCGGGATAACTTTCCCGCTGAACCCGCCCCCTCGGATCCTGGCGTCGAGATACGCATAGGCGCATTCGATCCGCGTCGATCCCGACGCTTTCGCGGTGAGGGAAACCGCGAACCCCTCCCTGCGTGTCGCACCGTCCAGATTTTCGTTCCGGAAAACGAATGGGTTGAAGAAGAGTTCGTCCCGTGTATCGGTCCGGAAAAGATTGATGTGTCCCGAGATGGCATCCGACAGGGCATATCTTATGCCTACCTCATAGGTATCCGATGTCTGCGGTGAAAGAGAGGTAACCACGGCGTTGGTGACGAAACTGTAGAACTCGTCGAGGACGGGGTACCTGAAGCTTCGCGAAATGCTGAGGTACGCGGATAGCTTGGTGTCGAAGGCATAATTCGCGGCGGCGGTATAGACATCCACCTTCCTGCGGACACTGCGCGGAGCACTTGGTTCGAAGGAAAAAGTCGCTTTGTCGTGGCGATATCCGGCGGAGAGCCTCAATCGTTGCGACAGGACCAGTTCGTCGTGCATGTAGAATCCGACGTTCGCTTTTCCGAGGTCGTACCGTGCGATCGAGCGAGTATCGTAAAAGAGGGAGTCGTTCGTGATTTCGTTATCGCTTTCTTGATAGTCGATGCCGGCGATCAGATGGTTCTTGAATCCCGAGAACGTGTTCCGCAGGAGAATGCGCGGGGAGAGCGCGACGGTCCTCATCTCGCTGTTGGCCGAGAAGTTGCCCCAGTCGCCCGAGGCGACTGATTGGAACCCCCTCTTTCTGTACGACGCTTCGATCGTGAAATAGTCATCGCTGCCCAAGGCGAATGCCGGGGCGATCTGGAAGTAATAGTCTTCGGTATCCGTGGAATCGTCCGGATGTGTCGTGTCCGTTCTCGACATGCCGCGCGCGAAGTCGCTCAGTTTCAGGGCCCCGGGAAGACCCGCACGGTCTTTATGGTATCCGGCGTTGACGTCGACGTTGACGTCTTTCCCCCGAAACGTTGTCTTCATCCCAATGTCGTGCGCTCGCACGTCACTGTTACTCCTGTACCCGTCTGTCGACATTGCGCTCGCCGAGAGATAGGCGGACGCATTTCCGCCCGTCGCGCCTGCAGAGACGGTCCCGCGCACGGTCCCGTAACTTCCTCCCGAGAAGCCCCAGTCGAGCGACGGTTTTTCTCCTTCTTTGGTCAGGATGTTGATGGTGCCCCCCGTCGCGTTGTCACCGTAGAGGACACTGCCTCTCCCGCCTCTCACGATTTCTATTTTCTCTACTCTCTCGAGTGGTATTTGGAACCAGTCGACGCCGCTCAGATCCGGCTGGTTGACTCGTCTGCCGTCGACCAGCACGAGTGTATTCATCGGTGCGGTTTCTCCGAATCCCCTGACGTCCACGACGACGTTGCGGCCGTTGCCGCCGATGTCGGAGACATAAATGCCCTCGTACAACTTCAGGAGGTCGGGAATCGTTGTCGAGGGAGAATGTTCGATATTCTCTTTGGTGATGACGGTCACGTGTGCAGGCACATCTGGCGCGCTTTCTTCGTACCGCGATGCCGTGACCACAACCTCTTCCATGTGCATTACCTGTTCCGCACTTGCACGGAACGCTACAGGGAAGACGAGGAAGATACTGATCAGTGACCACACATGAGCTAGAGACTTACACATAAAAGGAACCTCCCTTCCTTGTGCAAAGTGATCGCATGAATGCCGATCAAGCACATTGGATATTGTTTGCTCTTTTGATCAGACGGGCCCGCTCTGTGCAGATCGAGCGTTCGCCTCGTTGTATCCGCATCCGCTGATTGGGCGAGACTCATGCCGCGTCTGCCCCCGAGAAACACATTGTGCGCAGACGGTCTATGTCAGAGAAGTGGCTGTTTCATGATGACCTCCTCTTCCCTCGAAGGGATCAATAGAAAGTGTCATGAGGGTATCCTGACTCAGGGCGACCTACTCACCGGCCTTCCCATCCCGCTCTTCGTGGGACAGTGGCATTCGGTTTTCGTTCCCTTCACAGTTGCGGGGCAGTTCCCGGATCTCACGGGATTCCCCTCGTTCAAAAAAAATCATCCCCGGCAGAGAAACCTCTCGTGCGCCCAGAGACGGGACACATCGATGTCAACGTCGAAAGCCTCTCTGATCGTTGACGGAGTGATGACCGCCGTGGGGTTCCCCATAGCGAGGATTTTCCCATCTTTCAAGAGAATGACCGTCCCGAAATCGCGCGCGATGCCGATGTCGTGGAGCGCCATGATGATCGAGATCCTTTTTGCTTCCCGAAGACGGGCGAGCAATCTGATCAGGTCGATCTGATATTTGATGTCGAGATTGGCGAGGGGCTCGTCGAGGAGGAGAATCCCCGCGCCCTGCACGAGGGTCATGGCGATCAGCGCTCTCCTTTTTTCTCCGCCACTCAGTTCCGTGATCAACGCGTCCGCTTTCTCGTGAAGCCCGACGGTGTGGAGCGCTTCTTCGACCGTCATCGAGGGGGGAATGTCGTACGGATACGCACCCATACTGACGACATCTTTCACCTTGAACGGCACGTGCACGTCCGTGATCTGGGGAAGGTAGCTTATCAATTTTGCTCTGTCCCTCAGGATGTAGGACGCCAATGGTCGGTTCCACAGGGTGATCGTACCCGAAGAGGGTTTCAGGATGCCGCTCGCAAGCTTGAGGAGCGTCGATTTTCCCGATGCATTTGCGCCGAGGAGCGCGACGCAGTCGCCCTGTGCGAGAGCGAGGGAAAGGCCTTTAATGAATTCCCTCGAACGATCGTACGAAAACGCGATATCGCGGATGTCGAGAATGGCGCTTTGGGATGCGACTGGCACGTTCTCCCCCTCTATCCGAAGCGCAGGAGAACGTTCGGGGATAATATACCCATTTTTTCCTCCCTCGGGAACGTACGCCCGCTTTCAGAGCGCCAAACGGCACCCGCTCTGAATACGGAGCGCGTACACGGCTGGATAGGTCTTCCGGCTCAGGGCGTCACAACAACGATACCGAGGCGCCTACTCGCCCGCCTTCCCGGCGGTCTTAAGACCACCAGTGGTTGTCCTGACAGATGAAGATGAAAAGAACACGTTGGAAGTTTTTCGAATCCTTTCCTTCGCTCGTCACTTTTCACCTGTCACTGTTGTTTGGGCTTTCGTTCCCTTCACGGCTGCGGGGCAGCGGGAGAATTACCGTAGAGGCTCACTCCACTTCCCTGACATCCAGCGTCGATTCAATAGTATGTGAAGGCCGAATTCTTTATATCATACGGAATGAATTTTTTTCAACGGTCGCCTCGGGGCGGCTCACCGGATAACGGTTTCCGCGGGGAAGCACGCGAACACGGCGGAAAGAGTTAATCTGGTAGAATGTGGACAGCCTTTCGGGGGAGTACCACCACCGTATGAGAGACGTGGATGCGTTGATCGAACAGTACGGCCTCGAAGATGACGGAGAGCACGTCATCGTCCCCTTCCTCGGCAAGAATGGAAAGCGGAAGAAGCGCTATATCCTGAAGAGGAGTTTTGTGCGGGTCATGTATCAGGAGGGTTTTTTCGTCGATTATCCGCTTGCGGATGTCATCCGGGCGACGATCGCATATCCGGAAATGCCGCTGAGCGAGTCACTGTATTTGCTCGCGAGAGAATCAGGTTAGTTTCTCGATGCACTTCTGCTCGTACTCCGGGAAATCTTCGAACGTGAGGGGCCTCTTGCGGCCGATATTCAATTTGAGCAGCTTAAAATTCAGTTCCCGGATTTTCTTGAGCCTTTCCTTGTCGTCATCGAGGGTATTCATGAGGGCGCACAGGTTCACGACTTCGTTCCGCAATTCGAGTTCGGGCGGGATACAGCCGGCATTTTTCAGGAAGCGATAGGCCATCCTCAGGTCTTCCGGGATCCACGTTTCATCTTCTAAAACGATCGGTTTCCCTTTGTTCTTCAGGTTATCGAACTCTCCGTTCTCGAGCGCCTCCCGGATCCGCCGTTCCGCTATTTTCATGAAGCAGTCCATGCTGTATTTTTACCGGATCGAGAGCATTCTGTCCAGGGCTTTCTTGGCGCGAACGCGGATTTCTTCAGGGACTCTGATGACGTGCCTCGTATCCCGGAGGGCTCGGAAGATGCTTTCGAGCGTCGTCTTCTTCATGTCGGGGCAGACCATATCTTCACGCAGGGGATAGAAGGTCTTTCCCGGGTTCTCTCTCCGCAGACGATAGAGCAATCCAAGCTCGGTGCCGACAACGAATTCTTTGGCGGACGACGCCTTCGCGAATCTGAGCATGCCCGATGTGCTCGTCACATGATCTGCCATTTCGAGCACCTCGAGTCGGCACTCCGGGTGCGCCATGACGAGCGCGTGCGGGTATGCGTGCCTCGCCCTCTCGAGGTCCCTCGGTTCCGCTCTCTGATGGACATGGCAGTAACCGTCCCATGAAATGACTTTTTTCGTGGTGTGTCTTTGCGCCCATGCGGAAAGATTCCTGTCGGGGACCGATATCACCACAGCGTCCGGCAGCGATTCGACGATCTGGACGACATTTGCCGACGTGCAGCAAACGTCGCTCGCCGCTTTAACTTCCGCGGACGTGTTCACGTACGCGATGACGGGTGCGGCCGGGTACTGTCGTTTGAGTGCTTCGAGACTGAAGTGTGTCGGAAAAACGAGCGGAGGCGGGTCGGGAAAGCCCGGGTACGCCATGATCACCTCTCTCGGGGAACCGACGCGGATCATGTCCGCCATGGGGCATCCTGCCTCGGCTTCGGGGAGGAGGACGGTCTTGTCGGGGCAGAGGATCGAGGCACTTTCCGCCATAAAATGAACACCCGCGAAAACGATGACGTCACAGTCCAGGGATGCCGCGGTTCTCGAGAGTTCGAGCGAATCGCCCGTAAAGTCGGCTATTTCTTGAACCTCGTCTCTCTGGTAGTTGTGCGCGAGAATGATGGCGCGGCGCTCGCGCTTCAACTGCAGGATCTTTTCCCGGAGGGGGATCTGTTCAGGGGACATCTAAAACCTGACAGTGTTTCTCGCTAAAAGGGATGAATTCGTGAAAAGCAGGCTTCCGTCGTCGAGGAGAACCTTGTAAATCGGCTGGTACCTTTTCTTGTACGAGGGTTCACTCGGCGACGAAGAGAAAGACGTTTGCCCGCGATAGAGTGCGAGCACTTTATTGACGTAGTTCTTCGTTTCGCTGATCGGCGGCACGTATCCGAACTTCTCGACGGTCTTTGGCCCCGCATTGTACGCCGCGAGCGCGAGCGTGAGATCTCCGTTGAATCGTTCGAGCAGGTATCTGAGGTACTTCGTCCCGCCCTCGATGTTCTCGGCAGGATCGTATGGGTCGCGGACGTTCATATCCACCGCTGTCGCGGGCATGAGCTGCATTAACCCCATGGCGCCTTTTCTGGAAACGGCCCGCGAATTCCAATTGGACTCGGTCGCGATGACAGCTTTGATGAGTGTCGGATCGAGATCGTACTGGGAGGCTTTTTCATGAACGATCTCATGGTACTCGGGGAGAGCGTGGCCATCAGTGGGCCCCCGCTCGCTGACGGCGGCAGAAGGAGGTAACGTCTGGGTCGTCCCACGGTAAATTTTTTCCGCCTTCTTGCCCCGCGGTGCATCCGTGTAGCAGATGACACCCTCTTCGTCGACGTACCTGTAAATGTCTGCTGACGTCGCAGATGCCATGACGAGGAGAGCAACAACCACTAAGACCATCCGTCGCATACTAAAATTGTATGCACGGGCCTCCTCTCTGTCAATCATCGAAATCACGCTCTTGCTCACGCGGCCTCGAGGAGACCGTTAACGAGCCCTTCCGCAGAAGCCGGTACTATCCTCGCAGGGATCCCGAGTGCATCCTCGAGATTGTCAACGGTGATGTCGTCGAGAAATCTCCTCTCTCCGTCGAGCACAACATCCGGAACGAGGAGCAGTTCGTGGCCGTCAATCTTGTCGAGCGCCGCTCTGATCACATCCCTCCCTGTGAGCAGGCCCGCGACGGTCACGGAGGATCCGAAAAAGTGGTTCTCGACCGGCAGCACGTCGATGGTCACACGTTCTTTTTCGGACAACTTCTCGAGCCACTTCCTGAGGAATGGGTAGAAGGCCGTTCCGGTAAACGTGAGACATTTTCTCGCTCCCCGAAGAGCCGCGGGAATTTTGAGTCTGCGGCTCTCGTGGAGGAAAAGAGGGATCATTCCCACGCCGTTTCCGATCTGATGGCGTTCACCGTATTGCCTGACCGGCGGGAACGTTCTCCCTGCTTTGAGGTAGAGTTCGTCCGCCCCATGGACGATGGGGTTGCCGTGACGGTGAATAAAACGCCTCCTGAACGAGTCGATGATGTCGAGGGCCCGGAGCGCGTCCTCCTTCTCGACCGGGTTGAGGGCATGTTTCCGGTGAATCGTCAGCCCCACCGGCACGACGGCGACGGACAGGAGGTAAGGATAGAACCTGTAGAGGTCGCTCAGTGTCCGACGGAGTTCGTCCCCGTCGTTATAACCGGGACAGAGGACAATCTGCGCGTTGAAACGTATTTTGTTGCTGCTGAGGAACTGCAGTTCTTTCACGACGTCGGGAGCCCGCGGATTGCCGAGCATTCTGTTGCGGAGTGCTCTGTTTGTCGTGTGCACGGACACGAAGAGCGGCATCAGCCGTTGCCTGACGATGCGGTGCCTGTCTTCTTCGCTCAGATTCGTGAGGGTAAGGTAGTTGCCGTAGAGGAAGGACATCCTGAAGTCCTCGTCCTTCACGTAGAGGGTTTTCCGCAGCCCCCGGGGAAGCTGTTTGACGAAGCAGAAGATACAGTTGTTCCTGCACGTCTTGATCGTGAAGGGCTTGAATTCTATCCCGAGGACGCTTCCTTCGGCCTTCTTGATCGCGAGGGTCGTTCTCCTTCCGCGTCTCTCCACCTCTATTTTCAGTTCTTCATCGGCGTCATAGAACATGAAATCGATCAAATCACGCACTTTGTGGGAATTCACGGTGCGCACGATATCGCCTGCGCGCAATCCGCTCGCTTCCGCCAGGCTGCCTGGATGAACGGAGGCTATTTGGAGTCCGGCGTCAGTCGCCATGGGCGATTCTCAAGCCTCGATACATGTACTGGAGAGCGGAGAGGATACTGACGGCGGCTGTCGCGATAAAGAACGCATATGGGATGCCCGGCAGAGACGGAAAATTGATACCGAGCAGGATGAACGCGATCAGCAGACTCTCGACCCAGATGGTTGCTTTCCCGAGAGGGGAAGGTTCGACGCGCGCTGTGCCCGTGACAAAGTGGAGGAGAAACCATCCGGTCACGACGATGACGTCTCTGCTGATCACCGTAATCGCGAGCCATGTCGGTATCCATCCGTATACCGAAAGGACGATGAAAGACGTGACGATGAGAAATTTGTCGGCGAGCGGATCGAGGAATGTTCCGAGCTTGGTTTTCTGGTTCTTCATGCGTGCGATGAGACCGTCGAGCACATCGGTAATCGCGGCGATAGCGAAGAGGTAGAGAGCGTAAGAGTAGCGCCCGTAGATGATTGCCGTTATGAAGATCGGGATGAGAGCGATTCTCAGGATCGTCAGCGTGTTCGGTATATTCAGGGACCCCACGGCGCTCCTTTCTCCATGTCTGCGCTGTGTCACGACGTACCTGCGAAGCGGTGTCACGGGATGTTGAGCGGCAGAGAGCGGTAGCGAAGATTCAGGCCGAGGCGGCGGTAGCACCCTCTGGCCGATGCCGTGGAGAGCGCGCCGCTCTTCAGTTCATCACCGAACCATCGGGAGCCGTTGAAGTCCTGCTTCGCGAGGAGTTCCGCCACGGTCGCCGTATGGCATTTCTCTAAACTCAGGTCAAGATCAACGACGGTCTTCCAGGCGGCACCAACGTATTTTCCCGCGGTGGCTCTCTTGCCGGTCAGGCCGGCGATCTCCGACAAGCCGAGCGTGCAATACGCGAGCCCTCTCGGATCGTTCGTCTTCCTGAACAGTCGCATGGCGTTCTTCAGGTGGATCCGTGCTTCCTTGTACTCGCCGATCATTTTGTGGGCGGTTGCACGTCCCCACAACGTGTATGCGTAACTCACGCTATCACCGAGTCGCCGATAGAGACGGGTCGCCTTGCCGAAGAAAGAAAAGGCTTTGCGGTACTCGCCGAGCATCCTGTGGGCATTCGCAATTCCACAAAAGGAGTAAGCCCTGCCGAACGTGTCGCGCAAATCCGAGAACATTCCCTCCGCAGCCCGATAGTAACGCAGAGAGGCCCTGCTGTGCCCTGCGACCCGCGACGCGCCCCCGAGCCCGCACAGACAGTAAGCCACACCCTCCCGGTCGCCGAGCGATTGGAAAAGTCTCCTGGCCGACCGGAATGTCTTCAGTGCTCCTGGTACGTCTCCCTTGATTCTCAGCGTGCCGGCTTCCGCCCAGAGAGCGAAGGCGATCCCCTCGCGATCGCCCCTCTTTGCGTAGTGCGAACGCGAGGTTCGGATGAGTTCACCTGCTTTTTTCCACTGGCCGAGCGCGCGGAACGTTAGGCCGAGCCCTATGCGAGCGTCTGCCACCAAATCCGTAGACCGCATCGTTCGCGCAAGATCGATCGCCTCTGAGTACTTCGCCGCAGCGCGCGCGAACTGGCCCTTCATACGGTACAAATCCCCGAGGGACCGCAGGCAGTGGTACATCCCGTTCCGGTCTTCGCTCGTGCGGCACGCCGTCAACGCTTTTCGGAACACGTTCACGGCCGTGCCGTAGCGAGCGCGTCTCCGCAACCTTTCGGCTGCGCGGATGAGGTCGTCACTCTTTCGTGATTTCACGAAATGCCTTTACGACCGCCGCGTAATTTTCCGAACCGAAGAATGCCGATCCCATGACCAAAATATCTGCGCCGGCCGAAGCGATATCGCGACAATTGTCGAGCTTCACACCCCCGTCTACCGAGAGGAGGGCGGAACCTCTCTTTTCCTCGAGGCGTCGTCTCAATGCCCTAATCTTGTCGATCACCAGGGGGATGAATGACTGTCCGCCGAACCCCGGGTTGACAGACATAAGCAAGAGGAGATCGGCGTCCGGCAAGATGTTTTCAAGGCACCAAACGGGAGTGGCCGGGTTGAGTGACACACCTGCCCTCACGCCCTTTTCCTTTATCCGTTGCACCGTCCGGTGAAGATGGGGCGTCGCTTCGTAGTGAACCGTCACGAAATCCGCGCCTGCCGCGATGAAATCGTCGAGCAGGAGATCCGGTTTTTCGATCATCAGATGGACATCGAGCGGGAGCACCGTTATTGCGCGAATGGCCTCCACGACCGCAGGACCAATGGTGATGTTGGGAACAAAATGACCGTCCATGACGTCGATGTGAAGAAGATCGGCCCCGGCAGCTTCGGCGGCCTTGATTTCTTCGCCGAGACGCAGGAAGTTCGCTGAGAGTATTGACGGTGCGATTTTCCGCATGACGATGGTGAAACGATACGATTACGGAGGTATATGATATAAAGAAATCACGGAAGCTGCAAGCGAATCGTATCCCCCGCTCTGATCTCCTTGCCCGGCTCGGGCTTCTGACTCGCGACGGTTTGCCCCTGTCCCTCCGCCGAAAGGATGAGATTCATCTGTCGAGCGAGGTCGGATGCCTCTGAAAGCAACATCCCCCTGAAATCAGGGCAAAGGTACCTCTTCTCGTGCGGACCGACGCTGACAAGGACGGTGATCGTTTCGCTCACCTCGTCCTCGGGCGTCGGTTTCTGCGCGATGATCCTGCCTTTTTCGACGACGTCGGAGTGAACCGGTATCACCCGTGCGATCCTCAGTCCCTTCTGGAGCAGCAAGGCTTCGGCGTTGGCGAGGGTTTCATCCGTGAGGAGGGGGATTGACGTGACCCGAGGTCCTTTGCTGATGATTACTTTGACGACCCGACGTTCTTTCACTTTGCTCCCCGCCGGCATATCTTGTTTCACGATGTGACCCGCCGGCACAAGGGTGTCATAATCTTCGCCTTCGATTTTGAGGTAGAGGTTACTGTTCGCGAGGAGTTTGTTCCCCTCGAGCAGACTCTTTCCGTGAAGGTTCGGGACCTCGACGGTCCTGCTGAAGCTGAGGACCTTGAAGGTGAGGTAGCCGAATGTCAGTCCGAGCACCACGAAGACGAGTATGTAGAGGGGGAGGCGAATGAACATGCTCATGGTCTTCTTCATGGGGCTCCCCCTGCCGGTGCGTTACGTCGGTGAGACAGCATGATGCTTTTCCCGCTCATGATCGCGCGAAGAAAAGGATCGCGTCCTTCACTTCCGAGAGGTCGACCCTCGTATTGAGGCACGGCCCGAACGGTCTCTGGTTCGTGATGCCGAGGATCGGGAGCGGATAGGTATCCGCGATTCCGCTGCTGAGGTCATTTTCACAGGCCACCGCGATGACGGCATCCGGCTTGGTCTCGGTGATGACCCTCCGTGCGAGCGAGCCGCCGGTTGCGACGAAGAGCTTCAGGTGGTTTTCCTCGGCGAGGGAGATGAGATCCTTGATCTCGCACCGCCCGCACCGTTTGCAGTTGTAGATATTGTATGTCAGTCTCACGTCGCACTCGTCGATCTGGAGACAGTGGGGGAGCAGGAGGAGAAGATTCCCGGGCTTGTGCGACTCTTTTCTCACCAGTTTGTTATTGAGACGTATAATGAATTGTTGGTAAGACGGCTTCTTGCCCTTCATGAACGAACCGAGAAACATGAGGAACGGGTAGAGAATTTTCAGCGCGAAGCCCCTCTTCCACCTAGTGCTCATCGAAGAACGTGCCTTCGGGCAAACTCCTCCCGCGAAGAAATTCGCCGGCACTCATTACCCGCTTGCCTTCCGGCTGCAGCTCGATTATGTGGAGGAGCCCTTCCCCGGTGCCGACCACGAGTTCCCGGTCTGCCCGCTCAATTTTCCCGGGCGTGCCGGATCCGTCAACTGCTCTTGCCCTCATGATTTTAATCCTTTCCCCGCCGAGATAACAATACGCGCAGGGCCACGGGTACATTCCGCGCACCATGTTCGATATGGCCACCGCCGGCTTCGACCATCGAATGCGGCCATCTTCTTTCCTGATGGGGGGAGCGTACGTCGGGGCTCCTCTCTGCGGTGTCCGCTCGATGGAACCGTCTTTCAGTCTTTGCAAGGTCCTGATGAGCAGGGAAGCGCCACGCTCGGCCAGTTTACTCCCGAGCGATTCCGCCGTATCATCATCGTCGATCGGAACCTCTTCCTGCATCAAGATATCGCCGGTATCGAGCCCTTCATCCATGAACATGGTCGTGACGCCTGTTGTTTTTTCCCCATTGATGAGCGACCACTGAATGGGCGCCGCGCCCCGGTACTTCGGCAACAGGGAAGCGTGGACATTGATGCATCCCCCTGGCGGCAGCGCGAGAATCGAAGGCGGCAATATCTTGCCGTATGCGACGACAACGATCAGGTCGGGTTTCGTGGAAGCGAGCTCATCGAGAAACGACGCATCTTTGAGCGTGAGGGGCTGCAGAATTGTGCGATTGTGACGCAGGGCGAGCTCCTTGACCGGCGAGGGGGAGAGGAGGCGGTCTCTCCCCCTTCTCTTGTCGGGTTGCGTGACGACCGCGACGACCTCTTCATCCGACTCGAGAAGGGCAACGAGTGAGGGGATGGCAAACGAGGGGGTTCCGAAAAAGGCGATGCGCATGGTGTGAGAACCGTTACACTACATGTAGAGAGCTTCTCGTCACGGTCGCGCGCCCGGATCGACCGGGCGACGGCCCTCGGCGAAACGACGGACGAGCGGCTGTGACGGATCTCCGACGCGATACGGTTCGCTCATGTCTCGCTTTTCGAATGTTGCATCTGTTTCTTGTAGCGGCGTTTGAAAAATTCCCGCTTGAGAGGACTGATCCGATCGATGAGGAGGAGGCCGTCGAGGTGGTCCAACTCGTGCTGTATTGCCCTCGCGAGCAGACCTTCCCCTTCGATCGAGATCTCTTTTCCTTCTCTATTGAGACCTTTCACGAAAACCCGTTCCGCTCGTTTGACTGCCGTCAAATAACCCGGAATGCTCAGGCATCCCTCCTCGGCCTCTATGACGCCTTCTCTCTCGAGGATGATTGGATTGATGAGAACGATGAGCGGCGCCTTTTCCCCCCTCAGGCTGAGATCGATGACACAGAGTTTTTGCGGTATGCCGACCTGATTTGCAGCGAGTCCGACACCGCGCGCAGCGTGCATCGTGTCGACCATATCATCGATGAGCTTTTGCGTCGCGCCGTTGATCGTCCCGACCGGCGCTGTTTTTTGCTTGAGAATGCGCTCAGGGTACCTTTTTATCTCGAGAATCGCCATGCATCATTATAGAACATTTTCCCTCCGGACGTCCGATGGTGCCGAGATCTCCTTGACGGTCGCGTCACGCGCAGGGTAAAATCGGTGTACTGAAAATCGCGAGCAATACAGGCCGGAGGTTTTTTTAGATCGAACCCGTTCAATTCGAAACGAAAGAAGAGAGAGAAATTTACCGCCACAGCACGTCTCACGTCATGGCGCACGCCGTAAAGGCGCTCTTCCCCGAGGCAAAGCTCGCGATCGGTCCCGCAACAGAAGACGGTTTCTACTACGATTTCGATCTCGACAGGACGTTCTCTCCCGAGGATCTCCACCTGATCGAAGAGAAGATGTCCGAGATCGTACGGCAGAATACGCCATTCGTGAAAAAAGTGGTGTCCCGCCAGGAAGCGATCGATTTTTTCGAGCGGAGCGGAGAGCCGTACAAGGTCGAGCTGCTCCGCGAGATACCGGATGAAGAGGTATCGCTCTACGAAGAAGGCGGCTTCGTGGATCTCTGCAGAGGGCCCCACATACGGAGCACCGGCCAGATCGTCGCGTTCAAGCTCCTGAGCGTCGCGGGGGCGTACTGGCGCGGGAACGAGAAGAACAGGATGCTCCAGAGGATTTACGGGACGTCATTCCCCGACAAGAAAGCCCTCTCGGACTATCTCGCCTATCTCGAAGAAGTGAAGAAGAGGGATCACCGCAAGCTGGGCAAGGATCTCGATCTCTTCAGCACGAGCGACGAAATCGGCGCGGGACTCGTCATTTGGCATCCGAATGGGGCGCTGATTCGGAGGGCGATCGAAGATTTCTGGTTGCGGGAACACCACCGGGCGGGGTACAAGATCCTCTACACGCCCCACATCGCCAAGCTCAATCTATGGGCGACGAGCGGCCACCTCGATTTTTACCGCGAGAACATGTACTCGCCGATGGAGATCGAGGGCGTAGACTATGAAATCAAGCCCATGAACTGTCCCTTCCATATTCACGTGTACAAGCATACGTTGCGGAGCTACAAGGAGCTCCCGATGCGGTTTGCGGAACTGGGAACCGTGTATCGGTACGAACGATCGGGGGTCCTCCACGGCCTTCTTCGTGTGAGAGGGTTCACGCAGGACGACGCGCACATCTTCTGCCGGGAAGATCAGATCGAGGACGAGATCCTCGCCGTCCTCGATTTTACGCTCTTCGTCCTGAAGACCTTCGGATTCGAGCGGTATGACATACACCTCTCGACGAGGCCGGAGAAATACGTGGGGACGCTCGAACACTGGGAGAGCGCGACGAATGCGCTGAAACGCGCGCTCGAAATAAAAGGTCTCTCATTCGACGTCGATCCCGGGGAAGGCGTCTTTTATGGTCCGAAAATCGATATCAAAGTGAAGGATTCCCTGAACAGACCATGGCAGTGCAGCACGATCCAGGTGGATTTCAATAACCCCGAGCGCTTCGCACTGGACTATCGCGGGAGCGACGGGAACGAGCACAGGCCGATCATGATCCACCGGGCATTGATGGGCTCCCTCGAACGGTTTTTCGGAATCCTCATTGAACACTATGCGGGAGCGTTCCCGGTATGGCTCGCGCCGGTGCAGGTCAAGATCCTCACGATTGCCGAGCGGCATGCCGACTACGCGATGCACCTCTTGAGAACGATTGCGGGGCACGACATACGCGTCGAAGCGGATATCGAGAACGAGAAAATCGGCTACAAGATACGGCACGCCACTATGATGAAAGTTCCCTATTTGGTTATAATAGGCGACAAAGAGGTGTCGGATCGCTCCGTGACAGTGAGGAAGCGGTCCGGAGAGAATATCGGACCATTGTCGATCGATGAGTTCGTCGGGGTCGTGAAGGAGAAAATCGATAAGAAGTCTTTGGAACTGTGAGCATCTGAGGAGGTGAGAGCATAAGCAAAGATATCAGGGTCAATCAGCACATTCGGGCCAAAGAAGTGAGGTTGATCGACGTCGATGGAGGCCAACTGGGCATCATGCCGACATACGAAGCATTGAAAATCGCGAAGGAGAGGGATCTCGACCTCGTGGAGGTCGCGCCGAATGTTGTCCCCCCCGTCTGCAAGATACTCGATTTCGGGAAGTACCGCTACCAGATGAGCAAGAAGCAGACGCAGAAGAAGTCCATGGGGATCAAGGAGATCAAGATACGCCCGCAGATTACCGAGTACGATCTTGGGTTGAAGGTGAAGAGCATTCGGCGTTTTCTCGACGAAGGGAACAAGGCGAAAGTGACGATGTATTTTCGAGGCCGAGAGATTATCAGACCGGAAATCGGCATGAAGGTCTTCGAAAAAATGACGCAACTGCTGACGGGAAAGTTCCACGTCGAGCAGGCACCGAGACTCGAGGGGAATCACATCACGATGGTCGTCACGCCGAAGTCGTGAAGAGGTGACCGTACCTATCGTTCCGCCTATTTTACTCTTCTCGTTTTATCTGCTATACTATTGGTTCAGTTTTTTTGATAACCCGTAGCGTCTCGAAAGAGATCGACGATATTCCGGAGGGGACAATGCCTAAGTTGAAAACCCACAGAGGTGCGGCGAAGCGATTGAAAGTGACCGGCACGGGAAAG
Source organism: uncultured Nitrospiraceae bacterium (assembly GCA_937138415.1). Taxonomy (GTDB): domain Bacteria; phylum Nitrospirota; class Thermodesulfovibrionia; order Thermodesulfovibrionales; family SM23-35; genus JALHSV01. The sequence goes on along the minus strand of CAKZPA010000033.1, from coordinate 16,236 downwards.
CTCAAGAAGAGGAGCGGGCACAAGAGCCATCTCCTCACGGGGAAAGCGGCCAAGAGGACGAGGCGCCTCAGAAAGGCATCGCTCGTGTCTCCCTGCGAATACGACAGAATGAGAAAACTTCTGCCGTATCTTTAGGATACGCACGATCCGGCCGGGATGGAGTGCGATTCGGGGCGTGAGTCGAGAGCAGCGGATCGATCGGTAATCGGTTCGGTTTCAGGAGGAGAATTGTATGCCAAGAGCGAAGGGTGGTTTCAAGACACGGAGGAGGAGGAAAAAGGTCCTCGAGCGCGCGAAGGGGTATTACGGCGCAAAGAGCCGGCTTTTCCGGATCGCAACGGAAGCTGTCGACAAAGCGCTCCTCTATTCCTACAGGGACAGGCGAATAAAGAAGCGGGATTTCAGGTCTCTCTGGATCGTCCGGATCAATGCGGCCCTGCGCTCGGTCGGGATGACTTACAGCCAGTTCACGGCCCGGCTGAAAGCGGCGAATGTCGCGCTGAACCGCAAGGTGCTCGCCGACATGGCGTATCGGGATACGGAGGCATTTCATCGGCTCGTCGAAAAAGTAAAGAGTTGATGTGAGCGGTGGAGGACCTTCCCTCTCTCAAAGAGTCATTTCTCAGGGAATCGTCTTCAGTGCGTGCTCTGCACGACATCCAGGCTTTACGCGTCAAATATCTCGGGAAGAGAGGCATCGTTACCGAGAAATTGAAGGCGCTGCCGACAGTCGACCCCGCGCAGCGTCCGGCTTACGGCAGGGCGGTCAATGAGATCAAGCAGTACATCGAAGCCGAGATAGCGCGAATCGAAGCGCATCTCCGCGAAGAGGAGTACAGGAAGAGCCTCCTGAGCGAAGCGCTCGACGTCACACTGCCCGGCAAGTACACGCCTCCGGGCAGGGAACATCCCATCCAGCATGTGCTCTCCGAGATTACGGATATCTTTTCCTCCATGGGATTCGAGGTCGGGGAAGGTCCGGAAGTCGAGCTTGATTACTATAATTTCGAAGCGCTCAATATTCCGAAAAACCATCCCGCGCGCGACATGCAGGATACCTTCTACATTTCGGACGACGTCGTCCTTCGGACGCATACGTCGCCGGTGCAGATCAGGGTCATGGAGATGAGGCCCCCGCCTTTAAAGGTCATCGCTCCGGGCAAGGTGTACCGCTGCGATGCCGACGTTTCCCACACGCCGATGTTCCACCAGGTCGAGGGATTCATGGTCGACACGGACATTGCCTTCAGCGACCTGAAAGGAGTCCTCGAGCTCTTCATCCATACGATGTTCAGCGAGCGGACACCCGTGAGGTTCAGGCCGAGTTTCTTCCCCTTCACGGAGCCGAGCGCGGAGGTCGATATCGGCTGCATCTTCTGTTCGGGGAACGGGTGCCGCGTGTGCAAACAGAGTGGATGGCTCGAGATTCTCGGAGCAGGCATGATCCATCCGAAGGTATTCGAGTACGTAGGCTATGATCCGGAAACCTTCAGCGGGTTTGCGTTCGGTATGGGTGTCGAGCGTCTCACGATGCTCAAGTACGGCATCGACGACATCAGACTCTTTTTCGAAAACGATCTGCGGTTTCTCCGGCAGTTCTGAGAGGCAGCGTCATGCGAGTACCGTTCACGTGGCTTAAGGAATTTGTCGAAATCGGCGTCTCCCCCGGGGAGGTCGCCGATCGCCTCACCATGGCGGGCTTCGAGGTGGAGGGGGTCGATTCCGTCGAAGGCGAGGCGATCTTCGACGTGAGCGTCACGCCAAACCGTCCTGACTGTCTCAGCGTGCTCGGTATCGCGAGAGAAGTGGCAGCGATTACGCAGATGCCGCTTGTAGTTCCTCCTTGCCGCATCAGCGGAAGCCTTCCCGACGCGGGTTTTTCCGTGGACATCCTTGATCCCGATCTCTGCAATCGGTACGCGGGGCGTGTGATCAGCGGCGTCACGGTCGGCACGTCGCCCGAATGGATGAAAAAGAGGCTTGAACAGTGCGGTATCCGATCCATCAACAATGTCGTCGACGTGACGAACTACGTCCTTCTCGAGATGGGGCACCCTCTCCACGCATTCGATGCCGATCGGCTCGCCGGGAAGAAGGTGAGGGTCGGCACGCCGGCGACCGTCCGCGGACGGAACGAACCGATAGCGGTACGAACGCTCGACGGAGTCGAGCGCTCCGTGCCCCCCGATGCCCTCCTCATCTGGGACGCGGAGAAGCCTATCGCTGTCGCAGGCGTAATGGGGGGGCAAGAGAGCGAGGTCACGAGCGGCACACGAACGGTGTTCCTCGAGAGCGCGTACTTCGAGTCGTCTTCCATTCGCAGGACGTCACGGGGTCTGGGCTTGATCAGCGAGTCGTCTTACCGTTTCGAACGCGGAACGGATATCGAGTTTCTCGAACGTGCTCTCGACCGCGCGGCAGGGCTCATAGCGGAGCTCGCGGGGGGGACGGTGCACGATATCGTTGATGCGTATCCGGTGCGCTATGTTTCGCATCGCGTTGTTGTTAGGCCGGAGAGGCTCAATAGAATCCTGGGAACCGACCTGTCTCGCGATGAAATGGCTGATATCCTGCGGCGACTGCAGATCCCGGCGGAAGGGGATGGCGACGAGATAGTCGTCCTTCCGCCGCCAAACCGCCGCGATCTGAAGCAGATGTGGGACATTGCAGAAGAGGTCGCGCGGATCTACGGCTACGAGAAGATTTCTACCACGATACCGCGGAGCCCGCTCTCGTCGGGCCGTTCGGGGAAGGGGGCGCGCATCATCCAGCAAATCCGCGAGAGTTTGCGAAGAGCCGGTTTTTCTGCTGCGATCAACTATAGTTTTATGAATTCAACGAGTCTGGATGCACTCGGTATCCCTCCGACGGACAGACGGAGACGGACGATCGCGATAAGCAATCCGCTCAGTCAGGACGAGGGTCTCTTGCGGACCACCGTCGTGCCCGCGCTTATCGCGAATTTGCGTCTCAATCTCGACAGAGGTATGCGTGAGGTTCGTCTCTTCGAGGTCGCCCGCGTCTTTATCGACGCTGGGAAGACGCTCCCTGACGAAGAATGGCGACTCGGCGGCATTTGGTACAAAGAGAAGGCGCCGTCTCTCTGGAGAGAGGATGCTGAGGGTTTTTATCTGGTAAAGGGAGCAATCGAAATGCTCTTTGAAGAACTGAACGTAAGGGGGTACGATTTTCGCCCGTGTTCCGAGACATTCCTCCACGCGGGGCGATCGGCGGATGTCGTCGTTTCCGGTTCATGCGTGGGGTACATCGGGGTTCTCGCTCCGCGAGTGGTTGCCGGTCTCGAGATAAAAAAGCATAGGCCGGAGATCGTTCTCTTTGAAATCGACCTCGATCGTTTTCTGCCTGCCGTGCCCGATTCGATGCGGTTCAGTCCGCTGCCGAAATTTCCGTCGGTCGAGCGCGACATCGCCGTCATCGTCGATGAACAGATTCCGTCGTCGCGAATTCGGGAGATCATTGCGTCGTTTCCGACGCACCTGATCGAGACGGTGACCCTCTTCGATTGCTTCAGAGGCGGAAGCATCCCACCGGGCAAAAAGAGTCTCGCATTCAACATCGTCTACCGTTCCATGGAGCGAACGCTCACGGAGGGAGAGGTCGAAGATCTCCACGAGAGACTGGTAGAGCATGTCCTCGAACTGACATCCGGCGAGATTCGCCGATAGTCGTCATCCCGCCGAGCGCTTCTCTCTTGTGACCGTTCGCCCGTCCCTTCGCCGCCTTGACTTTTGAGAATGCCGGCTGATTAAATAGAAACGATTTTTATTTGAGCGGAGGGCGGGCATGGACAGTGACGTCGCGGAATACCTGAGACAGCTCCGCATGAAGGTCACGCCGAAGAGGCTGGCGATCATCGATATCCTCAAAAAAGAGTCGGGGTATCTGAGCCCGGAAGAAATCTGGCGCCGCATGAAGAAGCGGTTCGCACGGATCGGCTTGCCGACAGTCTATCGAAATCTCGAAGAACTTGCCAATGGAAAGGTCATATACAGGATTACCCACCCGAATCGCCAACTCTACTATTTCTATTGCGGTAACAGCGTTCACCACCATCATTTCGTTTGCGTGGCGTGTCGGGCCGTGAACGATATCGAATACTGCGCCATTGGCGACCTGCAGGAAGAGGTGCGGAGAAAACTGAGCGGTCGGGTCGTCTCCCACCTTCTCCAGGTGAACGGACTCTGCAGGAACTGTCTGAAGAAGAACTACAAGGGGACATGGAGATGACGAAGAGGGCATTCGCCTTGCTCGTCATCTGCGCCGTCTTCTGGACGTATTCATGTTCGTGCGCGAAGAAGGAGCCGGGGGAGAGCGGCAACAGGAGAGTGCGCGTTGTGACGACCCTCTTTCCACTCTACGATTTTGCGCGCGCTGTTGGAGGCGATCTCGCGCGGGTCGACCTCCTCCTGTCGCCCGGGATGGAGCCGCACAGCTTCGAGCCCAAGCCCGCCGACATCCGCGCAATCAGCGACGCAGATATTTTTCTCTATACGGGGAGGTTCATGGAGCCCTGGGTCGATGACGTGCTGAAAGGAATCTCAAATGAGCGGTTATCCGTCGTGGACGCGAGCGCCGGCATACCGCTTGCCAATAGCACCGAATCGGAGCCGCATGGCGGAGTGGGAAGGGACGCAGTGAAGGGGGAGGATCATCGGGGGCACATCGGGAAAGACCCTCACATCTGGCTCGATTTTGGCAATGCGGAAGTGATGGTCCGGACAATTCTCGCAGGCTTCGTCGCGAAGGATCCGGCCAATGGAGAGACCTATCGAAAGAATGCCGAGATATACATCTCGCAGTTGTGTCGTCTCGACAGGACGTTTCGTGATGTCCTCGCCACGTGCAAGAAGAAGACGATCGTCCACGGCGGTCATTTCGCCTTCGGGTATCTCGCCCGGAGATACGGGCTGGGATATGTTTCGGCGTTCAAAGGGTTCTCGCCGAATGCGGAGCCGAGTCCGCAGGATATTGTTCAGATCGTGAAGACCTTGCAGCGATATCGGCTGCGATCCATTTTTATCGAGGAGCTGGTCATGCCGAGTGTGGCAGAGACGATTTCCCGCGAGACGAGCGCGCGTTTGCTTCTGCTCCACGCCGCCCACAACCTTTCGAAAAGCGAGTGGGAAGGGAACGCGACATTTCTCTCCCTGATGGAGAACAATTTGAGAAATCTCGCCGCAGGGCTTGAGTGCGATGTCGATTATCAGCGTTGAACATCTCAGGTTCCGGTACAATTCGGTCGACGTACTGCGTGACATCTCGTTCGATGTGAGTGCGGGAGATTTCATCGGGCTCGTCGGGCCGAACGGTTCCGGAAAGACCACGGCCATAAAGGCTATCCTGGGGCTCGCAAAGCAGACGAACGGGAAGATATGCCTTTTCGGGGCACCTGTCCAGCAGTTCACGGAGTGGCATCGTATCGGCTATCTTCCCCAGAAGCTCGTTCATTTCAATCCGCATTTCCCCGCGACGGTGAGGGAAGTCGTCTCTTCCGGGTTGTTTTCGACCAAAAAGTTCCCGAGACGGATTCGAAGCGAAGACAGAGCGCTCGTGGATGAGGCGATGCGGGTGACGGACGTGACCGACCTCGAGCATGAGTTGATCGGGCAACTGTCCGGCGGACAGCAACAGCGTGTTCTCCTCGCCCGATCGATTGTCAACCGCCCGGAACTCCTCATCCTCGATGAGCCGACGACAGCGCTCGACCCCGAAGCGAGGGAAAACTTTTTCGCGCTGATGGTGGAGCTGAACCGCACCAGGAACGTGACAATCATCCTTGTCACGCACGACATCGCGGGCATCGGCAAATACGCTTCGAAACTTCTCTACCTCGATAAGGAGGTCGTGTTTTACGGGAGCTTCGAGGATTTCTGTCTGTCGGAAAAAATGACGAAGTACTTCGGAAAATTCACGCAGCACCTGATCTGCCACCGTCACGGAGATTCGTGAGGAGCGGCCCGCGCGGGGACATGAGAGGTAGTCGGTCATCGTTCCGTGCGCTTTTTTAGGGAGGCACTTTCGCTGCCAATCGATTTCTATGGAGATCCTGAGTTTTTTTCAGTACGGATTCATGTGGCGGGCGTTGATCGCCGGTTCTTTCACGGCGCTCATCTGTGCGGTTCTCGGCGTTCTCCTCGTCCTGAGGCGCCTTTCCTTGATCGGTGACGGGCTTGCCCACGTGACGTTCGGCGGTGTCGCGATCGGTCTTTTTCTGAAACAGCATCCCGTTTATGTTGCCATACCGATCGTCATGGCGAGTTCGCTCGGCATCCTGAGGCTGGTCGAAAAAGCGCGGTTGTACGGAGACGCGGCGATCGGTATTGTCTCTTCCATCGGCATCGCGCTCGGGGTGCTCATCGCGAGCGTCGCCGGCGGCTTCAACATCGATATTTTCAGTTTCCTTTTCGGCAGCATCTTGTCGATCAGCGAAGCAGAGGTGCTCACCTCCATCCTGCTTTCGATCGTCGTCCTCGTGATCGTCGTGGTCTTCTACTATGAAAATTTTGCGACCGCTTTCGACGAAGAATTTGCGAAGGTATCAGGGATCGATACGGAAAGAATCAATGCTCTGCTCGTTCTCTTGACGGCCGTGACCGTCGTTCTCACGATGAAGATTGTCGGCATCCTCCTCACGTCTTCTCTTCTCGTCCTGCCTCCGGTCACGGCGCTCCAGGTCGCACGAAGCTTCAGGAGCACGATGGCGACCTCGGCGATCTGCGGGATCGCGTCGGTCGTAGCAGGCATTTTCGTATCTTTTTTGATGAATCTGCCCACGGGAGCGACGATCGTGATCCTCAATTTTCTCCTTTTCCTCGCAGCATTTACCTATAAAAGTTTGACAAGAGGATCGACGAAATAAGCGGGCGATCGTTCTCCGAGGGGTGCAGTCGCACGTCGTATGCGAGAAGGTTCCCGGAGCGTCTTGACATCGTTCCGCACCATTCGCTATCATAGAATTGTTCGAAACAGGAAGTTTTGGATTTGTAGCGGGAAACGATCGTAGGATCAAGAAGCCACGAAGGCGGCCACCAGAAGGTGGGTACTCGTGGCATTTTTTTGTGCATGCGGCAAGAGATCGTACGATACGCGCGGACCTGTTTCGATCCGAAGAGCGGCGCATAGACAATAGACACAAAAAGACACGATAGCTGACCTTTCACCGAGATCCGATCGGAATACGAAGTTCCGGACAATTCGGGGGGTCGCCGGAGAATCCAAAAGCCACGAAGGCTGATATGCCGTGAAGGCATCGCTTTCGTGGCTTTTTTGTTTGGAGGGGTGCATGGAAAAACAGCGACGAAGGGCAATGTCAGCGGAGTACTGGGATCGGAACGCGAAATGGTACCAATTGTGGCTGGAGCACAACGCGTACCATCGGAGAGCACTCGAGGTCCTCGGCGCTTTCGTCAGACCCGGTTGGGCTGTCCTCGATATCGGCGCGGGCAGCGGGGTTCTCTCCCTGCCTCTCGCCGCCATGGGGTGCACGGTGACGGCTCTCGAACCGTCTGCCTGCATGAGAGCCTTGCTCGAAAAGGAAGGAACACGGAGGCGAGTTTCGTCGCTTCTTATCGACACCCGAACATGGGAAGATGTGCCGTTGAGCGAGCTGGGGATATTCGATCTCATTGTCGCATCCAACAGCCTCCATCTTACGGAGAGCGGCTTCGCCTCTGCCCTCGACAAGGTCTTTCGCGCGAGACCGCACCACGTATTCATCGTTTCCGAAAAGCAGTTTCTCGACTGTTTCCCGGATGACAGGTACGGCGCGTACACCCGCCGTTTCGAAGAACAGTGGAGCACCGACAGCTCCTACGCATATCACTGTCTGGAGGATGCAATCGAACACTGGTCTTTCAGGCATGAACGCATTCCGGAACCGTACGAGGAGCACGGCATCGTCGCGACGTTGTCCTATGAAGATGGGCATTTCTGGAGTAAGGGGATTGCGCATCTCTGCATGTACTGGTGGTCGAGATGCGAGGGTATGAACTCGAGCGAAATCATGGAGGAGGGGAAGTATGCGTGTCGGAATGTTAACGTGCATTTGTCTGCTGATCGTCTCGGCGGTTTATACGTACGCTGAGAGCCAGCCGGAACGGGTGAGGATTTTTCAACTCGACGAACTGATCGTTTCGGAAAGCGACGTCCAAAAGGAGACGAAAAACCCGAACATGACCGTCGTTTTTCCTGAATTGTTGCTCCAGGGAATCGGTTCCACGCTCGATGCCGCTCTGGTGCGCCAACCGGGCATCGATGTTCAGAGACCGCAGGAAGTGGGCGCTGCGCTCGACGACGATTCCATCAAGATCCGGGGATTCGGGTCGCGGCGGATCGTCGTCACCATCGACGGCAGGACGATGAACACGTCGGGAACCGCCGGCGGCTATTTCATCGACTGGACGACGATACCGCTCAATAACGTTGAACGGATCGAGGTCGTGAAGGGCGTGAGCGACCCCCGGTATGGAAATACGCTCGGCGGGGTCGTCAATCTCGTCACGAAGAAACCTTCTGAGAGACGCGTCTTCGAGATGCAGGGGCTCGGAGCGAGCTACGGCACGTATACCGCGAGCCTCTTCCATGCATGGAAACCGGGCTCATTCGAATATGCATTGAGCGGCGGGTTCTCCGAAAGCGATGGATATTTGAGGAACGCCGATTTCTCGCTGAAGAATATCAATCTGGATCTCGGCTACGAACTCCCCTGGAAGGCGAAGATCACGGGGGATCTCCAGTATGTTCGCGTGCGAAAGGGTTTCATCGTGCCGAACCGACAGTCGAAAGATTACGATGATCCCGCCTATAGAGAGGCGATCGACAATTCCTATCCCGCTTCGGACGGGGAGTTCATGTACGGCGGGATGGGCGCGTATCCGGAACCGGGAAGCTGGTGGGAGAAAGAGAAGTACTACGTAACTGTCGGGTATGAGCAAGCACTCCCCAACAGTCTTCTTACGGTCAACTACTGGTGGAATCATGGCGACAGAGAAGCGTACAACACGCGGAAATCGCTGAATCGGGTATTTCACAAGCGTTTCTTCGACGACCGCTCGTATGGAGCGGACACGAACTACGCCGCGTATTTGGGAAAGCACACGATTACGATCGGCGGAGATTATAAGAGATTCAAGGATGACGGCGACGAAAATTACCCTGACGATTTCAGATCTCCCTTCAGGAACCGGAACTACGTGAACGCGGAGCACGTTGGGATCTACGTCATGGATGACATCGCGCTTGCCGATACGTTTATCCTGACGCCGGGAGTGCGATATATGTGGTATGACGGCAATGCGGGACCGGCGGGGAAAGCCGAAGGGATCGCGGATATCTCGATGCGCGGTCTCGCGCCGTCACTCAAGGCAACGTATCGTTACGATACGTCAGGCATGGTCTATGTGAGCGTCGCCAGCGCCCTGCGGATGCCGACCCCCCCCGAGCACTACTGGCACTATTCGCCCGATGCGGGGGTGAATACCGCGAATCTCCCATTCGAGAAGGAGGAGGGGATCATGGTCCAGGGCGGCTGGAAGGCGGAGTTTCCCTCGAAAACGCGCATGGAGATTTCGCCTTACTACTATCGCATCGACAATTACATCCAGTTCGATCTTATCAATTTCGTCTCGTACAACATCGACAAGGCGACCTTGTGCGGGGTCGAGATGGAAGTAGCGCAGCAGTTAGGGAAAGGCTTTTCAATCTTTGCGAACTACACATACCAGAAGAGCCAAACCGAGGGTGACCCGTTCGTCAGCAATTTCGTTGTGCCCGAGAACAGAGACTTCGATGAGATACCCGGCCTCCCTGCGCACAAGATAAATCTCGGCCTCCAGTACAAGGGAAGGAATAAAGAGAAGATAACCCTCTACGGTCGTTTCGTCTCCGATCAAAAGGTGATCTATAACGACAATACACTTTTCAATACCGAACTCAGGGTGAGAGAGCAGGGTGATTTCGTGACGGCCGACATCGAAGCGTCCTATCCGGTGACGAGGAATGTCGAGATCACGGGCTATGTCCATAACCTCTTGGACAGGGACTATCAGGAGCGCTTCGGTTTCCCCGCCGCGGGGCTGAATGCTGGCCTCGGTGTGAAGGCGGTCTTTTAGCCCGTATGTTCAGGAAGCTTTGCACTGCGCTCCTCGCTGCTATCATTCTATGCGCCGGTTGCCAAGGAGGGTACGAAAAGGGGCGTCCTTCCGACACGGTGACCATCGCGGTGTCTGCGGAACCGAAACGCCTCAATCCACTGTTCCTCACAGATATGATCTCCTATTCGATCAGTGGGCTCATTTTCAGAGGCCTTACGAAGTTCGATAAGGACATGAATATCGTTCCGGATCTCGCGGAATCATGGAGAATCCTGCCCGGCGGACGAGAGATTCGCTTTCGCCTGAAGAAAGGCATTCTCTGGCACGACGGTGTCGAACTGACTGCCGACGATGTGGTATTCACCTTCCGAAGCGCCACGTCCCCCTGGACTGCGACCCACCACAGCGGTCACTTCGGTCCGGTGAAAGAGGTGAGAGCGACCGATACGTATTCCGTATCTGTCTTATACTCGGAGCCTTACGGATCAGCCCTCGACAGCTGGACGTTCGGAATTATCCCGAAGCATATTTTCCTGAACAGGGACGTTCGCGACATTTCTTTCGACCGTGCTCCGGTGGGAACAGGTCCATACCGCCTCAAGCAATGGGTGAGTGGTGAAAAGCTGTGGCTTGAATCTTTCGATAGATTTTACGGTGGGCGTCCTGGCATTAAGAATGTTTTCATACGGGTCATTCCCGACGCTTCGACACAGCTCCTGGAATTGAAGGCAGGCGGGGTCGATGTGATGGAACTCACCCCCTCTCAATACGCACTCGAGACGCAATCCGGAACGCTCGCTACCCACTTTCTCGAGCACCGGGCTCGGTCCTTCAGACTCGGATTCCTCGGATTCAACATGCTTGATGAACGTTTCCAGGATGTGCGGGTTCGTCGGGCCATCAGTCACGCGATCGACAAAAAAGCGATCATCGATGTCGTTCTCATGGGATTGGGTAGCAAGTCAACCGGTCCGTATCCGCCTGAGGCGTGGTATGCAAGTGCTCTCGCACGGGATTTCGAATACAACCCTACGAAGGCCGAGGAGTTGCTCCAAGACGCAGGGTGGAAGAAGGGCACGGACGGGATTTACAGGAAAGGTGATCACGCCATGTCTTTTACGATTCTCACGAATTACGAAAACAGAGACAATATCAAGACCGCGCAGATCATCCAGAGCAACCTCAAAGCAGTGGGAATACGAACCGATGTACGCACGCTCGAATGGCAGACATTCCGGCATGAAGTGGTCGCCAAGCATCAGTTCGAAGCGATTGTGCTGTCGCGTGCATATCTTTGGGACCCGGACATCTACGACCTCTGGCATTCGAGCATGACAAAGGAGGGTCAGTGGAACATTATGTCCTACAGAAATCCCGCTCTCGATGCGCTCCTCGAAAAAGGGAGGCGCACGGTCGACAGAGCGGAGAGGGGAGAGGTATACGCGAAAGTTCACGAACTACTTGCCGAAGACCAGCCGTGTGTGTTCCTCTACAATGCCGATCTCATCTTCGTCACCCATTGGAGGATCAAGGGAATCGTTCCATCACCTGCAGGTATGCTCCATGACCTTGCAGAATGGCGCATTCTGCAATGAAATACAACCCTATCGGACTTTTTTTCGATTGCCGGGTATGGAACGGCAAGCCCGTACCCACTTTTTTAAAAGAATCGCAATGCCCGAAGGTGTTCTGTTGGAAAAATGTTTTTGTACGTCAGAAAGATTTCCCCGGTTCGGAGAAAGGTCGAACAAAGAGGACGGAGGCAGAGCATGGAAGAGATCGCGAAGATCGGTAACGTAATTAAGTACTGGAAGGAGCACAATGAAGAGCTTGCAGAAGATTATATGAAATGGGCAGCGAAAGCTGCGAACGCCGGCAATGAAGAGTTATCGAGGATTCTCGTCCGACTCTACCTCGAATCAAAACGAATGAACAGACTTTTCCAATCGGCTCCGAAAGCGAGTTCTTAGATCTGTCAATAAAGTCAGGTTTTTTGTCATTCTTGCCCCATATCGCTGTCTATGATGTTTCAAGACCTGACCCTGTATCTCCAACTTTTGAGGGTGAAAAGCGTCCGCCGGGACATTTGTGAGGGCGGATGTATCGGACAGGAAAACGCTGAAATCCATTTTGCACAGATGTGAAGTGATATAAGTGATATAATAGAAACGGAAAGAGAGGTGATAAGGAATGTGCTGCCATATCAAGGATAAGCATGAGCACGAGCATGAGCACAAGGAGCTGACGCATACTCACGATGGGCATGAACACAAGCATCTGCCCCAGAAGCATACGCACGAGCACACGCATGATGATGACCATCACAAGCACGAGCACACGTGCTGCCACTAAAGGGAAGCCATAAGTTATAAGAAACAAGCCACGAAGGCTGAAACTGGGTCAGAAGACTTGGGAGGTATTCGTGGCTTCCCTTTTTATATAACATAAAATGAACCTACCATACGTCAGGAATGATACGATCCCTTCCTTGACTTCTTTTTGCCGATTCCGCTAATCTTAGTATGTCCGGATACGAAGTTCGGCGCATCCATAGCTGAAGCAGTAATCTGAAGTATCAAGCCACGAAGGCTATTACTACCAAGAAGGTAATGGCAGTCGTGGTTTTTTTATGGGGCGCAGGGGGTATGGTGTTGGCGATCAAGGAGGAATCGCGATATCGACTTTCCTCTGGACACGTGTTAACCCTCCGGAGGACGCGGGGTGCGGGATGCCAGACCCGCACCCTGATTGAAAGTCAACTGGAGCATCGAACGGCGTGCTCCTCTCTGTGTAAAGGATATGCAGGGAATTTACGAAAACTCACCTCCTTCTCAGCAAGGGCGAAAGAGAAAGGAAGGGGTACGGTGTGGAAGAGACAGCGAAAATCGGGAGCATGATCGAGTACTGGATTCGGCACAATGAGGAGCACGGGAAGAGCTGCATGGAGTGGGCGGCGACGGCTAAAGCTTCGGGCAATGAAGAGTTATCGCGGAGTCTGGTACGAATATACCTTGAATCGAAACGATTGAAGAGGCTCCTTGAAGCCGCAAAGAAAGCGAGTAGTTAGAAGGGGAGGGGGGTGAATAAGAGCAGGGTCTGACGGTGAAGATTCACAAATAAATCGGGGCAGGGATGACCTGTGGCGGGAACCCCCTGCCCCGTGAGGGCAACGCTGCGAAACACAACGTCCCCTTGTCATTTTAACAAAAAGGGGGTGAGAGAAAAGGAGGAAGGAGATGAGGTTGTTATTAACGTTTCTCACTATCTTGAGCTTATTGAATCTTGCAGCATTTACATATGCTGATGAGACTTCAACTGACCCGTCACGAGAGGCGGAAACAGTAAAGCACCTCACAATGGAAGAGATAATTGTGACAGATCGGGCGTTTTCAGAACCAACTGTGACGGTAGTCGGTGTGAAGACCATCGAAAAGGGAAAGAATATAACAATCCCCGACGTGCTCAAATACGAGCCGGATATCGATGTCATCAGGAGGACTGTTGTCGGGGACACAGCAGATATCCTCTCCATCAGAGGCCTGTCCGGGAACAGGATAATGCTGAATATCAATAACAGGCCTGTCAATGCATCGGGTGTGGTTGGCGGCTATTACATAGACTGGGGAACTATTCCTCTTGACAATATCGAACGGATAGAAATCATCAAAGGCGGCAGTTCCGTCCGATACAGTGATAACGCCCTCGGGGGTGTCATCAACGTCGTCACCAAAAAGCCCACCGAAAAACCCACTCTCACCCTCTACGGCACATACGGCGCTGGAAGGGACATCGATTACATCCAGAATTACCGGATCTCCCATACGTACAAAGTGGGACCTCTCGGATATTCACTGGCAGGCAGCTATCAGAAGGCTGATCCGTTCCTCTGGAATAATGACTTCGAGGGGCTGAATTTCTCCTCTTTTTTCACTGTTGATATGCCGATGCATGGAGAGATGCTTCTTGGATTCCAATACTCCAATACGAGAAGAGGCTTCATAAGGAAAAACCGTATGTCTGACGACCCGGAGAATTCCGCTTTCAATCAAAAGAAAAAATCCGGTTATCCGCTTGCCTTTGGAGAGACCATTGCTCCGGGATGGGGAACCGCATATGTTCCCGGACCCGGCGCCGAATGGGACAAGACAAAGTACTATCTTGATTTCGGCTACAAACAGCCTGTCGGAGATGCTCTCGTTACGTTTAAGGTCTATAAAAATATCGAGGACAGAAAGGAAAAGAATTATTCGGATTCAAGCGTTAACTCTTCCTATGAGGATGGAATACTCGTGCTCGACAGAAAGGTCGGGTCCGACAGGTCTTACGGAGGGAGTATGGAAGTCGTCAAACCATTATCCAACCATGAGATCCTGGCAGGCGTCGAGTATAAGGTACTTGCATACGGGGATACAAAACTGAGGTACATAGACAGCACCTATAACGGAAAGCCTGACGCAGGGTTCAAGCCGAGCAACGAGGGAATCATGTGGGGATATTTTGTTCAGGACAACTGGAAGATAACGGATAAACTCCTGCTCACTCCCGGATTGAGATACGATATATACAAGATAAAGTCCATTCACGGCAATACCGCTCCTGATCTGAAAGATTATACGGTTACCCCGAAGCTTACCGTTACGTACCTGGCGTCTGCTGCCGATACAATCACGGCTTCAGTGTATCAGGCTCTCCGCACCCCGGGCATGCCGGAGGTTTACTGGTGGTATTACGGCAGGACCGGCGGCAACCCGTCACTGAAGGCGGAAAAGAACAACGCCGGCGAGCTGACATATCAGCATGATTTCAGAAAGGGCAGTTACGGACGACTCACCCTGTATTATTACAATATTGATGATTATATCGTTCTCAGATTTGATCCGAACTGGAGAGGCGCATACAATATCGATAACGTCAAACTGTGGGGAGGTTCTGTTGACGGCAGGGCGCGCATTACTGACTGGCTTTCTGCTAAAGCAAACATTACTTATCAGAAGAGCAAGAAGGACGGGGATGCTTTCGATACGGCGAACCTGACCGATGAACTGGATTACCTGCCCGAGTGGAAGGGAAACGTCGGTCTGGAATTCAGTCTTCCCTACAAAGCCTTGCTGACGACGAACGTTAAATATGTCGGAGAGAGGCATACCATTTATGCGTACAGTTCCGGATGGGGCTGGCCGCCTGACGTAAAATTCAGGCTCGTTAAGCTGGATTCATATGTTACAGCCGACACTGAACTGAAAATACCCGTGATGAAATACGCCGAAATAGGCTTGTATGCAGAGAATATTTTCAACAAAAAATACGAGGAACGCTTCGGCTATCCTCTGCCCGGCAGAATTATCGGGGCTTCCGCAAAAATCATGTTCTGAAAAGGAGGGCGTTTCCGTGTGTAAACCCATAAGCGATTGGGAGAGGTGCGTGATTTTTCACGGTCACACATGTCCCGGACTTGCCATAGGATATAAGGTAGCCGAGGCGGCAAGGGAGAAACTTCTCTTCGCCTTTTCTTCTGATGAAGATGTTGTCTGTGTGACCGAGACTGATGCCTGCGGTGTCGATGCCGTTCAGGTGCTTACCGGTTGCAGCATCGGAAAAGGGAACCTGATATACAGAGATACCGGCAAGCAGGCTTTCAGTTTCTTTAACCGAACTAATGGGAAAAAAGTCCGAATTGTTCTCAGGAATAACGTATTCGATGAGAATCAGGACTGGGAAAAGCTTCAAGCCTTTATTCTTCATGCACCACCCGGGGATCTGTTTGATTTCAAAGAGCCAAATTATGAAGTACCTTCCCACGCTCAGATTTTAAAGACTATTGTTTGCGAACAATGCGGCGAAAGCGCATCCGAACATAGGATACGCCTGCAGGAGGGAAAAAGCTGTGTCTCGATTGTTATAAGGAATATTCGAGGGGATGGTGATTGTGGAAGAAGGCAAAACATCAGATTCGACGAGGGAGGATAGATTGAAGCATTTCTGGGAGATGAAGGCAAAAAATATCCATTGCCCTTCGATAACGGCGGTCTTTTAAAAAGCACAGAGGATGTCGTGGCCATCATGAAGAAGCGGGGAGTTACTTTTGCAGGCAAAAAGATTCTTGATATCGGGTGCGGCACCGGCA
>CAKZPA010000032.1 GCA_937138415.1 uncultured Nitrospiraceae bacterium | reverse complement strand
AAGGCAAAGGACAGAAGGAAATCTGCAGCAACGGGCTCCTCTCATAACGTTCTCCGAACTTTCAGTCGAATAATTCTGTCAAGCCGTTCACTGTCGTTCGTGACTTTCCTGATCCTTCCTTCGAAAACAAGGTGCGTCTTTCCGAGTCCATAGTCTGCCTCGAGCTGGAATAACTGTTCCTCTCTGTCAGGACTGTCATCCATCTTTGTCCATGTCTGCCTCCACCACGCCATGACACCGGCCCTGCGGGAAATAGGATAGGTAAGCTTTCCCTCATAGTAGTATATCGTTCTCGCTCTTTTGTTGTATGTCCCCGTCGTGATGTTTGTCCTGAAGATACCGACGATTCCTTTTCGCCAGGGATACGAGAGATCTCCTGTAAGCGAGAATTGCTTTACGTTAATTTGATAGTGTTCTTCTCTTGTCTCGCTGTCACCGAACCCAAACTCTTCGTCTTCTATGGTCGTTCTCACGGGTTTTTTTCCCTTCGTGTCGGATTGATAGTACTCGCCCTCGATATTCCAGTATGCGCGCCCCATTCTGGTACCTGGGAGTCGCCCTCTGACGCCAGCAAGCAACGTGTGAGACAATGTTTTCGCGGTTCTTCGCGAGAAATTCTCCGCCGCTTCTTCACCGAAGAAATCATCGTATTCGCTCCCGCGCTGGCGGTATTTTTCTGTTTCGTCACTGTAGCGCAAAGTGTACATTGTATAGAGGATACCCCACCGGAATTTGCTCGTGGAGGAATTCAGCTCTAAAATGTGCTCGTAAGAATCGCCTCTCAGTTCATCGTGCCGGAGGAAAAAACGGTAATAGGATGAAAATTTCATCCATGATATCGGTCTCGCATACCCGAGACTCGCCGAAAGACCTTCTGTTTCCCAGCGGTCATTGCTCTCCTTCGCTGCTTTCTTGATCGCTTGATTATTTGTCGTATAACGCAGAGAGAGGGAGCCTGACAGACGTTCGGAAAAACGGTAACCCCATGATCCGGACATCGTGTGTGTTTTCAGTTCCGTAGATTCGGTTGAACGCTCAACTCCGATCACGTCGGGATATATGTATTCAGATCGTGTGTATTGATAGAGGTAATTCTGGTGAAAACGTCTCCCCGTTGGAAAATACAAATTGCTTAATACGGTAAAATAGCTGTAATAGTTCCCCGAAATCAGCGATATCCAGTTGTACCAGTTGATCTGCCGCTTAATGATTGAAGCGGTACTGATTCGGACGGACCATCTTTCGTCATCATATGGGGAACGCTTCAAGCTCACGTAATCGGCAAACAAGTGATACCTGGTAGCCAGAGAGGAGATTCTACTGCGGACATCGAGCGTATATCGCTCCTCTTCGA
>CAKZPA010000031.1 GCA_937138415.1 uncultured Nitrospiraceae bacterium | reverse complement strand
GCAACCTCGTTCCAAAGCCACTCCTTCGGCATGCTGAAGCGGTTAACGATGTCCTCATTCTCCGGCGTCCGCCTCGCGAAGATGAGCGAGATATTGTCCATATAAATGAGATGCCATTCAGGGTCATCGAGGAGAGCCGGGATGAGGGGGATCAATTTGCCGGTAAAATTGCCCACCGAAAATGTGACGATGAAATCAACCCGGTAAGCGTTCAAAATTGCTTTCCACTCAGGCAGCGCCTCCACCTGCTTCCGCGACGCCTCAAGAACGCGAACCTCCTGGAAAAAGACCTCGGGTATGAGGCCGCGCCCGTCAATGAACACTCTGTAATCGGGATAGAGCGACCACAGGAGATACCCACCCCAGACATATGGGTTGAACATATTGCCGCTGAGCCGGTTTTCCTTCAGGAACCGCGCTGCTCCCTCCGGGTATTTGCTCGGCTGAACACCGCTTTTGATCATGTCCCCGTTGATCAGCATGAGGGCGAGGGCGATGATAAAAAAACTGTTCACTGGAACCTCGATATTCCTCCTGACCGTTTCGATGATCCTCGGAAGGTTCCGAGTCCACGGCTCGCAATAGCGCGCGATCATCAGGATCGCCACCGGAGCAAAGAAAGGAATGAATCGCGCCGCGGAGAGGCCTGCCACTGTGAGCAGGCCAAAAATCAGCGCATCGGTAAGATCGAGACGTCCTGCCCGCGCCGCGAAAAGCAGAACCCCGATGACGAGAAGTGCGAAAAAGACGATGAACTGAATTTCATAGAATCCGGCGCGAAAGAGCACCAAGGGCGACATCGCTTCGACGATGAACCTCTTGTAGAGACCGCTCTCCAGCTCCATGAGGAACGGGACAACCTTGTAGGTGTTCGGGTTGATGAGGGTAACGAGAATCGAAGCAGCGAGGAAGCCGGAAAATAGTTTGATCTCTCGTGCGGGCAACGGGGCTCCGAATCGACCGAACAGATGCTTCATCCACTCTGATGCGAGATAGGAGAGGAGCACGGCGATGCCGACGATGAATCCGCCGTGGAGGTTCGCCCACAGGAGCATGATGAGGGGAACAGGAATGAGATAAACAAAAAATTTCTTTCCGTCATTGCGAGCGACCGGGGAGCGCGCGTGACGCTGTCCGTCTGCGTGAGATCGCTTCGCCGATTCCGCGATGCCCTCCGTCGTTTCATCTCGAGTCTCGACAGAGTCGGGCAGCGGAGAACTCTCCCTATTGAGAGAGACCTTTTTCCGAAACCCTTCCACCAGAAACACGATCAAAAAAGAGAAAAGGAAAGAGAAGAGCTGAGGGCGTTCGCCGGTGAAAGTCATGAAGATCAGCGCCGCGGGGATGACGAGAACGAGAGTCGCGTAAAAGCCGCAGCCCTCCCGTCTTATCGCCCTGTAAAGAAGATACATGAGGAGTGCCAAAATGCCCGCTCTCAGATAGATGATGCCCTGGAAGCCGAATGCGGCATATGCCTCGTAGAACAGGATCTGCGCGATCCAGTACTGGGCGAGGATGAATCTGATTCTCACCGACTCGGGGCTGAGTGGATCCTTTGGAGTTGATGTATAGGCGAACGGGTCGGTGGTCGGGATGGCACCGGTCTTGACGATATGTTCTCCCGACTTCACATGCCACCAGAAATCGGGATCCCGAACCTCCACGGAAAAAAGGGCGAAGACGAATGCCATCGAGAGA
>CAKZPA010000030.1 GCA_937138415.1 uncultured Nitrospiraceae bacterium | reverse complement strand
AGATGAAGGCAAAAAAATATCCATTGCCCTTCGATAACGGTGGTCTTTTAAAAAGCACAGAGGATGTCGTGGCCATCATGAAGAAGCGGGGAGTTGCTTTTGCGGGCAAAAGAATTCTTGACATCGGGTGCGGTACCGGCATGTTTGCCCTGCCGCTTAGCCGTGAAGCCGCATGGGTAATAGGCCTTGATATATCAGAAGCCATGCTTGCGATATTCAGTGAATTGATAGCGAAGTACAAGATACACAACGTGGACGCAGTGAGTGCTTCATGGGGAGATTTAAATATATCTGCGCACGGATTTGAGAAAGCATTTGATATTGTTTTGACGACTATGTCTATGGCTGTAAAGGACAAAGATGACCTTGTAAAGATGGAGCAGTGCGCAAGAGAATGGTGTATGTATGTTGGTTGGGGAAATAAAAGGAGAAACACTCTGATGGAAGAAGTCTTCAGAGAGCACGGCATGGCACTCAAGCCGCCACCTGGAGCCAAGATGATGTTTGAGCTGCTTTCTCAAATGGGCAGAGAGCCGAGCCTTGATTTTATTGAGACCTCCTGGGACTGGGAAGGAACAATAGATGAAGCGATTGAGGACATCGCAGGGCATGTTGAGCTTGAAGGGTATGGGAAAGTCCCTGATCGGACAATTATCAGGGAAATAATAGAGGGGCACGCTAACAATAATATGGTTCAGCATACAACATATGTTGAAGAGGGGATCATTGTTTGGAGGGTTGCATGAATATCTCCTCTGTGCTCAGAACGGTTATGCTTGCGGCAGTCCTTGCATCCCCCGCTTTTGCAGATGCATCCGATAAAATTGGCATTTCGGACATGGCGGGAAGAAAAGTTTCTCTCCCGTCACAAGTCACAAAAATTGTTGCAGTAACAGGCACGCTCCGACTTGCGGTATACCTCGGTTGTGTGGATATGATAGCGGGCATCGAGAACCTGGAAATAAGATATCCGGCGGATATATCCCGTCCTTACAGTCTTGCCCTAAAGGGTACGGCAGAAAAGCTTCCCGTGATAGGGGAAGGAGGTGCGGGTAAACTGCTCGATATGGAAAGGCTTCTCGCAGCAAGGCCGGATATTGTCTTTACAACCGATCCACATATCGCGGAAACAATTCAGAGAAGCACGGGCATGCCTGCAGTGGTCGTAAGTTACGGTCAATCGAGCATGCTCGAGAAGAAAGATCTCATCTCTTCATTGCATC
The DNA here is from genome assembly GCA_937138415.1 of uncultured Nitrospiraceae bacterium. Lineage (GTDB taxonomy): Bacteria > Nitrospirota > Thermodesulfovibrionia > Thermodesulfovibrionales > SM23-35 > JALHSV01. Next base: position 3,201 of record CAKZPA010000030.1, on the reverse strand, counting down.
TCATGGGAAGGATACTGAAGAAAGAAAAGAGAGCGAGGGAGATCGAGGAGTTTATCAATGCATTCGAGAAGGATATCGCGAAAAGGATAAAGGACATTCCCGATAAAAGCAAGCCCAGGGTCTATGTCGGAGGAGTAGCATACTACGGCTCTCACGGGATCACCAGCACAGAGGTGTTTTATCCCCCATTCCATTGGCTGCAAGTCAGGAATGTTGCTGATGAAATCAATAGGGCCGGCTCCGCTTTCATTGAAAAGGAAAAGCTCCTCTACTGGAATCCCGATGTTATTTTTATCGATACAGGGGGCTTGTCTCTCATTCAGAATGATTACCTGAAGAACCGCGAATTTTACAGGAAACTCAGGGCTGTGAAAGAAGGGAGGGTATATTCTCTGCTGCCGTACACTTATTATTTCACCAATGTCGAGACAGCCCTGGCAAATACCTATGCAGTCGGAAAGGAGTTGCACCCTTCCCGGTTCAAAGACATTGACCCCCTGAAAAAGGCTGACGAGATATTCAGTTTTTTCACCGGCGTAAACGCGCTGGAAGAACTGAAACAAAGCGACGGGTATGGTCTCGTCAGGTTTTCTGAGGACGGCTTGAAAATAGTAAGGACTCCAGAATGAGAGCAAGTCGGTTTTCAACGGAATGACAAGAAAAAGGAGCATCTATTCTGAAAAGGCGGGGAACGGGCAGGATGAGTACAAGAGATTTATCGGCAGGAAAGCGGTCACCACGTCCGTTCTCGGCATTTTCCTCATTGGATTGATGCTCTATGCCGTCAATGTCGGGGCGTTCCATTTGTCGGTCAGCGCAATCGCGCACAATCTCTTTTCGCAGGACGATGACAATATGCGCCAGGTTCTCTGGAATATACGTCTTCCGAGGATTGTCGGCGCGGTGCTATCAGGCGCAGGGCTTGGAGTTGCGGGCGTCGTCATGCAGAACCTCCTGAAAAACCCGCTCGCCTCTCCTTTCACTACCGGCGTCTCTCAGGGAGCGGCCTTCGGCGCTGCGTTTGCCATCATCATTTTCGGCGCAGGCGCGACCCATCTCGTAGGAAATGAAAGAGTAACGCAATTCTCCCCTCATGTCATAGCCATTTCTGCCTTTGCCGGTTCAATCCTGACGGTTTCCCTTATATTGACGGTTTCTGCAATGAGGAATGCTTCATCCGAGTCCGTCATTCTGGCAGGCGTTGCAATCGGAGCTTTTTTCACCGCAGCCACTATGCTCCTCCAGTATTTTGCAACGGACGTCCAGGTCGCAACAACCCTTTTCTGGACTTTCGGCGATCTTGGGAAAGCGGGATGGAAAGAGAATGCGGCAATCGGCATCATCGTTTTTTTGTCGCTGGCTTACTTTGTTGCCAATGGCTGGAATTATAACGCGCATTTGTGGGGAGAAGAAGTGGCCGGAAGCCTCGGAGTGAAGGTCAGGAACCTGCGGATAGCAGGTATGCTGTTATCCTGCATGATTGTTTCGGTTATCACCGCTTTTTTAGGCATCATCGGTTTTATCGGACTGATTGCCCCGCATCTCATGAGGTTCTTCGTCGGTGAGGACTACCGGTTTCTCATACCATGTTCTGCCCTTTGCGGCGGAGTTCTTCTGCTTTCATCGGATATCCTTGGCAGGACTATTCTTGCACCCGCAGTCATACCCGTAGGGATTGTTACTTCTTTTATGGGGCACCAGTCTTTTTTTATCTTTTGATCAGGCACAGGAAAATCTGACCGATGCTCTCTGTGGATGGAATAACGTTCTCTTATGGAAAGCATGAAGTTCTGAAGGATATCACCTGCAGCATGAATCCGGGAGAAGTGGTGACCATCCTGGGGAGGAACGGGTCGGGGAAAACGACGCTCCTGAAAACCATAAACAGGATACTCAAGCCCTGTAGGGGCGCCGTCCTTGTGGAGGGGACCCCCGTCATGACTATGTCAAACAGTGATATCGCAAAGACGATAGGGTATGTGCCTCAGAGATCGGGGGGAATCAGATGTACCGTATTTGAAGCGGTTTTGCTGGGCAGGAAGCCGCATATCAGATGGCAGGTATCAGCGGGAGACCTGGAAATCGTAAGAGAAATCATATCGTTAATGGGACTTCAGGAGAATGTGATGAGGGATACCACGGAACTGAGCGGAGGAGAATTTCAGAAGGTGCTCATAGCGAGGGCGCTTGCCCAGGAACCGAAAATACTGCTCCTCGATGAACCTGTCAATCATCTCGATATAAAGAACCAGATAGAAACCCTGATGCATATCAGGGAAATTACCGACAAATTGCATATCGTATCCATAATCGTTCTCCATGACATCAATCTGTCCCTGAGATTCTCAGACAAGTATCTCCTCCTGAAGGACGGCAGTATTTATGCATTCGGTGGTCGGGAGGTTATCAATGAGCAAACTATCAGGGAGGTCTTCGGGATTGATGTGATGGTATCGGCGATAGATGACATGCCTTTTGTTTATCCCTTTTTAATAAACAGGGAGGATCACTGCTATACAAAATGATGTCAATTCGCGGATATTGCCCCCATAAGAAGATGGCGGTATGAGGCAAAGTGGCTTATCACCTGAAAACTGCTTTGTGCTGTCCGAAAAAACCCGGCCACCTCATTGACAAAAGGAGCACATCATTTTTACAATCTGATGCATGCTTTCCGAAAGGGGGTGAGCAGATGACCGCGAAGTCTACTCTTAGACTTTACAAGACGGGCAGTGGATGAAGTAGTATCGTAAGCCTTGGTCAAGGGTTTCCGGCCACTGAATGGTGCGGTCATCTGGCATGCACTTCCGCCTCTTCATCCGCGATTGACTGAACAGTAAGCCTGCCGTACCCATTCAGTCGGGGAATAATAACTCATTTATTAAGGGCAAAGGGTCTCGGGGGTTCAGCGGGGATTGAGCCGCTAACCGGCGGCAAAACAATTATGTCCAGAGAGATACGTGGAGAGAAAGCGCACATTCCTCTCTCTCCGTGATCTCTCATTCGTGCAGTTCTGGCGGACTCGAGTACCGCTGTTTCTCTCCATAACCCACAATCTCAGAAAGGGAAATTGACCGTGAAAGGTAAAAAGAAGGTAGTCGGCACTGAATTCCATGAATATATCAGGGATCCGAACCCTGACGTAGGCCTTGACGAATCGATAAAGGACCTGAAGCCGGAGGAGATCGAGAAGACGATCAT
>CAKZPA010000029.1 GCA_937138415.1 uncultured Nitrospiraceae bacterium | reverse complement strand
CGGGGCTCCTCGAGGTGAACGAGCCCGATCCGTCGTCGCTCGTCCTCGTCACCGGGAACAACGAATATACCGAAGAGGTGCTCATGACCGTCCTCGGGACGACCGCTTGCCCATTCTTCGTCCTATTCGTCGATACGGACGGGAATACCGTCGATATGTCCATGATTTACGGCACGCTGACGGTGGAGAGGATCGCGGCCGCGCTCGAGAGGAGCGGGCTCCTCGCGACGAGCGGGAAGAAGGAGTGCATCGTTCCGGGATTGGCGGCCTCCCTGCGGGAAGGCATCGAAGGACTCACCTCGTGGTCCGTGCGGGTCGGCCCCGAATGCGCCGCGGAACTGCCGCTCTACCTGTGGGAGCTGTGGGCACCCGCGAAGAAAGAAACGGGACAGGGGTGAGCGGATTCATGATATCTCCGTGCCGCTCGCGATAGCGTAGGTCGCGACGCTCGAATATTGCCGTATTTCAAGTATGGTACAATACCGAAAACAACGGGAGGACAGCAGGATGGAGCGGATTCTTCTCGGTCACGGCAGCGGCGGAAAATTGATGTACCAGCTCATACGGGAGCACTTCGTTCCACGATTCGAACTGAAGACACTCAACGATTCCGCCGTGCTCAAAGGCCTGAATAAGGGCAACGTTGCATTCACCACGGACTCGTACGTGGTCTCCCCGATCTTCTTTCCGGGGGGGAACATCGGCGAACTGGCGGTCTACGGCACCGTGAACGACCTCGCGATGGTGGGGGCGGTGCCGCTCTATATCACGGCGGGGCTGATCCTCGAAGAGGGGTTCCCGCTCGAGGACCTCAGAACGATTCTCGTCTCGATGTCATCGGCCGCGGAGAAAGCGGGCGTCAAGATCGTCGGCGGAGACACGAAGGTCGTCAATAAGGGCAAAGGAGACGGTATCTTCATCAATACCTCCGGCGTCGGCGTGATCGAGAAAGGGGTGGACATTTCTCCGCGGAAAGTGAAGCCCTCGGACAAAGTCATCCTGAGCGGGCCGATCGGAAACCACGGGATCTCCATCATCGCGGAGAGGAACGGCCTCAGCTTCCAGCCGCCCGTGCTGAGCGACACGGCGCCGCTCAACGGACTCGTGAAGAAGATGCTCGGCACAACGAAGAAGATCCATGCGATGAGGGATCCGACGAGGGGCGGTCTCGCGACGACGCTGAAAGAGATCGCCGTCGATTCGGGGTGCTGCATCGTGATCGAGGAAGACGCGATAGCGGTACCGCCGGGCGTTCGCGGTGCCTGCGAACTTCTCGGCCTGGATCCTCTCTACGTCGCGAACGAGGGGATTCTGGCCGCTATCGTCGATCGGTCCGTCGCCGACACGCTTGTGCAGACGATGAAGAAGCACCCCCTCGCGAAAGATGCGCGGGTCATCGGCGAGGTGAAAGATTCTCCTGCCGGCACGGTGCTCCTCAAAACCTCGATCGGCGGAACGCGCATCGTCGAAATGCTCTCGGGCGACCAGTTGCCGAGGATATGCTGACGGGCAATAGCCAAATAACCAATGCCCAATTACCAATAACCAAACAAGGAGAAACCAACGATCAGACGACTATGATCGAAACGCAGGAGTCTGTAACGAAGCAGATATTCGATCTTGAGGAGAGGACTTTGGTATTTGCCAACAGTATCGTGAGACTGAGTGCGTAATTGCCTCAAAATGCAATAAATAGGGAGCTCGTATCTCAGATTATTCGTTCAGGCACTTCAATAGGTGCGAACTATCGGGAAGCAAATGATGCGTTAAGCAAAAAAGATTTTTACTACCGAATAAGAATCACCCGGAAAGAAGCGAAAGAAACGTACAATTGGCTGGAACTTCTCCTCGAAGCAAATCCGGAATATCAGGAACCAATTGGTCGCCTCTTAACAGAAGCTTGAGAACTTAAAAAGATATTCTCTTCAATCGCTGATAAGGCATGATCTCATTTTGAAGCTTTTTAATCAATGTGCAGGTTTAGCAGTTGGTTTGATCATCGTTGCTTGGTGATTAGAATTTGTTTGATTATTGCTGTTTGGTTATTGGAAATTATTTGATGATTGGTACTTGGTAATTGGAATTTGTCGTGCTTCTCGGTGTCAACATAGACCACGTCGCGACAATACGGCAGGCGAGGGGGGGCGTCGACCCGGAGCCCGTGATGGCGGCGACGCTCGCCATTCTCGGCGGCGCCGACGGGATCACGGTCCACCTCAGGGAGGACCGGCGCCACATCCAGGACCGCGACGTGCGCCTCCTCAGAGAATTCGTGTCCGTGGAATTCAATCTGGAGATGGCGGCGACCCCAGAGATGATCGGCATCGCCCGCCGCATAAAGCCCGACCTCGTGACGCTTGTGCCGGAGAAGAGGCAGGAACTGACGACCGAGGGCGGACTCGACGTGAGATCGCAAAAGAGGGCGATTCAGGGAGCGATCGAGAAGATCCACGCGGCGCGCATCCCCGTGAGCCTCTTCATCAATCCCGAGGGCGAGAGCGTCGATCTCGCGAGGGAGATCGGCGCGGATATGGTCGAAATCCACACCGGAATGTACGCCGATGCCCGCGGGCGGACGAAAGACAGGGAGTTGAGTCGGGTCGCCGAGGCGGTCAGGAGAGCCCTCGATGCCGGCCTCCTCGTCAACGCGGGGCATGGGCTCAATTACCAGAATGTGTCGCGGATCGCTGCTCTCGAGGGTCTGAGGGGGCTCTACATCGGCCACAGCATCGTCTCCCGCGCGGTCTTCGTAGGTCTGGAGAGAGCGGTGCGGGAGATGAAGGAGATTTTGACGGATACGGGAGGAAGAATCTGAAATGGAAAAGAACATCATCATTCTCTGCTGCGGGTATCCTTATGCAACGGATATGGCGTTCGGTTATCACGTATCGAAGGTATTGGAGAAGACTAAGTTGCCCGAAAACGTCGATTTTCTCGAAGTCGGCGGCTCCGCGTGCATGGTTCCGTCATTCGTCGAGGGAAAAGATAAGCTCATCGTGGTCGATGTGTTCAAGGTGGACGCCGAGCCGGGTACGGTCGTCCGCCTGAAACAAGAGGAGGTTCCGCTCAAAGTCGACGGCAAGACGGATATCGACAAATTTCATCTCATCGAAATGCTCGAGCAGATCAAAATAAGCGGAAAATGTCCCGAGGCGATCTTCATCGGTGTCGTGCCGAAAGATACGAGAACAGTCGGCGAGAAGCTGACGCCCGAAGTAAAGAAGCAGATCCCGAAGGTTATCGATTTGATATTGAAAGAGGTATCGCAGTGAGATCATTCTCTGGGCAACAGCCTTCGGGTCGATAGCGGTTGCCCAGCCGGCGAATAGACTGCCGGATTGTGATCGCGTCCGTGGCAGGATAGATAGCATTCGCCTGTTCGGTCTCCCTGGTCATCGTACGAGAGCGCACCGCTGCTCGATGGATTGATCGAGATGCTGGTGAGATCGATAAGATGCGGATACTGTATGCTCCCATGCGGATTGTGGCACGTGCGGCAGGATGTGCCGAGTTCGGAAACATGCTTGAAGTGGTAGGGAAAGCTTTCGTTGCCAAGAATGCTCGCACTGGAGTGGCAAGAGTAGCAAAGGTCGTACTGCGCTTCACTTCCGGAACCGTCGGACGCCGTGAATCTTTTCTTCAGTATGTTTTCAAAGGTCGAACCATGCGGTCCCTTCGGGCCGAAGGGATCATCGTTTCCGTGGCAGTCGGTGCAGGTGATGGTGCTCGTCACGTTTAAAGGTTGAATAAGGCTCGGCACGTAGTTGTTCCTCCCCGGTCCGATGACCGGATGATAAGACGCGTTGTCCGTTTTCAGAAGCTCTGCCTTGTTCGTTTGATCCGACGGCAGATTCGCACTGTACGCGTGGCAGTTGAAGCACAGCTCGTATTCACGTTGGATCGTCCTCAGCCGTGCTCCGTCGACACCGGTTCCCTTTAATCCGAGGTGCTTGTTCGCTTCTGTTACATAGTGGTGGTGGTGACAGTCGACGCAGGCGACGTGTCTCGGCATGGAGGGGTCGCTCTCCGGGAGCGTTTCGCCGTAACGGTGGAGGTATGTTGTCTCTATCGGGTGATGATACGTTTTCGAGAACTCACGTTGAATGTCATGGAGAAAAACATCAGGTGAGAGGAGCCCGTCTTGCCGCAACTTGTCCCGCGTCACACTGTTACCGTGGCACAGAAAGCAGAACTGTTCCTTCGTCGTTGGGAGCATCGGTGTCTCAAAGGCACCGTGTCCCCTGTGACAGCTCTGACACCCCTTCGGCAAGTAGTTCTTATTGCCGTGGGACGTCTCGAAAAATGAACGCGAATAGAGCGAAGACGGCAGGATCCAAATCAAAAGTGCCGACATCACGCAGAGGAGAAAATTCCTTTTAGGTGTCGTCATGAGCATCGTTTCCGCTCGCGCCGGAGGTGGGCGGTCTTTCGCGCGACGTCTGGGCGGCGTTTTTCCCGTGAAGTTTCATGATGGTTCGCTTGCGAGTCCCATTTATTCATTTTATCCCTCGATCTGAGAAAAAATATCGTGGCAGACGAGACAGACATCTTCGAAGGTCGTCTTTCGCCAGAAAGGTGGCGAATCGGGTCCCCCTTTACCGCCATGAGGATCATGGCACGACGTGCACTGAACGCCGAAGCCGCCGGCCGTTTCGTAAAGCTTGACGTCGGGATCGATGATGGGCCAATTCAAATGCATGAGGTCGGGTTCCGCGTTTCTGAGGCTCGCCAGATGCGCATCGAAGACAAACGATACCGGGTGCCCTCCCGAGAGATCGGTCCCGATGTACCCCGCCGCATCTCTTGCGAGATGCCCACTCTGTACGATGCCAGGCACCGAGCGCATTGCGATGTTGCCGCGACGGCTGCCGATCGTGGCGCCGAGAGCGATCGCACCGTCGTGACAGCTCAGGCAGAGTTTCGAGAACCCATCGATAGGAGGTGCGCCTCCCGGAGGGTATGCCTTGAGGCTTTCGCTGTAGTAATTTGTGTAATTCTGTGCAGCGGAAAGCTCGTGGTTCCACAAGGGTGAATCCGGGAATGCGTTGTGCGGCGTATGGCAGAATATGCAGACCTCGGTTTCGGAGACTGCTGTCGCCGGTCCTGGACCGGAGACGGACAGATTGTGCTTGGAATTATAAATGCCCGCGCATATGAGGACGGGCGAACAAATGATCGCGATGCACAGGGACAAAATCAGCGGCACGCGAGGGCGGGAACGGTGATCGGGGTACCCGCGGTCCACCGCGTCGTGCGCCCGTTCAAAGAGAAGGAATCGTATCGAGAAGTCGAAAATCGCCTTTCGCATCGACTGATTTCCAGTGCAGTTCCTTTCTACCAGCTTCTTATAGTATATCGATATGAGCCGTCACTTTGCAATCTTCCGGTCGGACCCCGCCAGGTATTGGAAAACCTGAATTCTCCCGTTGTAGGAGTCGGCGACGTAAATCTTGTTTGAGGGGTCGATGAAGATACCGGCGGGGAGGGTAAATTCACCGTCGCCGTTGCCGGGGCTTCCGAAGGCGAGGAGGAGCTGTCCCGTCTCGTCGAAAATCTGAACGTTGTCGAAATGCGCATCAACGACGTAAATGTGCCCTTCGGAATCGACAGCGACCCCTTTTGGCTTTGAAAAGTTTCCTGAACCGTCGCCGGGCTTTCCGAACGACGACATGAAGCGGCCATCTCGGCTGAAGATCTGCACTCTGAAGTTGAGAGAGTCGGTGACGAAAATCCGGCCGTCCCGAGCGATGAAAATGTGCGTCGGATAGTTGAATTCGCCCGGGTTACTTCCCTTAGCCCCGAACGTGAAAAGGAGGCGCCCGTCCGTTTTCGATAAAACGAGAACGCGGTGAGCCAGCGCATCGACCACGTAGAGCTTCTCCTCGGAGAGCGCTATCCCGGCAGGTCTCTGAAATATTTCTTCCTGCCCGATGGCACGCAGCAATTGTCCATCGCTCGCGAACACGAATATGCGTTTCAGCACCGAGTCGGAAACGAAGATATGCCCCGTCGAATCAGCCGTGACGCCGATCGGAGAAATAATGTCGAATTCGTCTGCCTTCTCAACCTGAACGTGACGGTTCCTCACGCGGTCGAAAACATGGACCGTGCCGGAACCCGGATCGGTGGCGTACAGTTTCTGAGCGTCTGCGTAAATACCGTACGGGCGAACGAGGAGCGGTACAGACTTTTCGGCTCCAAAGAGAGCGTCTACCGCCTTTTTCAGCCATGATCCGCTCCCTTTTTTCGTTCCCGCAGCCTTGAACGACCCGCTGTACAGTATTCGTGGCGTTTGCGGCGCCGGCGGCCATTGGAGGTTAACGCCTGAGGGAGCGTGAAAAAACTCTCCTCGATAAGATGTGGCCGAAGCGCACGCAGTGATCAGGGAGAGAACCGCGAGAAAAACGATCAGGCGACGATCATGACGTTTGTCCATGGCAGTGGTTCAGATGGTTCGCCGGAGACGGAGGTAGAGCACCCTGTCCGTTCTCTCACTGTCTGCGATGACCCGTCTCAGCCATCCCTCGAATGATAGGTACGTTTTCCCGAGACGGTAATCGGCTTTTAACTCCAGTCTCCGCTCTTCTCGATCTGGGACTCTTTCGATTTTTGTCCATGTGTGACGCCACAACGTAATGACCCCGAATCTCCGCGAAATAGGGTAGGTGACGGTTCCCTCGTAGTAGTATCTCCGCCTGTCATTGTCGTTTGTTTTACCCGTGAGGAAGCTCGTCCGGAAGTTGAAGACGATACCGTGCTGCAGGGGATAGTAGAGATTTCCGGTCAGTTCGAAGTGTCGCACCTTGAGTTCGTACTTCTCGTACTCGGATATATCCTCTTCGAAGAAGTCTTCATCGGTCAGATGCCGCGGTTTTTTCCCCGACGTGTCCGACTGAAAGTAGTCGGCTTCGACATTCCAGTGCGCCCGCCCCATGGCACGTCCCGGGACTCTTCCCCGAATACCCACGCTGATCGAATGGATATACGTGTTCGCTGTTCTCTTCAGTATGGTTTCCTCGTCATCATAAAAATAGAAGTCTTCGCCCGTCCTCTTCACGTACTTCTGGATTTCATCGATATAGGAGAAGTAATACCGCGCATAGAGGATCCCCCACCGGAATCTGCTCGTCGACAGGTTTGTTTCGAAGATGTGCTCTCTAAGATCTCCACGTCTTTCATCCTTTTTGTAAAACAGTCGGTAGTAGGATGAGAACCGGACCCATGAAATGGGGCGTCCATAACCGATACTCGCAGAAAACCCTTCCGCGTTCCAGCTGGAATCATTGAGGTTGTTCTTCGTGTACCGTAAGGAGAGCGAGCCGGAGAGTCTCTCCGAGAAACGATATCCCCAGGAGCCGGCGATACTCTCCGTTTTTAACGTGGTCGTTTTGTCCTCGATGTCAAGCGCTTCAGAGCCGGCGATTCTCTGTTTAGAGTAGAGGCGTTCGTAAAGGTAGTTATGGTTGAACCGTTTCCCCGGGGGGAAATAGACGTTCGTCGAAACATTGACCATCTTGTACGAGTCGCTCTCCACGTAAGAGAACCAATTGTACCAATAGAGCGTCCTGCGGATAATGTGCCGCGTATTGAATCGTACCGATGCGATCGTGTCGTCGAAGTCGGGCCTCGAAATGGTCAGGTAATCAGCGTACAGTTGGTACTGTGTTGCCCAGAGGTCGAAACGGCCGCGAACATCGAGAATGTATCTGTCCTCGATGCGTTTGTCGGTGGTGCGACGGTACCGCAACAGGTCGTACTCCCAGTGGTAGTATTCGAGCCGAATGCTCGGCCAGTTGCGCTTGTGCATGCGCAGTCGAGCGCCGTAGAGGAGCGATGACGTGTCGACGGCATCTCCCGTGTAGTTGAATGTATAGTCGATTTTTCGGGCATAGAGATCGACCGCCACCGGGCGGTAGGGGAGCAAGGTTGTTTGGATGTCGTACCCGATGTCGCTCGTCGTGACGTTTTGACCTTTTTCGGGGTGAAAACGGGTATCGTTGTATGATATGGATGCGGAAAAAATGGCGAGTCTCGGATGGTATAGAAAGCCTTCTACGCCTACCTTGTAGTACTGGCGGAATGTTTGCGTGCTCCTCTCGAAGGTGTACCGGTTGGAAGAGGTCTCTACATAGTAATTTCGGTAGCTGAGCTCGGCGACGCCGAAGAGTCTGAATCTCTGCGGATACTCTATGCGCATCTGCGCGCTTGCGCTTTTCGATGAGGCGAGAACGATCACGATGAGAAAGAAGAGCGAGAGTACGTAATAACTTTCGAAACGCTTCACAGGTTATGAGCCTCCGCCTCGCCGTGCCGGGCGTTGTCCAAATCTGGGCATTTCTCGTTGGATGCAATGCTTTTTTCCAGCAGAGACACATCTCCGACGAGATTTTCGCGCAATCCCTTTATTACTGCCGTCACTCAAAAATTCGGCTTCGACAAAAAAATCAGACCACTGACATAAAGGGTTACCTCAGCATCGTGAACAAAATGCCTGTCAAATACTAATCAATATTATAAGAATCTGACGGGCTGAAAGAAAGTTTTCCGAAGGAAAAGTTATGAAAAAGATGTGAAATTCTTGGTATCTTCGGAATGAATGGCGCGGCGTTTACAAACCGGAACAGGGCGTCAATTCATTGATTCTCGATGCGTTTTCAAGTATTGGAAGACCTGGACTCTTTTATTGAAGGTATCCGATACGTATATTCGATCGCTGTGATCGATGTGCATGCCGGTGGGAAGGTAGAATTCGCCCGGCTTTCTTCCGGAGTTGCCCACCCAGAGAAGTAAACGGCCATCGCTATTGAATATCTGGAAATTGTTGAAGGCCGTGTCGACGACGTAGATGTTGCCGTCGGAATCCACCGCAACTCCTGCAGGGCGCGAAAAGTTCCCTGACGTGTCGCCGAGTTTTCCGAATTTTTTCAGAAATTTGCCGTTCGAGTCGAACATTTGAACCCGAAAATTGAACGAATCGACGACATAGAGGATGCCATTTCTGTCCATCGCAAGGTAACTCGGAAAGTTGAATTCTCCGTCCTCAGTACCGCGTTTGCCGATTCTGAAGAGAGGTCTCCCTTCTTTGTCGAACACTTTGACGGTGTGGTTTTGGGTGTCGGCGACATAGAGTCTGTCGGTCTTCTCGTCATAGACCATGCCGGATGGGTTCTTGAATTCCCCCGGCCCGCCGATGGTCAACCGCACATCGTCAGTATTCTTGTCGAATCCGAAGATCCTGTCCTGCTGCGAATCGGACACGTAGAGAATACCATTTTTATTATTGATCGCGAGACCGATCGGAACCCCCAACCTTCTCATCCCGATGAACCGGAGGGCTTGTTTCTCGAAGTCGAAGACGAAGACGATATGGGACTCCGAGTCCGCAACGTAAAGGTTTCCAGAAGCATCCGTCACGACGCCGTTCGGACGCCTCAATGCCTCGACCCGCTCTTTTCCGATGAGGAACTCCATCACCTTGCTCGGCTTTCCGAAGTCATAGCGGTTAGACCAATTGGCAAGCCATTTAATCCTTGGCTGCGCGGGCGGACTGGGCCATACGTATTCTCCGGAGAATCGTTCACCTCCCATGATGACCTTTGACGATGAGGCACACGCGCAGACGAAGGCGAGTGCGAACATAATGCCGATAAACCCCATGATAAGGGAAGACGGACGAAAAACTATGTGTTTTCTCTTCATAAATACTTGTGGCATTTGGTGCAGATGTTCGCAACGGGAAAAAGTTTCCTGTAATCCGAGCTGTGGGGGTCGTGGCAGCTCTCGCACCCTAATTCTTTCCCAGGTTTGGCCGGATCGGGAACTTCTATCTCGTATCCGGGCCTCTGCGGATCCGGTATTCGCTTTGTCCACGGCACGCTCGGGTCTCTGACGCCCCTTACCGGATGCACTCTTTTACCGGGGACGTTCACGATGTGCCGGCCATTGGATTTTCCCTTGTGACAGCTGAGACAGAGATCGTACACGGGCTTCGGGAGGAGAAAACGTTCATTGGAAACGTGCGGTGTGTGGCAAGCGGTGCATCCGCCCACAGGTATGATCGAGTGCACGTACTTCTTCGTGAATTTGTCCTTTTCGTGGCAACTGTAACAGAGGTCGGGCTGAGGCATTTTCAGTAATTTCTCAATTTGCGAACTGTGGGGAGTATGGCATCCCGCGCACATCCCGATATTCGTGTGCCCCGATTTGCCCCTGAAGTTCTTCTGATTGTGGCAGTTGAAGCAGAGTCCCGGGATGTCTTTGACGAGGAGCTTCGGGTACTGTGAGTGGTGCGCATCATGGCACCCCGTGCACATGCCTCCGGATACCGCCTGGTGAACGGATTTCCCTCTGAAGGCCGCCTCGTCATGGCACGTGTAACAAATGCCGGGCATGCTCTGGACGAGGACGATGCTCCCTTTGTCTGCCGGATGGTTTTTCCCCTCCACCTGGCGGTGGCACGACGGGCACCCCATGCCGAGGGCGGCGTGAACGCTCTTGAACTTCTGCTTGAACGCGGGGTGGCAGCCGATGCAGGGATTGTCCTGAGCAGAGAGCGGTGAATGCGCAAAGAAAACGGAGGTGAAAATGCACGCGACGAGGACGAGTAACGGGAGAAAAAAAGCCTTTTTCACGCTGACGACTCCTTCTTTCGCCATTGAATGCGTTGAAGCCACGAAATATTTTAATTTCCACACAGAAGGTTGTCAACAAATATTGTCGGGCGGGGGTGCGCCGAATATCGGCGATACGCGCGCCACACTGCAACGGCGTCATTTCAAGAATCATGGGGCGAGTGCGCGGATCGGGTGAAAACAAAAACCCGGGAGCCGCAAGTCTCCCGGGTTTTTCGTCAGAGAACAGCCGACCTACTTCGAGCGCGTCGGCAGGTCGTGCACGTCGGTATGGCACTGGAGGCAGTTCGGGAACTTCTTCAGCACCACCTCGCCGTGCGGCTTGCCGTGGCAGTCCTCGCACTTCGGAATATAGCGGTGCTTCGGGTGGCACTTCGCGCACGCGACTTGCCCGTGTTTGCTGGCCGTCGTCGCGATCTTATTGTACACTTCGGCGTGGCATCCGCCGCAGACCGGGTTCTTCGTCGTCTCCGGGTACTCGATCTTCAGCGGGTTGTGCGCCGGGTGGCACGCGAGGCACTCCTCGTTTTTCTGGCCTTGCGTGTGTGGCTTGTGGCACTGCATGCAGGCGGGGATATAGCCGTGCTTCTGGGCGTGGCACTGCGCGCACTGAACTTTCGTGTGCTTGCTCGGGTTCGCCTGCAGCTCCTTGCTGACCTTCGCGTGGCAGTCGCCGCACACCTTCGCGAATTCGGCCGTCATCGCCATCTGCGTCTTCGGGGCGTGGGGGTTGGAGTGGCACTCTGCGCACGCGGTGAACTTTTCCCCGTGGATATTCCCGTGGCAGGTCTGGCACCGCGGCATGATTTGATCCCAGTTCTGCTTCTTGGGATTATACGCGTGATAGATGGTGTGGCACTGCACGCAGTCGATCTTGTGTTTCCCGCCTTCGTTCTTGATCTGGGTGAACGTCGAGAAGTGGCACCGCGCGCACTCCTCCGCGGTCAGCGGCTTGATGTCCGCATCGTAGAGAGATTTGGGCCGTGCCGGCTCCGCTTTCACCGCCGTGGCGGCCTCGGCCTTCTGGACCGGCGCGGCGACGGTTTGTTGGGAGATGGGGGCAATCTGCTGCGTCGCGCACGCGATGAGCGCGAAGAGCACGACGATCCCCACTGTGAGAAGTAAAACTGCTTTCGTCTTCCTCTGCATTATTTCTTGACCTCCTTTCCTAAGCTATGTGCGTCCATGTGACACATTCCACATTTCGGAAATTTCGCGACCATGCCGGGCGGATGCGGCTGGCCATGGCACGTTTCGCACGCGGGAACATATTTATGACGGTCTTTGTGGCACGCGGCGCAGGAGAGCATGGAATGCTTCGTTCCCGCTCCCGAGAGCGTGTCAGCTATCGTCTTGTGGCACGCGGCGCAGTTCTTGTTCGGCATATCGGGTCCGTAGGCTATGACGAGGGGCATATGCGCGGGATGGCACATCGCGCAATCCTTGTTCGCCATGTCAGCGGAATGGGGCTGGTGGCATTTCAGGCACTCCGGGATGTCTTTGTGCGCTTTGTGGCAGGTCGTACAGAAGAGTTTCGCGTGGCGGCTCGGATGCTCCTTCGTTTCTTTCCCCTGCTGCGTGTGGCACGACAGGCAGGGAGCCGTGAGGTTCGCGGCGAGTTTCATCTCGAGGGGAGCGTGGGGATTCGAGTGGCACGTGTTGCAGCCACCGATCTCGTAATGGGGCTTGCCGGCATGGCACGAGCTGCAGAATGGGATAATCTTCTCCTTGCTCACCATCGGCGGGTGCCCCTGATGGCACCCCGTGCACGTGACGGCGGTCTTGTGCTTGGCGCCTTTGCTGTCCACCACCGCCTGAACGCCCGCATGACACTTGACGCAGTCTGAGTCGAGGAGTTGCGCTGCTTTTCCTTCGGCACTGAGCGTGAGGAATATGCCCGAAAGAATGAGGACGATGAGAGGAAGGACAAGGCGCAGACACTGCTTTTTGACGACTCTCAGATTTTTAATCATTCCTTACCCCCTTCTGCGAATGATCGATCCTTTTTCATGTGACGGTGAGCCCTTGATCGCCCGACGCTGCGTTCGGCCCGATGCTCTCCGCCCGAAGCCGACCAAGCAAATTAAAAAATACGTACCCTTTTTACCATCTTTTTTCGCTCTGTGTCAAGGGAAAAATACGGGGCACGGGGGTGACGTCATGCCTGCGGGCATGCCCGATCGGATAAGGTGGCGTGGCGTGCGAAATCACGGAAGAATGGAGTCGAGAAACTGGATCCGTTTACTGACCGTCGGGTTT
>CAKZPA010000028.1 GCA_937138415.1 uncultured Nitrospiraceae bacterium | reverse complement strand
CAAAGGGAAAGGAGACAGTGGCTGCCTGATATGCAGCAGGGGGCCCCGACTGAATTTCAACGAGAAATGGGATTGACTCTTTCTTGATTAAAACTAGAAGTGTCTCAATGCACCGTGCAAAGACAGGTTTATTACTTTTTCCTATGTCTATCTTTTTTGAGGTTTCTCAGATAGTTGCCGATACGTATCCCTATTAACAAAGACAAGACGACAAGCAGGATTATAATTAAATACTCGATAAACATTGTTATCGCCTTATCATGTTAAATCATTTTTCGACATAAGATATCATTAGGAAAGCACATTGCACAATACAAGACTATGGTTATTTCCCCCGCATTTCTTATTTCGGGCTTTGATTATTACTCATTGACACAATATACCCAGGCATGACCTCTGATTTAAAGTCAGCTATAGCCAGAGAGTCGGTTTCCGATACATTCTGGACCACTACGGTTCCGACAAACTGGCCCCTCTTATCGAGGAGGGCAAGGCGCCTGTCCACTGCGACACCATGTCTCTTCCCGAGGCCAAAGGCGATCTCATACCTCGTTTCTCCCTGTCTCACCCGGTAGACTTCTGCCATCCCTTCCCGAGCGAGTAGGTATTCTATTTTCCGGGAGATCAGGAATACCGCGCCCAAGGAAAGACCTGCCAATGGCAGGCAAAAGGCCACAAACCCCCATGGGGGGATGCCCGATACCCGCCGGATGAACGACTTGAAGCTTTGGCGAAGGCTGCGATGGTCCTGGTAAACGTTTACGAGCATGACGGGCACGGGTTTTTCCGGCTCTGGTCTGTACCCTTCCGGGATGACCATCAGCCGGTATTCTCCCGGCATGATATCCCGGCTCACCGTCAAACGCCCAATCCACATGGTGCCCCCAAACCAGATGCCTGTCCGGACCTCACTGATGGAAAGCCGTATAAGGTCTGAAGTGCTTATATATGTCAGCTCCCCGATGGGCACTATTTTCTCCAGCGGACCCGAAATCTCCATAGCTGCACCAGGAAGGACATGGAAGACATTCAGGGGTGTTCTGAACTTGGACTGGCACGAGTCAATCAGGGACACGAACGTTATGAACAGGAACAGAGCCGCGCCCTTCAGCAATACATTCTTCCACTGTGACATCCGAGCGAATTCCCCATGCCCTCGGGCGAGAATCTTTGGTATTGCATACGCGGACGCAGGGTTCCTCTGTCTGATGCGGGAGGCAGTCTTGGTAGCCTTTGGCATTTCCCGCTCGGCGGCATGACCCGCTGTCCCGGTCTGTGGTTCCCTTGTTCTGAGCAGTTTAAGAGCAAATATGCCGAGAATAACGGTTGGGATGAGCATCATAAAGAAGTATTTAAAAAAAATGATGGTGAATAATTCCGGTTCCCTACCTGCCAGAACTACGCTTACGCACAGTTCGGCAATGATCAGGACGTTCAGGATGACCTGTGCTATCCTCTGCCTTTTATTCACTTGTGGCTTTTCCCCCCCCTCGATGCATTTTAGCATAAATAAAAAGCCCCTGGCACTCATGCTGTTGCTAGGGGCTTCGGAGTTCAGGCAATACGGTTACTTTTTGAAGATATCCGTCTTGGTGATATTCATTAGCCTCAGGGCCTTTCCTTTTTCCTTAAAGTAGATGCGGATTTCATCCCCGGCGATCCAGGTTTCCGGGGGACGCTTGAAATCCTCCTCAGGCACGGAAAAGACCACATAGTGTTTCAGCCTCCTTGAATAGATTGTGATGGTCTTTTTCTCCGGGTCGATTAAGGGGAACTTTTTATCCGCGACCAGAGGGTCCTCCGCTTCCACCCCCTTTCTGTCGTCGATGACGGTAATAGGGATAGCCTTGAAGTCCTGTGTAGCGTCGTCAAAAATAATGATCTCCTTCCGTTCCATGTCGAGCTTCATCCTCTTTCCGACCGCTGGCTCCGGCCCCATCTCACTCTTTTTTTCGGGAATTCTGTACACGTGGGGAGGCAAGATACTGTAGTCAGGGTTTTTCGGGTCTGCATAATTCCTGTCTGCGATTATTGTTACCAGTCCCTTCTCCTTGTCATAGGCGATCACCCTTCCCTGATCCACCCTGCCCAGCTCGCCACAGCCAGTAAGAAGGGCCAGCGACAGTACCGGCAGAAGAGCGATCAGTCCTATCTTCCTCATCATGGCATGTCTCCTCCTCATAGCTATGACCTCCTTTTCTTCTCGGCAACTTCGCGCCGTGCGCCCTGTACCATCCTGAACGCGATATAGAGAGACAGTAAGCTGACCAGACCGAGAATGAGCACTGTCGACATCATATCCATTAATGCCTTCGTTCCCGCAACGTAACTCGGTATGAGCTTCATGATGATGGATATCATACAGCCGACAACAGCTATGCCGAAGGCGATTCGTATGCCATACCCCTTAATGTACTTGGTCGCAACGGTACCCATCTGCGCTCCGACGGAGGCGCCTACGAGCATGATCATGGCGGCAACAAGTTCTGTCCTTCCCTTATAGGTGTATGTGCCTGCCCCATAAAGGCCGGATATCATAACCTCAAACAGGTCTGTCCCGACGGCAATGTGGGTGGGACAGCCGACAAAATAAATAAGCATCGGCATACGGATGAGGCCTCCGCCGATTCCCAGAATGCCGGCCAGCCAGCCGGTCAGAAAGCTGAGGAAGATAGGTATCCATATGGAACAGGTAAAACCGGCAGCTTTGAAGTGCATCATCGGGGGAATGGGAAGCTTATGAATTGTTTTGTGCCACTCGATGCCTGTTGCGAGTTTGTCTATCTCCTTGCCTGCTTCCTTTGCCTCTTTTTCCTTGGATATCCTCTTCCTCACGTCAGTGAAAACCATCCATGCGATGAGGAACAGGAGAATCACGTACATCCAGCGGACATAAAGGTCCACCTTGCCGAGGCGCTCAAGCCACATGATCATCTGGGCGCCGACTTCGAAGCCCGCGACGGTGCCAATAATCATGATCACGCCGAGCCGGTAGTCAACGTTTCCGAACTTGCCGTGCCGCATCGTGGAAACGAGCGATTTCCCCGCCATGTGCGCGATATCGGTCCCTATTGCGAAGGCCATGGGGAAGCCAAGAATATTCAGCCCCGGCGTTATCATCCAGGCGCCCCCCATTCCAAAGAAGCCGCCAATGACGCCAACGCCCAATCCGAGAATGATGAGGCCGGGCCAGAATACGCTTACCCCTGATATTGGCATGAGAACATAGAAGAATTCCATAATACCCCTCCTTGAGAAATTGTTTTAGTGTTCAGCCAGGTCCCTGTGTTTCAGGTCAATGCCTATCCGGCTCATAACGATATCGGCCAGAACACCGAGAATAATGCCGACGATGGGTATGGTCACTACTGTCAGGAGTGCAAAATACAGATGGCTCTCGTTATAGAGGTCAGTTAACCACGCCTCCCAGCCCGTAAATCTGCGGGTATCCGCAACGATGACCAGTGGAGCTGCCTTCTCGCCGGCTGCGATGGCAATGCCGGGCAAAGCCAAAATACCAAAGACTACCAAACCGATCAGTTTTTTCCATCCCTTAAACACTTCCTGTTACCTCCTACTGTTAATTTTTTATTGTTTTCCGAAAATTTGACGTGCCGGAAACTTCTATAAAAATCTCTCCGATCACCTCCTTTGTTTTGTGTATTTAAGCTTACATACATCTATCTGATTATGCTCACACTGCAAGGGGCATTTGCCACCACTTTCGACGCCGTACTACCCATAAGAACCCTTTCAATACCCGAAATACCCGTGCTTCCCATAATAATCCAGTCAAACTTCCCCTCGTTCGCCCGCCTAATGATATTATTGGCCGGGACAACACCTGCTTCCAGCACCAAATCAACCTTGATGCCCTTCTCATCGAAGAGTGCCTTTGCTTTTTTCAGGGCATCCGTGGCCTGGGATTCCAGCCTTTCCTGAATTCCCGGAGGCATCTCGTCGAAGTCTGACTTTGCGTAGTAAGCCACCGATATCACTGTAACCTGTGCCCCTTCTTTTTCCGCCATCTCCAGCCCTTTTTTCACTGCCTTCATGGCGGGTTCCGAACCGTCCGTTGCAACCAATAGCTTCATACTAATCCCTCCTTTTTCTATATTTGAAACACGCGATCAGATACGTCAATATATTTTGTTGAAAGTACAACTTCCACTTGATCCAGCCAACCATTCATTGTTTTATTTTGCCTGCGGAAGTCCTGTTTTTCTTTATTTTTGCGGTAACATGTCGTTTTTTGAGGTGCTGATCTGCTTTTTTTTCGCTGGGTGCTCTATCCTCCCGCATCTGCATTTTTTTCCTCTTTGATGAGAGACGCGCCCCCGGTTTATCCCCCGCGGCAACGCGTGTATCGGCGGTTTTACCTATGAGTATCTCTTTAACCGAATCATATTCTTGCGATTCGGCGAACGTAATCTTGACCTTCATATCCTTGAATTTTTTCATCAGTTTTTTCACGTCAACATATATTTTTTTAGTGTATTATGTATATCTGATGAAATCTTAAATTCCATTAGGATGCAGGCAAGAAATATGCCATTTGATAAAATATTGATATATAAGGGAATAGAATGCGCCTAGGATCTCTTGTGCAATAAAACGATGCTGTTTGAAAAAATTTCGGTGCAGCGGCTGTTAGGGGAGTTCGGCTATAATCAGCGGATTCTGAATAGAGCCGGTATCCCTGCGGTGGCGGGAATTCAATTTAATCAAAAATTTATGAATTCCGCGGTCAACCTGTAAGATGGTGGGTTATAAATTATTAAGCGGATGCTCTTTGCCGGGATAAGATGCAAAGAAATGTTGCAGCGAGAATTTATGTTGCTATTTTCAGGTTGCGTATTTTTCTCTGGAGTTGCTGACGGCGGATGCCGAGGGAGGCCGCCGCTTTTGATATATTACCGCGGGATTCCTGCAGGGCGGACCATATTAATTCTTTTTCAACAGACGCGAGTTGCTCCTTCAGCCACGGAATTGCTTTTCTTTTAGGGGAAGCAGACTGTAGTAAATATGACGGCAGGTCGGCAGGAAGTATTTCGGGGCTGTTTGTGAACGAAATCGCGCGTTCAATGATGTTCTCAAGCTCTCTGACGTTGCCCCGGAATGAATAGTTCATCAGGACATTCATCGCGCCGTCCGTAATGCCTTTGATCAGCATGTCTTTTCTTTTCGGCGCATGTTTCTTTATAAAATGGTCAACCAGAAGGGGTACGTCCTCCATCCTCTCCCTGAGGGGCGGGAGATGGATATTGATGACATTCAAACGATAGAAGAGGTCCTGCCTGAACGTCCCGCTTCTGCAGGCGTGTGACAAGTCCTTATTCGTAGCGGCAATAATTCTCACATCAACTTTTATCTGGTGTGAACCTCCGATCCTCATAATTTCGCCTTCCTGAAGCAACCGCAGGATCTTTGCCTGGAATAACGGCGAGACATCTCCAATTTCATCAAAGAAACAGGTCCCTCCGTCCGCCATCTCAAGGAGTCCTTTCTTCGTATAGTTCGCTCCCGTAAATGCGCCCTTTTCGAAACCGAAGAGTTCCGACTCGAGAAGGGTGTCGGGAATGGCGCTGCAGTTGATCGTCATAAAAGGTTTTGCATTTCTCGGTCCCCATTTATGAATTGCTCTTGCAACAAGCTCTTTGCCTGAACCGCTTTCGCCTGTAATTAATACGTTACTCTCACTGACGGCCGCCTTTTTTATGAGACCAAAAATCTTCTGCATGAGTGCGCTCGTTCCCATGATTTCATCAAAACCGTATGTATGGGAGAGGATTTTCTTTTTGTGCCTGTTAATTACATCGCTTAGGACCTCGCTGGTAAAAGGCTTGGCCAAAAAATCGCTTGCGCCGAGTTTCATTGCTTCAACTGCGGTCTTAATATCAGCCCTTGAAAAAGCGATGACGGGCATTTGCTGACGCAGCTCCAGGAGTCTCTGCTGCCAGTTTTCGGTGTCGAGGTCAAGAAAAGCCAAGTCATATTTGCCGCTTTCCGCATATTTCTTTCGCGCTGAATTGGTTTTTTGTTCTGAATTCTGCTGGGTGAATCTAACGGATTTGAAGAGGGAATACAAATCTTTCGCCTCGTCGGAGATGATCAGGAGGTTCAGCATTGGATATTATATAACAAAGCGCTACAAAAGTGTCATCAGGAGGCGGTGTGAAATGTAAAGCGTGTTCAGCTGGCGCGTTCTGTCAGGCCGTATTTCTTTATCTTATAGCCGATTTGCCGCGGGGTCAGCCCGATCAGTCGCGCCGCTTTTGCCTGAACCCACCCCGTTCTCTCGAGTGCCTCGCGGATGCTCGTTTTTTCGATATCCTCGATGCCCGCTTTGAGCGATTCCTTCTGGAGGATATCTTCCGGAGGGGGTAATTTCAGGGTGATCGGGAGGTCCGTTGCCCTAATCACGTCTCTGCCGGCCATCACGACGAGTCGTTCTATCGTGTTCTCGAGTTCTCTCACATTTCCGGGCCACGCATACTTCATGAGCACACGGAGGGCTTCGGGTGAGATAGCCACATTCTTGCCGTTTTCACGGTTGAACCGGGCGAGGAAAAAGTCGACCAGCAAGGGTATGTCCTCCTTCCTCTCCCGCAGAGACGGCATGAATATCGGGACGACGTTCAGCCGGTAAAAGAGGTCTTCGCGAAATTTCCCCTTCGATACGAGTTCCTCGAGGTTTCTGCTGGTCGCCGCTATCAGCCGCACATCCACTTTTATCGTCTTCTCGCCGCCAACCCTTTCGAACTCCCTCTCCTGGAGGACTCGGAGTATTTTCGGCTGGAGATTGAGGGGGAGATCACCGATCTCGTCGAGGAGAATCGTCCCCGTATGGGCGATTTCAAAACGCCCTTTCCTGACATTGATTGCACCGGTAAAGGCTCCGCGTTCGTGACCGAAGAGCTCCGATTCAAGGAGCCCTTCGGGAATCGATGCGCAGTTGAATTTGACGAACGGCGCCTTTGCCCGCGGACTCATGTAGTGAATCGACTTTGCGATCAGCTCTTTCCCCGTGCCGCTCTCGCCGTAGAGGATGACCGTCGCCCTCGAGTCCGCAACACGGCTGACCGCTTCGAAAATCTCCCTCATCTTGTCGGACGTCCCGATGATGTTCGGGAGACTGTACTTGCACTTCAATTGCAATTTCAGGTGCTCCTTCTCTTCTTCGGATTCCCTGAAATGCTTCCACAAGATGATATACTGGGCGATGATGGACGCGATGATCTCGAGAACACGGATGTCTTCGCTGATCGTGACCGCGTGGTCTTTGAAAATTTTATCGACACTGAGGACGCCGATCGGCTCCCCTTTGAATACGATGGGGACGCAGAGGAACGAGATACCGCTCTTGCCGATTCGAGCCCCTGTCTTGTTGAGAAACAGCGGTTCTTCCCCGACGTTGGGAATGACCATTGGGATTCCCTTCTCGATCACGCGACCGACGATTCCTTCCCCGATCTTGTAAATCCCCCTCCGGATCTGTTCTTTGGTGAGGCCGTGGGCGGCGACGATCTTCAATTCCCTCGACGTGTGATCGAGGAGAAATACGGATCCGCGCTCCATCTCGAGGATGTCTCCGAGGACGGACATCGCCCTCGACAGATTGCGTTCGAGGTCGAACGATGAATTGAGGACCCTGCTTACCTCGAGGAGGGCCGCGAGAATTTTATTTTCCCGTGCTAATGACTGTGCCATGCCCTCTTCATATCACGTCGAAACCGTGCCCTTACCGCTCTCGATCCCTCGAACCCTTGACCCCTGCGTTCATACATTCTCCACCATCTCCCAGACGCCGCACGGGCAGATGCCGGCGCAGAATCCGCACCCGATGCACTTTTCATCGTCAACGACGTATTCGTACGATCCGTTTTCGTGTTGGACCCGTTGAATCGCGCCCCAGTAACAGGTCGCCTCGCACATGTGGCAGTCACGGCAGGTAGCGCACGACATGCACTTATTCGCCTCCTGCTCGGGAGAGGTGAAATCGCCGCGGCAGACATCGTAGTATTCCGTTCGGATGCGCTCGTAGGGGATGACCTGCTTGATCTCCGGCCATCGCGGCGCGTGCATGAGCTGATAGTGAATCGTCTCGGCAGCGATTCTCCCCTGTCCGATCGCGTGGGTGACGAGCCCCAGGCGAGTGGCGTCTCCGATCGCAAAGACTTTCACATCCGAAGTTTGTCCGATCTCATTGACCGCGATCCACCCTCTCTCCGTATGGATGGTCGGCGGCAAGAAGTCGAGGACGGGGACATCACCGACGGACATTACGACGACGTCGGCTTCGAGAAACGATCCATCCTTGAAATACAGCTTCTTCTCCTCGTGATCGTAACGGTCCGTGAACTTAGGCCAGAGGATCTGTGTCCCTTTGGCGAGGGCCGTGTCCATCTCTTTCCCGAACGCAGCGGGCTTCTGTATATCCACCGCTACGACCGTTGACGCACCGCAGTTGAACGCCTGCGACGCGACGTCCATCCCCACGTTTCCTGCACCTATGATAACCACCTTTTTCGCCTGAAGGTCGGGGACATCTCCCCTGTTCATCCCTCTCAGGAAATCGTAGGCCGAAATAACGTGCTCCGAACCGGGGAACTGAATAATTCTCGGTTTGTGGGCGCCGCACGCGATGACGACGATCTCGTGATCGCGGTACATTTCCTCGAACTTCCGCTGATCGATTCGCGCATTCAGGTGGACCGTGACCCCGATTTCCATGAACCGCGAAAGTTCTCTTTGGAGGACCTCTTGCGGAAGCCGTTCTCTCGGAATACAGAGTTCGAGTTTACCGCCGAGCTTGTCCGCAGCTTCGAAGAGGTGCACGGTATGTCCTCTGAGCCCAAGCTGCCACGCGGCGCTCAGCCCCGCGGGTCCTCCGCCGATGACCGCGATCGTATGACCGGTCGGTTCGGCTCTTTTCGGGGCGGGGAGGTCGAGAGCGAGCCTGCCGAACTGGTCGATTCCGAGTGGTTTATCGAGTTTCTTCCTCGTACAACTTTGCATGCAGAGATTCGGGCATATCTGACCGCAGACCGTGGCGGGGAGAGGACTGTACTCGAGCACGAGCGCCAACGCCTCGTGGAGTTTCCCCTGCCTGACGAGCGAAGCCCTCTTGTGCGACGGGATATGCGTCGGACAATTGTAGGTGCACGGTGGAAGATATTTCTCGTTCGCCCATACCGGTTTGTTCCTCCTGTCCTTTCCGGTTGTAATGTAGGGGAGGACCGTCAGATCGTGGTCAAAGTAGGGGGCGAAGATTCCTCCTTGCCCAACTTCCTTTTCCCAGATGTTTTTTCTGAAATCGACGGTGGTCATCTTGAACCATCGCCGGGAGCGTTTTTCCTGCGGCGTGTACGCGATGAATTTTTTCCATTCGTCCGGAGAACGTGTGAGCTCGCGATAGTACGCCATCCTGTCAATTGCCTCAAGGTATGGTTTCATATTTGTTGTGAGCCATTCCCAATCTTGAGGGGTAAGGTCGAGGAGTTTCACATCCCGCTCGCTATACCCCTCGATCGGACCTCTGAAATAGATCGTCCCGCCCACCATGCCGACGCACGGCCGATAGCCGAGGATGTTCCGGGGGTTCCTCGAATCGACGCCGCATACGACGGCGACCCCGCCGGCTTTGAATTCGGCGAATGAATCTCCCACGTTCCTGAAATACCATGACTGTGGTGGATCGAAGCGGGGGTTGTGTTTCGTCATCGTGTCGCACCGCGCACCGCCGCTCCCCTGAACATACAGTATTCCTTGTGCGGCAGCATTGAACGCGCCGTTCGTAACGTCGCCCAGGACGGTAATTTTGGCTCCACAGTTGAGCCAGCCGACATCATCCGACGCACTTCCATTCACGATGATTTCGGTCCCGATCATGCCCATGCTCCCGAGCCTCTGGCCTACGGGGCCGTCCACCGTAATTGTGACGGTTTCACCGCATGGCCATATTCTTCCGCCGATACCATGCTGTCCGTCGGCGATGATGCGTATCAGTCGAGCTCCGTCCTTGACCGCCTGTTGAATCTGTTCTTCAAGAATACGGGAGGACACACGCTTTCCGTCGACGATCCCGTCGATCGTTATCCCTTTGAACTCGACGTCTTCTCTCAGTCCTTTATCCTCTTGCCTCGAGGGAATATGATGGGAGGCGGATGTCTTTTTTGACTTCTGGCTCTTGACCTTTTTAGCACGCATAGCTTATTTCCAGTCGCTCCGCAATTGCTTTGTCGTCGACACTCAGACCGTCGGACATTCCGATAGGCAGTTCCGTACTTCTGCCCATCGGCGCGAAGATTTTTTTCAGTTCGACGTTTGCGGCTTTGAATATTTCGACGACACGCTCAGCCACCTTGTCCGGGTCCAGTCTCCGGAACAACTTCGGGTCCTGAGTTGTGATGCCCCTCGGGCACTTCCCGGTATTGCAAATGTTGCATCGGTTGTATTCATCGCCAAAGCAGTTGGCTGCTGCCTGCATCATGTATTTCCCGATAGAGACGGCCGAGGCGCCGAGCATGATCAGGGCAGCCGCATTGGCCGCAAGATTACCTTTTTTTGCGATTCCGCCAGCTGCAATGAGCGGCAGTTCATTCTGCTTTCCCTGCCGTACGAGATCAAGATAACACTCCCGCAGATTCGAAGCGATGGGATGTCCCATCTTATCAATCGAGACATTGTAAGCAGCCCCCGTACCACCGTCTTCGCCGTCGATCGAGAGCGCTGCAGCGTAAGGATTGCGCGCGAGATTGTTGAGGACGGCTCTCGCCGTCTTCGTACCGGAGATTTTTGGATAGACGGGAACCCTGAATCCCCACGCCATCGACATCGACTGAATCATTTTGGCAACCGCCTCTTCAATGGAGTATTTCGTTTGATGGGTCGGGGGCGACGCCAGGTCAACGAACTGGGGCACTCCGCGGATGCTCGCAATGAGTTTCATGACTTTCTGCGCCATGAGGAGACCCCCATCGCCCGGCTTCGCACCCTGCCCGTATTTGATCTCGATCGCGGCCGGATCTTCCACCATGTGAGGGATTGCGTGAATGATCTCGTCCCAGCCGAAATAACCGGATGCGATCTGGAGCACCATATATTTCAGAAAACGAGATTTGAGGAGCCTCGGGGGCACGCCACCTTCACCGGTGCACATGACAACCGGGAGGTTTTCCACTTCGTTCAGGTAGGCAACACCCATCGCGAGGCCTTCCCACATCGGCGGCGAGAGCGCCCCAACGGACATGCTGCCGATCATGATAGGGAATATTTCGCGAACAGGGGGGACGAATGTATCGGATGTCGTATCCACACCGAGTGTCCCGTCCGTGACAACGATCGGCAGCTCTTCAGGAGGCAATATCCGTCCGAGGAGGGTCCTGACGCGGAATTCGTGTCTCCCTGCGTCGAGAGCAGGGTCGGTCAGCATCGAGATCCTCGTGAATTTCAGCCTATCGAGTGTCGAAACGGCGGGATCGTTTCGCCTCCCTCCACGTCTGTACCCCTCTCCCCCTCTGTTCTTGAAGTGCAGAAACTTGTTCACGGGATTGTATTCTGGTTCTATCGCATCGTTTGGGCAGACGAGGGTGCACGTGCCGCAACCCGTACAGTAGCGTTCTATGTCCGGCACCTGCTCGATGACGTGAACGATCTTCCTCACCGCGGTGGGGGTCGGGATGGGGGATTCTGATTGGACGATCCGCCGCACTTTTACGGCAGGGACAATTGCTTTGACCGGGCAGACGGCGGTGCACCTTCCGCACCGTTTGCAACAGTCGTCGCGCCAGCGGATCAGATACGGAAATTCTTTCAGCGACAGCTGATGGTTATGATCTAATGGGAGAGCTGGTTCCATACAATTACCTCCTCAGCCTCGGGCCTGACGATCACCATGTCGTATTTCATGGGGAAAAGGTCCAAAGATTTGTCTCGTTTCGGAATTGCACTGTCTAATCCGCACTCTTCGGACATCAGAGCATATTTCCCCTTCACACCGCCGACAACACCAGGACGCAGCTTTTTCGCATCATGCACCATGAAACACGTGCCGTCAGGGGTGAATCCGATGACGACGTTGGGTCCGTCAATGCACAGCGGCCGCAAGGAATACGTCAGGAGCCGCAGGGCCTCCCTGTCCGTTCTCCGCTCTATGTCGCGTTCAGAGAGCGGCGTGATCACATCTTTGTAGTATGTCAGAGGAAGCCCCAGTTGCCGAACGACGTAGTGCAGGATATGGGTGAAAACCTCGCTGTCGCTGTTATACCCGATATACCCTGGGAACCCCCTGCTCGTGAGGAACTGTCGGATAGGCATGAACGCAGTATTTTCGCCGTTCGTCATAGAGCAGTATCCCTGGATGAAGAAGGGATGGCATGCGTAGAGGTAGATCGCGTAGTTTGTGTTCTGCCGCCCCTGAGCAAAAATAATCTTCGCCTTCAGACCACCCTTATCGAGACCGAAAAACTCCGCAACTTGCAGCGGATCCCCGACTTCCTTCAGCGTCAACACGTCTGGGTAGAAAGAAAAGACGAAGATCGACTCGTCCGGCTCCCCGATCTTTCGTAACGTGATGCGCGTGTTCATGAGCAGGTCTTCTTTTTCCCGCCAGGGTTTATATTTAAAGGAAAATGGATAATCATACACTCGCGCAAAATAATGGTCTCGCGGTCTGATTCCCCTGACGGGCTTTATTTTTGGTGCCCAGACGTCTTTCAACTGAAAGCCCGCTTTGTCCATAAAGTCGTCGAGGACCTTCGTCCCGCTCTTTGAACATATTCCGGAGAGAATCGGGAAGCCCTTCAGGTGCTCGAAATGCCCCCCAAGGTCTTTGAGCGTCAGGCCGAGGCCTGAACCATCATGTCCTTCCTTCATCGTCTCGAGGGCGAGAATATTCTCCATCGGGGAAAAATAATCGTTCGACGTGATCGCTGCCAATCTGCACATGGTCGTTACCTCACGGGATTACTTTGACGGCAACCGTGTGCCGTTGACTTTACACTAAAAGGAGCGAAACAAATTTGTCAAGCAAAAAACAATTTTGTATCAAATCTCTTCCTCCCCCTATACTGTAAGGGGAATACTACACACCCCCTTGTTACGCCGCGATTATTCATATGTTCAACGACGGGACTCGGTATGCGCGCTCATTCACGGCCCTCCGGTGGTGATCGGAGGGTCTGCGACGTGATTTTGCCTCGATATTACCGAGGTCTGTTGACACGGGGGGACATTTTTGATAAACGTGAAGTAAGGGGAGCAGGAGAAAAGAGGGGCGTGTGGTTTCGCACATGAGAGTCATGGAAATAGACAGACAGATTTTGAGAGTTCATCGATAAAGCCAACCCTTTGCGAGAAGGTTGCGGAAAGCGGCGGATCTTGAAACAAGAGATGGCTGAGCTGCCGAAGGATGAGTTCACGGCGTGCTCGGCCTTTTTCTTTGGGGGTTCTCTATATGAAGAGAAGATATTAAAGCAGCTGTCCGATATTTTCAGAAAGCCTGCGAAACCCTGGACGCCCGGGGAGAAGGTGGCGGTCGACGTCGGCGGGAAATACCGCGCCTTTCAGGAACTTCTTGCGCGCAATAACGAAGTCCTCAGGTTGATGGCAGATATCAAAAGTTACTCGTCAGGAGGGGAACTCCCGATAGGATGGAATTCCGGCGAGGTTGTTCACAGGTTCTGGAAAGAGTGCGCGGGATGATCGAACTCCTGAATCGTATTTCGAAAGACAGAATCAGATTCTCAATGAGCGATATGAGGACATTTCGAAGAAGATCGATCATCTTCTTTCGGTACGGATCGACATCCCGGTCTGCAGGTACACAGGACCGTTCAGATGCAGATGCATTTCAAGGGATAATGTGCTCGGATTCGGCAACAAGAACGCGCATCTGGGTGAGATCAAGAAACACCTTGGCATTCCAGTTCCCGATGGCTTTGCCGTGAGCACGTTCGCATTCCAGAAATTTTTGGAGCACAACGCGCTGTTTGCCGACGTGCAAAAGGTCCTCTCCGAGATTCGAACCCGTGACATCGACTTTTTCAGCGATGCCCTCGAAGACCTGTGATCGAGAATTGCGCGGGCCGTTATGCCCCCCGATCTTGAAAGGGGGATAAGCGAGGCATACTTGCGACTCTGCGAGGGGAAGAAGCGCCTCGTTCGGGGCGCAGTTCGCAGCAGTGCTGTCCACGAAGACGGAGAATTCAGTTTCGCGGGTCAGTACACAACATTCCTCAATGTCCCTGGGGATAGCATCCTCCAGCGATACAAAGACGTCGTTGCAAGCTTGTACTCTCCCGGCGCGCTCACGTGTTACAAAACAAAGGGATATCATGAGAACGGGATCGCGATGTCTGTCGGGATCCAGGAGATGATCGAGGTCAAGGCGGCCGGAGTTCTGTATACGAGGGATCCGAATAGTCCCGGTGAAGATTCGATCCTCATCAGCGCAGTCCTTGGCCTCGGCGGGTTGGCAGTGGAGGGTCTCACGACCCCCGTCAGATACCGTGTCGCAAGGCTTCCGTTTTCCGTTGTTCGTTGGGATGAAATCCAGGTACAAACCGAGATGTTCGTCTGCAGAGCGGACGGCGATATCGAAAAGGTACCGGTTCCCGATTCCGGATTGGAGAGAACATGCCTATCCGAAAAACATATCAAAAAGCTCTCTGATTTTTCTCTCGCAATCGAAGATCACTACGGATGCCCCCAGGATATCGAATGGGCGGTTGACGATCTCGGTCGCGTCTTCGTCGTGCAGACCAGGCCTCTCGTGATTCCATCGATGCAGGCTCAGGCGGAGCCGTACACGCCCCTGACGGGCTACAGGGTTCTGCTCGATAAAGGCACGATCACGAGCCGGGGGATTGGATGCGGACGGGCAACCATCGTGAGCGCAATGGACGATCTGAGAACATTCACCGACAACGCAGTGCTCGCCACAAAGTACACCTCGACGCGATTCGCTCCTGTCATCGGAAAGGCGCGCGCCCTGGTTACGGATATCGGATCTGCAACCATGCATATGGCGACGATAGCGCGCGAATTTGGTGTTCCCGCTCTCGTCGGAACAGGGGGTGCAACGCGCGTGATCAGAAACGATCAGGAAGTGACGGTCGACGCCATTCATGGGATCGTCTATGACGAGATCGTCAAAGAACTCGTCGACAAGGGAGGGGAAAAGAAAGTGCGGGCACCGGAAACGCGGTTCCTGACTTTGGCAAAGAGGGTTTGCGGTCTCATTGTTCCGTTGACGTTAGTGGATACCGATGGCGAGGTCTTTCGCCCTGAATGCTGCAAGACCCTCCACGACATAACGCGGTTCGCGCACCAAAAGGCAATGCACGAGATGTTTACGATAACGTCTGACTATCCTGAGGATAGCGAGGTGTATCGGCTCGGCATAGGGATTCCTCTTTGCATTGATGTCATCGATCTCGGGGAGAGCATCACGGTCTCCGCGAAAAAAGGGCTTCACCGGGAGCACATTCACTCTTTGCCGTTGGGTGCATTTTTGGACGGGTTGTCCGCCTTGCCGTGGCCGGAGCCAAGACATATTGATGTGAGAGGATTTTTTGGCATGGTGGCACATACAGCGGCAATTCCAGAAGAAGAACTCGTGAGGATTGGCGAGAGGAGTTTTGCATTCATTTCCCGGGAATATTATGAATTTTTCCATCAGACTGGGGTATCATCTCTCTGTTATGGAGGCGTACGCAGGCGAACATTTGAACGACAATTACATCAGATTCTTTTTTAAAGGTGGCGGGGCCGACCGGGAAAGACGTCCGCGACGGGTCGAACTCATTAATAGAATCTTGCGGGGACTGGGATTTTACTCGAAGATTGCTGAGGATATTATTGATGCCATCATTACCAAGGATACGCAACAGAACCTTCGGGAAAAGTTGGTGATTCTCGGTAAACTCACCGTACTTACGAAACAGATGGACGTACTGATGGAGGATGATGAAGCGGTAGGGCGATACTTGGAAGAATTCCTTCGTGAAGCGGCATTCCCTCTGGGGGAATCGAGGAACTAAAAAAGATCGGATATCTGCGTGGACCCCATCGATTTTGACGAAGTCAAAGCGTTGAGAAAGGCTTTTTCGATTGTCAAAGAGCGACAGCAGAAAAACATACCAGATGATCTCGATGAAAAGATAGCGCGGCTGAAGATTGTCCGACACGCATCTGTCGGGAATGAAGACCTCCTCAAACGAGCGGTCACGAATCTGAAAAAGAACGGAATCCGGGTCTTTCCGGTGGCAACTAAGGATGATGCCCTCGAAGTAATCGTGCGGGAGATCGGCGCCGAGACGCTCGTCGTCAAGTCGAAGTCGAATGTCACGAAAGAGATCGGACTCGCGGCTGGATTGGGATCAAAGGGGGTGACCGTCATCGAGACAGACATTGGCGACAGAATTCTTCAACTCCTCAAGGGTACCCCCTCGCATCCGACAGGGCCCATTGCGCACCTGTCCGCGAAGACAATCTCCGAAGGGCTCACGACTGTTTGCGGGAAGCGTGTTGGGAGCAAACCGGCGGAGATTGTCGAGATTGTCCGGGAGGAGATACGAGGATATCTCGATAGAGCGGCGATCGGGATTACTGGAGCGAACGCGATCACTGCGGAGGAAGGGGCTATCGTTACCGCCCACAATGAAGGCAATATATTTTCGAAGTCATACGGAGGCAGAAGCATATCGTCGTTACGGCTATCGATAAGGTCTATCCGACGATAGAGGATGCGCTCACAATGGTAAAGGTCATCTCGTTCAATGCGACGGGAAGCCTGATCCCCTCCTTTGTTGAGATCGTCGGTGGAATCAGCAAGACTGCCGATGTGGAGAAAACGTTCTGCCCGGGGGTTCACGCACCGAGGGATGTCGTGGTGATCCTTCTCGATAACGGGAGAACTACACTCGTGGAGAAAGGGTTCAGGGAACTCCTCTTCTGCATCGACTGCGGAAACTGCCTCCTCCATTGTCCCCTGTACGGGACGATAGGGACTGCTTTTACGGACGGCACGTATCTCGGCGGAAAGGGGCCGGCTTATAAGAGTCTGGTAAGCGAGGAGAAGGAGAAGCTGCTCGAATTGTGCCTGACGTGCGGGAGGTGCCGGCAAAATTGCCCTCTCTCGATCGACGTGCCTTCCCTGATAAGGAAAATCCGAGGCGACTCGTTACCGCACGAGGTGTTTTCTTCCTTAAATCGCATCTCCTTTGGCTTTACTACAATGTGAAGCTCCGATTGTCGATGTGAGTTCCTGTCGTTTTTGTTTTCCTTTTCTTGACAAAGAACGGTTCAAGCTTTAATGTAGAAAAGCTATAGGTAACCGTTCGCCCACGAACCATGTCGAAGATCTATTCCGGGATTACAGATCTTGACAACCTCAAAGACTCTCTCTATGTGGGAGATAATGTCGTCTGGGAGGTCGAAGCGGGAACGGCACCCGAGGCGTTCGTGCTCAGTTTCCTGCGACAATCCCTCTCGGAGGGTCGAAAAGTCATTTATATAAGTTTCAACCAATCGCCCCAGACCATCCTTCAGAAGATAGGCGACGCCGACTTACGAGGTGAGTTCGTCTTGCTCGACTGTTTCACCTCCGGGAAAGGGAAAAATGATCCCGTATTTGCAAGGTTCTATGGAAGCCGACATGACTCACGCGTGAGAAAGGTCGGCGATCCCAGGGACATCGATCAGTTTATATCCCTCCTCGCTTCTCTCGAGGAGGGCACCGGCGATGGGGGGCGGTACGTCTTCGATAGCCTGACGGGGATGCAGGACCTTTGGGGAGACGAACAGAAAACCTACAAGTTCTTTACGTATTTGTGTCCCCTTCTCTACGACTTCGGGACCGTTGCTTATTGGATACTCGAGAAAGATGCGCATAGCCAGAAATTCAAAGCGAACCTCAGGCATATCACGCAAGTCGTGCTGGAATTGTACAAAAGGAAAGAGAGGCTCTGGATCAAGGCGCTCAAGCTCGATGGGCGCCCGAATCGGCAAGCCTTCAAACCACATACGTACGAAATTGTCGGGGACAATGTCCTGATAACGTCCATCAAGCGTGAGCCGGCATTCGACATTGGGCGGAGGATGAGAGAACTGCGGATGAGAATGGGAATGAGTCAGAAGGAGCTCGCTGAGAAGGTAGGTCTTACCCCAAGCTTCATTTCCCAGATGGAGAACGATCAAATTACTCCGTCGCTCGGCTCATTTCTTCAAATATGCGACGCGTTAGGCGTCAGCATCTCTGAAACGCTCGATAGGAAACCGATCGAGGCGGATTGGATAATCAGAAAGAGAACAATTTATGCCTCTCCCATCCATGAGGAGGCAGGAGTAAAAGGGTTTCGTATCGCGCAGAACGGCACGATGTCGGGGACGCTCATTGTGATCGAGCCGTATGCGCTTTGCAAGCAAACGCTGATCCCTTCCGAGGGGAAAAGGTTGCTCTATGTCATGAGGGGCGACGTCGCAGTTGTGGTGAATGGCAGGCGCGATACACTACGACCGGGTGACTCTATCTTTCTCACGCACGAAAGTGCATCTCTCATTCAAAATGAAGGAGGTGATAGCGCGGAAATTCTCTTGCTGAACTCCCGCTGAGCTCCTCATGAGCGTTTCGTACGTGTGCTGACCGGCGGGAATGCGTGGGCGTTTTTTTGTAGAGGAGCGTGAGCAATACTGAACATAGTTTCGTTCGCTTTTAAAAATACTGATTCGAGGAGGAGAAAAGAGATGAATTACGGTAAACCGAACGCAAGCACCGCAACGGGAACAAAAAATAGGGTTTCGGATCCGGCACCCTATTCAGGTATCTGTTCGGTCTGTCTCGACGGCTGCCCGGGAATCTGCGAAATCGGCAAATCTTCTTTTAGAGGAAGGGAAGTCCTTTACCCTCAACCATTCGGTAAAGTCACGGCGGGCGCAGTCAAAGAGTATCCCGTCGACTATTCTCACCTGAATATCCAGGGAACGTGCGTGGGCGCCGTGGGCATCGATCCGGATTCCGATAAGGCACTCTTTACGAACGTTTCAACCGAGGTGACGCTCGGCAACAAGCATAAGGTGGCCCTCCGCGTGCCGATCTTTACCGGTGCGCTCGGCTCGACGAATATCGCAAGAGACAACTGGGAAGGCCTCGCCGTCGGAGCGGCGATCTCGGGCATTATCGTGGTGATCGGGGAAAATATCGTCGGAATGGATCCTGACGCGGAGCTGAAGAATGGTAAAGTGGTCAACTCCCCTGAACTGGAACGGCGCGTCAAGACGTTCCACGAATGGAAGGATAGGTACGGCACCATTATTCTGCAGCAGAACGTCGAAGATACGAGGCTCGGCTCGGCCGAGTACGCAGTCCAGAAACTCGGGGTCGAATGTCTCGAACTGAAGTGGGGACAGGGCGCGAAGAACATCGGCGGCGAAGTCAAACTGAAGACCCTCGATAGAGCGCTCGAGTTGAAGAGGAGAGGCTACGTCGTGCTGCCGGATCCTGAAGATACCGTTGTGCAAAAGGCCTTCAAGGAGGGAGCGTTCAAGGAATTCGAGCGGCATTCCCGTCTCGGAATGGTCGAGTACGACAATTTCATGAAGAGCGTCGAGTATCTCAGAAAGATCGGAGCGAAATTCGTCTCACTGAAGACCGGTGCCTATCGTGTCGCGGATCTCGCGCGCGCGATAAAATTCGCATCCGATGCGGAAATAGATCTTCTCACAATCGATGGCGCCGGAGGAGGGACCGGCATGAGTCCCTGGAGGATGATGAACGAGTGGGGGATCCCGACCATCTATTTGGAGGCTTTGGCCTATAAATTTGCTCAGGAATTGAGGGCGAGGGGGAAATACGTTCCCGACCTCGCTATGGCGGGAGGTTTTTCCCTCGAAGACCACGTGTTCAAAGCAATTGCGCTCGGCTCGCCATTCGTGAAAGCGGTCTGCATGGGGCGCGCGACGATGATACCGGCGATGGTCGCAAAGAATATCGGCCGTTGGATACAGGAAGACAAGCTTCCCCCCGAAATAAAGAAATATGGCGACACGCCGGAAAAGATATTCGTGAGCGCGGAAACCCTGAAAGCGAAGTACGGGAAAGCGTACAAAAAGATACCTCTCGGGGCTATCGGCATGTACACATTCTGCGATCGTTTGCAGCTCGGACTCCAGCAGCTCATGGCCGGCGCGAGAAAATTTGCGATTCAGTACATTGATCGTTCCGATCTCGTCTCGCTCACGAGGGAGGCCGCAGAGGTGACGGGCATTCCCTATGTTATGGAGTCTGACATGGAGGAAGCGGATAGAATCCTGTTCGGTTCCGCGGATATGGCAAGGGTGAGAATCTGAGCGAAGACTGGCGGGGCGCCGGTTCAGGTACCCCGCACGCCACGGTATGGAGAGGACGGGACATTTCATGACGAAGACGATGTTGGCGATTCTCAAAGTGCTCGACGCATATCCGGGCGAGATTGTCGGTTCGCGCGCGCTTTCGAAACACCTTAAGGCGCACGGTATCGACCTCAGCGAGCGGACGGTTCGCTATCACCTCAGGATCCTTGACGAGCGGGGATTTACAAAGGTATTCGGCAAGGAAGGGAGAATGATCACGCCAAAGGGGAGGGAAGAACTGCAGCAGGCCCTTGTTTCCGAAAAAATTGGTTTTGTCATAAGCAGGATCGAGACGCTGTCATACCTCACCGATCTCGATCTCGATACGTCTCGGGGAAATATCATTCTCAACATATCGTTTTTCCCGGAAGAGCATTTGAAACCTGCGCTGGGATTGATGAAGCCGGTCTTCACATCGCCCTATGTCATGTCAAACAAGGTCATTTTGAAACGGGCCGGGGAGAGAATCGGTGAGGCTGTCGTCCCGGAGAAATACGTCGGGTTCGGCACGGTATGCAGCGTGACCGTCAATGGAATCTTTCTCAAGGCGGGTATTCCGGTAACCTCGCGTTTCGGAGGAGTGCTCCAGATCAATTCGGAGCCGGTTCGTTTCACAGCGCTCATCGCGTACGAGGGATCATCGCTCGATCCCCTCGAAGTATTCATCAGGAGCCGAATGACCGATGTCGAGGGGGCGGTGACGCACAATAGGGGGAAGATTCTCGCAAGCTTTCGGGAGATTCCGATCGTGAGCGTCGAGAGAGCGGCGACGCTGAGAGAAACGTTGCACCATAAGGGTCTCGGCGGCATTCTCCTCATCGGGAATCCGAATCAGCCGCTTCTCGAAATGCCCGTCGGGATCGATAGAGCCGGCATGGTCATCGTCGGCGGTCTGAACCCTATTGCCGCGCTCGAAGAAGCCGGTATCCAGACGGTAACGAAGGCGATGTCCACCCTCTATCCGTTTTCCGAGCTGATCCCTTTTCAGGAGATCCTCTGAAACAGTGTTACAGCGGAGAGTTTGCTTTTTATGTAAATGATCCACTATGCTAAAACATTACATTTTTGGAGGTAGAACAAGATGACGATTACAGATAAGGCTGCAGAAAAAGCCCTCGCAATTTTGTCGGGGGAGGGGAAACCGAACTGGGGATTACGGATATTCGTGGCAGGAGAGGGCTGCTGCGGTCTGTCCTACGGTCTCGATATGCAGGAAAAGGAACTCCCCGATGACGAGGTGGTCGAAAAGAACGGCCTCAAGGTGTTTGTGGACAAATACACGATGACAACCCTCGCGGGTCGTGAACTCGATTACTACGTTGGAGAAGAGGGCGAAGGGTTTGTCTTCACCGGCGGAGCACCAGCTTGCGGGACGGGCGGCTCAGGCTGCAGTTCCTGCGGAGAATGACCTCAAACGGTGTTCCCTGTCCATCGACCCCGTCGATTGAGAAGGAATGAAACGATCAGGAGAATGGTGAGGGAAACCTCCCTTTCTCCTGATAATTTTATACACCCTCTCTTCGTCACATTCGGGAAAGGCGTCAGAAAAGAAATCCCCTCGATGCCCGGGTGCTATCAGGAATCTGTCGATCGTATCGTCCGCCACGCGAAGGAAATCTCTTCTCTCGGTATCCCGGCAATCATTCTCTTCGGAATTCCGGAACACAAAGACGAAAAAGGATCGGGTGCCTATGACGATCACGGCGTTGTACAACAGGCGATAAGAGCGGTAAAGAACGTGGTGCCCGATATGTTTGTCATCACCGACGTATGCTTGTGCGAATATACGAGCCACGGCCATTGCGGGGTGGTCAAGAATGGAGCAGTGCTCAACGACCCCAGCCTCGAGTTGCTCGCGAAGGAAGCCGTCTCCCATGCGAGGGCGGGGGCCGATATGGTTGCGCCGTCTGACATGATGGACGGGAGAGTGGACGCGATTCGTACCGCTCTCGACGAGGAAGGCTTTGCCGATATCCCGATCATGTCCTACGCCGCGAAATATGCATCGGCGTTCTACGGACCTTTTCGCGAAGCGGCGGAATCGACCCCGCAGTTCGGTGACAGGCGCGCCTATCAGATGGACCCCGCGAACCGAAGGGAGGCATTGAAAGAGGTCGCGCTCGATATCGAGGAAGGCGCTGATATTGTCATGGTGAAGCCGGCCCTCGCATACCTTGATGTTATTGCCGACGTGAAAGCGGCATTCGATGTTCCTGTTGCCGCCTATAACGTGAGCGGGGAATATTCGCTCGTCAAGGCTGCGGGGAAGCTCGGATGGATAGACGAGCAGCGAGTCATGATGGAAATCCTCACCTCTATAAGGCGCGCAGGCGCGGATCTCATTCTCACCTATTTCGCGAAAGAAGCCGTAAAGATCCTCACTACGTAAGCACTCCGACTTTTTCTCCTTGACCGTTTTTCCTCCGCGCAGTAGAATGGAGAGGCATTGCACTTACTTGAGACTATTTGGAGGAAACGGTAAATGAAGCGCGAAGCGATATTCTTTTCGTTGTTTACTGTCTTTATCTCTACGTTACTCGCCGGTCGTGGATATGCGGTGGATATCAAAAAGGAGGATTGCTTCTATTTGTCGAGTCTCCACTATACGACGAAAGGAATGGCGTACTGGTACGATAAGGCGAACGGCGGACTGGAAACGCTCACGGGAATACCTTATGCGAGCGAGAATCTGGATTGCATCAACTGCCATGTGAAGTCTTGCGATGTCTGTCACAAAACGATATCGGGCGACGCAATGGCGTACTCAGTGAACGCCGCCCGGAATCAGGACATATGTCTGAATTGCCATAAGCGGGAGAAGACGATCATGAAGATCGATCAAGATGCCAATCGCCTGGATGTCCATGCCGGCAAGGGGATGATCTGTGTGGATTGCCACTCGGGGAAAGACATCCACGGCGATGGTCAGGAGTATCACTCCATGAAGCAACCCGGAGCGATCACGGCGAAATGCGAACGGTGCCATCCTTCGGTCCCCGAAAGCATATCCCATAGGGTTCATGAGGGGAAACTCGACTGCAAAGCATGTCACGTACAGCACGTGGTGAGTTGCCAGAATTGTCATTTCGAGACGATCGTGAACGAACGGAAACGGGTGGATATCAAAGTCTCTGGATGGGTTTTTCTCATGAACTATGAGGGGAAAGTGACGTCTGCCAACACGCAGACGTTCGTTGCGCCGGGTGACAAGACGTTTCTCCTCTTCGCGCCGCAGAACAGCCATTCCATTATGCGGGGAGGCAGGACATGTGGCGAATGCCACGGTACCGATATCGTCAGACAGGCGCTCGGTGCCAAGGTGAAACTCACTTGGCTCGAAAACAATGAGCTCAGAAACCTCAAAGGCGTCATCCCGGTGGTCGAAGGGGTTTCATACGATTGTGTGTATCAGAATTACAAGGATGGTAAGTGGTTTCCGATCGACAGTCCGCCACCTCCCATGATTCAGTACAGTGGATACGGGAAACCCCTTACCAAAGAGCAGTTAAAGAGAATGGCGGTTCCCATGCAGAAGTAAGACCTGCTTTTTGAGGAGGCGTCTATGTGAACCTGCGATCCGATTTCGTCTTTTCTGCTTTGCCCGTTTTCCCCGCGAGCCACCCTATGCGAACTCCTTCATGGATGTCGAACTCCGGGACATAAGGTTTGATATCGAGCAGGGGGGTTCCGTCCACGATATCGACGTTTTTGATATGAAGGATATTGCCCTCCACCTTTGTCAGTTCGACTATTGATATCCCGATTGGATTCGGACGCCTCGGAGCCCTGGTCGCGAAGACGCCGCGAGGCACGGTGTCGAGGAAAGGGGTAACGGATAAAGCATAACCTTGCGATTTGTGGAAATGATAGATCAATATGATGTGTGAAAATCCGCTCAGGTCTCTTAGACCCTCCGAAAACTCCTCTCTCACTTCTACGGTTCCCACTATACCTTTAGCCCCCGCCGGTTGTATCGGCATCCCTGAAAGATCCTGAAAAGGGGAATGGATAGTACCTATCGGCTGATACCTTATCTCGTGGGGTATTTCTTGCGGTATGTTTCCCTTCATGTCATTGTATCTCCCTTGAGTCTTGCGCACGAGCGCAGACTTCTTTTATCGGGCAGTCAACGATTGTAATCGTGAGGTATCGTCTTGGTTGACAACGGAATCACCGTCTTATTATAATGAAACTGAAAATCATTATCAAGAAGGAGGAGTCATTCATGCCGTGGAGAGATGGAACGGGGCCGCCCTGGCTGGAAGGAAAGTTCAAGGGCTGCGGCTTCCGGTTGACCGTGCCACGGCAAGCCATTCTGGATGTTCTGGCTGGTACGGCCGAGCATCTTTCAGCGGAAGACATTTATCTCAAGGTACACAAGGTGCATCCAGCAATTGGGTTGACGACTGTCTACCGGACGTTGGAATTGCTGGTGCAAAGTGGGATGGTGTTCAAGTTCGACTTTGGTGACGGCAGAGCCAGATATGAATTATCTGAAAATCCAAAGGGGATTGGACACCATCACCACCTTGTTTGCACCAGGTGCCGTCGTATTATCGATTACCAGGATTTTATCGATGAAGAAAAGGATCTCTTGCAGAAAACTGAGCGTGGACTTTCAAAAAAATACGACTTTCACATTACACACCACGTAATCCAGTTTTATGGAGTGTGCAGAGAGTGTTTAGGGTGTTAGAAAAAATTTTTCTCCAATGATGAAAATGGTTATCATTTGCATACTTTGCGAAATGAGGTGATGAGCAATGCCATTTGGTGACGGAACAGGACCTCGGGGCTTAGGGCCGAGGACAGGGAGGGGAGCTGGTTATTGCGCAGGCTATGGCGCACCAGGCTCGGTGAATC
Organism: uncultured Nitrospiraceae bacterium; assembly: GCA_937138415.1. Taxonomy (GTDB): domain Bacteria; phylum Nitrospirota; class Thermodesulfovibrionia; order Thermodesulfovibrionales; family SM23-35; genus JALHSV01. The sequence continues at coordinate 13,800 of CAKZPA010000028.1, read as the reverse complement.
CTGTATTTGGCGGAGCGGGATTTGGCTTCGGCCGCGGATGGAGTAACCGGTATTATGCGACGGGGATCCCTGCCTGGAGACGCGAGGGTTTTGCTTATTCCCGTGGACCGGTTTTCACTGCTGAAGACGAACTCTCTTTTCTCAGGAACGAGGCTGAATTTCTGAGGAAGCGGCTTGAACAGGTTCAAAATCGTATCAGCAGTATGCGAGGCTCGGAAAAACGGGACTGATAGCGTGAAGAACGGGTGTCATTGCGATCCTGCTCCCCCTTCCTCGAGCAAAGGCAGGTGTCAAAAGAGGACCTGTTCTGAACGTGAATCGCAATCACCCCTTTTTTGAATTCCGAACGGTAGATCGGCGATGACGTAGTTATGCAAAATCGGCAGTGCGGCAATCCGTTTGAAAACGTTTTGAAAGACACTTATTGTTACTATTTTTACGATAGTTGATTAGTGGCGCGAAAGCGTCTCCGAAGAGACTCGCGATGATGGCGGCAACGCTCGCGAGATGCGCGCTTTTTGAGAGACCTGAGGAGAAAGGTGATCAACATGAAAATATCCGTGACAGCACAAGGGGATACTCTGGACTCTCCGGTCGCCCCGCGTTTTGGCAGATGTCAATTTTTCGTGATCGTTGACGCGGAGACTCTCCAGTTTGAGGCAATCAAGAATCCGAATATCGATGCCGCAGGAGGTGCGGGTATTCAAGCGGGTCAGGTCATGGCTGAAAAACAGGTGAAAGCGGTTCTCACTGGGCATGTGGGGCCGAACGCTTTTCAGACTCTGAATGTGGCCGGTATTTCTGTTATGACGGGTGCAACGGGTACGGTGAGAGAGGCAGTAGAGCGGTTTAAAAATGGTGAATTTATAGCGGCACAGGGACCAACGAGCGGCGCTATGATGACGCACGGGAAATAGGAGGTGATCGTGATGCCGAGAGGACAAGGTCGGGGTACCGGCATGGCTGCCGGTGCCGGCAGAGGAGTGGGAAGAGGCAGAGGTGCGGGTGGGGGTGGAATGGGAGGCTCCAAGCGCGGAGGTCCCAGGGGGAATTGTGTTTGCCCGAATTGTGGAGAGAAAATCGCCCATCAGCGTGGGGTTCCTTGCTATTCCGTATCCTGCTCACGCTGTGGAACGAAAATGGTGAGGGAATAATGGCGATGCTCGAAACAGAATCTCTTCGGACGAAAGAAGCTAGTCAGCTCAGGGCCATCGGTTATATTTTTGCTCTGCTTTCGTACGTACAGCATGAGCCGTTGTGCGGCTGATGCAGTAATTTTAGTAAGGTTTTCGAAAAATCGACGGAATTCTTGATCATCGAGAAGGTCTTCGGAAGAGAAGGAACGATACGGGAAGAAACCCGGAAGTTGTTCCTTCACATATACAGAGTACTGTCAGAACTCAAAGTTCCCGACAATCCGATACGGCAGAAAAAAGAGGGGCAGTGCCGGCTTCCTCCCGGTGTGTGTCTCGCGAAGGATGCCTTTGCGGTGTACGAGCGTATCGATGAGCAGACGGAGAGTGAGGTGCGACGTGGGTAACGAACAGGAATGCAAAACGCATGAGATCCAGACGAAACATACACTCCCGACACGGGAAGAAATTGAGGAAATCCGGGGAGAACTCGCGCTCCAGGATACTATGGCGCGTATCAAACACAAAGTCATCGTTCTCTCGGGCAAAGGTGGTGTCGGCAAGAGTACGGTTGCTACGAACATAGCAGTTGCCTTGTCCGCCAAAGGACAGAAAGTCGGACTGATGGATATTGATATCCACGGCCCGAGTATACCTAAAATGCTCGGACTCGAAGGCTGCGCGCTGAGAGGTTCAGAGACGGGTCTTATACCCATCGTATACAGCAACAATCTGAGGGTGATTTCTATCGGTTTTATCCTGCGGAGCCAGAATGATGCGGTTATCTGGAGGGCACCGCTCAAACATAAGCTCGTAAGAGATTTTCTTGCCGATGTGCAATGGGGAGAACTTGATTATCTCATTATCGACTCTCCGCCGGGAACGGGAGATGAGCCTCTTTCCGTTGCTCAGATGATTAAAGACGCCGACGGGGCTCTCATCGTGACCACGCCGCAGGATGTCGCGCTTATAGACGTGCGGAAGGCAATAATGTTCTGCCGCCACGTCAAGCTCTCCATTCTGGGCGTTATCGAAAATATGAGCGGTTTTGTCTGTCCGCATGGCGGCAAAACGGTGGATATATTCAAAACGGGTGGCGGCGAGTCGATGGCCTCCGATATGGGGGTGCCGTTTCTCAGGCGGATACCGCTCGAACCGAAGATTGTCGAAGCCGGCGACAGCGGGCGGCCTTATTATCAGTATAATTGCGAGTCGGAAACCGCAAAGGCGTTCAATAAAGTAATAGAGTCGCTGCTTCTACTCGATTCTTCTAAAGAAAAGGCGCCATCGGGAGAATGAATCATGCCTGTATATGAGTATAAATGCGCGTCATGTGCCTATGTATTCGAAGTACACCATGCAATGAATGAAAAACCAGCGGTGTCCTGCCCGGAGTGCAAGGGAAGCGCCAAGAGGATTATTTCCGGGGGAGCGGGGTTCATTATGAAAGGCTCCCATCAGAAAGACAGGAGCATCCAGTGCGGCAGGGAAAAGACCTGCTGCGGCAGGAGTAGTCCGTGTGAAACCCGTCCCTGCGATACGTGAGAAGCGGAGGAAGGAATAATCGGGATGATCGTATCCGTTGCAAGCGGTAAGGGTGGCACCGGGAAGACAACCGTCGCGGTAAATCTTGCACTATCCCTGAATAACGTCCAGTTAGTGGACTGCGACGTGGAAGAACCAAATGCGCATCTTTTTCTGAATCTGAAAATACTTATGGAGAAAGTTGCTATGATTCCGATCCCGGAGATCGATGAATCACTCTGCGATTACTGTGGAACGTGTCGGGAGGTCTGCGCGTATAATGCGATTGCCGTTTTCCCGGGTGACGAAAAAAAACGGAGCGGAGGCGTTCTTATTTTCCCCCACCTCTGTCATGCCTGTGGGGGCTGCGCGCTCCTTTGTCCGCGGAAGGCGATCCACGAAGTGGGTAAGCCGATCGGTGTGATTCAGACAGGTGTGTCTGGTGATATGCTTTTTGCTCACGGCAAACTGAATATCGGTGAGATTATGTCACCACCGTTGATCAGGCAGGTGAAGCAATATATTGACCGTTCACGTACCGTTATAATCGATGCTCCTCCTGGGACTTCATGTCCTGTTATCGGCTCGGTGAAAGGGAGCGATTTTTGCGTCCTCGTCACCGAGCCGACCCCTTTTGGCTTGCACGACCTCGTTCTTGCAGTCGAGGTGCTGGACAAAATGCGGATTTCTTCCGGGGTGGTCATCAATCGGTGCGATATCGGGGACAGCGGAGTACGCGATTTTTGCCGGCACAGACACATCCCAATCCTCATGGAGATCCCTTTTGACGAGGAGATCGCGTATCTCTACTCGAACGGCATCCCCTTCGTCACTGAGAAGAAACACTATCGTCGGCAGTTTAAGGATATGATCGGGAGCATTGAGGCGGCGGCGGAGAGAGAGCCAGCGTGAAACAGATCGTGGTCATCAGCGGAAAAGGCGGCACGGGGAAGACGGTCTTGACGGCTTCCTTCGCATCGCTCGCCAGTAACAAGGTCATGGCGGACTGCGATGTCGATGCGGCGGATCTTCACCTTCTCCTGAAGCCGGAGATCCGGGAACGGTACGAATTCAGAAGTGGTGCCACCGCCGGTATAGATAAAGATGCCTGCCAGCAATGTGGCGAGTGTTTGTCGGTTTGTCGCTTCGATGCGATACGTCAGGATTATATTGTCGACTCTGTTTCATGCGAGGGATGTGCTGTCTGCAGCCGTGTTTGTCCTGCCGGCGCTGTGCTCATGGAAGAGAATATTTCGGGGGAATGGTTCGTCTCCGAGACAAAATACGGCGCGCTCGTGCATGCACGATTGGGGATCGCGGAGGAAAACTCGGGCAAACTCGTGACCAAAGTGCGGGAGAAGGCAAGGCAGATAGCCGAGGAAGAAAATAAAGACTACGTGATCATCGATGGCCCCCCGGGCATCGGATGTCCGGTTATCGCAGCGATGAACGGCGTCGATCTTGTTCTCATTGTCACGGAACCGACGCTCTCAGGCATGTACGACTTGGAAAGGGTCGCGAGGGTATCCGAGCACTTCGGAATCCCGACAAAAGTGGTGATCAATAAGTGTGATTTGAACCCGAAGAACAGCGCTGCGACCGAAAAGATGTGCAAACAGGCCAACAGAGAGGTGATCGCGCATCTGCCTTTTTCGCGGCAGGTGAGCGAATCGATCGTTCACAGGGTCCCGCTCGTCGAATTCGCAAAAAATGGCATAGCCGCCGACATCGCCCGGCTCTGGGAAAGGATCAAGTAACGCGTGCACTACGTTTACGGTCCCGTCCCTTCCCGGAGGCTTGGATTTTCCCTCGGGGTAGATATAGTCCCGTATAAGACCTGCATTCTTGACTCTATCTACTGCCAGCTCGGGAGGACCCTGCGCAAGACCATCAGAAGAAAATCGTATCCACAAATCGACGCTGTATGCAGAGAAGTGCGGGAAGCGTTAGGAGCCTATGAGCGCATAGATTATATAACGTTCTCCGGATCTGGCGAGCCCACCCTGAATTCGGATATAGGCGTACTTATCAATGAGATAAAAAAGATGACGTCTATTCCGGTCGTCGTTGTGACGAACGGGACATCCCTCTTCAGAGAAGAGGTTCAGAAGGATCTCGAAAAGGCAGATATTGTGATGCCTTCGCTCGATGCTGCTTCTCAGGAGATGTTTGAAAGAATCAACAGACCTTACGGGTCTTTAAAGATAGGGACGGTCATCGACGGGCTTGCCACATTCAAAAGGCGCTATCAAGGCAAGATGTGGCTCGAGATCATGTTGGTACAAGGGCTCAATGACAGTCCCAATGCATTGCCTTCGTTCAAAAAAGCGATATCGCAGATCCGACCTGACAAAATCTATCTCAATACCGTCGTCAGACCGCCTGCGGAAGCATATGCGAAACCTCTGAGCGGGGATAATCTGAGCGGGGATAAAATGATGTCGGTCAGATCGTATTTGGACGGGCAGTGCGACGTCATCGCTGAATTTCACGAACACACGGACGGACAAGCAAAAAATGTCGAGGAAGCGATTGTCGAGATGGCCAAAAGACGCCCTGTAACCCTTCGTGATATAGCGCGTGTCGTTGGTGCCTCGGAGGTGAATGCTGAAAAGTTGGTAAGCACACTGCTGGAGTCTGGCATGTTAGCAGAGCGGCTCTATAAAGGGGAAAAATATTTCTCATACCTCGCAAAGACTCCGAGGACATGAGGAGGAAATTCATCGGTGAGGCGGGCTGAGGAAAGAGAGCGAGGGTAGTAAGGAGAGCGCATTCCGTCACCGGCACCTCGGCGGTACGTTCGCATCGCATCTTTTCTCGTCCTAAAAATATTGCCCAATCTATTCACGGAGCGATCTGAAAGGTCGCATTCGCTTTCTTCTGTTTCCCGGATTCTTTTTTGTTTGACAATAAATCTTGCAAGAGCATAAAATATATTGAGACTCAATCTCAATGGATAGCGAAATTTTCAAAAGGTTTCTCGAGGAAAAGGGCCAACGCCTTACGAAGGAGCGTTCCGTTATCCTTCGAGAGGCTTTTGCCTGCGAAGGGCATTTCGATCCGGAGACTCTGTACGCTGATATGAAGAGGAGAGGGATGAAGGCATCGAGGGCGTCTGTGTACCGGACCCTCAGTTTGCTCTGCGAGTGCGGGCTGGTCGAAAAGGTGAGCAAAACGGAACATGGGACGATCTACGAACAAAGGCACGGACGCCAGCACCACGATCACATGGTCTGCTTAAGCTGCGGCAAAGTCATCGAATTTTATTCGGAACATCTCGAAAAATTGCAGGATGCGATTTGCCGCGAGAAGAACTTTACGGGAAAGAGTCACACGCTCGAGATACGCGGATACTGCGGTGTATGCGCGTCGCACCATGATTCGGAAGGAGAGAACGCGAATGACAGATGAGGTCGTATCGTTGGTGTCCCTTAGGGAAGGTGAAGAGGGCGTGATACAGGCGGTTTCGGGAGGGCCGGGGCTCATTGGCAGGCTCGCTTCGCTCGGTATCACGTCTGGAATAAAGGTCAGGATGGTGAGGAATATCGGTGGGCCGCTTATCGTCACGACGAATGGTACACGGATCGCGATCGGTCGGGGGCAGGCACAAAAAATCGTTGTGCGGCGCCTGACTGCGGGCGAAGAGGAAGATAAGACTGCGTGACGGCAGACGGCGAACTTCTCGTCGCCCTTGCCGGGCAACCGAACGTCGGCAAATCGACAGTCTTCAACATCTTGACCGGCCTCTCCCAGCACGTGGGAAATTGGCCGGGCAAGACGGTCGAAAAAAAGGAAGGATACTATTCCATCGACGGAAGAAGAATCCGCATCGTCGATCTTCCGGGGAGTTACAGTTTAACGGCTTACTCTGAAGAAGAGAAGATCGCGAGGGATTTCATCATCAACGAGCGTCCCAACGCGATCGTGCTCATCGCGAACGCTTCCGCGGTCGAAAGAAGTCTCTACCTCCTCGCGGAGTTTCTCCTCCTGAATGTCCCCGTCGTCGTTGCCCTCAACATGATGGACGTCGCAGAACAGCAGGGAGTTCGCATCGAGGTCCGGATGCTCGAGAAGTATCTCGGGGTTCCCGTCGTCCCGATGGTCGCTTCGAAGAACAAGGGGATCAAGGAACTGGTCTCGGCGATCCTCCACATTTCGGAAAAAGGCGACAATTTCAATCCATCGCTCGCGGATGTCGCCGAGGATCACCGGGACATCTTTGCCGAACTAGCGGCACTGCTTGAACCGTATATCGACCCGCCTTATCTAATAAGATGGACGATCACGAAAATTATGGAAGGCGATCCGGACGTCACGGAAAGAATGGCACAGTCTGTGCCGGCCGACGTATGGCGCAGGACGCAGGCAGTCCTCCGTGAACATGAAGACTCTCTCCTGGCGGTCGTTCGAGGTCGCTACGACTGGATCGAAGGCGCGGTCCGTTCCGCGACATCGAAATTCAAGAGAGGCCAAATTCTCTTCACTGACCGTCTCGATGACATCCTGACGCGGCCTTCTCTCGGAATCCCTATCCTTTTTGGTGTCCTTGCCGTTGTCTTTGCGATCACCTATGGTCTCGGGTTGCCTTTACAGCAGGTTCTCGAATCGTTGATGCGCGTATTGGTAACCTGGATTGAACCTCTCCTTGGCCAATCACCCTGGGTCAGGGGTATCGTTGTTGACGGCCTTGTCGGAGGTGCGGGAACGGTCCTCACATTTCTCCCTGTCCTTTTCTTTTTTTTTACCGCCATGGCGTTTCTCGAAGACGTGGGTTACATGGCGCGAGCGGCATTCGTCATGGACCGTTTCATGCACTTTATCGGACTTCACGGAAAGAGCTTCCTTCCTTTCTGCCTGGGATTCGGGTGCAATGTGCCGGCTGTCATGGGTGCCAGAATACTAGAATCGGGCAGAATACGGTTGCTCACTATTTTCCTGACCCCGTTTGTTCCCTGCACGGCGAAGCTCGCGGTTGTTACGCTCATCGCTGCTGCTATCTTCGGCAAAGACGCATTCCTTATTTCGTGGTTACTTATCGCTGGAAATATCCTGGTACTGGGATTCACTGGCATGATTGTGAGCAAACTGTTCTTTACACCAATGCACATGCCGTTTATTATGGAACTCCCCTTTTACCATAAGCCGAACCCGAGAACGATCGGCATCGTTGTCTGGAAGAGGATAATAGCTTTTCTCAGGAAAGCGGGCTCGATTATTGTTCTCTTTTCCGTTCTTCTCTGGCTTTTGTCTCACATTCCCGGAGGTGATATCGAAACCAGCATCCTCGGTTCGGTGGGACGTTTTCTTGAGCCTGTTGGTCGCCCTATGGGACTTGACTGGAAAATGATCGTAGCTTTACTGTCCGGAATCGCCGCGCGGGAGAATGCGATAGCTGCCCTCGGCGTACTCTACGGTGTCGGTGAGGAAGGCATCAGGGTTATTCTCGCGAGCGTCATGGGGCACGCGACAGCACTCTCCTTCCTGGTCATGCTGATGCTCTTTGTCCCCTGCGTCGCCACGCTCGTCGTTATGAAGCAGGAGATGGGCAGTTGGCGGTGGTTCTTGCTCTCCTTTGCCTTTATGCTGTTTCTGTCCTACGCGGCTGGTATAGTCGCGTATCGCGGTGCGCTCATGATAGGGATATGATGAACACGAAAAATGTTTTTAAACGTGCGACTGTTCATGAAAAATTATTTTTCGATGCCTCACTATGCCTTGAATCGGATAGCGGGCGCATACCTTGCGGCGTGCTGCGGAATTAGCGGGAAATATGTGCATATCACAAATCGGACTGCCAGAATTTCAGAGACTTCTACGAAAGAAGAATGGCGGTCAACAGAAAAGGGTTTGATTTTATTGAGGGCCTTCTATCCAAAAATGATGTTACGAGCGGACTAGAAAAATTGAAGGCGGAATGAAAGGAGAATCCGCTTCCACCGCTCTGCGGAACCTGCTACAAAGCTCACAATATATGACCTATGTTCATGGAGACATGCTTGAACGAGAACCTTTACACTGCTCCAAATCTGCCAATAACTGTTCAAGATCAATCGAATATTTTTCGGCAACGTTTGATAAGGGTTCAAATAAATGATCGCATAGAATGCAGCTCCCTGTCACCGTTTCATAGTTTCTAAAGATGCTTTCAGTCTGGCTACACCATTGAAGCACCGCTAAAACAGTCATGTCGGGGCGTATGGGTTTCATAATTTCCTGCTTGTCAACGTCTGAAGAAATCCGATCGCTCGGAGCACATCAGAGAGTATTCGCTCTGTTCGTGATCGCTTCCATGGCAAGTTTCTCGGGTGAATTGACGAGGAGGTCGAGGACCTGCGGGATCTGTTCGATTATTGCTCCAGCCTGTGTTGCTGGTGTTGGCTGGGCCAAAAGTCCGGCGAATCTGTTGGCCCGTGCGGCGAGAGCGGCAGCTTTGCTGATTTCCAAACCAGTTTCTACAAGGCCGGACAGAATGCCGGTCAGAACATCTCCGGTACCGCCGATAGGCTCGAGGGCGGGAACGAGCGGTTCACTGACGATCTCGATGATGCCGTCCTTCGAGGCTATATAGTCTCTTTCCCCTTTGACGAGGAGGTAGCGTGCAGCGTTGTCGTGTGCGTAGGCGCGCTGTATGAGGTCAGGCACAAGGTTTTCTTCGTGCAGAATGAATCCCCTCGTATAGAAAGGGTGGGGTGCGTCTTCGTCAGCGAGAAACGCGAGTTCTCCGGCATCAGGCGTGAAGACATCGAAGAGGGGGGCGTTGCCGCTCATCTTGGCCATGTACATGGCTCCCGCGTCGGCAATGAGAACGGGCCGGACCGCCATATCTTCGAGAGCGAATACGATTCTGTTGCACCAGTCCACATCGGGCATGAGGTAGTGCAACGTCATCGCCGAGAAATCTGTCGCGCCAACAGAGCGCGTGAAATATTCGTAAAGTCTGCGGCTGCCGTCACCCCGCCCGATATCCCCGACGAGATAGACGAAAGGTCGGGGTTTGTGAAAGACATCGAGCGTCTTTATTGCCGCGGCGATCAGTGCCGCAGTGCCTCGCTCCAAAGGGAAAGAGTAGTCTCCGCTTCGCAGTCTATCGTTTTCGAGAGCAACGTCGCCCGAAACGAGCGGGAACGTACTGTCGGGGATGGTTCCGACTATAGCGAGCATCTCTTTTTCGCTTCCTCGTACGCCAGCTGCAAGGCGTATCCGCAAAGGGTATGGCCGATTTCCCGCGGCGAAGGCGCAGCAGCAAGATGTTTGCCGATCATGGAGCTCGCGAGGTATGGCACATCGGGGCACCCACCACCCGAAATATTCACGATCATCAACGTCTCTTTATCGACGGTCAGTTTCATGTTTGCTGCTCTGACCATTAAGTGCTTTCCGAAGTCCTTGATGTGAAAAAGGTCGACCGGTTTGAGCAGCGGACCGCTCACCGGGAGAACCTGCAACGGTTTTACGCGCGCTTCTTCGAGCCTCCGCAGAATGTGGAGCTTTTCGATGAGGGGGAATTCGATGACGAGATCGCACCCAGTGCGTATTTCCGGCGGGGGACCCATGACGCGAATCGCCCATCCACTCTGCCTGAGAATGGTCTCGGCTCGAATAACCTCGCTCGTGTTCTCAAATACCAGTATCCCCCGATCGGCATTTGGGGAACTCGGTGCTTTTTTCACTTTTTTTCTGGACACACCGAAGAGTGGCATATCGCTTATTTCCGGATCGTGATGCGATATCCTTGTCCTTCCGGCACAATGTCCGTCGCAGTCCATCCCTGTGAAGCGGCCGCACGGATGATGTTTTCTTTGGACGTATCCGTATCGACCAGAACGACCAATTCACCGCCCGCGACTTTCTTCATCTCTTCCAGCGTGATCAACACTGGTTGCGGACACGAGAGACCTCGCGCATCGACAATGGTACCCATGTCGCCTCCTCCTTACACTGATTTTCTCATGGTAAATCCAATGGCGAGACAGACCGCAAACCCAATAAGGACCGCGAGAATACCGTTGGGTCCGACCCCGGCGGGAGAGCTCGCAAGCCCGAAATTATGCGCAAACGCGGCTCCTATGATCATTCCTGACACGAATATTGCCGCATCTCCATCTCCTTCGCCTGCGAGAAAGAGCTGTCGGCCAGGGCATCCGCCAGCCAGAGCGAACGCGAGACCCGCGAGCGCCATCCCTGCGAAATTCCACATATGCATCGTATGGGCTACGGGTTGACCGGCAAACCCCGGACGGAATTGGCCGAGAACGAGATTTGTCACGAAAGCCGCAACGGCGAGACCGACGATGCCGAGAAAGAGATGGGCTTGGCGGAACAAGATCAGATCCCGGATCGCGCCCATCGTGCAAAAACGGCTTCTCTGCGCGAGGATTCCAACGCCTAGTCCGACCGCCAATGATACGGCGATCGGCGCATGCATCGAACCGGGCCCTTTCAGGCTGTAGAACAGAACATTGCTCCTCCCTTGCCCTTCGACCTGTGGATCGAGGAGCATCATCAAGAGGAACCCCGCCGTGATCAGAGGAAGTATCCATCCTACCGATGTGTGCGTGCGTTGAGACCGGCCCAAGTTATACCCACCTTTCAGGAATCTCGTGCCGATCCACACGCCCGACACGAGACCCAGGAGGCCAAGGATTGCATTCCAATCTCCGGCTGCAAGGCGAAGGAGGGCACGCCACGGGCAACCGAGAAAAACGAGCGCGCCGATCATCGCGAAAATTCCGAGAACGAAGCGAGCGATAGGGGCCGATCCTGCCCGTGGCCGGAACTCTTTGAACGCGTATGCGGCAAAAAAAGAGCCGAGGACAAAGCCGATGATCTCCGGGCGCATGTACTGCACGAGGGCGGCCCTGTGCAGACCGAGGGCTCCGGCAATATCGCGGTCGAAGCACGCGACGCAAATGCCCATGTTGCCGGGGTTCCCCCATTTTTGGAGCAACGGGGCAAGAATGCCGATAAAAACCCCAACACCGATGATACCCCAACGAGTCGCGAAGAAATTTTTGAAAGTGGCCATGGTCAGAATCCTCCTGCCGTCATAGTGGTTTCAAAAGAAAGGCGGTTACAGAGAAATTGTAACGGCATCGGGAGAATAAGTGAAATATTTAATATCTATTGATATTTCGCCATATATAGACTTAATGAATGACACGCGAGGGTATTTGTTGCGGCTACATTGGAGGGGAACCTGAAAATTTTGGACAGCAATGAAAAAATGTTTTACAATCATCCACAGAATTTTTGTACCGTGAATATGTCTCTATGACTGAGGGAGGAAATGCATGGAATTGGATGAAGTCGTTATAACGAAGGCGATCGTCGAACGATTTTGGGAGAAATTGACCGCTCATCTTGTTACTGACGTCGCCATTGTCGGTGGGGGTCCGTCCGGGCTTGTCGCGGGACATTACCTGGCGAAGACGGGGAAGAAGGTCATCCTCATCGAGCGAAAATTGAGCTGCGGGGGCGGCATGTGGGGTGGCGGCATGTTGTTCAATGAAATTGTCGTGCAGAAAACTGCGCTGCCAATACTGGAGGAATTCGGCATCAGATACCGAATGTTCCAGGAAAATTACTATACCGCGGATTCGATCGAGGCGATATCCTGTCTCATTGCCGGAGCCGTCAAATCCGGCGTGGGGATCTTTAACTGTGTCACGGCAGAGGATGTCGTCATGCGCCCGTCACGCGTGATGGGTCTCGTGCTGAACTGGTCCGCGGTTGAAATGGCCCATCTCCACGTAGATCCGCTCGCTGTGCGCGCGCGGTTCGTCATCGACGCAACTGGCCACGAAACGTCCGTCGTCAGGCTCGTGCAGAATAAGGTGCCGGGGAAGCTGAAGACCCCGAGCGGCAAGATCGAAGGAGAGAAATCGATGTGGTCCGATAAGGCAGAGACCCTTACGTTGAAAAATACCCGAGAGGTGTTCCCCGGGCTGTACGTCGCGGGGATGGCTGCGAATGCGACATTTGGGGGGCCTCGCATGGGAGCGATCTTCGGCGGCATGCTGCTCTCCGGTCAAAAGGTTGCGAAATTGCTTTCGCAGGCACTCACATCACGGTCGAAATAGTTTGGTGCGTCACGGCCGCTTTTCTTATACGTGAAAAACGATCCCGGTGCGTAGATGCTGTAGTCTCTCTCCGAGCACGTCTTTTAAAATGGAATACGCTCTCTGGCCTGTACAATGCCCTGTGTAAACCGCTCTGATCGGTCGGGCGAGGATTTCACGTGCTATGCGATGAATGTCTCTCTCACTGTCAGCGGGCACATTGGGATTTGAAGACCCGATTAAGTGGAAGCCGACGACGACCGCCTTGATGGGCGATCTGCTGAACGTGGTTCGACGGCACTGATCATGTTGAGGACGCCGTTGTGGGCACAGCCGGTAAAGAGGACGATTTCATCGTTCTCTCTGATGACCATGACCAGCTCGTGTGAGAAGATATCCGGGGTCCAGCCGTTTTGTCTCTTGATATGTAAGTTTTTGTTCCCCTGAGGTTTCGGATGCGTCGCGCCGATATCGGTAATGATAAAGACATCGGGGAGTATCTCGGTCAACCGGTCGACAAAAATATATCTTTCTGTACATGCCTGCAAGACGTCGCTCTCCAATCCTACGTACCTTTTCGGTAATATGGGTGACTTGAAGTAGAGCTCGCCGTCCGGCGGTCTTTTCAGGTAGATGTTGGCGCGCTGGTTCAATGAGAGAAAGCGTTTCAACCCACCGCCATGGTCGTAATGGTGGTGTGACAACACAACGGCGTCGACGTTTTTCAGATCGATACCGAGTGCCTCGGCGTTTTCGGAAAATGCAGCGGAGGCACCGATATCAAAGAGGAGAGAGGCGTTCCCGAACGCTATGTGCAGCGAGAGCCCGTGCTCGGCTTTCAGCGCTACTCGGTTGCCAGAGGGGGTGTTTTCGATGAGCGTCGTTATCTTCACGCCTCTCGATCCCTCAGGAGCCCCGCGAGAGGCTTGATATCCAAAATCGGCGTGCCATCTATCATGTCGATGCCCTTCACGGTAATAACATTGTTTTCGATATTCAGAACCCTCACGACCGACATTCCTATAGGGTTCGGTCTTATCGGTGAACAGGTGCTGAATACCCCGAGGTATTCCGGAGTCAATCCC
>CAKZPA010000027.1 GCA_937138415.1 uncultured Nitrospiraceae bacterium | reverse complement strand
CAGTGGCAGGAGGAGGAGGTTGGGGCGGAGTTTGAGAACTTACGGATACCGATTGATAAAGAGGGGGCGGAGGTGATCTGGTACCCTCTGGGGGGAGAGCCGAAGACGAACACGTATCATATCGAGCGGACGGCGAAGATCATGCATGCGGCGGGGATCGACTGGACGGTGGCGGGGAGGGACACGTGGGACGCGAGCAACATGCCGATGTTCCTGCGGGATTTCACGACGATGAACCGGATTGTGCGGGGGATGTACGACAACGCGGCCCGATTGCGGGTGAAGACGATGGTGCTCACTGAGTGAGGGCACCCTCGATTTGCCACAAGGTCTGTGGCACCGCCGATGTTAGGAATGAAGACATTGCCGTTTGAGGTGATGCAGACGGGAGAGTTTTACGTTGATCTTCTGAAGACGGGGAAGATCAAGATCGCGAGGAAGATCAAGGAACCGGTTACGCTGCAGGACCCGTGCAATATTATTCGGAGGGGGGGAGCAGCGGAGAAGTTTCGGTATTTTGTGAACGAGACGTGCGAGGACTTTCGGGAGATGACGCCGAACCGGGAGCACAATTTCTGCTGTAACGCGGGAGGCGGGTTGGCGTCGTTATCGAACTGGGCGGCGCATAAGGCGAAGTTCAACAGGGTGAAGGCCGAGCAGATTATGGCGACGGGTGCGAAGTACGTGATCACGCCGTGCCACAACTGCAGCACGGGGATAAAGGACGTGATCAAGTACTGGAATCTGCCGGTGAAGAACATCTTTTTCGACGAGATACTGGTGGCGACGATGGAGATGCCCGAACACCTGAAACTGAAGAAATAAATGAGGAAGGGAACTGTATGCGCAAAAAAATATTATTGTTGGTGATAAGTGTCATCTATCTCATTTTGATAGCCATCGGTCTCACCCTTGTGTTTTCTGCAGGCACACCGGGGCCTGCAGCCCAGCTGACTGCCGCTGATGCTGACGGGAAGATTAGCATTGCTCACACTGAACTATTCGGAAAGCTTCAGCGCCCCCATGTGATTTTTGACCACAAACTGCACGAAAAAGCGCTTGAGAATGAGGGCTGTGCAGCATGCCATCCGGTCAATGACATGAATAAGATTATATTTACCTTCCCGAAGAGGATTGACGGGCAAGGCTATAAAGCTGCGATGAACGCTTTTCATGATGCGTGCATCGGATGTCATAAGAAAATGAAGGCAGGGCCGCTCACCTGCAACAATTGCCATAAAAAGGAATTGGCAGATGTGAAGATATCGTATCCGGCTGCCGAGTTTGATGCTGCTGACCACAATACGCATGTGAGGGTTATGAGAGACAGGTTCGGGAGGGGTGATTGCGGTCAGTGCCACCACACATACGATACCAAAGAGCAGAAACTCGTTCGGAAGGCAGGAACGGAGGATCCCTGTGCCTACTGTCACGACCTCAATAAGAAGAGGGGCCCAGAACTGGCAGCCGTCACAAGCGTGGCTGCAGGGAAGGGACTGTCGACCCGGAAAGTTTCTCATCAGCAGTGCCTCGGCTGTCACTTGGAACTTCGGGATGAATACCAGAAGATGTCGAACAAGGATACAGCCCATAATCTTCATAAAGACAAGGTGCGGTGTGGTGCATGCCACCTGCCGAATACCAAGAGTGTCGTCAGCTGCACAAGCTGCCATATCCCAACTGACTGTTCGAAGTGTCATACCGGCGAATACAGAACTGCCGATGACCTTCGGAACGTACCAAGGCCGTACCGTGGCCAGAAGGATGTGGCATATATAACGATCGAGAATGCACGGATGCACGGCGTGGCATTTAACCACCGGGCGCATCAGTCCTACGCAAAATCCTGTTCGTCATGCCACCATGAAAGGCTGAAAGCATGTAAGGACTGCCACAGCCTGACGGGCAAGCCGGAGGGGAATAACGTGAGCATAGCCAAGGCGTATCACAGCGCATTTTCCCCATACAGCTGTTCAGGTTGCCACAATCAAATGAAGGCGCAAAAGGAATGCGCGGGGTGCCATTACAATATCGCCGATGTCGATGTTGAGACGATGAATCCGAAGAAGGAAACATGCGCACGTTGCCATTCGGGCAGGAGAGATGCAGAAGGTATGCCACAGGCCTTTGCTGTTCCAGGCGTGGTCGGCAATATCTCGATTAATGTTCTGGAAAAGGAATATGATTCTGCTGTGTTCCCCCATGCTGATATTCTCAGAGCGTTAACAAGAATCTCGAATGAGAGCAGGCTCGCAACCTATTTCCACAGGGATGTCCAGACACTCTGTGCAGGATGCCATCATTACAGCGCGGGAGCGGCTGAGGCCCAAAGAGGCCTTCCGCCGAACTGCAGAAATTGCCACATGATTGACTATGACGAAAAGAATTTAAACGACGTCAGACTTCTTTCCGCATACCATAACCAGTGTCTGGGATGCCATGACAGGATGGGCATCGCGAAAGGCGGCGGTGCAACTGATAAAGAAGGAGACAGGTGTGCGGCTTGTCATCAGAGAAAAGCCGGGGGGCCTGCGGATATTACCTCGTTGAAGAATGCAACAGTGGTGAAACAGAATACCGCGAGAAATCTCAATGCGTGGAGACCATATAGTAAATCAGTGCTTGAGAATGAATAGAGAGGAGCGAGGATGGACAGAAGGACTTTTCTAAAAATTATCGGGACCGGGGTTGCGGGTGCAACGACCGGAAGCCTTCTCATGCCGGTGCAATCCTTGGCAGGTGAGAGTACAAAGACGAAGGAATTTTACGGTATTCTCGTTGATACTACTCGCTGCATAGGCTGCCGCCGCTGTGAGCAGGCCTGTGCTGAAGTGAACGGGCTCCCCGTACCTGATATTTCGGAGGCTGCCAACAAGCAGGTTTTTGCATCACCGCGAAGGACGACTGTCACCGAATATACCGTTACGAATAGGTATGAAACCGAAAAGGGAACAATATTCGTTCCGCAAAGGTGCATGCACTGCAACCAGCCGGGATGTGTTGCTTCCTGTCCGGTGAAGGCTCTTGAAAAGAAGCGGGCCGGACACGTCATCTGGCACTCGAACTGCATAGGATGCAGACTATGCATGGTTTCATGTCCGTTTGATATGCCGAAATTTGAATACGGCAGGGCAGTATCGAACATCCAGAAATGCAATCTGTGCTGGGATAGATACAAGCAGGGCGTTCTTCCCGCATGCGTTGAAGTCTGCCCGACGCAGGCTCTCATGGCCGGAACAAGAAGGCTGGTACTGGAGGAGGGTAATCGGAGAATCGCTGCAAATCCCGGGCAGTATGTTGATCATATATTCGGTGAATATGAAGTGGGCGGAGCATCGCACCTGTACCTCTCTGCAGTTCCATTTGATCAAATTGGCTTCCGCAAGGATTTGGGCACGATACCTTACCCGGAATACAGTGCCGGTTATCTGAGGGCTGTGCCCTTCATAGCAACGCTGACGCCGCTTTTCCTGCTTGCTGTAAATGCTGCGTTAAAGAAGGGAATCGAAAAGAGTGAACCGAAGACTGAAGAAAAACATTCAGGAACTGGCAAACATTAGAGGAAAGGAAGAGGAACAATCATGGCTGGAGAAAAGTTAGAGACTGTAGCGGTTGTCGAGCAACCGGACAAGCCAGCAGAAATACAGATTGGCAGGGATTTCTGGCCTTTTTTCAGGAAAGAATCGAAGCCGAAAGGGAATCCGGCAACGGCGTTTAATCTTCTTTCTGGCGTCGTGGTGGCATTCAGCATCTTGGCTATCGTGTATCGATTGTTTGCAGGCCTTGGTTCCCCGGTCACCAACCTGAGTCAGTTGTCACCCCTGGGGCTCTGGATAGGGTTCTACATCATGTGCGGGGTCGCTTTCGCGGCTGGTGGGGCTGTGGTCCCTTTTATCGTGAATGTGCTTGGCGTGAAAAAATATCGCCCGTTTTTACGGGTGGCGGTGCTGAACAATTTGCTGACCTCATTTTTCTGCCTGGTGGTTATTGTTCTGTCATTTGGCCGCTGGTGGAATATCCCGAATGTCTTCATAGGGAACGGCTTTGGTGCAAATTCGGTCATGTTCATCGTGCTATGGGTCTTCCTGCTTACCATCGTGACGGCTGCCCTGCAATTCAGGCCGGCTTTTGCTGAGTGGATCGGAAATACCACTTCGCGGAAGAGGGCTGCTACTGTTGCTCTGGGTGCGACCGTGTTCGGCATCACCCTTTCGGTGCTGCAACAGACAGGGGTAGGCGCGTTACTGACCATGGCGAAGGGGAAGATCCATCCCCTCTGGTATTCCGAAATGCTTCCCGTGCTTTTCTTTGTGTCGAGCATCTATGCCGGTATCTCACTGCTCATCATGGTAGATGCCATAAGTGAAAAGGTTTTCTCATATCAGATTGATGAAGAGTACCGCAATTCCCGTTTCGATGTCATGATGGGGTTTGCCAAGATATGCGGGGGAGTTATGTTTGGATTCTTTGCGCTTTCTCTTATCGTTGCACAGTTCGAAGGTGATTTTGCCTTTGTCAACTCAGAAATGGGATACTGGTGGTTGCTCGAAATCATAGGTTTTGTGGCTATCCCCGGGTTAATGTTCGCTCATGGCGCTCAGAAGAAAAACATGCTGACGATTCAGACGGCAGCCGTTATCGCCATGGTAGGCATTCTGATGAACAGATACAATTCCGTGTTTCTGGCATATAACTGGGATCTCCCTTTTGCGGAAAGATATTTCCCTTCTGCTCTCGAGTGGATAGTCACCCTTGCCGTCGTCTTCGTTCAGATATGGGCTTTCAGGTGGATTGTCAACAGAATGCCGGTGATGCGGAAGTCTCCCCAGTGGGCGGAAAAATTTGACAGGGATTAGCAGACCAGACAGCGGAGAAAACAGATGAGCCAAGGTATTTTCACACTCTATGACATTTTTGCAAATCAGGGAAACGCGTATCTCCTGCTGGTTGTTTTTTTGATTCTCATGATCAGTTTCTGGCGTTTTCTGAATATGGACGCCGAGCGGTAATTGCACGGGATGCCTGCCAAAGCTTTCTGTGAATCCCTTTCCTGGGGTCAGGATTAGCCGGTTTCTCTGCGTGGAGCACTCTCGGCCTTTCCCTTTCGGTATAAGGTATCGAACATCATATTTCTCACTCCAGCTGCCCTTTTCAAATGCACTTTTTGGGTTCAATCGGGGGCAATCCCAGTTCCCAGGGACACCTGTGGCAGTTTTTATGGTAAAATGAACCAATTTTTTCGTAGGAGTATGTGCGTATATGAAGATGACAGGAGCGGAAATATTAGTCGAGACGCTGAAGAGAGAGGGCGTAAAGCACATTTTCGGATATCCCGGGGGGGTGATCCTTAACATATTCGATCTTCTCTACGACGACAAGGACATCCAGTTGATCCTCACGCGGCACGAGCAGGGTGCTGTGCATGCAGCCGACGGATATGCCCGATCGACGGGCAAGCCCGGGGTGGTGCTCGTGACATCCGGTCCCGGCGCGACCAATACGATCACTGGCATTGCCACCGCATCCATGGATTCCATACCGCTCGTCGTTTTTTCCGGGCAGGTGCCGACGATGCTCATCGGGAATGACGCTTTCCAGGAAGCTGATATCGTCGGGATTTCTAGACCGTGTACGAAATACAATTACCTCGCGAAAGACGTGAGAGATCTTTCGAGAATCATCAGAGAGGCCTTCCATATCGCAACGACCGGTCGCCCGGGTCCGGTTCTCATCGATCTCCCGAAGGATGTGACGGCTTCGAAGGCGGATTTTACGTGGCCCGAGGTCAAGATCAGAAGCTATAACCCGACGTACGAGGGAAACAGGTGGATGATCCAACAGGCCGCGAACCTCATCGCGAAGTCGAAGAGGGCGGTTATCATTGCCGGCGGGGGCGTCATCATCTCCGGAGCCCACAAGGAACTGAAGGAACTCGCGGAAGTGACGAACATCCCCGTGACGATGACGCTGATGGGGCTCGGGGGGTTTCCGGGAACGCACCCGCTCTCGCTCGGGATGCCGGGTATGCACGGGACGTACTACGCGAACAAGTCCATCCAGGAATCGGACCTCCTCATCGCCATAGGGATGCGGTTTGATGACAGGGTAACGGGGAAGATTGACGCGTTCGCTCCTCACGCGAAGATCATCCATATCGATATCGATCCGACGTCGATCAGAAAAAATGTGCGCGTCGATATCCCGATCGTCGGTGATGTCAAGCGGGTTCTTACGGTGCTGAATAAGATGCTGAGAGAGGATATGAAGGAACAGTGGGACGAGGTGCGCAAAGCGTGGCTGAGGCAGATCGACCTGTGGCGACAGGAAAGGCCGATGACCTACACGTACAGCGACGACGTGATAAAGCCGCAGTTCGTCGTCGAAAAGATATTCGAGCTGACGAAGGGGGACGCCATCATCTCGACCGAGGTCGGCCAGAACCAAATGTGGGCGGCGCAGTTCTTCAAGTTCGACCGGCCGAGGATGTGGTTGACGTCGGGCGGACTGGGGACGATGGGATACGGATTCCCGGCGGCCATTGGCGCTCAAATAGCGCACCCGAACAAGCTCGTCATTGATATCGCGGGCGACGGCAGTATTCAGATGAACATTCAGGAACTCGCGACCGCGGTTATCAATAAACTTCCGGTGAAGGTGGCGATTCTCAACAACCGATATCTCGGCATGGTGAGACAATGGCAGGAACTCTTCTTCGCAGGGCGGTACTCTCACACGCACCTCGAGGTCGTTCCCGATTTCGTCAAACTCGCCGAAGCGTACGGCGCTGTCGGGTTGAGAGCGACGAAGCCGAGCGAAGTGGAGTCGGTTCTGAAGGAGGCGTTCAAAATCAAGAAGACGGTCTTCATGGACTTTGTCGTCCACTGGAAGGAGAAGGTCTTTCCCATGGTGCCCGCTGGCGCGCCGATCGACCACATGCTCTTCGAAGAAAAGCCGGAGAAGGAAGAGAAGAAGCTTAAAGCCGTGAAGTAGGGATCGGTGAAAGGGGAGAGAGAGAGAAGAAGATAGCAGAACCTGAGGGACGTGCATGAGACACACCATTTCGTTGCTCGTCGAGAACAAATTCGGCGTACTTTCGAGAATCGCGGGTCTGTTCAGTGGAAGGGGATACAATATCGAGAGCCTCTCCGTCGGGGAGACGATCGATCCTCAAATATCGACGATGACGATCGTCACGAGCGGTGACGACCAGATTATCGAACAGATCACGAAGCAGCTCAACAAGCTGATCGACGTCATAAAGGTCGTCGACATGACCGAACTCGACCACGTCGAGAGGGAAATGGTTCTCATTAAAGTTGCCCCCCGGCAGGAGGATAAAGCCGAGGTCTTGAGGCTCACCGAAATTTTCAGGGGGAGAGTGGTCGATTCGAGCAAGACGACCTATACCATCGAAATAACCGGGGACGAAAAAAAGATAGAGGCGATTATCGAGCTCCTCAAGCCGATCGGGATCAAGGAGTTCGTGAGAACCGGGAAGATCGCCATAGCCCGCGAGGGGGTCAAGAAAAGTTGAACCGTTTTTGGTATATTTTGTGACATGCCCTTGCTAAGTCTAATCGTGTGTGCCCCCTCACCCTCCTGCAGGTAGCCAATAGGGAGCTTGCGGGGGAGAACTCGCTATTTCTGGGGACACCGCAGAGAAGAGGTGCTCCTGCGTGTTCGACAGTAAAACGCCGCGCTCTGTAATCCTCGTCGCGGCAGCGATCGTTGCGGTAACCCTCCTCGGAGGGGTTCTTTTCACCACCTGGACTGCGCGAAGCACCGAGCAATGGATGCGCGCGGATCTGATGCAGAAGACCCACCTCATTGCAAATGCCCTGAATCTAGAGAATGTCACCTCATTGACCGGAACGGAAGCCGATCGCGTCTCGCCGTACTACGTTCGGCTCAAAGGGCAGCTTAGGAGCACATGTCAGGCCTTCGAGAATTGCCGCTTCCTTTATCTTTTGGCAAAGCGTCCGGATGGATCGATCATCTTTCTCGTGGATTCCGAGCCGATGGGGTCTCAGGACGAATCTGGTCCGGGGCAGGTGTACGAGGAGGTGTCGGAGATTATGCGAAACGTTTTTCTCGCTCCAGCTCCACAATTCGAAGGTCCGACGACCGATCGTTGGGGGACGTGGATGACGGCCCTCGTCCCCCTGTTCAATCCTTCTTCCGGCGACGTTGTTGCAGTCCTCGGCATGGATGTCGATGCGCGAAACTGGAATTCTGAAAAAGTGCGTGCGGTCTTCTTCCCGGTCATGTCGGCGGTCGCGATGACGGTAATCCTGTCGGGAGCGGCGGTATTGCTCTGGCACCGCAGTCGCATGCCGGTTTCGCACGGAATGAAGTGGTGGTCGCGCAATACCGAGGCACTCGTTACGTGCGCGATCGGCTTGGCACTGACGGTCATTCTTTCGTATGAGCTTCACGCGCTGGAGGATCGCGGCAGGCAGGAGACGTTCAGGCGAATTGCCATGACAAAAGCGGCCTTCGTGACGGAGACGCTCCGCGATTTACGGGACACTCAATTGGCTGGCTTGGCGAGTTTCTTCGAGGGAAGTATGCACGTCGAGCGGGCGGAGTTCTCGTCCTTTACTAAGTATTTAACGGATGATCCGATGGTATCGGCATGGCAGTGGGTACCGGTCGTCGCGGCAGATGATCGTGAGAAAATGGAAGAATCGGCTCGCCAGGATGGATTGCCGGGGTTTGCGATCTGGGAAACGGACGAGTTCGGGAGGCGGGTCATCGCGCCGGCGCGCCCCACGTATTACCCTGTTTTTTATACCGAACCCCTCACGAAGAGCGATACGCAGCTCGGTTTCGATCGAGGTTCTCATGGCGCGCATCGCGCAGCGATCGAGGAAGCTACAAGGTTTGGCCTGGTCACGGCAACGGATCCTATGTCGCCAACGGAGGGAGAAGGGCCTTATGAAATCTTTATTTACTGGCCGGTCTTCGGTCAGAAGAGACAAGTGGAGGGATTTGCGTCTGCTATTCTCCGCATGGATTACCTCCTCGAGCAGGGCCGGTGGCAGAGCGTCGACCTGCTCGCAGCATCGCATTTATGCCTGTTTCAACTTCGGCCGGACGGGCAATCGGTTTTGATCGCGACGTCATCGGATCACCCGCACGCGGGCGGTATCGAAGGTGAATCTGCACTGTGCCGCACCAAAGGGGTTGGCGTCATCGTGCCGATCTTCGCATACGGCAAAACGTATGCGGTATCAGCGTATCCCGGTCCGCATTTCGCTGCGCTGTACCCGGCGCGTGCGGGATGGCTGGTCGCAGTCGCGGGAGGGGCGCTCACATCGGTTCTGACGATTTTCGTTGGCTTCATTAGCAGACGACGTGCGACGCTGGACCTGATCGTGCAGCAGAGAACGGCTGATTTGGTCCGCAGCCGGGAACGTATGCGGGTCTTGTTGAGCAATCTCCCTGGTATGGCTTACCGGCGCAAGAACGCGCCGGGTCGGTCGATGGAGTTCGTGAGCGAGGGGTCTCTCGCACTGACCGGTTATTCCCCCGATGAATTGACCGGTGCCGTCCTGTTCGATGACATCATCCATCCCGATGACCGCGCCGCTGTCCATGGCGGCGTTCAGGAAAGGGTAGCCCATGGGAAGGGATTCGTCATCGAGTACCGGATCATGACGAAACAGGGGGACGTGAAATGGGTGTGGGAACAGGGCCAGCTCGTGTCCGCCCCGCATGACAAAGAACAGGTGCTGGAAGGCTTCATCATGGATGTGACGGAGCGCAAGAATGCGGAGGTCGCCCTCCAGGAGTCACAGGCGGAACTCGTCAATGCGTATGTGGCACAAGCAACCATGAACAGGGTGCTCAGTGAGGCTCTGAAAGAGATGTCGCTGGAAGATATCCTGCGGAAGTCGCTTCACATCGTCGTCGAGGTTCCGTTCATCGAGTTCGAAGCGGTCGGTTTCATTCAGCTTGTGGAGAGAGACCCTGAGATTTTATTTCTGAGCGCGTTCATGAATCTCCCTGATGCAGTGAAAAAGTCGTGCAGCGAGGTTTCCTTCGGCCGATGGCTCTGCGGACGCGCAGCGGCGACACAGGAAATCCAGATTAGCCGTTTGGGCGATGAATCCTATGGCAAGGACGGCGACACGATTTCTCCCCACACGCACTGTGCGGTTCCAATCCTGAGCGGTGGCAGAACCTTGGGGGTTCTGAACCTCTACGTAAAGCAAGGATACGCTCTTCAGAGAAGGGAGAAAGAATTCCTGTGTGCGTTCGCGACGGTCCTGTCCGAAATCATCATGAGAAAGAAGGCAGAAGAAAAGGCCGAGTACCTTGTATACTACGATGCGTTGACCGGTTTGCCCAGCAGGGGTTTGTTCATGGACAGGCTTCGACAGGGGATTGCTCGGGCGGAACGGTCCTCCCGGAATGTCGCGGTTCTCATCATGGATATCGACCGGTTCAAGTACGTCAACGATGCCTACGGGCAACATATCGGAGATAAAGTTTTGAAGGATGTCGGCGAGAGATTTTCGAGCGCGGTTCGCAGGACGGATACTGTGGCACGTTTGGGGAACGACGAGTTTGGCATTGCCCTTTTCGACATTGCGCATTCGGATGATATTCTCCCCATCATGGAGAAGGTGGTTCAGTTCGTGTGCGCGCCTTTGGATGTGTATGGAGAAGAAGTCATGTTGACAGTCAGCACGGGGATCGCGATCTATCCGATGGACGGGCCGAGCCCGGAGAACCTCGTCCGAAGCGCAGAACGTGCTCTCGCGCTCGCGAAGAAGGAGGGGAGAAAATCCTTCCGTTTCTATACCGAAGACCTACATGTGAGGGCATCGCACGTCCTCCTCGTGGAGAGACGCCTCAGCCGTGCCCTCGACAACAGGGAATTTGTGCTCCACTACCAGCCGTACTGGGATATCGCGACCAAAGATATCGTCGGGTTCGAAGCTTTGGTGCGGTGGCACAACCCGGATTTGGGGTTGGTGGCACCCGGGAAGTTTATCTCCGTTCTCGAAGATACGCGGATGATCGTCGAGGTGGGTGAATGGATTCTCGGGAGTGCTCTCCAACAGCTCAGAAGGTGGGAGGATGGGGGATATTCGGTCGTTTCCGTGTCCGTCAACCTCTCCCTCGTGCAATTCAGGCAGAGGAACTTCGCGAGGATTGTCGAAAATATCCTCGCGGAATCAGGCGTCGCTCCCTCGCTCCTCACCCTGGAAATAACGGAAAGCGCTTTCATTCAGGAGGTCGATCTCATCGCGACGACTCTTGCGGAATTCCGGAAGATGGGCATTTCGATATCCATCGACGATTTCGGTACGGGGTACTCGTCGCTGGCCCACCTGAAAAGGTTCCCGGTCGACAATCTGAAGATCGATAAGTCCCTCATATGGGAGATCGCTGAAGAGCCTGAATCTGCGTCGATCATGAAAGCGATCGTGAGCGTGGCGGACACGCTCAATTTAAGAACGATAGCGGAGGGGGTCGAAACGGAAGAACAGTGGAAGATCCTGCGACTGCTCAAGTGCAGCATGGGTCAGGGGTACTACGTGAGCCCCCCTGTTCCGGCTGAAGATGCTGTTCGATTCTTGAAGAAACGTTGAGAGGGTCGACCTTGCCCACAGTGCATCTGCCTCGGCCAGTCGAAAGAGTCTGACGCACCATCTGCACATCTGAAACGCATGGTATGGTCATCAGGGTCGTTCCGTACCTCCCTTCGGTCGCTCTCGTGATAACGTAGCAGCGATGATATCGTAGACGTTGCGGGCTGTGATCTCCTTCATGCACCTCGCGTCTTCGCATGATTTTCTGCGGCACGGAGCGCAGGGAACAGACGACCGTATGATCGTATGCCCCCCGCCGTAAGGTCCTGTTTTTCGAGGATCCGTCGGCCCGAATATCGCAAAAACCGGAATGGCGAGTGCAGCGGCAATGTGCATGGGCCCCGAATCGTTGCTCACGACGAACTGGGCACGCCGCAGTATTTCTATGAGATCCTTGATATCTGTTTCTCCCGCGAGCGATCTCGCTTTACCGCCGGAAAGTGAGACGACAACATTGGCGATATCGGTGTCTGCCCTGCCGCCGATGACAAGGGTCGTCATCGGGAGGGCAGAGGCGAGTTTCCCGAACTCCTCCGCGGGCCACAGTTTGGTACCCCATCTGGCGCCGGGAACGAGAACCGCGTATTTTTCGGGCACCTGGGGAAACGATGTCCGTCCGGTCGGCGGGAGAGGGAAACGGACATCCGAAATATCGCATCCGAGGAACCCGGCAATCTTCAGGTATCTGTCGACGGCGTGACCGTTCTTTCCGCCTTCCACGGTGTGCGTGTAGAAAACTCTGCTCCCTTCGCGCGCCTCTTTGAGTCCGATTCTCATCGGCGAGGCGGTTGCGGATGCGATCAGCCCGCTCCTGAGGAGTCCCTGGAGGTCTATGACGACGTCGTATTGTTCTCCTTTCAATTGTTTGAACAGAACGCTGATCGATTGCACTGTCTCTCTCACATTCCGAATCTTTTTCCAGTTATCTTTCCTGATTATCCAGAGTTTGCGGATCATCGGATGCCCTTCGAGAAGGCCCTCGAAACCATGAGCGATCACCCAATCGATAACGGCATCGGGAAAGGTCTTCGAGAGGGCGTTCAGAACCGGCAGACTGTGGACGATGTCGCCGAGGGAGCTCGGTTTGACGATGAGAATTTTCCCGGGGGCCATATCAGTATCGTGCCTGTTTCAGTATCCAGTCCACCGCCTGTCGGAGATTGGGGGCGGTGAAATCTGCGTAGGCCGATTCCCGCTGCTTGCCCGTCGTCACCAGTATCCCCCTGGCGCCGACGGCTTTTGCGAGGAGCATGTCGGAATCCTTGTCACCGACGACGAATGATCTCTTGAGGTCGATCGCATGCCGGCTCCGCGCCCTCAGGAGCATTTCAGGCTCCGGCTTTCTGCAGACGCAGTGATCGTCCGGGTGGTGCGGGCAATGATAGAAATCGTCAAACCCGAATTGATCCACGAAGATCCTGTGCGCGTGCCGAACGAACTCTTCCGTAACCAGACCACGTCCGATGCCCGATTGGTTGCTCACTCCTATCAGTTTGAATCCCGCCTTCCTGAGTAGTTCGAGGGTCGACACATCGGGGAAGAGGCGCAGTTCATCCATCGTGTCGATATATCCTCGATCCTCGCAGAGCGTTCCGTCGCGGTCGAAAAAAACGGCCGGAACGCGCGGCACGAGTTGCCTTATTGCGTAGAAAACGTCATCCGAGGCGATGCCATACATGCATTGCATGTCGTTTTTTTTGCACGAGCGCTCGAAGCAGGGTCGACACGGCACATCAGCCGCAGCGATGACGACCGAGGGAGTTTCGTCTCCGGGCGGCGGCCCGGTCACAGCGGGATCCGTCGAGCCGAAGAGCGCGACGAGCGGTGTCCTCACTGCATAGGCAATGTGCATAGGACCCGAATCGTTCGTCAGGAAAACGTCGCATTCCGAGACGAGCGAAATGAGTTCTCTGAGGGATGTGCGGCCGGCGAGAGTGAGCACGGTTTCCGCAGGCCTGAACTCGGGAATGATGTTCTTGTAGATTTCATCCGCGATGTCGACCTCCCGCGCGCTTCCGAAGAGAACGGCGCTGCCGCCCGTGTCGGCTATGAACCACGAGGCCACTTCTGCAAACCTCTCGGGGAACCAACGCTTCGCGGAGCCATAGGTGGCACCCGGATTGATCCCCAGGATCGGCCTCTTCAAACCGGAGAGGCGCTGCCTCGCCTGCAGTCGCTCATCGAGCGACAGGTAAATATAAGGGTAGGAATAGTCACCGCCGATGCCGATTTCCCGAAGGAGGTTGAGGTAGTAAAAAATGTGATGCTCTGAGTCGTTCGGGACGGGGACGGCATGCGTGAGGAGGAATCGCCGTCCATCCCTCGCGTATCCGGCGCGTTCTTTTATGCCGGCGAGGAAAGCGAGGAGGGCGGCATCGAATGCGTTCTGAAAGAGAACGGCTCCGCAGAAACGGAGGCTGCGCAGGTGCGAAGAGAGCTTAACCTTGCCGATGATCCCTCTGTGCGAGTCGGAATAGAGCAGTATTTCGTCGATGTGCGGGTTTCCTTCGAATACCTCGGAGACCCACGGCTTTGCGAGGAGAGCGACGTGGGTGTTTTTCATGTGCTTCCGGAGGGATGCGATTGCCGGAAGGGTCATCACGCTATCGCCGATCCAATTGACACCTCTGACAAGAAGCCTCTCGCACGATGCGGCAAACACATGAATATTCTACCACGAGGCGACCGATCGACATCGCGCGCCGTTGTGATTTGTCGATGGGCTCGCTATAATGAGTCCATGTATCGGCGCATTGTTGCAGCGGTGAACGAATACACGAATTCGGAGGTCGCCGCGCGCTATGCCCTTGCCCTCGCACGTGCGTGCCGCGCTCCTCTCACTCTGTTTTTTGTGGCGGAGGCGGGTATGAAGGCGGAAGCGTTTCGACGCGCCGAGGCGGCTCTCGGACGCCTCTTCAGGGAAGCCGAGCGTCAGGAGATCGATGTCGAGAGCATCACGGAACGCGGGGAGCCTTTCGCGAAGATTCGGGACGCCATCGAGCGGAATCGGGCGGATATCCTCTTTGCCTCGACCCGCAGGGAAGACCTGGAGAAGCGATTCTTCCAGAGAACCCTCGCGAAGGCGTTGATCCTTAATCTGCCCTGTTCGGTCGCTCTCGTGAGAGTGGTGCACATGGGGAGAGTGTCTCCGAAGAATATCCTCGTCCCGCTGCGTGGCAGGATGGTCACGATAAAGGAGCCGTCGTGTTTCGTCGCAAAACTGGCGGAGGCCTTCGATGCGAAAATTACCCTCTTCCACCTCGCGGAACCGATCGCGGGATACTTTCATGGCGCCGCGCACCTCGCGGCGCTACGGCGGGAATCGGGCGTACCGAAAGACATCGAGTCGTTCGCCGAGTGTCTCAGGCGGTTTGACGTCACGCACGAAAAGAAGATACGGTACGGCGACATCGCCCGGGAGATCACCATTGAAGCCGCCCACAAGAGGAATGACCTCATCGTCATGGGGGCGAGCGAACGGAGCCTCGTCCGGAGCATCATGGGGGGAAATCCAGTCGAGACGGTACTTCGGGAGACTCCCTGCAATCTCATTGTCTTCAAACCCTGGCTAATCGCGGATCGATGGTGAAACCTCCGATGGATCGGTCCGTTCCCTGACCGAGAATGATTCCCCGGAACGCCTGAGGCTGTGACATCGTCCCGAAGAAATCGTGAAACGGAAGGATCACGGGTGCGTTGAGAATCCAGAGCCTTTCCGAAGCGGACGTCTATGAAGCCCTCATCACGAATGCCGACGGCCTCCAGGACGAAGAGGCTGCGCGGAGGATCGATGAGTTCGGTCCGAACGAGATTCGGGGCGTCAGAAGGAAGCCTCTCCTCTTCAGATTCCTCTCTCACTTCACCCATTTCTTGGCTGTCTTGCTCTGGATTGCCGCGGGTCTCTCTTTCCTCTCCGAGTACATGCATCCGGGAGAGGGCATGCTCACGCTTGGGTTTGCGATCATCGCTGTCATTCTCATCAATGCCTCTTTTACCTTCTTTCAAGAATACCGGACCGAGCGGGCACTCGAGGAACTGAAAAAACTCCTCCCGTTCGTCGTCACGGTGCTCAGGTCGGGGAAGGAAAGGGGAGTTCACGCGTGCGAGGTCGTGCCGGGCGACATCCTCGTTCTTTCCGAGGGCGACAAAATTGCGGCTGATGCCCGTCTTGTTTGGTGTGCCGGGCTCAAGGTCAACCACGCGCCGCTCACAGGTGAATCCGAGCCGGTCTCGAGAAATGCCGAACCGTGCGACGCGGATCTTCTCGAGAGCGGGAACATCGTATTTGCCGGGACGATGGTCATGAGCGGTTCCGGCAGGGCGGTCGTGTTTGCGACGGGAATGATGACCGAGTTCGGACGCATCGCCCACCTCACGAGCGCAGTCGAAACGGGCCTCAGCCCCCTGCAGAAGGAGATTGTGCGAGCCACGAGAATTATCGCAACGGTAGCGCTCGCGGTCGGCCTCTCATTCTTTTCGATCGGTTTTTTCGCCGGACGCAGCTTCTGGGATAACTTCCTCTTCGCCATCGGTATCACGGTCGCGCTCATCCCGGAGGGGATGCTGCCGACGATGACGCTGGCACTCGCTATGGGGAGCCAGAGGATGGCGAAGCGGAAGGCACTGATAAAAACCCTGACATCGGTCGAGACCCTCGGTGCCGTCACCGTCATCTGTACCGATAAGACCGGAACGCTCACGAGGAATGAGATGGCGGTGAAACAGGTCTGGTACGGTGGAAAGATTGTCGGTGCCCATGAGGTGGCGAAGGAGGAGGCGGAGGAACTGCTGATGGCAGCGAGCCTCTGCAATAATGCGCGGTATGTCGAAAGACGGTATCGGGGTGATCCGACCGACCGGGCGTTGCTCTCCTTTGCACGTGGCGTGCTCGGCGAGGTGAGCGAAGATCGAATACAGGAAATCCCCTTCGATGCGGAGAGGAAGCGGATGACGACCGTCCATCGCAGACGAACGGATATCACCGGCCCTTCCGGAAGAGTGTTCGCTTACGCAAAGGGCGCGCCGGAGAGCATCGTGCCGCTGTGCACGAAAGTTCTTTTCGAGGCAAACGTGCTCGCGCTCACGGACGAAATGAAAACACGAATCACCGGTGCGGCGCATTCCCTCATGGACGGCGGGCTCAGGGTGCTCGCTTTTGCGTATCGAGATTTGGGGATTTCCTATCATGAGGGCAGTGTTGAATCCGATACGGTGCTTGCCGGGCTCATAGGTCTCGAGGATCCCCCGCGAGACGAGGTTCCCGAGGCGATCGAAAAGTGCAGAAACGCGGGGATCAGGGTCATCATGATCACGGGCGATGCGAGCAGGACCGCCGTCGCAATCGCAAGGGAGATTGGTCTCGTTCGGGCAGAGCCCATGGTGATCGAAGGTCACGCATTCAATCGGATGGGCGACGAGGAATTGAAGGAAAAACTCACGGCGCGGGAAGTCATTTTCGCACGCATGACGCCGAAACACAAGATGCGGGTCGTTTCACTCCTGAAAGATGAAGGAGAGATCGTCGCGGTGACCGGTGACGGAGTGAACGATGCGCCGGCTCTCAAAAAGGCGGACATCGGGATTTCGATGGGCACGACGGGTACCGATGTCGCGAGGGAGGCGTCGGATATGGTTCTGCTCGATGATAATTTTGCGACGATCGTGAGCGCCATTGAAGAGGGGCGAACCGTCTTCGAGAATATCAAAAAGTTCCTCACGTACATATTTGCCTCGAATATTCCCGAGGCGGTTCCCTATGTCGCGTACATTCTGTTCGGGATACCCCTTCCGCTCACGATTCTCCAGATATTGGCGGTCGATCTCGGGACTGACATGATCCCTGCCTTAGCACTGGGCGCGGAGAAACCGATGTCGGACGTCATGAAGAGACCGCCGAGACGCGTCGAGGAACGTCTTCTCGGCGCCCCGTTGTTGACGAGATCCTATCTCTTCCTCGGTCCGATAGAGGCGGTTGCGTGCATGTGCGGCTTCTTCTATGTGTTGCGTGGCGGGGGATGGACATGGGGGGAGACTCTCGCTCCGCACGATACTTTGTATATGACGGCGACGACGGCGTGCCTGACAGGCATCATCGTGACGCAGACAGGAAATGTTTTCGCGTGCCGTTCCGACCGTGCCTCGGTCCTCGATACCGGGTTGTTCCGCAACAGGCTGATTTTCTGGGGTATCGCCGTCGAACTCGCCCTCCAGTTCTTCATCGTGTACCATCCCGTCGGCAACAAGATTTTCGGCACAGCGCCTCTCGGGCTGAATGTCTGGTTGTTTCTTATCCCGTTCGCAGTGGTTCTGGTCCTGTCCGATGAAGCGAGAAAAATGATTGTGAGACGGAGAGCGCCGGGTCAGTCGTGAGCGCTCTTCACTTCCCCGGTGACACGCTTTCGGTATTCCCGCGGGGACATCTTGTAGGTCGCTCTGAAGACCCTGTTGAAGTGCCCAACGTGCCTGAAGCCTACCGAGAACGCTATGTCCGTGATGCTGACGTCCGCCTTTTTGAGGCGCTGTGCGGCACTCTGCATCCTCACCCGATTCAGGTACGAGGAGAAGCACAGGTTAAATGTCGCCTTGAAAGCCCGGCAGAAACTGGATACGCTCATTCCCGCCGTGCGCGCGGTCGCGGCCAGGGAGATCTCTTCCATATAATGGGAGTGGATAAAGCCCACGGCCTTTTCAAGATGACTGTCGCAGTCGGAGTGACTGGAGGGGTCAGACCTGGGAGCGTCGGTGCCGAGTATTGCCGAGACCCTCTGCTTGACGTAGACGAGATTCAGGGGTTTCTTCATGTAATCTATGACTCTTGCCCTGAGCGCGCGTACCGCGATGTCTTCATCACCATGCCCCGTCATGAGGATAATCGGCAGGGCGGGATTGCACTCTCTGAGCGACTGCATCACCTCGAAACCGTCGCGATCAGGGAGAACGTAATCGATGATGGCGAGATCGATCGATCGAGGCGGCAACTTCATCGCATCGCCATATGTCGCGGCTTCGTGAATCAGAGAGAAACAATCCAAGATACTCCGGAGAATATCTCTGATGCACGGGTCATCGTCAACAATGAGGATGTTGCGCACAGGCATGACAATAAGCATATGCTAAATAACAGTATGGTAAACGTTTCAGCTCGGATAGTCAAGAGGAAAAAAGGTGGCTTGCCGCTGAAGACAAGCGCTGCTTCAGTAACTTTTTTTGAGGGTTCTTCGTTAGGGATGAACTGTGCATAATCTCTGAGCGATTGCGTGTACTGAATCACGTGGAGCACATTACCCAACAAAAATTTTGACTTGTAATGAAGATAGTATTTTAGGACGATGATTCGCGTTATTTGTGGAGGGGATCCGGCGTAGTAAGCTCAGAGCATGAGTCTCAAGAGCTAAAGCGGTCAGTGAAGCTATGCAACCCCAGCCGGATTGCCAAACTGAGACAGTAAAAGGAGAGAAAAAAGGCATGCCGACACGTATTTTCCCTTTTCTTGCGCGGCGGACTGGTTACAGTGCTACACGGCTTTGATCGCCTCGACGCCCTCCGCAATGCTCATGTGACTGAAATTGGAGATAGTTTTAGACACACATGCATGGTCTGACAACTGTTCATAGGAATATGTCGAGGTGATGAACTTGCGTGCAGCAAGTCTTCCATCCACGAAGAATTCGATGGTCTGTTTTGTGTTCTGAATTTCCCACTGCAACTGTTTGTAGAAATCTTCCGCCAAAGTGTTCTGGAACCAGAAATAACTGATCGTTATAACGATGAAGAGCGGCGCTATCGCGAGGAATACATCGAGCAAGACGACTCGTATTTTCAGGCTCGTATAACGGTCCTGTCCAAGCACGCGAAAAATTTCGTGTGGGTGGAACATGTCTCTCATTAATCTGGAGAGAGCCGATTTCAGGTTTTTCAGATGCACACCATCATATCACGGCGCATCAGATTTCTTTGAGTTTTTCGGCCTGGTAGTGAGTGATGAGGGCATCGATGATCTCGTCGATGTCGCCTTCGAGAACCTGTTCGAGTTTGTGGAGAGTGAAGCCGATACGGTGGTCCGTCACGCGGTTCTGGGGAAAGTTATACGTTCTGATCTTTTCGCTCCTGTCCCCTGTCCCAACCTGTGCTTTTCTCTCGGACGCGCGCTCTCTCTCCTGCCGCTCCATCTCGATCTCGTAAAGGCGAGATCGCAAAACTTTCATCGCCTTCTCTTTGTTCTTGATCTGCGATCGTTCGTCCTGACACTGGACGATCAATCCGGTCGGGATATGGACGATACGGACTGCGGAATACGTCGTATTGACCCCCTGACCCCCCGGTCCCGAGGAACAGAACGTGTCGATCCGAAGATCTCTTTCATCGACTTTGATGTCGACGTCCTCCGCATCGGGGAGCACGGCAACGGTCGATGCGGACGTGTGGATTCTCCCCGATGCCTCGGTCACAGGGACGCGCTGGACCCTGTGCACCCCGCTTTCGTACTTGAGACGGCTGTACGCATTCTTCCCCTGTATCGAGACGATGACCTCTTTGATACCGCCGAGGCCGGTCGGGTTCATCTCGATCGTCTCGACTTTCCATCGTTTACGTTCCGCGTACTTGAGGTACATGCGAAGGAGGTCGGCCGCAAAAAGAGCCGCCTCTTCTCCACCGGTTCCCGCCCGAATTTCGAGAATGACATTCTTTTCGTCACGAGGATCCTTGGGCAGGAGCATGATCTTGAGTTCTTCCTCGATCTTCGGTTTTCTCTCCTTGAGCGTTTCGAGTTCCGCCTGCGCGAGTTCGCGGATGTCGCCATCGCCGCTGCGGAGCAGTTCCTCGACGCTGACGATCTCGTCCATGAGGTGGCTGTACTCCCTGATTTTTTCGACTAACGGGAGGAGGTCGGCCTGTTCCTTCGAGTATTTTTGGAGCTCAGCCGGTTTCGAGAGGACCTCCGGCTCCATCAACAATTTCGTGAGCTCTTCGTACTTGTGCTCTATGGCTTTGAGCTTCTCAAGCATGGGATTCTTCCGTCAGGAGCACCTCCTGGAGGGCCTTCATCGCCACTTCGATCTGAGATTCATCCGGCTCTCTTGTTGTCAGCCGCTGGAGCATCAAACCGGGTTGAATCATGAGGCGCATGAGGAGATTGTCCTTCATGCGGGCGGACAGCTTCAACATCTCGTAGGAGAGGCCCGCAACGAGCGGAATGAGCACGAGACGGGAGAGAAACTTGTCAATAAAAGACCACTCCTGCGGGATGAACGAGAAGACGACGATACTCGTGATCATCACGATGAGGAGAAAACTCGTGCCGCAGCGCGGATGGAGGGGGCTGTGCGTTTTGATGTTGTCCACTGTCAGATCGTGACCGTTTTCGTACGCGTGGATGACCTTGTGTTCGGCGCCATGGTACTCGAAGATTCGTCTCATCTCTTTCCACGTACCCACGGAAACGATATACGCGAGGAAGACGATCACCCTGATCACACCGTCGACGAGATTGAAGACGAAGGAGTTTCCCGCAACGGAATGAAACAGGAGACCGAGCAGTTTGGTCGCGTAGAGGGGGAGAAAGACGAAAAGCGCGACTCCCAAAAACACAGCGAGGGCGATGGTCATGATCATCGATGCGGAACCGAGCGGTTTCCCTTCCTCTTCCTCGAAAGCCTTATTGGCTGAAAATTCGATCGCCTTGATACCGATGAAA
Organism: uncultured Nitrospiraceae bacterium; assembly: GCA_937138415.1. GTDB lineage: Bacteria > Nitrospirota > Thermodesulfovibrionia > Thermodesulfovibrionales > SM23-35 > JALHSV01. Next base: position 37,030 of record CAKZPA010000027.1, on the reverse strand, counting down.
AGAGCGTAGAAGAGCGCGACGCATCCGCGAAAGATCGGAAGCCGGAAGATCTTCGGGAGTTCCGACAACATCTCCGTTTTGACGAGGATATCCCCGTTCCGGCTCCGGACCGCAACGGTCCAGCTCTTCCGCCCCTTCATCATGACGCCTTCTATGACTGCCTGTCCGCCGATGTTTTTCATGCGTGCACGGTGGGATTTCGTTTGACCTTTTCTCGCAGACCCGTATCCGCCGTTTGTCACCCGAAAAAGGTCTTCGAGAGTTCAAACAAAAGCCGTTAGTTACACCGGGGCAACTAACGGCCTGTCCCTCTCTTCGTCCCTACTTCTTCTCGTACTTTTTCTTGAATTTCTCCACGCGGCCTTCCGCGTCGACGATTTTCTGTTTGCCGGTGAAAAACGGGTGGCACTTCGAACAGATATCGACGTGGATCTTCTGCTTCGTCGAACGCGTCACGAATGTCTCACCGCATGCGCATTCCACTCTCGTCTCCTGGTACTGTGGATGAATGCCCTCTTTCAACGTGATCCTCCTCGTCAGAAATATCTTAATAATAAAAGAATTGTCTCTTCTTTGGCAAGCGAGCTGCCCATGGTCGTGCCGCCGGGGCAAGGAATAGGCTCGAAAAAATCCGACGCTGATGCCGATCACAACCGATCGGACGCGTTTTCGGCTATTATATAAACCGACATTCATACCGACCGAGAGGTGGCAACTATGGATGACGTGATACGGGTAATCATGGATAAACTGCCGATAGGCGTCATCGTCTACACGCGGAAGCTCAACCAATACTATACCAACAGAGCGGCATCGCATTTTCTCAAGCGATATTTCCTTCCCGAGGAGATTCCTCAGTTGGCGCGGAGGATATTCGACGCTCTTGCCACGGCGAGCCTCCACTCATCGTTCCCGGGCGAGGTCTATCTCTGCAGACGGCTCGACGGATCGTCGAGCAATTGGATCTTCAAATTTTTCGTATCGGAGATCCCCGGTCCTTTCGTCGGGGTATTCATTATCGAAGAGCGGGTTTCCCAGAAACTCGATATGAACGAAGTGCGCAAGCAACTGAGATTGACCCGGCGGGAAACCGACATCCTCAGGCGGGTGCTCGATGGTCTCAAGAATGCCGAAATCGCCGAAGAACTCGAGATTGCCGAGCAGACGGTAAAGGATCATTTGAGCAACATCTACCTGAAATCGGGAGTGGAAAACAGATTCGACCTCGCGCGGCTGCTCATGAATACCGCCGGGGCTTCATGATTCGCGGCTTCTTTCCCTGAGGAGCCGTCGGGCACATTCGATATCGTCGCGTATCTGCTTTTCGAGGCTCGCCGCGTCGGGGAATGTACGCTCGGCTCGAATGCGCTCGATGAATTCTATCCTGATGTGCTCCCCGAGAAGATTCCCGGAGAAACTGAAGAGGTGGACTTCGTAACTGAGCTGTCCGTTGCCGAATGTCGGATTCTTTCCGATATTTGCCACGCCATCGTAGGTGTTTCCCCGCAGCGAGACCCTCACCGCGTATACTCCTTCCCGCGGGACGATCTCGACCGGTGTGGTGATATTCGCCGTCGGAATGTTGAGAATCCGCTGTCCTCTCCCTTTCCCCCTGATCACCGTTCCCTCGATGGAATACGCCCTCCCAAGGTACTGTGCCGCTTCGGATACGGCTCCCCGCTGGATGAGCGACCGGACCGCGCTGCTGCTCACGACGTTGCCGTGCACGGTCACATTTTTTATCGCTTGAACGCCGAACCCCCGGAGCTTGCCGTACTTTTTGAGGAGATCGATCGTGCCTCTTTTCTGTTTGCCGAACGTATAGTGATCGCCGACGATGACTTCCCGAACGCGGAGCTTTTTCACGAGGATTTCCTCGATGAAGTCCTCGGCGGGTGTGTTCGCGAACTCCCTGTTGAAATTGACGAGGAGCAATACCTGTATTCCGGCGGATTCGAGGAGGCGCGCCTTCTCGGCCGTGGTCGTGAGGAGCTTGATTTGTTTGTCTGGCGCGATCACCTTCACCGGGTGAGGATCGAACGTCATCACCATCGAGGTTCCCCCGGTCTCGGCGGCCTTTTTCACCACCGCGGAGAGGATCTTCTGGTGGCCAAGGTGCACCCCGTCGTAATTTCCTATGGTGAGCACCGTATTCGGATAAGGTTTTTCTAACGCTTCAAGACCGACGACGATCTCCATGCATGGCCTCGTGCAGTAATTTTCGATAAACGGTCATCACTTGATCCTTCGTTCCCTCGAGCGTTCCGCTATTGTCGATTACATAGTCAGACCGCGCCTCTTTCTCTTCGATCGGGAGCTGGGCTTTGACACGTACGAGGGCGTCGTTAGGCGCAATCCCCTTTTTAGCGAGCCGCTCGAGAGCGGTTTTCGTATCCGTTTTCACTGTAATGGTCCGCTGAAATGCCCCCTCGTACTTTCGCTCGAACAGGAGCGGCACTTCCACGACGACGATACCGTTCTCCGCGCCGGCGTCTGAAAGGAGCTTATTGATTCTCTCGAACACGAGCGGATGGAGGATATCCTCTAGGGCCTCTCTCTGTTCCGCACGGGAAAAGATCACGTGAGCCACTTTCTCCTTATCCAGCGTCCCGTTCGTCTTGAGAACACCGCTTCCCAGAACGTGCGCAACTTGCCGCGTGATTTCTTCCTCCCGTAAAAGCGATGCGACAATCTCGTCAGCGTCATAGGTGATCGCACCGAGTTCCCCGAACATCCTGAGCACCGTGCTCTTCCCCATGCCGTAATTCCCGGTCAGACCGACGAGAAACATGACCACTATTATACAAGTTTGGACGGGGCTGAGAGCGGCGACGCTTTTGATCCGGATGTGCCGATGTGAAATTGAGAAGAGCTCTTCCTCCCGTAGGGACAAGGCCATCCCGTGATGCCTTCACGCATCTCTGTTTTTTGGGGAGGGAAGGGACATGCCCCAGTTATCGTGTGCCCGTGAGGCTTATAGTAACGGACCCTTTAAGAGGATCATTAGAAGTTATCGTCATCGCAGCCGTTTTTTTCCCTGTGGCGGACGGCGAGAATGCGAGCGTTATGACACAGCTTTTACCGAACTGTATGGGGGCTGTTAAGCATTCATTTGTCTGCGTGAAATCCGATTCGTGTGCCCCGGCTATCGTTATGTCATAGATCATGAGGTCCGAGACCCCCCTGTTCGTTATCGTCACTGTTTTCGACGATGTGTCACCTGCGCTGACAGTACCGAAATTCACTATTGTCGGTGTTGCAGAGATCTTCGGGGGCGGGCTCACGCCGCTCAGCTTAACGTTGATAGAACGCCGCTTAGGATCGTTTGAAGAGATAATCAGGTCCGCAGTCTTCTTCCCGAACGGGGGTGACGATGCGAATGTCGCCAGCACATCACAGGAACCTCCCTGCGGTATCGGTTCGGATACGCAGTCCCCCGTTAGCAAGTATTCGGATGCGTTACCGCCTTCAATAAAGACGCTCTTTATCACGAGATCGGAGATTCCCGTATTTTTTATTGTCACGGTTTTGGGGGGCGAAGAATTGCCGACGCCCACGGATCCAAAGCGAAGCGCCCTCGGGGCGACGGATATCTTGGGTGGTGGAGCCATCCCAGTGAGTTTCACACTGATTAGCGGCTTTTTGGGATCATTTGATTCGATTCTCATCAAAGCGTTCTTTTTCCCGAACGGAAGTGCGGGCGCGAATACGACATCGATGCGGAAGGGATTGAGGCCTTTCACAATCGGCGTTGTCAGGCAGTCGTTTGTCTGAATGAACTCGGCTGAAGCTTCTCCGCTGACCGGGTCAATAATCTCTATCTTGCGCAGAATTAGTTCTAATAGTCCCATATTTTTCACGGTTACCGGTTTGGGAGCAGATAGGTCGTCTATTTTTAATGAACCAAAATTGACCGACATGGGGACCGCGGAGATTATGGGCTTCCCAATGAGGAACGTCGCTATCACTCTCTTTGATGAATCCATATCTACCTGACACGCGCCCGTCCCCGAACACGCCCCGCTCCACCCGGCAAAGGTCGAGCGAGTATCCGGGGTAGCTGTAAGAATCACCCTCGTGCCGTGATCCAATCTTTCGAAGCAATCGTTCCCGCACTGGATGCCCGGAGGACTGCTCGCAACTGTTCCTTTCCCCGTGCCCTTTTTGATTACCGAGAGAGACTCGACCGGTTTCGAAGATTTGTATTGAGCAAAAAAATTGCCCAGGTCCGCTAAAATCTCATCGGTGTACTGGTGACCGACACCGGGGTACATCCTTAGCTCGATATTCGTTCCGACTGAGTTGTATATTTGGCGTGCTCTTTCCCAGTCGGTGGGATCGAAGTTGTCTCCATCGCCGACGAAAAAGAATTGCGGGACATATCGATAGGCAGCAATGTTGAACGGGTGGCCGGTGATTGCGCTGATATTCGAAATTCCTTCAGGCCAGCTCAATGCTCTCCCCTCCCACTCTGTTACGGGGAGCGTGCCTCCGCAACCGCCGAAAGCTGCCGCTCTCACCATTTCGGGGTGAAGGAGGGTGAAGCGCGCCGTAAAGTCTCCCGATGCGGAGAAACCGTTCATAAGCACGTCATCGTACAAGCTGAGTCCAATGGAACGGAGTCTTTCCTTTGCATCTTCAATCATGGCTATCAATTGCAGATCGATCCGCTGTAACTCCACGATGCGATTATGTTCGCTGTACGGATCGAGCCAGAGGTTCTGCAGGTAAAGCTGCGTGTACCGCGGGAAAGAGGGGACAAGGACGGGGGCATCGAGTTGCCAGTTAAAGACATTCTGGGTTTCCCAGTAGAGCAATCTTCTGGCCCTGATGTCATGATAGGTATGATCAATCGCGGGCCAGCCCGTATTGTTCGGTGCCACATAAAGGACTGAGGGCCCCGATAATGTCTTCGGTATACTCAGATAGTAGTGCCAATAGAATCCCTTCGCCAGATCTGCGGGGACTTGAATAATGTCGACGCCGAAAGCATTCTTGACCCACTGCTCCAAATTACCCTCGGTTGTAAATGAAAAGGTATACTCCTGCAGAGCATTCCCGCCCGCGTCACGAAGAGGTTGGGCATCGTACGTGCTCAGAATGAATACGATATCCTGCCCATCAGGGAGAGGGGTTCCTGCGTTGTTTCTCGTTAACGTTAAGGTCTTCCCGTCTGCGGACCAGTTTTTCGATGACGGTCCCCAACCATACGTGAGCACAGGCGCTGGTGTCCCGGTATTCATAGGCTTGCTAAATGTTATCGAGACAGAGGCGATGTTGCGGTCCACCATCATGACTCCATTTGGCTGGATTCGTGGAAATCACTTGAGGCTCCAGGGGCGGGTCCGACGGATTTTGCCTCACGGTAAAACTGAGATCGAAAGGGGGAAGGAGGTTTCCTTCCTTATCGCGGAAACATTCACTCGAGGCACCGGGCGGATTGAGAGTGAGACTGATGACGGATCCCGCGGGCAGGTCGGATCGGTTGAGAAAAACGAATTCGCCGCCCTCTCTGCCGATCCGAACGATGTTATCATCATGCCATGGCGCCTTTATGATAACGGGCGTCCCCCAACTGCCGCTGATGGAATAACACTTGTTGGCGGGAGTGAGATTAGGCCACGTCATGGGTTTGTCGAAGGTGATGAGGATAGCATCTAAGTCCGGTCTGACACCGAACGCGCCGTTTGGAGGTATAGTGGCTACGACGGAAGGTGCCTGGGCTGTTGCCGATGCAGCCCCGAGAAGGATGAAAACAATAATGAAGCTTCTGATATAAGAGCTTCTTTTAGAGGCCGGTTTGTTCATCTTCCTCCCCTGCAATCTGTGGAGGGGAAATACGACTATTAATTATACAATTTCTATCATGGATTATGTTTTTCGTCCATTTGAAAAAACTTATGAATTGATTGGAATTATTAATAAATGGGATAAGGCCAGTGTCAGGGGGTCTTGAGCTTCCCGATTATGGCACTGACCGAATGAATATTCTTTCTCTGCAGATACGCAGATAGCCCTTCGACAATCTCAGATGTTGCCCGCGGATTCACAAAATTCCCTGTTCCGACTTGCACGGCAGATGCACCCGCGAGGAGGAATTCTACAGCATCAGACGAGTTGAGAATGCCTCCCACGCCGATAACGGGAATCTGCACCGCCTGTGCAGCCTCCCATACCATCCTCAGGGCGATCGGTTTGATCGCGGGGCCGGACAGGCCTCCTGTTACGTTCGCCAGTCTCGGCTTCCAGGTCTCCGGATCTATTGCCAGGGCAGGAATTGTGTTGATGAGAGATATGGCATCGCTGCCGGCATCCTCAGCGGTCTTCGCGAAATCGGGGATGCTTGACACGTTCGGAGAGAGTTTCGTTATGATAGTGGCGGAGGGCACCGCCTGTCTCACGGAGTTAATGAGCTGCGAGAGCGACCGCTGGTCGGTGCCAAAAGTGATCCCACCCTTCTTGACGTTCGGGCATGATACGTTCAGTTCGATGCCGTCGACCCCAGCTCCATCGAGCGCTTTCGCGATTTTTACGTATTCCTGAATACTCTTCCCGAGGATATTGACAATTATTTTCGTCTCGAACTTTCTGAGGTAGGGCAATTTCTCTTTCAAGAAGTTCTTGAGGCCGACGTTCTGGAGGCCTATGGCATTCAGCATGCCGCATGGGGTCTCGCAAATCCTCGGGGGAGGATTTCCCTCCATGGGCTTGAGGGATATCCCTTTCACGATAATACCACCGAGCACGCTGGGGTCCATGAAATCCGTATATTCCTCACCGTATCCGAAAGTGCCGGATGCGGTCATCACCGGATTTTTGAGATTGAGCCTGCCTATGCTGACGGACAAGTCCATGGAACGCTTGTCTTGTAAAAGTGCGTTACCACACGATTTCCTCTATCGGGAACACAGGGCCTTCCTTGCAGACTCTCTTGTACCCTCGCACGGTTCGAACGGCGCACCCGAGGCATGCGCCGAATCCGCACGCCATGTTCTCTTCGAGAGAGACAAAACCCCTTATTTTATGGCGTCGCGCAGTATCGGAAACCGCCGCGAGCATCGGGAGCGGTCCGCACGCATACAGTGTGTATCGCTTCTTCGGGGAGCTTGAAAGGAAGTCGCTGACGACGTCGGTCACCTTCCCTCCTTTCCCGAAGGAGAAGTCATCCGTGCACGTCACGACCTCGCAGCCAAGCTTATCCACTTCGTCGAGCATGAGGAAATCGCTGCGGCATCGTGCACCATAGAGCAAGCACAGTTTCTTGGAAAGGGTTTCCGCAAAAGAGAAGAGCGACGCGATGCCGAGTCCTCCGGCTACGAGGAGCGGGGCCGTGCCTTTCGGCGGAGGCGGATACCCGGTCCCGAGAGGGCCGATGACCCGAATTTCCTGCCCCGTCGCCAGCGTACTCATCAGTGCGGTGCCTTTCCCCTTCAGCGCATAGAGAAACTGGAGGGTATCGGGAGTCCTTCTGAAATAGCTGAAGGGCCTCTTCAAGAGGGGGTCCAACGAGCGGGCCGTTTCGATCATGTAAAACTGACCGGGGAGCGGCGCGGCTGTCGCGGCAAGTGGCTGTGCGGTGAGGAGATAATTTTTATGATTGACCGGACGGTTCTCGATAACTCGTGCAGTGAAGAGCTTATGCAAAGCCGATCTCTAAAATCTCGTACTCCAGGGTTTTCGCGGGGACCTTTATCGTGACGGTATCGCCCACTTCCTTGTTGAGGAGAGCCTTACCCACCGGCGAGCTGATCGAGATCTTCCCGTTTTTCGCGTCCGCTTCTTCCGGGCCGACGAGCATGAAGGTCCTCTCTTCCTGCGTTTCCAGATCGAGGACCCTCACTGTTGCGCCGAAGGCGATTCTCTTCTGCGAGATCTTCGAGGGGTCGATCACGTCCGCGAGGGCGAGTTTGGTTTTCAGCTCCTGGATGCGTCCTTCGATGAAGGATTGGCGCTCCTTAGCGGCATGGTATTCCGCGTTTTCGGAGAGGTCGCCGTGCGCCCTCGCTTCGGAGATGTCCTTGATATTCTTCGGCCTGTCGACTTTCAAAAGGCGGTCCAGCTCCTCCTGCAGTTTCTGATAGCCGTCGGGTGTCATCGGAATTCGCTTCATCGTCATTTTCTCTTTTCTCTCTATGTCTCTTTGGTTGCTTTCGTCTGGCGTCTCGCCTTCCAACAATTAAGGGGGCAGAGAACCATTCCGGACGGTGCATAACTGGAAGAATCGATTCCCCGTTCTGCCGGAATGGTGGCTCGCCACAACCATTTTAATCTACCACTTTTACCATGAATTTTTCTATAGTAGATGGGCGGCTCTGCTGCGGTGAACCATCGATCAAACAAGGAGTCGAGCATGAGATATGCGAACCTTTTGATTCCGACCCTCCGTGAGGTGCCGTCGGACGCCGAGGCGATTAGCCACGTGCTGATGGTGAGAGCTGGTTATATCAGACAGCTTGCCGCGGGACTCTACATCTATCTCCCGCTCGCGCTCAGGGTGATGAGAAAAATCAACGCGATTCTGAGGGAGGAGATGAACGCGCTCGGCGCTCAGGAGATCGCGCTGCCTGCTCTGCACCCTGCGGAAATATGGCAGGAGACCGGAAGATGGTACGAGATCGGAGACGAGATGTTCAGACTGAAAGACCGGACCGGTCGCGATATGTGCCTCGGCATGACGCATGAAGAAATCATGACGTGGCTCGCAGCGCGAGAAATTCGCTCCTATCGGGAACTGCCACAGGTTTGGTATCAGATCCAGACCAAACTAAGAGACGAGGCGCGGCCAAAGAGCGGTGTCCTGAGGACGCGGGAATTTCTCATGAAGGACAGTTATAGCTTCGATGCCGACGAGGAGGGGCTCGAAAAGAGCTATCGACGCCATGCAGAAGCCTACCACAGGATTTTTTCCCGCTGCGGCCTCGACTTCTTTATGGTGGAGTCCGATCCCGGGATGATGGGTGGCGGCATGTCGCACGAATTCATGGCGCCAAGCCCGGCGGGCGAAGATGAAGTTGCCATATGCGATGCGTGCGGCTACGCAGCGAACGTGGAGCTCGCGCTGTCTGACCCGAAGAGAAACGAACCCGTAGCGTGGCAGGTGGAAGAGGTGTACACGCCCGGAAAACGCACGGTCCAGGAAGTGTCGCAGTTTTTGGGCATCGAGCCGCGGTATTTCATCAAGAGCCTTCTCGTCATCAGCGACAGCGGTCCGGTTCTCGCCCTGGTGAGAGGGGATCAGGAGCTTCATGAAAAGAAGCTGGCGCGCATCATCGGCAAGCACAGGCCCGCGCACAAGGATGAGATCAGGTCGGCGCTCGGTGTCGACGCGGGGTTCATCGGTCCCATGGAGCAGAAGGTGAGAGTTATTGCCGATACGTGCCTTCAGGAGGGGACCTACGTGAGCGGAGCGAACCGACAAGACTACCATGTGAAAGGAATCGTTCCCGGCAGAGACTTCACCGCCGAATGGCACGACATCACCCTCGCGCGCGAAGGCGATTTCTGCGTAAAGTGCAACGCTCCGATACGGATTCAGCGCGTCATAGAAGTAGGGAACATTTTCAAGCTCGGCACGAAGTACTCGGTCCCGCTCAAGGCGATGTACCTCGATGAAAAAGGGCAGGAACGGCCTCTCGTCATGGGGAGTTACGGGATAGGACCGGCACGCATCGCCGCGGCGGCAATCGAGCAAAATCACGATGACGACGGTATCGTCTGGCCGAGGGCGATCGCGCCGTTCGATGTCGAGATCCTCGCGCTGAACATGAACGATCCGAAGACGAGAGACCTCGCGGAGGCGTTTTACCGCGATCTGCGGGCGAAGGGCATCGAGGTCTTGGTGGATGATCGGGATGCCCGGGCCGGCGTCAAGTTCAAGGATGCCGATCTCATCGGCATACCGACACAGGTCATTCTCGGTGAAAAGAACCTCAAGGACGGTCTCGTGGAAGTGAAGGACAGGAAGACGAAAGAAGTGAAGAAGGTAGAGGCCGAGTCGGTCGTTGCGTATCTCCTGACGTTATTCTCCTGAGACGGCAGTGGTCGGCCAGACGCAACAAAAGCCTTCCGCGCCGGTTGCCGGAGGCAGCCCGCAGGCAACCCCTCAGCTTTGAGGGGTGCTGATGATAACTACGCAGAATGAGGGGGGGGTCATGGTAACGTTCATCGGACTTGTTGTCCTTGGATTCGTCCTTGCCGCGGGGATTTTTACGATCGCCGTTTACAACAGGCTCATCCGTCTCAGGAATACGGTCAGGTCTTCCTGGTCGGACATCGATGTCCAGTTGAAAAAGAGGTACGACCTGGTGCCGAATCTCGTGGAGACCGTCAAAGGGTACGCTTCGCACGAGAAGAACGTGTTCGAGAATGTGACACGGGCGCGGTCCACCGCGATGCAGGTGGCGGCGCCGGCCGACAAAGCGAAGGCCGAGAATGCGCTCACCGAAACATTGAAGAGCCTTTTCGCTCTTGCGGAGGCATACCCTGAGCTGAAGGCGAACGCGAACTTCATGCAGCTCCAGACGCAGTTGAAGGATCTGGAAGATAATATCGAGAACGCACGGCGTTACTACAATGCGGTTGTCCGGGATTTCAATATCGTGATCGAGTCGTTCCCTTCCAATATCGTCGCATCGTCGTTCGGGTTCCGACAGGAGGAATTCTTCGAGCTCGAAACTCCGGAAGCGGAGCGGAAACCGGTCAAGGTGAGTTTCTCGTGAAAGAAAGACACGGCGGATGACGAGTTCCCCTGCGGCCGCCGAGGATCTTCTCCGACTATGAAAAAACGCACGACGTTCTGTTGGTCCGCGCGCGCGGTGTCCCTTTTGCTCGCGTTCTTCGTGTCCCTCGGCGCGGCGGCAGCGCAGGATTTTACGATCGCCAAATTCCACGCCGATATCGCCGTGAAAAGCGATTCATCGCTCACCGTGAGCGAGACCATACTGGTGAATTTTCACGAACCGAGACACGGCATTTACCGGGACATACCGTTCAAATACGTAGGTGAGCGCGGCGATATCGTAAAAACGCCGTTGCGGATACTCTCGGTGACCGATCAGACAGGAAATCCGTTGCACTATGCCGTTGCGAAGAAAGGGAACGTCCTCCACGTCCGGATCGGGGATCCGCGGCGCTTCGTGAGCGGATATCAGACGTACGTGATCGTGTATGAAGTGCAGAATGCGCTTCTCTTCTTCGGCGACCATGACGAACTGTATTGGAACGTGACGGGCACGCACTGGTGGGCTCCGATTCTGGAGGCTTCGGTGCGGGTAACGCTCGCGACGAACGTGCCAAGCAAGAATCTGTGGGCAGCGTGTTATACGGGGGCATTCGGGTCAAGGGCGTCGCAGTGCCGGTACGATGCGTCCCACAACAGTGCGGACTTCGTGACGACAAAAGGACTCGCGCCGCGTGAGGGACTGACGATCGCTTTTGGCTGGGATAAGGGTCTCGTCTCGCCGCCGACGACAATGCAACGGGTGGCGTGGTTCATCGATGTCCGCGAAAACTGGATGTTCTTCTTTCCCCTGATCACTCTGGCGTTGATGACCTACCTCTGGAAAACGCGGGGGCGGGATCCTCTGGTAAGGGAGGCGGTCACCGTCAGGTGTGAGCCCCCGACGTACGGCAATGTTCCGCTCACGGCCGGTGAGGTCGGCGCCTTAGTCGACGAGAGGATCGATCCACGGGACATCACCGGGACGATCATCGGTCTCGCCGTGAAGGGATATATCACGATCGAGGAGCAGAGGACGGAGGGTCTGATTTTCGGTTCCGCCGATTATTACCTCCAGAAAGTGAAGGGTCCCGATGACAACCTCACATCGTTCGAAAAGCTCCTGATGGCCAAGATTTTCATCGGTGATGCGCCCGGACGCTGGATTTCCGACATGAAGAATAAATTCTACACGGAGCTCGAGCCGATCAAGACGACGCTGTACGCGGAGTTGACGACGAAACGGTACTTTCTCGTAAGCCCGGAGAAGGTGAGGAGAGTTTACGGCGGCGCAGGGTTCGCGATATGTATCGCGTGTGCCATTGTTTTTTCGGTCATAGTCGCGTCGCCGAAGGGCATTTTGGCGGGCATCGTGACGGGTCTGCCGGTCATCGCGCTCGCCAGGGGTATGCCAGCGAAGACGAGGGCCGGTGCGCTCGCATACGCAGAGATCAGGGGTTTCCAAGAATTCATGAATCGGGCCGAAAAGGATCGGATTCGACGCATGGGTGACAAGAATCTCTTCTCCACATATCTCCCGTATGCAATCGCGCTCGACGTCGTCGACAACTGGGCGAAGGCGTTCGAGGGAGTTTTCCAGGAAGAGCCCCGGTGGTATGTTTCGCACGCCGGGGTGGGCGGCTTCAGCCCGCGGCATTTTTCTCGGTCCATCGGCTCGGCGACGTCAGGCATCGCGGCGGCCATGTTCTCTGCTCCGCGAGGGAGTGGCGTCGGCGGCGGGGGCGGCGGTGGTTCTTCGGGAGGCGGTTTCGGGGGCGGAGGCGGAGGGAGCTGGTAGACTACTTGTTCTTGTAAACCTTCTGCATGATCTCGGGAAACCACGTCTTGAATTCAGGGTAGACCCTCCCGAGAAAGAGTTTCAGGCCCTTGATTTCATTCCGAAGATCTTTGAGTTCCACCACGTTCCTGTTCAGGGACTCGATCTGGTCGGTGAGTGTCGCCAGCTCTTTCTCGAGGAGTTTTACCCTCTCCTGCGCGTTGATCTCTTTTTTCACGGCGATTCCTCCTCTTGACGAGTATTGTTTGCGGATAAGCGGCCTTATTATATCAGATACCCGCGTCCGGCAGCACTCGCGACGATCCAGAAGCGTATTTTGCCGATGCCCTTTTCCTCCTCTTGGCCTTCTGCTTTCTCATCCGCGTTGCTTTCCGATCCTCTGCCGTGACGATTTCTAACCGACCCTCGATTTTTTTGACGAGTTCCCGACGGGCGAGGAACCGGTTGATTGACTGGCTTCTCGTCTTCATGCACTTGACCTCGATCCCTGTCGGGACATGCTTGAGGTACACGCACGTTGCGGTTTTATTGACATTCTGGCCGCCGTGACCCGAGGAACGGACGAACTTCTCCTCGATATCCTTTTCGCGGATGCCGAGCGCTTCCATCTTCTCACTGAGCCACTGATTCTTCTCTTGACTTACCGCAAACGAGGGCATCGGAGACTCCCTCCCGTCCCCTCTCGGACAGCCCTATCGACCTCGCGCGAGGGATTTTCATCAGCCATGGGTAGCGAAGATGAGCGCGCCTGAAGCGGGCGATGCCGCTTGTCTTCAGAGGAAAGTGAGACGGGATGTTCGCCGAGTGCGTTGTGATCGGCATGCGTTCTCTCCATGGTCAGTATTATAATTAAAAGCATGGCGGATATCCTAAAATCGTTGCCGAACACGTTCATTCCCATTTTCGTTGCGATCAACGTATTCATGCTCCTGCCCCTTTTCGTTTCGATCACGAAAGATATGCCCAAAGCGAAGAAGTCGCAGGTGGTGAGGGAGTCTTTGCTCACAGCACTCATCGTCAGTTTTTCGTTCGTCGCGCTTGGCGAAGTCGTCTTCAGGATACTCGGTATTACCGGGGACGATTTCAAGACGGCAGGCGGACTCGTGCTCCTCGTTTTTGCGGTGCGGGATCTCATCCACAGCGGAGAAGAACGCATTCGGCCGGACGTAAAAGTCGGCGTCGTGCCGATCGGGGTGCCGCTCATTGTCGGACCTGCGGTTCTCACGAATATCCTCATTCTCGTCGATCACCATGGCATCCTCGCGACGGTCATTTCGCTCGTTCTCAACCTTCTCATTGTGTGGATTGTGCTGAACAACGCGGAAAAGATGATGAGCGTCGTCGGGGAGGGCGGCATCGTAGGGATAGGGAAGGTGATGCTCCTCTTCCTCGCCGCGATCGCCATCATGATGATACGCATCGGCATCGTCAACATCGTTCGACAACATTTTTCTGTCTGAAGGAGAGGCACCATGCTCATCGGTATTCTGTCTGACACGCACGACAACATTCCGCTCGTTGAAAAGGCGATCGACGTCTTCAATTCGCGGGCGATGGGGTTCGTGATTCACGCAGGGGACTACGCGTCGCCGTTCGTTCTGAAACTGTTCGGGAAGCTCGGCTGCGACTACGTCGGTATTTTCGGCAACAACGACGGCGACAAGCTGCTCCTCCAGGAGAGAGCCGGCGGACGGCTTCGAAATCAGCCGCACGTCTTCACGCTCGGAGAGAGGAAAATCGTCGTGATGCACGAGCACCACGTCGTCGAATCCCTCGCCGCGAGCGGTCATTTCGACCTCGTCGTGTACGGGCACACGCACATGGCCGATATCCGGACGGTGAAACGCACGCTCGTCGTGAACCCGGGGGAAGTGTGCGGGTATCTCTACGGGAAGCCGACGGTGGCGCTCGTCGATCTTAAGACGCTCGCCGCGGAGATTGTCGAGTTGACCCTGTAGGGTGCGCAACACTCGCGGGCTCTCATGCTTCTCGGGATGAACGGCGGCAGATGATGGATGAGCAGTATTTTCGTATTTATCGGTCCGCTGATCGTGATGATGACTACCTGGGACGGGGGTGTCTTTTCCTCGTAGACCGGCCCGGCTCGCTTGCGGAAGTGGCTCTGCTCTTCGCTGCCTGCGGACTCAACATCATCTTTTTTCACTATAACCGCACGGAGCATCCGAACCGCGTCCTTGTCGAGGTCCGGGGAAGCAACAGGGAATCGCTTGATCGTGCCGCTGAAAAACTCGTTCAATCCGATGTGTGTCGCGGCCTCGCGGCAGCTCCTCAGCTCGAACTGAGCGTGACGGATATCGAGAGCATTCTCACGACGGAAGTGCAGTTGGAACACCGGCCGGGCGCGCTCGGGGAATTTGCGCACCTCCTAGCGGGGCATCGGGCCAACGTCATTTATATGGCTTACCACGAGGATGTCTCCGAGACGTCCGCGCATTTTTCCATAGCAACCCAAAACCCCTCCCAAATCGACGTTCTTCTCAGGGAGATGAACGAGCGCGGGTATTACTACAGCATCGCCTATCGGGGCGCGGAGCAGCGGCGGATGGACGACGTCATCGGGCTCAATCTCGTCGAACGTTTTTTCTTTCGTCTGAGAAAACTCCTGAATATCGATGATGTCGACCGTCTGAGAAAGATCGTTCATTCGTCTCAGAAGCTCTCCGAATCGCTCGTCCAGTTCAGCAGGGAGGCGGGAAAGTATTTTGACGCCGGCGAGGTGTGCTCCAGTATTCTCGCGTTCGCCTCTGCGTCGGTGCTGAAGACCGGGAACGCGTTTTCGTATCGCAGGCTCCCTCCCGTTGTCCGCGACGGGGTGCGTCTCCACGTGTTCAGGCTTCCCACCGGAGGAAATGTTCAGGTGTTGGAGAGCGACGGGGAGATCGTGATGATAGACGGCGGGTACGGCCTCTATTACGACGACGTGAAGAACATGCTCAGGGAGAATGGCCTCGACCCGGGCAAGGTCGGGCGGATATATCTCAGCCATGCCGATGCCGATCACGCAGGGATGAGCGGATACTTTGCCGAGGAATTCGGGAGTCGCGTCTTTCTGCACGGAGACTCTGAAGGCATACTGAGAGAAGGGAACCGGGCGTGGGGGAGCGGCACGTCCCTGATGGAACTCAACCGCTGCTTTACCCTCTTGGTGAACGAGTTTACGAAATTCCGCGTCCCTTCGACGTGGATTCCGTACTCGTCACGCGCAACCGAATGGAACGACGGATTCCCGATCATCGACCGTTTCGAACTCGCGGGTCTCTCCTATTTGGTTCTCGGGAGCGAAGGAGGACACATCCCGGGGCAGGTTTTTTTCCTGAGTAAAGACGCGGGGCTCGTATTCACGGCTGATTATCTCTTGCGTGTCGGGACTCTCAGCCAGGCGGAGCGGGACATCTTGAACCTCCCGAAGTTCATGATGACGAGCACCAATGTCGACAGCCGTTTATTCCGTCACGAAATGAATAGACTCAGGGACCTCATTGTGCGCGTTGGCGAGGACGTGCGGTCCCGGGGCAAGCACATGATCGTCGTGCCGGGACATGGAGACTATTACGACTACGATATCCTGACGAAAGAATGAACCGTATCAGATGGTGACCCCGTCTATCCTTTTCAGTCCTGCGTCGATTGCCATCTGCACGGCATCGGCATATTCCCGGGCCGTTATCCGTCTGTTCAACGGGGGGTGGTCGAACGCTCTGAAGCACGGACGATACTGGTCCATGACGTTGATATAGGTATTCTTCGATATCTCCTCCGCGATGAACTTCACGATCCCGGCGGTTCCCGCGATACCCGCGGGCAACACGAGATGGCGCACGAGCAGGCCTCGCAAGGCGATCCCCCTCCGATCGATGATAAGATCGCCGACCTGTCTGTGCATTTCTTTGATGGCTTTTCGCGCTGCGTCCGGGTACTGCGGGGCATCCGAATATTTCAGGGCCATTTCAGGATCGTCATACTTGAAGTCCGGCATGTAAATGTCCACGACGCCGTCCAGCAATTCGATCGCATGGAGCGATTCGAAGCCCCCGCAGTTGTAGACGACGGGAAGATTGAGCCCGTTTTCGCTCGCGATGAGAAGCGACCTGAGGATCATCGGCATCTGATGGGTCGGCGTGACGAAATTGATGTTATGGCAACCCTGCTCCTGGAGGTGGAGCATGAGGTCGGCGAGTCGCTCGAACGAAACTTCGCTGCCTTCGCCGAGATGGCTGATCGAATAATTCTGGCAGAAGAGGCAGCCGAGGTTGCAGTTACCCATGAAAATGGTACCCGAGCCGTACCGTCCGACGAGCGGTCTCTCTTCACCGAAATGAGGGCCGTAGCTCGAGATGAACGGCTTGTTCCCTGTCCTGCAAAAACCGGTTTCGCCCGCGGTCCTGTCGACTCTGCACTCCCTCGGGCACAAGGTGCATTCTTTCAGGATTTCCTCGGCCTGTCTCGCTTTATCGGCGAGCACGTTCGGCGGAAGCCGAAGATACGCTGGCGTAAAAATGTGTTCATTCACGCCTTAAGTTTACTCTGAAGATCTCTTCAGAGGGAAGAGCGGAGATTGCGCAGGCGCAGAACAGATTTAAAGGACATACAAACATGAGGACACTTCCCATAGTATTTCGGATGTGTACCGGAAAGGTGTTCTTTACAAAATGCTTTATTTGTCATCCCCCGACTCGATCGGCCTCTTCGGTTCTCCTTGGTCGCCCCGGTTCATCTCGGCGAATCCGCCCGAGTGCGGACGACTCGCTGAGGAGAGCGACCAGCGACGTTGGTTTTAAAAGTCACTGGATTCCGGTTTTCACCGGAATGACACGAAGGGGAATCCGGTCGGAATTTGCCCCGTACAGAAAACGGGGCGTAATGATGGCCTTGACGACTTTCTTTTTTTGTCTGTCATGCCGGACTCGATCCGGTATCCAGGAAGCCTGGAGAACGACATTCTTTTCGCCTGGGCGGATCCTTCGAAAAAGTCTTCGATCCTTCGGTCCGTTGTATGCCCATATTGTGTCATCGCGAGGACGAGTCCCGCCCGCGGCGGGTTGAGGACGCGGCGATCTCGCTCTTCATATGGTCTCTACGAAGAGAACGACATGATTGCCCTCCCGCCAAGGCGGGATCGCAATGACCGAGAAAAAAGGCGTCCCTTGATCTGGTCATTTCGGTCGCCCCTCGGCCTCGGCCGATCCGCTGAGGCGGAGGCGACCGGGTCTCTCCAAAAAAACGGCGGGCAAGAAAGACCGGAATAACAGCAAATACACAACCGATTTCTACGGTCGCACATGATCCCCAGGAAATTTATTTTGGACAGAGGCTTGTGTTACGTTATAGTAGGAAACAGGGCAACCTATGGGAAACGTTCATTGGAGGGAGGAGATCGTCATGAGAAAACTCTGGGGAGTAGTTACGGCGCTGACCATGCTCATCTTTGTCAGCGCGGCAGCCGCGCAGTTCCGGGAGTCTGCCGGTCCTTCGTTTCGTGGTGAATTCAAGCCGATCGTCGGTGGGTGGTCCGAATACCGGATCACGTCCAAACGGGGATCACCCGTGAAGATGAAGGTGGCCGTCGTCGGTAAGGAAGGGGAGTCCTACTGGTATGAAACGGTTACTGACGCGGGGCGGGAAGGACGAACCATCATGAAGATGCTCGTCTCCGGCAATCCGGAAGATAGCAATAACGTCAAGAGAATGATCGTCAAGCACGGCAATGAACCCGCGATGGAGATGCCCATTGGGATGATGGTGCAGCAACAGCCCAAGACGCAGGCGGCAAAGGGCAAGGTCATCGACAAGGGAACGGAGACGATCACGGTTCCGGCGGGGACGTTCAAGGCGCAGCATGTCCAGCATCAGGATGCCGACGGCGTCGTCGATACGTGGATGACCAAAGACGTCGCTCCTTACGGAATGATCAAGTCCGTCTCCAAGGATACAGAAATGGTTCTCATCGGATACGGGACCGGCGCGAAGACGCTCATCACCGAAACACCAAGAAAATTCGAGATGCCAGCAATACCCGCGATGCCGCAGGGAATGCCGAAGATGAGATAGCGCATCGTTGGGGCCGTCATGACTTAGGACGCCTACACCCTTATACCTCGCTCATGTCATAGCATGGCGATTAGAGCGATGATCTCATCACGGCGCCGCTTCCGGCGGACGTTACCATCTGCGCATATCGCGCCAGGTAGCCTTTCGTGATCTTCGGTTTGATCGGCTTCCACGCTTTACGTCTCTCCTGAATCTCGCGCTCGGGAATGAGGAGATCGAGTCTTCTCTTCGGGATGTCGATCCTGATCCGATCCCCGTTTCTCACGATCCCGATCGCTCCACCCTCCATTGCCTCGGGGGACACGTGTCCGACGCAGGGTCCCCTCGTACCCCCGGAAAACCTCCCATCCGTGATCAAGGCGACCGATTCGCTCAGGCCCATTCCCGCGATCGCCGCGGTCGGCGAGAGCATTTCGCGCATCCCCGGACCTCCCTTAGGGCCCTCGTATCGTATCACGACGATGTCGCCCGGCTTGATCTTTCCGGCGAGAATCGCTTTCATGCCCTCTTCCTCGGAATCGAAGACCCGGGCTGTTCCTTCGAACTTCATCGCGTTTGGGCTGACGGCGGACTGCTTCACGACAGCGCCATCGGGAGCGAGATTGCCCCTGAGGATCGCGATCCCCCCTTCCTTGTGGTAGGCTTTGCCGATCGGCCTGATGACGTCTTCGTCGACGACCACTGCGGCATCGGCGATGTCGAATACCTTACGGCCACTCACCGTCATCGTATTGTGGAGGTTCTTCCGAAGGCGCTTTATGACCGCGGGGATGCCGCCGGCCCAATCGAGGTCTTCGAGGAAGTGCTCCCCCCCCGGCAGCATGTTCGCGAGATGCGGGGTTTTGCGGCCGAGGATATCGAAGGTTTCCAGAGGGAGATCCACGCCGGCTTCATAGGCGATAGCGGGAATGTGGAGAGCCGTATTCGTCGAACCCCCGAGTGCGAGATCGACCATGATCGCGTTTTCGAAGGCTTGTCTCGTGAGGATCTGCCTCGCGGTGACGCGGCGCCGCACGAGTTCCACGACGCACCGGCCGCTCTCGAAAGCGATTCTCCGCTTATCGGCGGAGATCGCGAGCGCGGTCGCGCTCCCTGGGAGGCTCATCCCCAATGCTTCCGTGACGCACGCCATCGTGTTCGCCGTGTACATGCCCTGGCAGGAGCCGGGGCCTGGACAGGCGCACATCTCCAGTCTGTCGAGTTCCTGCTTCTTGATCAGCCCCCTCTTGAATTTTCCGATCGCCTCGAACGTATCGTTCACGAGGGACAACCGTTTACCGCTCAGACGCCCGGAGAGCATGGGGCCGGCGGTGACGACGACCGCGGGGATGTCGATCCGCGCAGCAGCCATGAGCATGCCGGGAGTAATCTTATCGCAGTTGGTCAAAAGCACGAGTCCGTCAAAGCGATGCGCCTCCGCGATCGTTTCGACCATATCCGCGATGAGTTCGCGCGACGGGAGCGAATAGTGCATCCCCGAATGCCCCATGGCGATGCCGTCGCAGATACCGGGGATGCCAAAAATGAACGGATATCCGCCGGCGGTGTGGATCCCCCTCTCGATGAACCGCTCGAGGTCTCTCATGCCGATGTGACCGGGGATGATATCGGTGAAGCTCGATGCCAGCCCGATGAACGGTTTCTTCATTTCACTCCGAGGGATTCCGGTTGCGTAAAGGAGGGCCCTGTGCGGCACGCGCTCGAGACCCTGTTTAATGGTATCGCTTCTCATGCGTTCCTCCACTCAGTCAGTATGCTCTCTTCTCCGTGCGGCCGCAGGAAAGCCTCATCGTCCGCCTGAGAGGGAAATTCGATTTTTTTCGAACAAAAGGAAAAAACCGGGAAAGACGGGATGGGAACAGCCATCGCGCGCTTCCCGGTTCGTTTCGTGTTCGTGCCGATCTCGTGTCAGTTCAGAGAATGGCTCTTCTTGTACTGCCTCACAAGTTCAGCCATCCGATCTTTCTTCAGCAGTTTCTGTTTTTGGAGCTTCTTCCGCTCGAGTTCTTCTTCTTGCGTGAGATAGCGTTTGCTATCGATTTCAGCGAGGACCGTATCGAGGGTTCTGTGCTCTTCGCTCAATTTTCTGAATTCCTCGTTCTCTTTTTTTAGGAGTTCGACGATTTCCTGCTCTTTCAATGTTCCCCTCCTGTCATGAAAGTTGGTTGCGGGACACGCGTACCCCGGTTCGTCTTTTTCGAGAATTATATCTCTTGAAGAATCCTTTGTGCAAGCTGGGAAGAATTCTCGATACAGTCGTTGACGCCGATACCGCCGTACGCGTTGCCGGTGACGTGGAACCCTTTGTATTTCCGGCATAATTCCGCAATCCGAGCCGTCTTCTGCTCATGGCCGATCGTGTATTGCGGGATCCCCCGCGGGTGGGTGTACACCCTCGCGATGTCGGGTTCCGCCGAGATGCCCATGATTCCTCTTAGCTCGTCCATCACGATGCCCTTCAGCGTATCTTCGGGTTCCAGCGCAAGATCAGATTTCCGCGCGCCGCCAAGCATGGTTCTGAGCAGAACGTAGCCCTCGGGCGCCCTGTTCGGGAAAATGCTCGAGTCCCACAGCGTGCCGAGAATCCTCCTGCCCTCCCTGAACGGTACGAGGAATCCGAAGCCGTCGAGATTCTGACGGATTTTTTCTCGCCTGTACCCGAGGCAGACGACGGATATCGATGGATAGGAGATTTCGCTCAGTACGGCCGAAAGTTCCCTATCCAGTTCCTTCACCATAGCCGACGTGACGAACGCCGGCGTCGCGCAGACGACGGCATCGGCCGAGAGAGTCGTCCCGTCTCCGAGGAAGATTTCGTAGGATGTCGTCTTCCTGTCGAGAGAGACGACCGGGGAACCGGTGCGCAGCCGCTCGCCGAGGAACGCGGTGAGTGCCTGTATGACCGTCTCCATCCCGTCAAAGAATGATGTCAGGACGCCGCCAGGCCCTGCTCCGACTTTCCTGCCCGTCTTTTTCGCTTCTTTCTGGAGATTGATCATGCCCCGTATCAGGCTGCCATAGGTTTGTTCGAGTAGGTACACTTTTCGGAAACAACTCTTGAGGCTCATTGTTTCGGGGTCGCCCGCGAAAATACCGGAAGCCATCGGATCGATGAGTTTCTCGTACGCTTCCCGTCCCAGCCTCCTCGTCGCGAAGTGGGCGAGCGTCTCGTCGCCGCCCTGCCACTTTGGCACGAATGGTTCCCAGAGAATTCTCAAGCGGCCCCTGACACTCAGGAGATTGGACGCGAGGAAAGCGGTGGGAGACTCGGGCAAAAGGTTGAGCCTCCCGTTCGAAAAAATGAATCTCTTGCGGGCATTGTCGTTGCTCCGGAGCGGCGTCAGGCCGAGCTTCGACACGAGCTCCAACGTTTTCGGTCGGTTGTCGAGAAAGCCATTGACGCCCCATTCACAGAGGAACCCGTCGATCTTGTCGGTCCATATCTTTCCTCCGGCTTTCTGCTCCGACTCGAGAACGAGGATATCCAGGGCGGGTCTCTGTTCGAGGAGAAAATAGGCGAGAGAAAGCCCGGAGATGCCGCCGCCGATGATCACCAATCTCATACGTTCTGCCTCATCTTATCACAATCGATCATCTGAATCTATATAGTTTTTCAATCTCCGGCCCGCAAGGCGAGCGACAGAAACTCTTTGCGGTCCGGGGAGAGGAGGGTTATCCCTCGCTGTTCGAATGTCTCGAGGACTGCCGATATTTCATCCGCGGGGATGCGCAGTTCCGAGGAGACGTCATCGACGTGCCGAATTCGCTCGCACGCCGCGGCGTAGATAGTCGCTTCCCGATCACTGAGGAGGAACGCTCCCCTCGAGCCGTTCTTCGAGATCTCGACTTCCATTCCGTTCGGCACGTTCCTCCAGACCATGAATGTCTCGTTACTGGTCCTGCTCTTGATTTCTTCGACTTTCGCCCGCAAAGCCATGGAGAAACGGTACTGTTCCTCGTCGTTGCGGAAACGGTACGGGTACGGATAGTTGGAATAGGACGGCATGTTCAGGTCCCGAAACACCGCGGAGAAAACCGATTCCGGTCCCTTCATCAACCCCCACCGATCGGCGTTCAGGAAGATCGGACAGTCGGGCGGCAGGTAAAATTCGCCGGGGAATATCGAGAAAAGGTCTTTCACGAGTATGTGGGAAATAAGATCCATGACCCGCGTATTTTCCCTCAGGTCGGATTCCGTCATGCCCGGAAAGGACGTGAAGAGATTGAATTGAACGGAAACCCCCAACTCCGCCGCCGCTTTCAGGACCTCGACGTTTTTCAGGGCGGTGACGCCTTTGTTCATCAGCTTGAGGAGATTGTCACTGAACGTTTCGATGCCGATCTGAAAGTACGGGACCCACGTGCCGATATCCCTGAGGGCTTTTAAGACATCCCGGTCCATTTTTTCGGCGCGGAACTCGGCATAGATGAACTCGAGATCCATGCCTGCGAGTTTTTTGGAGAGAGCGATGATCGCGTCCCTGTTTTTCAGCGCGTCCGAATCGAGGATGAAGTAACGTCTGAGATTCCGTGAAATGCCGAGGTAGTGCGATATTTCTGCCGCGATACGACTCGGCGACTTCGCCTGACAGAGAATGTGGTAGGATTCATCCGGGCAGAACGTACACCGTTTCCACGGGCAGCCCCTCCCGAATTCGATCGGGAGAATGATGTCGGACGGACCGATCGGAAACTGTCCGAAATCGTATGCGGGGAAAGGGAGCGACTCGATGGAAGTATTCGGACGGGACGGCGATCTCCGCACCGTGCCGTCGGCGTCTCTATAAAGGACATTGAAGACGCTTTTCGCGGGATTGCGCAGGCGATCGAGCAGACTCTCGACCGTGACTTCGCACTCTCCCGTCCCGACGAAATCGACGATACCGACCCTCTTCATGAATTCGTCGCCGAAAGCGCCCGTGCAGTCTTTGCCGCCGAAGATCGCGAGAATGTGCGGATACGCGTTCTTGATCCGTTCGCAGAGAAGGAGAGAGCCGCTCAGTTGGTAATGGGAGCAGCTGAACCCCACGAGCCTCGTGTTCGGGAGAAGCGGCGCGAGTTTCCCGAAGCACGCATCGACGAATGACCGCGCAACCCGCCGCAATTCTTCGAAGTCATCGACCGATAGGCCGAGTACCTGGAGGCGCTCGGCAAACCGGTCTTTCGATTGGAGGTAGTGGCTCTCGAAGAAGAGGGACGCGTAGAGGTAATCCAGCCCCATGTATTCGACGCCGAACTGCTCTGTCAGGGCAATCAGGTTCTCTTTGACATGCGACGGAAATTGCTCCAAATACGGAAGGAAATCGAGGTGGAAGTGGAACGTCCGCACGCCCCAGCCCCTCTCCTCGAGGTACGCCTGCATGATGCCGAGGTTGATGTTCGGAACGTTGGCAAACCAGCGCGAGATGAATCGCGCGTAGGGCATGGAAATAAAGATAAAATCCATACGATCGTCTTCTGATGTATTCTATATAATTCCCTGGCGACATGAAAACTAAAAAACGTTCACAAGCGAGATCGTCCTCGCAGAGGAGGCTTTCTTTTCCCGAGGACGAAAAGGTACATCCATGGCTCCCTCTCTTGCTGGACGCCTATGCCGCGGTCGATGAGGGCGTCGACGTGGCCATCAGGAGCGCGGCGAGACGAGGGAAGAAGATAGCGTGCGCGAAGGGGTGCTCGGCCTGCTGCAGGACGCATAGGACGATTCCGGTTTACCCGCTCGAGCTGGTAGGGCTTTCATGGTACGTCACGGAGAAAATGCGCGGTTCGGAGCGCGACATCGTCAAGAGTCGACTGAGAGACTATCGCGAGTATGACCCGTGCCCCTTTCTCGCGCACGGCGCCTGCGCTGTCCACCCGATGAGGCCTGTGGCCTGCAGGCAGTTCAACGTCTTCAATGAGCCCTGCAGGGAAGGCGAAGACCCTTACTATACGAGGAGGGAAGACGTCCTCACACCGATCAAGCGATATACCGACCGGGCATTCTTTCTCATGCTCCCGTTCTACGGCATCGCCGATGAAAAGGAGCGGTGGAAGCTTATCGAGACGGGCGCGGTGCACCAGGTGGTGAAGCTCATGCAGACGTGCAACTGGAAGAGCCTCGCCGGGAAGATGGAAGAGTTCGAGAGACGGCACGCGGAGAGACCGAACAGATGACCGAGCGCGAGGAGCCACGGCGTGGGCGATGAGCGTGAAAAGGCGCATTCCCGCGGCGTTTCTCTTTTGATCGGGTTGGCAGCCGGTTGTTTCGGCGGGCTCGTGGGACTCGGCGGTGGTGTCGTGATGATCCCCCTCATGGTAGGCTTACTGAAAATGAGCCAGCATCGGGCACACGGGACGAGTCTGGTCGCGCTCGTTTTTACCGGCATCAGTGGTGCGATCACCTATGCGCTGAGGGGGTCGATCGACATCATCGCCTCTCTTCTCATCGCGGTGACGGCAATGGCTACGGCTCGCGGAGGAGCGCGGTATGCCCACGCACTGCCGGAGTGGAAGCTCAAGCGCGCGTTCGGGGTGTTCCTCGTTTGCGTGGCATTGCTCCTTCTCCTGAAACCCTATTTAGGATCGTTGACCGCGTTCGCTCCTCGCGGTTACGCCAAAGGTGCCATCCTCCTGATCACCGGCATTTTCAGCGGGTTCCTTTCCGGCATGATGGGTGTCGGGGGAGGAACGGTGATGGTGCCGGCGCTCGTTCTCCTCGCCGGCGTCGGGCAGCATCTTGCGCAGGGGATTTCGCTCCTTGCGATGATTCCGGCCGGCGGTGTGGGTGCGCTGACGCACTACCGTTTGGGAAATGTTTCGACGCAGATGTTGTACGGATTGATCCCGGGGATCATTGTCGGCACTTACTGCGGCGGGACGCTCGCCCATTTTCTCCCGGATCAGACGCTGCGCGTCGTTTTCGCTCTCGTTCTGCTGTGGACCGGATTTCGCTATGCGAAGACGGCGCCCCCGAAGGAAGGCGTCACCTGAACGCGGCGCTCGTCGTCTTTCGCTTCGTAGACGCGTTCTGTAAGGACCGTTTCTTCGGGTTGCCGTTGCGGGGAACGGTGAGGCCCGCGGGCGGAGAGGATCCCCGATTCTACAGATCGACAGGATCGACGTCGATTGTTATTCGTATATCTTTCGATTCCTTCAGCGCTTTCATGATGCGGCGGGTTGCGGCATGAAGGTGCTCGCGGCGAGGAGACTTGAGGAGCCACCTATGTTCGATCCCCTTTGTCTTCTGTCCGGAGACCGCAGGCCCCAGGACGGTCACGTCTCCATATCCCTGAGCGCGAATCTGTTCCATGTGGGCAGAGGCGTTGCGCGAACTCACGCACGCCAGCACGATCACACGTGAAAACGGCGGGTAGAGGAGCGATCGGCGTTTGCGTATCTCCTCCCGGTAGAAAAGTTCATGGTCACCGCGTTTGAGCGCTTCGAACACGTAGTGGTCGGGCATTCTCGTCTGAATGAGCACCTCGCCGTCGTACCTGACGGCATCGAGGACGGTCGCGATCTCCTGAAACGCCCTCTCCGCTGACCTGAAATCGGCACGATTGAGGAAACTGTCGGCGTTCAGAAGCACCGCGAGAGAATACTCCGCTCCACGGCTTAACCACCTCGACATCAAGGTCGTTCCGATGACCAATCGGGCGTCCGGCATTTCCGCAGGCCGCATTCGGGTACGTAACGTGCCCGTGCTGATCATTCTGTCGCGGTCGATCCGGAGGCTCTTCACGCCGAAAAGACGGTCGACATCTTCCTGCACTCTCTGGGTTCCAATGCCGAGGAGGCGAATCGCGTGACCCCCGCAGATCCTGCAGAGTTCGGGCACACGGGGTCGGACGAAACCGCAGTAGTGGCACTTCAGCGCCGTGTCCTGTTTATGGTAGACGAGCGGTATCGCGCACGTCGGGCATTCTTCGACGTGACCGCACTCTTCGCACGCGAGGAGCGTTGCGTATCCCCGCCTGTTGATGAGGAAGAGCACCTTGCCGTCCCTCTTGAGACAAGACGCGGTTTTGTCTGTGCTGATCCTTGAGAGCGAGAAGCGCCCTCTTTTCTCGTACCTCATGTCGACGAGCCTGATCCGGCGTTTGTCGCCGCTCTCACGCGGTCTGAGCAACGTGTATTTTCCCTGCCGGCAGTTGAAGAAAGACTCCACCGAGGGGGCGATAGAAGCCAGGAGAACCGTTGCGTTTTCGAAGAGCCCCCGCATAACCGCAACGTCCCTTCCATGGTAGGACGGGATCTTTTGTTCTTTGTACGAAGGGCTGTGTTCATCGAGAACGGCGATGAAAGACACCCGCTTGAGCGGCGCGAAGACCGCTATCCTCGTGCCCATGACAATATCTATGTGGCCTGAAAGGATCTTTTCCAGAGCGGAACGTTTTCTCGCAGGACTGAGGCCGCCGTGGTAGAGGCAGATCCTCTCACCGAACGCGTCGTGGAGGCAGGTGTACAGGGCCGACAGTGAATGCATCTCGGGGACGATGACGATGCCATTCCGGGAGTCCCCGATGATTCGCCGGAGGAATGCGCGGGGATAGAGGGTGGTCGGAGCGTGCAGGAGGAACGTCTTGAATGTCCCTCCCCGGATCGCCTCGGTTACCCGTCGGCAGAGCGCGTCATCGATCGGCGTATTATCGAGAGGTATGGCGCGGGGCGCGAGGGGTTCCTGTCCTTTCGGCAGGGAACGGTTTCTTTTCCGCCGCTCCTGTCTCGAAAACAGTTCCCCGGGGAGGAAATGTTTCAGCACGAGTCCGTGTTCGGCGAGATAGTAGTCCGACATCCAGCAGAGGAGCTTCGTGAGGGCATCGTTCAGGATCGGGGCGTCGTATTCGACGTCGCAGAGGTCTTTGATCTCCCCGTGTTCGGGAGGGCGCGCTTCTCCGATGACGACGCCCCGCAGGAGGACATTCTTGAGATGCGCGCGAACGATCATGCCGGGTTTGACCCGCTCGGAAAGGCTTTGTGGACAGCGATAGGTCAGCGCGGGAATGGAGCGCGGGAAAACGACGTTGCAAAATTCCATGGTGAATTCTATCACATTGTGAATGGTCCCGCCTTTGTGTCATAATTTTGTTATGCTTTTGAAATACGCACCCTTCGCGGTTCTTTTTTTTTCCCTCCTCGCTTTCTCGTGCACATCACGCGGTGTCAAACCCGCTCCGGAAGCGCAGCCGCTGGCACCGGACTCGTATCACCTTTTTCTGTTGGGAACGCTTGCCGAAAAAGACGGGAAATGGGAGGATGCCCTCGACTATTACGAGCAAGCCCTCGAGAAAGACCCTACCTCCGCCTCGCTTCAACTCCAGATAAGCTATCTTCTCCTGAGAACCGGCAAGGTAAGCGAAGCGCTCGTGCGCGCGGAGCAGATCGTCGCGCGCTCCCCTGACAATATCCCTGCCCTCCTCCTCATCGGACAGCTCTACAACAGCCAGAAGAAGACGCGCGAGGCGATCGACGTTTACCGGCGGATCCTTTCGCTGCGGCCCGATCACCGTGAAGCGGCGATTTTTCTGAGTCTCCTCTATGCGTCCGCGAAGGAGCACGAACAAGCGATCCGCATACTGAAGGAACTCACCGAGAGAGACCCAACGAATGCGATGGCAATCTTCTATTTGGGCACCCTCTACCTGGACGCGGGAGAGAGTGATCTGGCCGCGGACTGTTTTGCGAAGGTGACGGCCCAGAAGCCGAATTTCGATGCGGCGTACTACAACCTCGGGCTGATCGCGGAGACGAAGAATCAGTGGCAGGAAGCCGAGGAGTATTACCAACAGGCCGTCTCCGCGAACCCGCACAATCTCCAGGCGCGGGAGAGGTTGGCCCAGATCTACTTTAAACAGAAGGAGACGGACAGGGCCATCGAGCAGTACCGGGAGATCAGTTCTCAGCTCCCCGTCAACATCGATGCCCACGTCAATCTTGGCCTCCTCTATCTCGACGACAAACAGTACGATAAGGCGATAGAGGAATTCAGGATCGTGTTGGAGGCGAGGCCGCAGAATATCGGGATACGTTACTACCTTGCCGTTTGTCTCGGGGAACTCGACAGACCCGAAGAAGCGATTGCGGAGCTGAAGAAAATTATCGCCCATGATCCGAAGAACGCGAACGCGTTCTTCTATCTGGGGCTCCTCTATTCACGGACGAAGAGAGTCGACGAGGCTATCGCCACGTATCAGGAACTCCTCAGTTTCGAGAGGGACAATCCTGAAACCTACCTATACCTCTCGACGGCGTACATTCACAAGAAGGAGTACGGCCACGCGGAGAGCATTCTCCGGGAGGCCGTCGAGCGTTTTCCGACGAACGATAACCTTCTCTTCAATCAGGCGGTCGTCTTCGAAAAAACGGGGAAGTTCGATGAGATGGTAGATTGCCTCAAGCGGGTCCTCGAGATGAATCCGGAGCACGCGGAGGCACTCAACTATCTCGGCTATAGTTATGCCGACAGGGGGATCCATCTTGACGAGGCGCTCTCGATGATTCGGAAAGCGCTTGCGCTGAACCCGGCCAGCGGATACATTATGGACAGTCTCGGATGGGTGTACTACAAAATGGGCAGATTTCCCGAAGCGCTCGAAATGTTGCTGAAGGCGGCTGAACGCGTGAGCGACGATCCGACGATCCTTGAGCATATCGGTGATGTCTATGACGCGGTGAAAGACGGGGGGCGGGCTCGCGAGTACTGGAAACGATCTCTCATGTTCCACGAAAAAAGCGAAGACGCAGACTTGAAGAATCGGGTCCTCCGCAAGATCGAAGATGCCGGGCGGCGAGATGGCGTGACGGGTGTCCGCGAATGACGCTGGCAAGAGGACATGCACTCCCTTTTTTCTCCTGCTGAACAGGGTCAATGGATTGCGGTAAAAGCGCCTGCGAAGATCAACTGGTTTCTCCACGTCGAAGGGAAACGCGGAGACGGCTACCACGACATCCGGAGCGTTCTGCAGTGCGTCTCCCTCTTCGATGAGCTTACCCTCGAGCATGCGGATTCGATCGTGGTGGAGAGCACTCTCGGCATACCGTATTCTGAGAATCTCGTCGTAAAAGCCGCATGGCTCCTCAAGGAGTATGCGTCGTATCGTCACGGCGCGCGGATCGTCCTCGAAAAATGCATACCCGTGAGTGCCGGATTGGGGGGCGGGAGCAGCGATGCGGCATCCGTTCTGATCGGTCTCAATCGCCTCTGGCGCCTTGGCTTGTCGCGGCAGGAGCTGTGTTCACTCGGTGCGCGCCTTGGATCGGATGTTTCCTTCTTCTTCTATGCCCCGGCAGCGGCGGTGAGCGGGAGGGGAGAGGTGGTCGAACCCCTGAACATCGAATCTTCCTTCACGGTTCTCCTCGTGAAGCCGGATGTTGCCGTTTCCGCCGCAGAGGCGTATCGGTTGTTCGATACGGAAGGCGGTGCGCGGTTGACAAAAAAAGCTCCTGATATTAAACTGTTTTGTCAGACTCTGCGTGACCAGGATTTTCGAGTTCTTTCCCCAATGCTTTACAACGACCTTGAAGGCGTTATCGCGAGAGGATGTCCTGCGGTCATGGAAATAAAGCACAGACTGAACGCGCTGGGAGCGGACCTTTCTCTCATGAGCGGTAGCGGCCCCACCGTGTTCGGTATTTTTAGGGACCGGCAGCGTGCGGAAGCATCGCTCCGCCACATGCAGCCTCACTGGTGTTTCCTCGGCGAGACGCTGAGCGAGGTGACGGATTGGGGAGGGCTCCCGTAACGCGCTGGTCGGGTGTCTGCGGAATGCTCTGTTGGGGCGTCGACAAACGGCAAGTCAGGAGACTTTGGATCTCCCATCTGGAGGTTCGAATCCTCCCGCCCCAGCCAAAGAGAGACTTGAAATAGTGAATTTCGGTTGCGCATGCGGAACAGCGGCATGTGCGTTCTGGCAACTGACACCTGAGAGGAGGGGACATGCCGGAGGGGATTAAATTTTTCACCGGAAACGCGCACAAGGCGTTGGCGGGCGAGATCGCCGCATACCTTGGGATCCCTGTTGGGGATGCGACGGTCACGGAATTCAGTGACGGAGAGATCATGGTGCAGATAAATGAAAACGTGCGGGGGAGCGACGTCTTTGTCCTGCAGCCGACGAGCATCCCCGTGAACAAAAATCTCATGGAGCTGCTCCTGATGGTCGATGCACTGAAGAGAGCCTCCGCGCGCCGCATCACCGCCGTGATCCCGTATTACGGCTATGCCCGTCAGGACCGGAAGGTGCAGCCGAGAGTCCCCATATCGGCGAAGCTCGTGGCCGATTTGATTACCGCCGCGGGCATTAACAGGGTCTTGACGATGGATCTCCACGCGGCGCAGATCCAGGGATTTTTCAATATCCCCGTCGACAATCTCTACGCGTCGCCGGTTCTCCTCGACTACGTTCGGGCGACGTATTCGCTCGAGAATCTCGTGATCGTCTCACCGGACGCGGGTGGCGTCGAGAGGGCGCGGGCTTTTGCGAAGAAACTCCAGTGCTCGATCGCCATCATCGACAAGCGCCGTGAAGCGGCGAACGTCTCGCAGATCATGAACGTCATCGGGGATGTCGAAGGCAAGGATACCATGATTCTGGACGACATGATCGATACGGGGGGGACGACGATACAGGCAGCTGCGGCGTTGAAGGAGAAAGGCGCGAATCGCGTGGTTGCCGCGTGCACGCACGCGGTCCTTTCCGATAGCGCGGTCGACAAGGTGAACCATTCCGTCATCGAAGAGCTGATCGTCACGAACACGATCCCATTGAATAGCAAGAAAGAGCGTTGTACGAAGCTGACCGTCCTGAGCATCGCACCGCTCATTGGAGAAGCAATCAGGAGAATTCACGAGGAGTCGTCAATAAGTTCGCTGTTCGAGTGAAGGAGGAAAAGGAAAACTATGGAAAGAATTACATTGAACGTGCAAAAGAGAGAAGAGAAGGGCAAAGGGGCAGCCCGTTCTTTGAGGAGAGCGCAGATGATCCCGGCCATTCTCTACAGAGGCGGCGGTTCGCTCCCCATAAAAATTCCCCGCAAGGAGATAGCGCAGTTCATCAATTCGACCGCCGGCGAGCAAGTGATGGTCAACCTTCGCTTCGGAGAGGAAGAGAACCGGCTCGCGCTCATCAGGGATTACCAGGTTGATCCGACCAGCAGGGAAATGCTCCACGTGGATTTCTTCGAAGTATCCCTGACGGAAAAAGTCAGGGTGAGCGTACCGGTGACGACCGTAGGCGAGCCGATCGGCGTCAAGAGGGACAAAGGCATTCTCCAGAACCTTCTCAGGGAGATCGAAGTGGAATGTCTGCCGGACAACATTCCGGGGCACATCAAGATCGATATATCGGGCCTCGAGATCGGCCAGTCTTTTCACGTGGGTGATCTCCGCCTGGGCGATGACGTGAAAGTCCTGACGGACGCATCCGAAGTGATCGCGAATGTCATAGCGCCTATCGTCGAAGAGGCGGCTCCGGCGGAGGCTGCGGCGCCTGAGGTCACGGAACCGGAAGTGATAAAGAAAGGGAAGAAGGAAGAGGAGGCCGAAGAGGGTAAATAACCTCGTCTGTGAGCGGGCGGCGCTGTCTATTCGGCATTCCATGGACGACCGATGTGGCTCGTAGTCGGGCTGGGAAACCCCGGGAGAAGGTATGCCAGAACCAGGCACAATATCGGGTTCATGGTCGTGGAGGAGCTCGCGGGTAGATACCACATCGAACTCGCTCACCGGAGAGAAGGCTACAAAATAGGGAGGGGTTCTATCGAGGGACAGAGAGCGTTTCTCGTAGAACCCCTTCTGTTTATGAATATGAGCGGACCGCCTGTGCACCGTATCTGCCGAAAATACGACATACCGCCTGAGAACCTTATTATCGTCCATGACGATCTCGATCTGGAGCCCGGAAGACTGCGGATCCGGAAATCCGGTTCTTCAGGCGGGCACAGAGGGGTCGAATCGATCATCCAGAGTATCGGATCCAGGGAGTTCATTCGGGTAAAAGTGGGGATAGGCCGGGATCCGAGCATGACGGCGGAGGATTACGTTTTGGGAAAATTCACGAAAGCGGAAATGGCTCTCATCAAGGAATCGATCGCACGCGCTGCGGACGCGGTGAGTTGTCTCATCGCCGAAGGCGTCGAGAAAGCGATGAACCGCTTCAATGCGTGAGGTTTGCCATGCGTGACATGCTTGGGAGAGAAGAGTTGGTGACGGTGGCTGAGGCGCTCGCGATACTGTTTCAGCACGCGCCTTTCAGGAGACCCGCGGAGATTCTCGTCGGCCTCGACGATTGTTGCGGCATGGTTGTTTCGAGAGATATCGAGGCGCCGGAGGACCTGCCGGGATTCAGCCGGTCGACCGTCGATGGGTTCGCTGTCCGCTCGTCGGATACGTTCGGTGCCTCCGAAAGTCTTCCCGCGTATCTCCCCGTTGCGGGCGAAATACCGATGGGCAAGAAGCCCTCGGTCTCCCTCCGGAAGGGGGAGTGCGTGAGGATCGCGACGGGTGGGATGTTGCCGGACGGTGCCGATGCGGTTGTGATGTTCGAGCACACCCAGTTGCTCGACGAGAAAACGATCGAAGTCATGAGGCCGGTGTCGCCCGGTGAGAATGTCATTCAGGCGGGGGAAGACGTGCGGAAAGGCGAGTGCGTCCTGCGATGCGGCCATCGACTGCGACCTCAAGATGTGGGCGCATTGGCTGGTCTCGGCATTACGAGCGTGTGGGCATATGACCGTCCGAAAGTGTCGATTATTTCCACGGGCGATGAAATCGTTTCGCCGGGCGCACCGGTGCAACCGGGGCAAGTCCGCGATATCAATTCGTTTACCCTTTCTGGGTTGGTTTCGCATGCGGGTGGCACCGCGTTGAAGAAAGGCATCATCGAAGACCGGTACGAGGCGATCAGGGACGTCGTCGAAGAGTCCCTGCGCGGCTCGGAAATGGTGCTCATTACCGGTGGAAGTTCGGTCGGGACGAAAGACGTGACGGCGAAGGTCATCAATGAAGCCGGCGAGCCGGGGGTTTTATTCCACGGGGTCGCTTTGAAACCGGGCAAGCCCCTGATTGGGGGAGTTGTGGGGACGACGCCTCTCTTTGGTCTCCCCGGCCACCCTGCGGCGGTGCACCTTTGCTTCGAGATATTCATAAGGCCGGTCCTCGCGATGCAGTCCGGAGCGGAGGAGCAACGGCTGGAGAAGAGGAGAAGGATGATCTCCGCGAGGATAGCGCGGAATGTGTCGTCGAGCCCTGGCAGGGAAGAACACATCGGCGTTATCATCGAGGAGAGGGAGGGGGAGTTGTGGGCCGTACCGTTGCTCGGGAAATCGGGGTTGATCACCACATTGACCCGCGCTGTCGGCACCGCCGTCATTCCCATGATGAAGTCAGGCGTCCGGGAAGGGGATCCTGTGGACGTCCGCCTCTTCTGATCGAAAATCCATTCTCGGAGGAATTCTGCGTTGCCGATCGGAGAGATCGATGAATGTGTCACGGTAAAGTATTACGTTGAAAGCCCGCTGGACGTATCTAAAGTTGCCAAGGCTATCGCGGAGGTCCAGTCTATCGGGATGGGCGGGATGCACGAACCCGATAGCGAACGGATTGTCGCACGGCACGGTGCACGGGTTCTCGATGTCACCCCGTTACGAGGCCGGCTCGAGTGCCAGCTGCCGGTTCGGACGGTCATTGATCGTGACTCCATCGAGGCAGCGGAGATAACCATCGCCTACCCATCGGTCAATTTCAAGTCCACGATCCCCAATCTCCTCACGGCGGTCGCAGGAGAACTCTTCGAGATGAACATGATCACGGCGGCCAAAGTGACGGACATCGTATTCCCCGAATCGTTTTTGCGCGACTTCAGCG
This sequence comes from uncultured Nitrospiraceae bacterium, assembly GCA_937138415.1. Classification (GTDB taxonomy): domain Bacteria; phylum Nitrospirota; class Thermodesulfovibrionia; order Thermodesulfovibrionales; family SM23-35; genus JALHSV01. The sequence goes on along the minus strand of CAKZPA010000027.1, from coordinate 2,602 downwards.
GCCCTCGGTTCGGGATCGGAGGCTGCAGGGAACTCCTCGGCATCTTCGGGAGGCCCATCATCGGCGGGATCGTGAAACCGTGCGTGGGACTCACGGCTGAGAGGGTTGCGGCTCTGGCCGAAGAAGGGTTCAATGGTGGTCTCGATTTCATCAAGGATGACGAGCTTCTGGCGGACGCTCCCTACAACTCCGTTCGGGATCGGGTCGCGGCCGTGATGGCATCCATCCGGCGCGTGGAGGAGCGCACGGGCGAAAAGAAGATGTACGCGTTCAACATTACTGACCGATTAGACCGGCTGAGAGAACTCCATGACATCGTGGTCGATGGCGGAGGAAGGTGCGTTATGCTCAATGCCGCGACGATCGGGATCGAGGCGATGCGGGAATTTGCGGAATACTGCAAAGTTCCCATCCACTGCCACAGGACATTCGCAGCAGTCTGGGCCCGGAGTCCCCTCCTCGGACTGAGCTTCCCTGTCCTCACGAAACTCTTCCGCATATGCGGCGCGGATCAGATTCATTGCGGTGCGGTCCAGGGGAAACTCTACGAAACCGACGATGAAGTCCTTTCGAACATGCGGGCGTGCACGTCTTCGCTCGCATCGATGCGATCCTCCCTCCCGGTCAGTTCCGGTGGTCAATGGGCGGGCACGGTTCCGGCAAACGCGGAGAAGATCGGCCACAACGATTTCATTCACCTCGCCGGAGCGGGCACTTTTCTCCATCCAGACGGTCCTGCCGCGGGCGCTCGCAGTCTGAGGCAAGCGTGGGATGCAGTTTTGCAGTGCATCCCTCTGCACGAGTATGCGAAAGATCATCGCGAACTTTCGCGTGCCCTCGATTTTTTTGCGAGATAACGTGTCGATGGAGTGTTCTCCCGGGGCACTCGTTCCCGGGCTCATGACGCTTAGCTTGAAACGTATTGATGCTTTCTGAAGGTTTCTTTTTCAATATTTCATGGCATTTCGATGCGCTGAGACCCTTGTATTTGGAGTGCCATTCGCATAGAATAAGGAAACGCTGATCGGTTCCTCGTCACGCTGAAGGGTTACCTTATCGCGGGGGGCGAAGCGGGCAGTGGGCATGGTATAGTAAAAAGATCGCGACGCTCGAGGATATCAGCGTTTAACGAACGATGCATTCGTGACGACGCATCGTTCAGCGACATCGCTCACGTAAAGGAGGTATGCGCCATGTGCAAGAAGTGTGGTTGCGGCAAAGGCGGGAAGAAGAAATAGAGTAAGAACTGGGAGACAAAGAGATAATCTTACCCAAGGACCATAAAAGAGGGGCGGAACTGACCGCCCCTCTTTTATTTGCGTACGCGGTTTTGCGGATCAGAACATGATGCCGATCTGCCCGCCGATCCGCCAGTTACTGGCGTTCACGTCCGTATCGAAATCCCTGATTTCGAAGTTCTCCGTGAATTGGTATTTTGCGTTGATCCCCATGAAAAACCGCTCGATTTTGTAATTGAGCGCCGCGAATATCTGCCCTCCCCAGAGCCAGTCGTCGCCCGGCGACGACTGGCCGGGGCCCGATATTTCTTCTTTCATCCAGCTATAGGAGATACCTGCACCCATGTCCGCAACGAGGCGGGGAGCAATGTCCAACGCGTATTTGAGATTGAGTTCGATCGGCACGAATGTCAGCTCGGTATCAGCCTTAACGGGTTCCATTTCGCCAAGGACGATTCGCGCGCTACCATCGGTTCTCGCGTAGCCGACTTCCATCCCGACGTACAAATTCGAGGTTATCTTGTTGTAGGCCTCCAGACCGAGATAGAGGGCGTCGTCATTATCCAGATCTTCGAGCGCGCCCTCGGTGAAGTTGAGATAGGACGCCTTGAGCGCGACATTTCCGTTACCGAGCAGTATTGTGTCGGCTCCGTAAACGACCGGGGAAACGGCAATCAACGACAGTGCTACGATCAGTAATACTATTTTCTTCATTTTCCGCCTCCTTTGTGTTGTTGCGCGTTAAACTGCATATCTCCCTTCATCGACTTTCTGCAGATCACCCCCCTCTAACTATTTTCAGTCCAAAGGCTGTCTCGCCTGATTTTTCAGATCCCGCCGGAATTTCGGCCAGGAGCTCTCCATTAGCTTGTCATGTCCTCCGATGGCATAAAAATTAAAATCATTGGATCCTACATAGATCACGCCGTCGGGCATTATCGAGGGGGATGACTGTATCGGGCCTCCCAAAGCCAGCTCCCATTTGACATAACCGTCCGGATGTAGTGGTCCCTCCGGATTTAGCGCATAAAGAAAACCATCGTCCGACCCAATGTAAATAATTCCATCGTTGGCGATCGCTGGAGAAGATCTTACATCTCCTTTGGTCGGGAATACCCATTTAAGCGTCCCGTCCGGCTCAAATGCAAACACGTCATTTTTATCGGAACCTATGTAGATTGTTCCGTCCGCAGCGATAGAAGGGGATGAGTAAACCGCCCCGAAAAGATCGCCGTACCACTTGCGCGTGCCATCGGGATTAATTGCATAGAGATAACCTCTTGCTATAGATTGTAGATCATCATTTGACCCTACGTAAATTGTCCCGTCACTTCCCAATGCGGGGGAGGAACGCACATCCCCAG
>CAKZPA010000026.1 GCA_937138415.1 uncultured Nitrospiraceae bacterium | reverse complement strand
TACATGCCCGATCGTCCCTATGTTCGCATGAGGCTTTACCCTCTCAAATTTCGCCTTCGCCATTCTTCCTCCTCCTTTTTCGCGGGCATCATTCGCCCCTCACCACCGCGATAATTCCCTCGGAAACTCCCTTCGGAACTTCGTCGTAATGCGAAAACTGCATCGTGTACGTGGCCCGGCCCTGCGTCCTCGAACGGAGACTCGTCGCGTACCCGAACATTTCCGCCAGCGGGGCCTGCGCCTTAATGACCTGGGCGTTTCCCCTCCGCTCAATGTTCTGCACCCTCCCCCGGCGAGCATTGAGGTCGCCGATCACATCGCCCAGATAGTCCTCCGGGGTGACGATCTCGATGTTCATGATGGGTTCGAGGAGGACCGGCCTCGCATTTTTCGCAGCTTCCTTGAACGCCATGGACCCTGCGATCTTGAACGCCATTTCTGAGGAATCGACTTCGTGGTACGAACCGTCGATGAGAACTGCCTTCACATCGACGACCGGGTAACCCGCGAGGATCCCTCGATCCGAGGCTTCCTTTATCCCCTTTTCGATCGCCGGTATGTACTCGCGCGGCACGACGCCGCCGACAATCCGGTTCTGGAATTCGAAGCCCTTGCCGGCCTCGAGCGGCTCGATCTCGATCACGACGTGGCCATATTGCCCGCGCCCACCGGTCTGCCTGATGAACTTCCCTTCCGCCTTTGCGCCGGCGCGTATCGTCTCCTTGTACGCGACCTGTGGCTTGCCGACGTTCGCCGAGACTTTAAACTCACGGAGCAGCCGATCGACGATAATTTCGAGGTGCAGTTCGCCCATGCCGGAAATGATCGTCTGGCCGGTTTCTTCATTGAACGACACCTTGAAAGACGGATCTTCCTGCGCGAGTTTCGCCAGCGACTGCGATAGCTTTTCCTGGTCCGCCTTTGTCTTTGGCTCTATCGCGACCGACATAACCGGCTCGGGAAACTCTATCGATTCGAGAATGATCGGGTTTTTTTCGTCGCAGAGCGTATCGCCCGTCAATGTCTGCTTGAGCCCGACCACCGCGACGATATCACCCGCAAAAACCTCTTTCACCTCTTCGCGTTTATTGGCGTGCATCTTGAGCAGCCGGCCGACTCGCTCCTTCAGGTCTTTCGTCGAATTGTAGACGTAGGATCCCGCCTGGAGCGACCCTGAATAGACACGTATGAAGGTAAGCTGGCCGACGAACGGGTCGGTCATAACTTTGAACGCGATTGCGGAAAACGGTTCGCTGTCTTCCGGGTGCCTCACGATGACGGAATCGCTCCCGAGTACCTTGCCGACGACCGGCGGTATGTCGAGAGGCGACGGCAGGAAATCGACGATCGCGTCGAGCAACAGTTGAATGCCCTTGTTTCTGAACGCCGAACCGCAAATCACCGGCGTGAGCTTCATCTCGAGCGTCCCTCTCCTGAGAGCACCCTTGATCTCGTCGACGGCGATGTCAGCCTTCTCGAGGTACTTCTCCATGATCGTGTCGTCGATGTCGGCCAGTGCTTCGAGCATCTTCTCGCGGTATTCGTAAGCCTTCGGGAGGAGATCCTCCGGGATATCCTCCTCGGTGTAATGTGCGCCCAGCGTCTCGTCGTCGAAATAGAGCGCTTTCATCCTCACCAGGTCGATCGGCCCCCGAAAGTCCTCCTCGCTCCCGATCGGAATCTGGATCGGAACAGGATTCGCATCAAGACGCTCGATCAGGCTGTTCACGCTCATAAAAAAATCTGCGCCCACGCGGTCCATTTTATTCATAAATGCAATACGGGGAACACCGTACTTGTTCGCCTGCCTCCAGACTGTTTCGGACTGGGGTTCGACGCCGGCGACCGCATCGAACACCGCGACTGCACCATCGAGCACTCGCAGAGAACGTTCGACTTCGATGGTAAAATCGACGTGGCCGGGTGTGTCTATGATGTTAATCCGATAATCTTTCCAGTGGCACGTCGTCGCGGCGGAGGTGATGGTGATACCTCTCTCCTGTTCCTGTACCATCCAGTCCATGACGGCAGTCCCTTCATCAACCTCGCCGATCTTGTACGTAACGCCTGTATAGTAAAGGATCCGTTCGGTGGTCGTGGTTTTCCCCGCATCGATATGCGCCATGATACCAATATTGCGTGTCTTGTGAAGCGGAAACCGTGACAAAATCCTTCCCCTCTCGTTCCCTTACCATCGATAATGGGCAAAAGCCTTGTTCGCTTCCGCCATTTTGTGCGTGTCTTCTTTTTTCTTGATCGAAGCACCGGTATTGTTGTACGCATCGAGTAATTCCGCTGCCAATCTCTCCCGCATCGTCTTCTCTCCGCGCGCCCTCGAATAAGTAATGAGCCACCGAAACGCGAGAGCCGTTCTCCGGTGCGGCCTGATCTCGACGGGCACCTGATACGTCGCGCCGCCCACCCTCCGCGGTTTCACTTCGAGGACCGGCTTCACGTTCTCGAGAGCCGTCTTGTATACCTTGAGCGGATCGGTTCCCGTCTTCTGCTTCAGAATCTCGAACGCGCCATAACAGATCCGTTCGGCCGTCGATTTCTTGCCGCTCTCCATGAGCGCATTGATGAATTTACTCACAATCTTGCTGTTGTATTTCGGATCGGGCAAAATTTCCCTTTTTTCGACCAGGCGTCTTCTTGGCATCGTCAGCCCTCTCTCTTGCCTTCTACTTCGGTCGCTTGGAGCCGTACTTCGATCGGCCCCGTCTCCTGTCGGCAACCCCCATCGCGTCGAGGGTACCCCTTATAATATGGTATCGGACGCCGGGGAGGTCTTTGACCCTCCCGCCCCGGATCATCACAATGGAATGCTCTTGAAGATTGTGTCCGACACCGGGGATGTACGCAGTCACTTCCATGCCGGTCATGAGTCTCACGCGGGCGACTTTCCTGAGGGCCGAATTCGGTTTCTTCGGCGTCGTTGTGTACACCCTCACGCAGACACCGCGCTTCTGCGGACTCCCTTTCAGTGCCGGGCTCTTCGTCTTCACACGAACGTTCTCCCGACCGTTCCTGACCAATTGTGCTATTGTGGGCACTGTACCTCCGAATCTTCGCTGCTCGACGTCGCTGGTCTCTACAGCAAGTGGAAATATTACCAGAGCATATTTTTTTTGTCAAGGCAAGTGCATCGGAAGCAAACGAACGGGCCGAGAGACCGGCGGAGGTCAGACCCCGCTGTGTTGCAACGACCTCCTCGCCCGAACACGCCGGACGCTCATCACCTCGCGAATGCGGGCTTCGATGTCTTCCGGAGTTACTATCGCGCCGCCCGGTCGGCCATAGAAAACGACCGGCGACTTTCCGTTCACCGCGAGACGGACATCCTCGACCATTTGCCCCGCGTTCATCTCGACGACGAGAAACCTCCTCTTCCTCCCGGCGAGCATGAAGAGTTCGTCCCGCGGGAAGGGGGAGAGCGTCACCGGCCTGAAGAGCCCCACCCTGCAGCCGGAACGTCTGAGGCGCATGACCGATGCGAGAGCGATGCGCGCGACGATGCCGAACGCGACGACGGTGCACTCCGCGTCATCGCTGAAATGGTGGACGAACCTCGCCTCTCTCCTTTCGATACGCGCATACTTCTTCTGAAGGAGGATGTTCCGCATCTCGAGTTCCCCGTCGCCCATGAAGAGGGATTTTATTACGCGCGGTTCCCTGTTCGCGCAGCCGTCGAGTTTCCAGTTCTTCTCCGGCAGATCGGGGTTTACATAGGCCGTCGGAGAAAACGGCTCCATCATCTGCCCGAGGATCCCGTCGCTGAGGATCATCACTGGATTCCGATACTCGTCCGCTTTGTCGAACGCCGTCATCGTCAAATCCCACGCCTCTTGGACGCTCGACGGCGCGTACACGATGAGGCGATAGTCCCCGTGTCCTCCCCCTTTGACGGACTGGAAATAATCACCCTGGCTACCAGAGATATTCCCGAGTCCCGGCCCGCCCCGCTGAACATTGACGATCACCGCGGGGAGTTCCGCGCCCGCGAGGTACGAGATCGTCTCCTGTTTGAGACTGATTCCCGGACTGCTCGAGGACGTCATGGCCCGAACGCCTGCAGCGGCAGCCCCGTATACCATATTTATCGCAGCAAGCTCGCTCTCCGCCTGGATAAAGGTACCACCGACCTCGGGCATCCTCCGGGACATATATTCCGGTATTTCATTTTGCGGGGTGATGGGGTACCCTGCATAAAACCGGCACTGCGCTTGCACGGCGGCTTCCGCAATCGCATCGTTTCCCCTCATGAGAATTTTCCTGCCCATACGCTCAAGATTATACCACACCATCCGGGATTCGCCTACCCAATCGAATCGTCTCAACGACTCTGCCACGCCCTGCGGTTTGACAAAGCATTTTCCTTTCTTTTAACATTTTGACTCTCGGGAGAAACGATGTATTTTCAGGATCTCATCATAAAACTTCAGCAATTCTGGTCGGAGAGGGGGTGCATCCTCCTTCAGCCCTACGACATGGAGGTCGGCGCGGGCACATTCCATCCCGCGACATTCTTCAGGGTCCTCGGGCCGGAGCCGTGGAAAGTTGCGTACGTCGAACCTTCCCGACGACCGACCGACGGCCGATACGGTGAGAACCCGAACAGACTCCAGCACTACTATCAGTATCAGGTCATCCTCAAGCCTTCCCCGCCTGACAGTCAGGAGGTCTATCTTGAATCGCTCTCCTATCTCGGCATAGACCCGAAGAAGCACGACATACGATTCGTCGAGGATGACTGGGAATCGCCGACGCTCGGCGCGTGGGGGCTTGGCTGGGAAGTCTGGCTCGACAGCATGGAAATTACGCAGTTCACCTACTTCCAGCAGGTGGGGGGTATCGACCTCAAGCCGATCTCTCTCGAACTCACGTACGGCCTCGAGAGAATCGCGATGTACCTTCAAGAAGTGGACAACGTCTTCAACCTGCAGTGGTGCAGAGGCATCACATACGGAGAAATTCACCACAGGAACGAAGTCGAGTTCTCGAAGTTCAACTTCGATTACGCTGATACCGAACTCCTGATGCGTCAGTTTGACGCATACGAGAAGGAATCCGTGCGCCTCAACAGGCTCGGCCTCGTGCTTCCGTCGTACGAATTCTGCCTGAAGTGCTCGCACACCTTCAACCTGCTCGACGCACGGGGTGCCATATCCGTTACAGAGAGGACGGCGTACATCGCACGCGTGCGGAACCTCGCGAGACTTTGTGCGAAAGCTTTTTACAAGCAGCGTGAAGAGATGAACTTTCCGCTTCTCGCTGCCCCCTTTCCTTGAGCAGCGCAACACGCACCGCGGCGATGCCTCGCGGTTCCTCCCTGACGAGACGCCGTCATGCGTGATCTCCTAGCGCTCGTCACGATACTGTTCTGGCTTGTCATTCCACTTTTCTGGATCCCGGTTCACTTCTTTTCGCTCTCCTACAAGCGGATCGGCCTGAAAGCGTACTTATTGCCGGTTCTCCTCTGGATGCCTCTTGTCCTCGTGGTCTATCACTACCGGCACCTCCTCCTCGACACGAAAATGGCCGTTCCCGTCGGAGGGGTCCTCGTTGGCTGGGCACTGCTCCTTGCAGGAACAGTTCTCCACGTGTGGACCGCGCGCCTCCTCGGCATCCCGGGGATTATCGGCGTCCCCGAGGTCTTAGACGCAGCTCAAAAAGAGCTGGTCACGAGCGGCCCGTTTTCTCGGGTCAGACACCCGACCTATCTCGCGCACACACTCCTCTTCTGCGGGGTCTTCCTCGTGACTGGGGTCGTTTCTGTCGGCGTCGCCGCCTTCGTCGATTTCGTGACCGTCAATCTCGTCATCATCCCCCTCGAAGAGAAAGAATTGTCGAAGCGCTTCGGCGAAGCGTACCGTGCATACAAAGAGAAGGTCCCGAACCGCCTTCTGCCTGGCGTGTTTTGACAAAAGACGAGCGGCGCGGCACGAGTGACTGTGGTATAATCTTTTTTACGAACTGGAGCTGCCCATGAACGTCATCGGCCTCGACGCTGGTTCGGTGAGCGTAAAGCTCGTCGTCCTGGATCAGCAGGGCAATAAACGATACCGTTGGTACGAGCGACATCGGGGACACCCGATCCCGACCGCGCTCAAACTCATCCGAAACATTCCGCACTCTTGCCTTGACTCGTCCCGTCCTCTCTCCCTCGCCGTCACGGGATCCGCGGGCCGGCTTATCGGTTCCATTTTGAAGATAGAACCGGTCAATGAGATCGTCGCGCAGGCGTTCTCGACGAGACTGCTCTTTCCCCACATCAAAACGATCATCGAGATGGGTGGCGAAGATTCCAAACTGATTCTCCTCGGCGATGACCGACGAGGGGTAAAGGACTTCTCGATGAATTCCGTGTGTGCCGCCGGCACGGGCTCGTTTCTCGACCAGCAGGCCGAGCGGCTGAGGCTTTCGATCGAGGAATTCAGCGCACTCGCCCTCGAATCGAAAACCCCGCCGAGGATCGCGGGGCGTTGCAGTGTATTCGCAAAGTCCGACATGATCCACCTCCAGCAGATCGCCACGCCCGTCCATGACATAGTCGCCGGTCTCTGTTTTGCGGTCGCGCGGAACTTCAAGGGATCCATAGCGAGAGGGCACAAGATCGTCGAGCCTGTCTCCTTCCAGGGCGGCGTCGCCGCAAATCAGGGTATGGTCAGGGCATTTAAGGCAGTATTCGGCATCGCCGATCTCCATGTGCCAGACGATTACGCGCTTATGGGCGCTCTCGGAGCGGCATTGAAAAATCTTCACGAAGGGCACGTGCAACCGTTCGACCTGTCCCTCCTCGAGGAATTCCTCTCATCGTACCGACCCCTGGACGAGGGATATCCACCTCTGGGCGACGGGAAAGACGCATTGAGCATCGTAACCATACGCGATGAGGACGTGGCCTTGAGACGTCATGCCTCTTCGTCTGAAAAAACGAAGGCTTTTCTCGGCATCGATGTCGGTTCGATCAGCACGAACCTCGCGGTCATCGATTCGGAGGGAAGACTCCTGGCAAAAAGATACCTCATGACAGCCGGGAGACCGATCGAAGCTGTCTGCCAGGGCCTTGCCGAAATCGGGGAAGAAGTCGGTGACAAGGTGGAAATCGTAGGGGTGGGCACGACCGGTTCGGGTCGTTACATGATCGCCGACTTCGTCGGGGCGGACATCGTGAAAAACGAGATCACCGCCCAGGCGACCGCTGCCGCATTCATCGACAGACACGTCGACACGATATTCGAAATCGGCGGTCAGGATTCCAAATTCATTTCGCTCAAAGACGGTGTCATCGTCGATTTCGAGATGAACAAGGCGTGCGCCGCGGGAACGGGTTCTTTCCTCGAGGAACAGGCCGAAAAACTGAACATCTCGATCAAGGGCGAGTTCGAGGAACAGGCTCTCTCTGCGCCCGCTCCGTGCAGGCTCGGGGAACGGTGCACGGTCTTCATGGAAAATTCCCTCATGGCGAACCTCCAGAAGGGCGCCGACAGAAAAGACCTCCTCGCCGGCTTGGCATACTCCATCGTGCAAAATTATATCAATCGGGTCGTCGCGGGAAAACGCATCGGGGATCGCATCTTCTTCCAGGGAGGGGTCGCTTTCAACAAATCGGTTGTCTCGGCGTTCGAAAAATACCTGAATAAAAAGGTCGTCGTGCCGCCGCACCACGATGTCACGGGTGCAATCGGTATGGCGCTCATCGCAAAACAGCACCGCGCAACAGACACCTCCCCTTCGACCTTTAAGGGCTTCGAACTCTCGAAGCGCGGTTACGAAATTACCTCGTTCTCCTGCAATGGGTGTCCGAACGTGTGCGAGATAAACAGGGTAAAGATCGCCGGCGAAGAAGGCTACCTCTTCTATGGAGGGCGTTGCGAAAAATACGATATCCGGAAGAAACCGCCGAGCACGATGCCCGACCTTTTCGCTTTCCGGGAAGAAATGCTTTGGAAAGAACACGAAACACGCAAGGAGCGCGCGGGTCAAGAAGACGGCCGGACCCGCCTGAAGATCGGTATTCCGTACGTCTTCCTCTTCCTCGATTACCTCCCCTACTGGTCGACACTCCTTTGGGAACTCGGGTGCGAAGTGGAAATTTCATCCAAAACGAACAAACAGATCGTCAATGCGGGCCTCGAGCAGGTTCTCTCCGAGGCTTGCTTCCCCGTAAAGGTTGCCCACGGCCACATCGCCTGTCTCGTCGAAAAGAATGTCGACGCTATTTTCCTCCCGAGCTTCATCAATCTCAGCGGCGCCGGAGACGAATACGAGCGATCGGTCGTCTGTCCTCACACACAGACAATACCGTACGTATCCCGCGTTGCGTTCAGAGACATTCGGCTCATCGCCCCGATCGTCGACCTTCGGCGGGGCAGAAAATTTCTCGCGAGAGAACTCTCGAGGGTTTTCAAACCGTTTGGCATCGATGTGAGCCGGATCCCCGCAGCTATTGATGCTGCAGAGGGCGCACAGACCGCCTTCTTCCGGGCGATCAAGGACAAGGGCGCGGAAATCCTCTCCCTCCATCGCGACCTCGCCATCGCGATCATCGGCCGAGCCTACAATGCGCTCGATCGCGGCGTGAATCTCGATATCCCGAAAAAACTCGCCGATCTCGGCGTCTTGGCGGTTCCATTCGATTTCCTCCCGTTCGACAGCGAATCGATTCGCGCGGAGTGGCCGAACATGTACTGGAAGTGCGGCCAGAAGATTCTGAAGGCTGGGCGCTATGTGAGGAAGACGCAGAACCTCTACCCGATTTTCATCGGCAACTTTCTCTGCGGCCCGGATTCGTTCATCCTGAAATACTTCCAGCAGGAAATGGGCAGCAGACCATTCCTCCACATCGAAATCGACGAACACAGTGCGGACGCCGGTGCAATCACGCGATGCGAGGCGTTTCTGGATAGCATACGACACCGGTCGGTGTGGACGCCCCGATCTTCGGATGAGGTATCCGCTGCGACCGCAAAACGCGCGGCGTCCCCCGGCCTTGACCGTTTAGACAAGGTCATCTATCTGCCGCGCATGTCCGTTCATGCCTTCGGCATTGCTGCCGCCTTCGAGCGTTGCGGCGTGGGCGCAGAGGTGCTTCCCGAGTCGGATAAAACAGCGCTCGACCTCGGAAAGAAATTCGTGTCGGGAAAGGAATGCTACCCCTGCGTCGTGACGACGGGGGATATGGTCAAAAAGGTCCTCGCGCCCGATTTCGTGCCCGAGAAGAGCGCTTTCTTCATGCCGTCCGGCACGGGCCCCTGCAGGTTCGGGCAGTACAATGTCTTCCATCGGATGGTCCTCGAACGCCTGGGACTCCCGAATGTGCCGATCTTCGCACCGAATCAGGATACGTCATTCTATAAGGATCTCGGCATTATCGGGGATGACTTCGTGACCCAGTCCTGGAAAGGCATCATTGCTTACGAACTCCTGGTGAAATCCCTCCACGAGACCCGTCCCTATGAGCGAACGAAGGGCACGGCGGAGGCCCTCTTCGAGGTGTACGTGCGCCGGCTCTACGATGCCCTCAGGAGCAGGAACGGAAAGAATGTCGAAGCTGTTCTGAAGAATATGCGGGAAGACTTCGAGCACCTTCCCAGAATCAGCGAAAAGAAACCCCTCATCGGGATAATCGGTGAAATTTTTGTCCGCTCCCACAGATTTTCCAATGAAGACCTCGTGAGAAAAATCGAGGATTTGGGGGGTGAGGTTTGGCTCGCACCTGTCGAAGAGTGGGTATACTACGTCAACTTGGTCGGCCTCAAAAAAGCGATGCTGAAGAGAGAGAAGTCGGCGATCATCTCCTTCATCGTCAAGAGATTCTTCCAAAAGAGGATCGAACACAAATACGGGCGGCTTTTCAAGGGGTTCCTGAAGACCCTTCACGAACCGGAAACGAGGGACATATTGAACAAAGCGGCACCCTACGTCCACAGTTCATTCGAAGGCGAGACCGTCCTCAGCATCGGAAAGTGCGTCGACCTGATCGAGAGGGGTGCATCCGGCATCGTCAATGCGATGCCATTCGGGTGCATGCCCGGTACTATCGTCACGGCCCTCCTGAGGGGCGTGTCAAGAGATTACGGCATTCCCTGCATCAGTATCCCTTACGATGGAACGGAGTCGGCAACAGTCGAAACACAGCTCGAAGCGTTCATGGATCAAGCGAAAGAGCGCCACAAAACGGCACGCGAGAAGCCCTGAGCAGGGCAAATAGAAAAAATTTTTTTCTATCTTGTATACTGTACTGTCGGCTGTGGATTGCTTATAAGAGGGAGGTGGATGCGTGGGGAACGTCAAGAAGTGGCGCAAGAAAAAAATGAGCAAACACAAACATGATAAGCTCAGGAAAAAAACCAAGTTTCAGAGGAGAAAGAGCAAGTAAGGCTCTTTTGCTCTTCAGACATAGAGGTATAGCGACGGTGCCATTCACCCCCTCACGGGGGTGAATGCATTTTTGCCCGGCAGCGAAGAGAACACGTGCCCATCGCGGAGAGGGGCAGCACACAAAACGAGAACAGCGCATATTGACCATACATCGGACCTTTGGAGTCTTTTGAACAATGTTCACACCATTCCTCACGACAGGCATCGGCAGTCTGCCGCATACTGACCCAGCCGAAGCGTGCAGATTGGTGCTGAACACTGTTGATATCCCATTTTGGCCACAGCTTCCTCGACTGTCGTTCCGCGAATTCATGATCCCCCAGTATTCCGAGGGCATGCCAAGCGTGGAGATCGACGAAGAGAGAGAGGCTTTCTGGGTCGTGGGAGACGAGGAAGAACTCCAGCGATTTTACGCCATCTATTCGGATGACCTCGCGCTCCCCATATCCGAGCGTTACGCGCGCGGGCTCTATGCATTTCTGCAGGCAACGAACGGCAGACACTTCCCGTACGTTAAAGGACACGTGACCGGACCCCTCACGTTTACGCTCGGCGTGAAGGACAACCGGGGACGACCGATATATTTCAATGAAGAACTCCGTGAAGTAGCGCTCTTCGTGCTCCAGGCAAAAACCCGTTGGCAGATCGAACTCCTGAGGCGCATCGCAGAGCGCGTCATCATTTTTGTCGACGAACCTGTTCTTTCCGCTCTCGGTACGTCGGCGTACCTTGGCGTAGCGCCTGCGGAGGCATTCCGGCTCCTGCAGGCGACGGTCGGCACGATCAGAGACGCCGGTGCGCTCGCCGGGCTCCATTGCTGCGGGAAGGCGGACTGGCCTCTCGTCATCGAGAGCCAGGCGAGCATTATCAGTTTCGACGCATACGATTATCTCGAAACGCTCGCACTCTATCCCGATGAATTCACGCGATTCCTTGAAAAGAAGGGCTGGTTGGCGTGGGGGATCGTCCCGACCACGGATGCGATAGCACACGAGGATACCTTTTCTCTCAGGGAGCGCTTCGAGCGCGGTATCCGCTTTCTTTCGACCTCGCTCCCTCGGGATCTCCTCCTCTCGCAGGTCATCCTCACCCCTTCCTGCGGCACCGGCTCGAGAACCATCGGGGAGACCGAAATGATATTCCGTACCCTTGCCGAATTGAGCGCCGCGTTGAAGGCAGGTGCCCGATGAAGGGCGCGTTCATCTCGTTCGAGGGCATCGAAGGATCCGGCAAATCGACCCAGGCAAAGCTCCTGTATTCCTATTTGGAGGGGAGAGGACACGAGGTCGTCTTGACGGAAGAGCCGGGGGGCACCGTTATCGGCAAAGAGATCCGGGAGGTTCTGCTCGCGGTCGAGCACCGGAACATGTCACCCCTGACCGAACTCCTCCTCTACATGGCATCCCGCGCGCAGCATGTGCAGGAAGTGATCCTGCCGGCACTCGATCGGGGTGCGATCGTCATCACCGACCGGTTTGCCGATTCGACGATCGCATATCAAGGATATGGCCGGGGAATCGATTTCGGGATCATCGATACGCTCGACGCCGTCGCGACCGGAAGGCTGCGGCCAGACCTCACGATTCTGTTGGACATCGATATCGGGACAGGGCTCCAGAGGAATAAGGACGTGAGGAAGGTGGATCGGCTCGAGTTGGAAGATATCTCTTTTCATGAACGCGTCAGGGACGGATACCATGCGATCGCGTCGCGGGAGCCGTCCCGCGTTCGGACCCTTTCCGTACGCAACGGAATCGAGGAGACGCACCGCGCTATTGTCGAGATAGTGCGCACGAGGCTCGGACTCTCATGAGTTTCCGGGATATCGTCGGCCAGGATCGGGCAGTACGAATTCTCCAAAGAACCATCCGGCGCGGCCGCGTGCCCTCGTCGTACCTCTTCGCGGGAGAATCCGGTATCGGCAAGAAATTGACCGCGCTGACCCTCGCGAAAACCCTGAACTGCATGGGCGAATGGGATGAGCGTCAGGGGGTCTCCCCGATCGACAGTTGCGATACATGCCCGTCGTGCCGCAAAATCGACAGAGACATCCACCCCGATGTTCAGGTAGTATCGCCGGATAACGGCCAGATCAGGGTCGAGGAAATTCGTGCGGTCGAGGACCTCCTGTCGCTCAAAGCGTTCGAGGGGCGGGTGAAGACGGTCATCGTGGATTCCGCGGAGACCATGAATCCGTTCGCCGCTAACGCATTTCTCAAAACGCTCGAAGAACCGCCTCCCCAGAGCCTCATCGTATTGGTCGCATCGAACCCGGAACGTCTGCCCGACACGATACGGTCGCGTTGTTCGCGGATCAACTTTGTCCCCCTTTCCCTCGCCGCGTGCAGAGATGTCATACAGCGGGAATGGGAACGGGAGAAGGTCGGACAGAAGAGCCTTCGCCGCGAAACGAAACGGGCACCGATCAGCCCGTCGGCACTCGATCTCTCTGCCAGGCTCGCAATGGGGAGACCCGGGACCGTCGCGGGAGAGGATTCCATGGAGCAACGTGCTCGATTTCTGTCGCTCCTGAAAGAAGTGGGAACACTGGGGCTGGACGGCTGGTCATCCCGCGAGGAGATGGAGAAGTGGTTCGATTTTCTCCTCTCCGTCCTCAGGGACGTTGCAATCATGAAGATAACCGGCAGGAGCGAGCATCTCATGAACGCCGATCTCGAGGATGAGATCTCCGCTGCGAGCATGGCCATCGATCTCCGGGTTATAATAGAACGATATCGTCAGATAGTCGATCTCAGAGGACGTCTCCATTTCAACCTCAACAAATCGCTCACGTGGAACTACACGGGCGTTCTGTTGGGGGAAACGACAGGTACTTTGCATGGCTGACATTGTGGGTGTTCGCTTTAAACCCTGCGGAAGAATATACGATTTCGAAGCCGACGGTTTCGAGGTCCGGAAGGGAGACCTCGTCGTCGTCGAATCGGATCTCGGCATCAGCATCGGGAGCATCGTCATGGAACGGCGAACGGTCGACGATCCGGATCGGAAATTCAAAAAAATCATCCGTAAAGCGACCGAGGAAGACCTCCTGCAACGCGAGGAGAACAAGGCTCTCGAAGCGGAGGCGAAACATTTCTGCCTCGAGAGGATTATGGCGAGAGGTCTTCCGATGAAGCTCATCGCCACGGAGGCGACCCTCGACAAGAAGCGGATCATCTTTTACTTCACTGCCGAAAAACGGATCGACTTCAGGGAACTCGTGAAGGACCTCGCATCACGGTTCAAAACGAGGATCGAGATGAGGCAGATCGGCGTCAGGGACAGCGCGCGGATGGTCGGCAGCCTCGGTATCTGCGGTCGGGAACTCTGCTGCACGAAGTTTCTCACCGCGTTCGAGCCGATCTCGATCAAGATGGCAAAAAAACAGGAACTCGTCCTCAATACGAGCAAACTGTCCGGCTCGTGCGGACGCCTCATGTGTTGCCTCGGCTACGAGTATTCGGAGATGCCTCTCGTCGAAGAACCGACAGACACGGAGGCAGTGTCGATCTCCGAGGACGCGGAAGCGGGCGAGGTCGTCGTCGCGTCGAGCGATATCCTCTCAGAGACGGCGGGGGCGGTGGTTCACGATCTGCGCGGTGAACCCCCCCATGGCGAGATCTCGGGCCAAGCGCCCCCCGAGGCGACGCGCGAGAAGAGAAGCAAGCGGAGGAAGTGGTATCTGAAGAGACGAAAGAAGAAGCCGCAGAACAGATGAGAGATACGTTTTTCGTCACGACCCCTATATATTACGTTAACGATGTCCCCCACATCGGGCATGCGTACACCACCATCGCCGCGGACATTCTCGCGCGGTACAACCGGCTCAAAGGCAAAAAGGTCTTCTTCCTGACCGGAACGGATGAACACGGGCAGAAAGTCGCCAAGGCGGCGCAGGAAAAAGGCATGACGCCGAAAGCCCACGCGGATGCGATGGTCGAAAATTACCGGAAAATGTGGGAAACACTGTTCATCCGACCTGACGCTTTCATCCGGACGACGGATCGTGAGCACATCGAAATCGTCCAGGCGATGCTGCAGAACCTCTTCGACAGAGGGGAGATAATAAAGAGGCTGTATGCCGGGTGGTACTGCGTGCACGATGAGCGTTTCTGGACCGAAAAGGAGGTCGAGAACGGGCGGTGTCCGGATTGCAAGCGTCCCGTCGAACACATTTCGGAGGAGAACTATTTTTTCCTCATGTCGCGCTATCAGGAGCGTATCGTCAAACACATAGAGGCGAACCCTTCCTTCATTCTGCCGGAGACGCGGCGAAATGAAGTCCTCGGTTTCCTGAAAAACAATCAGCTCGGGGATTTGTGCATCTCCCGGCCAAGACAGCGGCTCTCGTGGGGAATTCCGCTCCCGTTCGATCAGAATTTTGTCACCTACGTATGGTTCGACGCGCTCCTGAACTATTACTCCGCAACGCAATACCTCGCCCCCTCCCTTGAGAGGCTGTCCGATACGCAGCGTGGTGGCGCGGAAGCGGCGTCCGGTGCCCCCGCCCCGCACCTCAACGATTGGTGGCCGCCCGATCATCACCTCATCGGCAAGGACATTCTGACCACTCACGCCATCTACTGGTCGGCGATGTTGATGGCCCTTGAAATGCCTCTGCCGAACAATATCTTCGCTCATGGCTGGTGGACCGTGGAGGGGAGAAAGATGTCCAAGTCATTCGGCAATGTGGTCGATCCCGGCAACATTGCCGAGACGTTCGGTGCGGATGCCTTCAGGTATTTTCTCTTCCGTGAGGTCCCCTTCGGCCTCGATGGAGATTTTTCGGAGCAGGCTCTGATCAAGCGGTTCAACACGGATCTCGCAAATGACCTCGGTAACCTGTTGAGCCGAACCATCACGATGATCGAGAAGTATTTCGGCGGGACGATCCCGGACGCCTCAGGAGACGTACCTGCGAACGATTTGCCGGGCACACGCGCTTTGCGGGACAAAGCCGAGTCCATCTATCCGCTCTTCGATCGCGCGCTTGGCACCCTCTCCTTCGGGAATGCGATCGACAGCGTATGGGATGTCATCGACGACGCGAACAAACTCATCGAAGACGAGGCTCCATGGAACCTCTGGAAGCAGCGTGAGATGGCGAGACTCTCGAAGGTGCTTTACAGCCTCGCAGAGGTTTTGCGCATCTCCGCCCTCTTCCTCTATCCGTTCATGCCGACTACCGCCGGGAGGATGTGGGGTCAATTGGGCGTGTCGGGAGACCTGTCCACGGCGAACCTGCAGCGGGAAATAGTCTGGGGAGGACTCCGTCCCGGGACGACGGTGTCGAAAGGACCCGCGCTTTTTCCGAGAATAAGCGGCGAAAAGAAAAGCGCCAAGGACCCGCTTTCTTGACTATCCGAAAACGCGTCGGATAATATTAAGGGTTTCCGGAAACCGGGCACCACTATGACCATTGCAATCGGCTGCGATCACGCGGGCATTGAACTCAAAAGAGAAATAGTATCCCTCTTGCAGGAACTCCGCATCGAGTGCCTTGATTACGGAACGGATACGCCCCAGTCAGTCGATTATCCGGACTTTGGGGAAAAGGTCTCCAAAGATGTGTCCTCGGGAAAGGTCGAAAGAGGCATCCTCATCTGCGGAACGGGAATCGGGATGTCCATCGTCGCAAACAAATTCCCGGGTGTGAGAGCATCCCTGTGCAACGAACTGTTTACCGCAAAAATGAGCAGGCTCCACAATGATGCGAACATACTCGTTTTGGGGGGAAGGATTGTCGGAAGGGATTTGGCAAAGGAGATCGTGAGGATCTGGGTCAGCACGCCCTTCGAAGGCGAGCGCCACGCCAAGAGACTTCAAAAGATAACGTTCATCGAAAGGCGCATCCGCGACAATGGAGTTTGAGAACCTGAGAGAGACAGATCCGGACGTATTCGCTGCGGTTCAGAAGGAAATAGAGCGCGAGAGAAGTCACATCGTTCTCATCGCGTCAGAAAATTATGCGAGCCCCGCCGTCCTCGAAGTCCAGGGATCGGTCTTTACGAACAAGTACGCAGAGGGATACCCCGGCAGACGATACTACGGTGGGTGCGAGCACGCGGACACCGTCGAGAGCCTCGCCATAGAACGCGCGAAAAAGCTTTTCGGAGCGGAACACGCGAACGTCCAGCCGCATTCAGGATCGCAGGCTAACATGGCGGTTTTTTTCGCCGTCCTGAAGCCCGGTGACACCATACTCAGCATGAGCCTCGGCCACGGCGGGCACCTGTCGCACGGTGCGTCCGTCAATTTCTCGGGCACGCTGTACAAGTCGGTTACTTACGGGGTCGACAGAAATTCGGGGTTCATCGATTATGAGGAAGTGCGCCGGCTCGCTCTCGAACACAGACCACGCATGATTATCGTCGGCGCGAGTGCATATTCGCGCAGCATAGACTTCAGCATCTTCTCCGATATCGCGAAGGAGGTGGGTGCCTACCTCATGGCCGATATCGCCCATATCGCGGGACTCGTTGCGGCAGGGCTCCATCCGTCCCCGATCCCTTTCGCCGATTTTGTGACGTCCACAACCCATAAGACGTTACGGGGGCCGCGAGGCGGTCTTATTCTGTGCAAGGCGGCCTACGCCCGCATGATCGATAAAACGATCTTCCCCGGCATCCAGGGTGGACCGTTGGTCCACGTCATCGCGGCGAAGGCAGTCGCCTTTCAGGAAGCTCTGGCGCCGTCGTTCAGGGATTACCAGCGGGCGGTCATCAGGAACGCACAGACGTTAGCGGAAGAGTTGCTCAGGAAAGGCTTTCGGATTATTTCGGGTGGAACGGACAACCACATGATGCTCGTCGACCTCACGAACATGGACATTACGGGAAAAGATGCCGAGGAAGCGCTCGGGAGCGCGAGGATCACCGTCAACAAGAACGTCATCCCCTACGACGAGCGGCCGCCCTCCATCACGAGCGGTATTCGACTCGGCACGCCCTGTGTGACGACGAGGGGCATGGCAGAGAGAGAAATGGTCGAAATAGCGGAGATCATCGCGTCGGTCATAGCCAATAGAGGCGACAGCAAAGCCATCGAGATGCTCTCGCACAGGGTTCAGGCACTCTCTAACCAATTCCCGATTTACTAAAAGAATAAACCCTTACTCTCAATCCGAAAAAACATTGAATACCAACAGGTTGCTGAAAACGTCGAAGAAGCACAAAAAACGTCATTCTGCGCTCTTCGCCATCAGTCACTCCGAGCGAAAACTTTTTATCAAAGGATCCGCCCAAGGCAGAAAGAGTCTTGCTGTTCAGCTTGGGACGGGCTCCGTGAGGAATCTCGCGGTGCCTGGCTTTGGAGACTCTTCGCTATGCTCAGGCTGAAACTTCATCGGACTTTTTCAGCGACCAGCCGATACTATACGGAATATCGTGACAGATTGTTGGGATTTCGATAGTAGGATTTCGGATTTTTCCCTATGAAGTGTCCATTCTGCGGAAATCTGGAAGACAAAGTCATCGATTCCCGGACGAGCAGGGAAGGGAACGCGATACGCCGCAGGCGGGAATGCCTCAAGTGCGCAAAGCGCTTTACGTCCTATGAGCGTGTCGAGGACATCGTTCCGCTCGTCGTAAAAAAGGACGGCCGGAGGGAACCATACGAACGTGAAAAGATCATTACCGGACTGAAGAAGGCGTGCGAAAAGAGGCCAATCGGCGTAGAGACTCTCGAGGGGATTACGGACTCGATCGAAAAAAAATTGCTCGGGCTCGGCGTCAAGGAAGTCCCGAGCAGTTGGATCGGCGAAGAGGTGATGTCATCTTTGAGAGAACTCGATAAGGTCGCCTATGTTCGGTTCGCTTCGGTATACCGTCAATTCAAAGATATCAACGAACTGATGAATGAAGTAAAGACGCTCTTCGAGCACACGTAGCACATGCGGAATTCCGTCTGATCGATTTTTGCATCCCCTCCCCTAACGACATTCTCAAGACTTCTCGCTCATGAGAGCCTTGCCGTGACTCTCGGATAGTCCCATCGTGCGCCCGAACATGTGACAAAGGCGGACGCAATAGTGGGCAGAACCGCGTTGACCGGGCAGCCACCCGTATAACAATTCCAACATGCGGGGGCAAATGGGCCGAATCTTAATCAGCGTAAAGGCTTGATATTAAATGGAGCCGGTGGTCGGAGTCGAACCGACGACCTGCTGATTACGAATCAGCTGCTCTGCCTCTGAGCTACACCGGCGGATGATCCGCTTCTGGCGTTGGCAACGGCGCACTCACTGCTCAAAGCCTATTAGAAAGATCTCTTTCGTGTAGAATTCTAATTCATTTTTTAACGGTCTTTCAAGTCAAATGGCGGAGAGGGTAACAGTATGGCGTGCGAATTCTTTAATAATAAATTGAAATAGAAAGGCCGCCCTATGAAGGCGGCCTTTCGTCGCGATTTGACATCAGGTCACATATGCATAGATGCGTCGGCGTATGCATTCCTCACCATATGCTCTCACCTTCAGAACTGCGCGTAAACCCCTAAATACCACACTATCGTATTGTCTTCCCACTTCTTATCTCTGAAATATGCCTTCAAGGCATCGCTGGCTTTCACATAGTCAGTGCCTACGCCAATTCTCGTCGCATTGTTGAACCAGTAGGATAGACAGGCGCCATACCGTTGGTAAACAAGGTCTTTTTTGAGTTCTCCAGCGCCATTTTTGTATTCTCCGTCAACGTTGACATACTCATATCGCACACCTATCCCGGGTAACCCCATCCAAATCTTCTCCCCGTAAATAAGATGGGCGTCTGCGTAACCGGTCCAGGCACCACCCTTCTTATAACCATCGTTAGTCTGGTAAAAATGGGTGTCGTCGAAATTCATGTAGCCTACCTCTAATCCAGTAACGTATTTCCCTAATTTTTTCTCGAACGAAAAGTCGGCAGCCCACGCGTCTCTGGTGAGGGAAGAATCACCGTATTTCGCTGCATCGGCGCCGTTTAAATGCTTTTCGTGATGATATCCGATTCCGAAGGTCATGGTATCCAACTCGCCGAGATACGTTTGTCTCACCCTCAGAGAAGGATCGAACACGGTTCCCTCAGATTTGAAACCGAACATGGTAGGCGTGAATTCTATCCTCGCATCATATTCGATACCCCTCTTGTCCTTGACGGATTGCCCGGATACAATGTCTGCGTCCACGAATCCTTCGTCCAAATCCCACACCTTATTGGAATTCGACCTGTCTTCGTTCGCCGCGGCCACATAATATTTGAACATACCATCTTTTATGGAACCCGCAACGACCGTTTCGAAATCGTTTCTCTTGAATGCTTGTGACGATCTATAACCTCCCGCAAAGGGATCAACAGCTTTTGTCGCATCTTTAAACTGACTGGGAAGAAAATAATTCCCATCGCTCGACATAACAGGACTTTGATGACGGGCGACAAACTGGTGCCTGCTGAACGGTACCCTTGTTTGTCCTATTTTCACTACCAGTTCAGGTAGAAAAGTGAATTGAACAGCCCCTTCCCACAGTTTAGCGGCGTAATCCTCACTTTCGTTGGCATCGATCATCCCGTAAAATTGGATTAGTTTGCCAAGCTCACCTTTGGCAGCCACTCTGAATTTATAAATCTCGAAGTAGTTATCCCTGTAATGGCGCTCCTTATCTTCGTCTCTGTTGAGATAGAACGTTCGTATCTGCGCGTAGAGATCCACTTTCGGCAGCTTCTTCTCCACTTTTTCGGCCTTCCTATCGATCTCGGTAATCTTCTTTTCCGTTTCGAGGGCCTTAGTCGACGTTTCCTGCTGCTTCTTCTCCAGTTCTTCCAGCCTTTTCATCAGCTTCTGTATCTCGCTCTGGAGCTGCTGAATCTCGGGGTCTGCTGCCATAGCAGGCAAGCCCCATGCACAAGAAAGGAAAACAAAAACCAACAGACAAATCCCTACCCTTTTCATACGTACCCTCCTTTGGTTTAGTAAATTGGACTTCGTTACAATTTAGCAAACCGCTACCCACTTTGTCAGCTTCTTCACGCTACAGCAAGAGCGACAGCATCGCATAGGGGGAAAATCGTCTTCCTTATATGCTTATTATTTCATGTCTTTATAATCTTTATAGAAGAGCAACGATTGTGCCATGGTGCAACGTGTTATTTTGCGAAAACATTTTTTGATACCACACTGAAACTGTGCAATTAGTTTATGCAAAACTTCTAATAATTACTGAAATATCAAAGCGTCCTTTTCATGCATCATAGGGTTGCAGAGAAATGATATATTGCTTCTCAATAGCCGATGGGGATATCGGCATCATGCGCGGGGGAGAATACCTCCTCTCCCGGGACGTGAGCAACAGGAGTAGAAACCGGCGCAGAGCGCGCGAAACCTATAAAGATGCCTTCGTAGAGAATCCCGATATCCCCAACGTAGCGACGCGAAGGCAACACGTCGAGGTATGTCTTGCCGATTCTTTCATATATGGCGATATCTCGGAAGGATTGCGCTTCCCTCGCATCGAAATCGATGTCGGTGATATCGTAAAGCCTGAGCGTGAGAGCGCCCTTAAAGATCTTCAACGTTTCCCGGCGGACCTCCCAGAAGGCAAAGATCCGAAAGGGATTGACCGGCAACAACGTGATCGAATTCTCGCCGTATTCGGGTGAGAGCATCTCAATGTGAGCGTGGCGAGGCGGAGCCGTTATGGTCTCTTCGACGAGCGCAACCCCCTTGCTTTCCGGTTCTTCCGGCACGATCTCCGCACTCAGCTCAAGCGGCTCCTCAGGCGTCTGCTCAACCCTCGGCCGAACACGTTCTTCTTCGCCTTCACGTGTTGGTCTTTTTGTCCGACGTTTCGCGCTTACTGCTCTCTTTTTTCGGGTTGCCTCGCGTTTTTTTTCGCCGGCCACTTTCTTCTTCCCCGGTCGGCGACTTTCTTTTTCCGCGGCCGGCATCGACTTTTTTGCGGCTGGCACTTTTTCCCGTCTCTTCGCTGAACGCTCTCGTTTCGGCTCTTTTGCAACCCTTCCCGGCGACTTCGTCTCCCTCTTTCCTCCGATTGACGCGAGCTTTTCGGTCGCCGCACTTCGTCGTGGAGACTTCGCGATTTTTTTGGCTTTTTGTAAAACCTCAGTCTCTTCGATTTTTTTAACGGATGCTTTCGCCGATGTTCTCTTCGACGGCTTTTTCGACGGCGCACGTGCGGGGGGCGACGTCCTTGCGGTCGTGGGTTTCATTCCCTTCCCGGATCCTTTCCCCCGTGTGTGTTCCTCCCGTTTGGGCGCAGCGCGCCGCGACTCTCGAGCACGGGACTTCGCTGTCGGAGCGGTTTTGGTACTCTTTTTAGACGGTGCTCGCAAGGATGTGACGGTGGGGTCCCCGGATCTCTTCTTCGTTGCCCGTTTTTCGGCTACGGGAGAAACATTCTGCGCACCTGACGTCTTTTTCATGCCCCCTCCTGCGCCATATAATACCAAAACGGACAACCGGGCGAAAAGTATCTCTATGCCGACGGTGTTCCGTCAGTGCGCCTCCGCCCATGTCGTGCCGGAATAGATTTCGACTTTGAGCGGGACTGACAGGGAGGCGGCGCCTTCCATGTTCTCGCGGACGATCGTCCGCAGCAGGTCGCATTCATCGAGCGGCGCTTCGAAGAGAAGTTCATCGTGCACCTGCAGGATCATCTTCGCGCTCAGCTTCCTGTCCCGCAGGCTTTTCCAGATGTTGATCATCGCTACCTTGATGATATCGGCCGCCGATCCCTGAATCGGCGAGTTTACGGCGAGCCTTTCGCCCTGTTGCCGCACCGGCAGATTCTTGCTCTGAATCTCCGGGATGGCGCGCTTCCTCCCAAAGAGCGTCATTACGTATCCATTCTGTCGTGCTTCCTCGATACACCGATCGATATATTTTTTTACCCCCGGGTGCCGTTGGAAGTAACGGTCTATGTATTTTTTCGCATCGTTTCCGGTTATGCTCAGCGTTTCGGAGAGTCCGAAGGGTGAAATACCGTAGATAATCCCGAAGTTCACCGTCTTGGCGATGCGACGGTTGTCTTCCGTCACCTTATCGATCGGGATGCCGAACAGTTCGGCAGCGGTTCTCGCGTGGATATCGAGGTTGTCATTAAACGCATCGACGAGCCCCTCGTCACCGCTCAGGTGGGCGAGTATTCTCAGCTCAACCTGCGAATAGTCTGCCGAGAGCAGGATCCGCCCGTCATCTGCGACGAACGCTTCCCGTATCCGCCTCCCCCAATCCCCCCTGATCGGCACGTTCTGCAGGTTCGGTTCGCTGCTGCTCAGCCGTCCCGTCGAGGTCCCCGCCTGATTGAACGACGTGTGAATGCGGCCCGTGCGGGGGTTTACGAGCGTCGGCAGCACATCGATGTACGTCGTCTTCAGTTTGCTCAGGCTTCGGTAATTGAGGATCTCACGGGGAAGTTCGTGGTGGAGGGCAAGTTCTTCAAGGACGCTCATATCGGTCGAAAAACCGGTCTTCGTTCTTTTCCCGGGCGGGAGCCCGATCGTATCGAAGAGTATCCTGCTCAACTGCTTCGGCGAATTGATGTTGAATTCCTGTCCCGCGAGGAAATAGATCCTCCTCGTGATCCCGTCCAGTTCACGATCGAGTTCTTTGGAAAGCTCCGCAAGTTTAGAGGAATCAACTTTTACGCCGGCCATTTCCATATCGACGAGTACCGGGATAAGAGGCATCTCGATCGAGAAATAGAGGGTCTCGAGATGCTCCTCTTTCAGCTTTGCAAACAGGACGTCCTTCGACCGAAGCGCGAGATGCGCGTCTTCGCAGGCGTAGACCGTCGCCTCCTCCACCGGAACCTCGGCGAATGAACTCCTCCCCCGGAGCACTTCCGGAAACGTTCGCTTTCGGAGAGAGAGGTGCTCGAAGGCGACTTCTTCGAGGCTGTGGTTCGGCTTGTTCGGATTCAAGAGGTAAGAGGCGAGCATCGTATCGAAAAGGGTGCCCCTCACTTCTGCGCCCTCTCTTTTGAGGAGTACGAGATCGTACTTCAGGTTGTGTCCGATCTTTGGGATGTCTTCTCTTTCGAGGAGGAGCGACAGCGCTTTCACGACATCCCTCTTTCCGAGCTGGGCAGGCGCGCCAGGGTAAACGTGAGCGACCGGCACGTAAAAGGCTCCATCCTCTCCGCAAAAAGCGACTCCGACGAGTTCCGCGGAAACGGGGTCTTTCCCGGTCGCCTCCGTATCGAGCGCGATTTCGTCCCCGAGTGTCGCGAGCGCCTCTTCGAGACTCGCTATCGAAAAGATCGCCTCATGCCGTGACTCCGGTACTTTCTCGGACGGTATCAGCTTCATGAGGCTCCCGAATTCGAGTTCCCTGAAGAGGCGCAGGAGAGAGACCCAATCGGGTTCTTTCAGGCGGAAATCCTCGAGGCGAACGGCGATGGGCACGGCGCAATTGAGCGTCGCGAGCGAACGACTCAATCTCACCATATCGGCATTATCCAGGACGAGCTGCCGGAGCTTTTCTTTCTCTATCATCACCGCATTCATCAGGAGATCATCGAGCGAGGCGAACCGCGTCAACAATTCGCGTGCCGTCTTTTCGCCGATTCCCTTGACGCCCGGGATGTTATCGATTGCATCTCCCGTCAGTGCCATAAATTCCGGAATTCGGTCCGGTGCGATGCCGAATCTCTCCATGACGTACGATGCATCGAGAACGGCGTCTTTCAGCGGGTCGTACACTTTGATTCGTTCGTTCACGATCTGGAGCATATCTTTATCACCGGTTACGATGAAGACGGCAAACCCCTGAGCGGCACCCTTCTTCGCGATTGTTGCCAGGATGTCATCGGCCTCGTATCCCGGCACCTCGAAGATCGGTATATTGAACGCCCCGATCAGTCTTTTGATATACGGGATTTGTTGGACAAGGTCTTCGGGCATGTCCGGTCTCCGAGCCTTGTATTCCTCGAAAAGCCTGTGGCGCTCTGTCGGCACGGGCGAATCGAACGACACGACGATTCCGTCCGGCTTTTTTTCTCTGAGAATCTTGAGGAGCATCGTAGTGAAACCGTAAACCGCATTCGTGGGAAGCCCCCGAGAACTGGTGAGGGTTCTGATAGCGTAGTAGGCGCGGTAGATGTAGGAATTGCCGTCGATCAGGTAGAGATTCACAGGAAGCATCCTCTTCGTCCTGGCAATGCGGCGACCTCTCGCGGAGACACCGCTCTCTATCGCCCGAGTGCGTTGATGCGGTGCGCGAGACAGCCCGCACCGAAACCGTTGTCGATATTCATGACCCCGATTCCGGGAACGCAGGAATTCAGCATGGCGAACAGTGCGGTCAGTCCCCTGAGGCTCGTCCCGTAACCCACGGATGTCGGGACAGCAACGATGGGTTTATCGACGAGCCCGCCGACAACCGAGGGCAGGGCACCTTCCATCCCCGCGACGACGACGACAACCCTCGCGGCGAAGAGGGATTTTTTTACGCTCAGGAGGCGGTGAATTCCGGCAACGCCGACGTCATAGGCCGTTTCCACTCTGCTCCCGAGAAACGACGCCGTCACGGCGGCTTCCTCCGCCACGGGGATGTCCGATGTCCCTGCAGCGACGACGAGGATGAGCCCTCTCCGCTGACGCTCCGCGCCCGCGGCGATGACACGCGACACGGGATGAAATACCGCGCTTTCGATGCGCAGTTTCGAATGGATCGCAGCAGAGGCCTTCGTGACGAGGAGCCTTCCGCTCCTCCTGAAGATGGCGCGACCGATCGATACAACGTCCTCTTCCCTTTTCCCCTCGGCAAAGACGACCTCCGGGATCCCCTGCCGAACTTGACGATGGTGGTCGATCTTCGCGAAGGCGAGATCTTCGAAGGGGAGGTGCTTTACGGCTTCCATCGCCTCGTCGAGGTCGATTCTTCCCGACTGCAGTGACCTCAGTATCTTCCTCAGGGTTACGCTGTCCATGGCGCGCACAACATCATCGTTTCTCCGCCAGCCACGACGGTGTCCTCGTGAGATCATCCATAGAATTCCGATTTCAGGGAGCGTTCCATGAGATCCCTCACCGCGAGCGAGGGGTCTTTGTCCTCGTAGAGAACTCTGTAGACCTGCTCCACGATCGGCATCTCGACGCCGTACTTCTGCGAGAGCGCGAAAGCGGATTCCGCGGTCGCGACCCCCTCGGCGACGCTCCGCGTTTTTGTGAGGATGTCCCTCAATTTCATTCCCTGTCCGAGGCTCACTCCGACGGAATAGTTCCGCGAGAGGGGGCTCGAACAGGTGAGCACGAGGTCGCCGATACCGCTCAACCCCGTGAACGTTCTCTCCTTCGCGCCCATCGCGACGCCGAGGCGGGTCATCTCGATCAATCCTCGTGTGATTAGAGAGGCGCGCGCGTTGTTGCCGAGTTCGAGGCTGTCGGCGATGCCCGATGCGATGGCCATGACGTTCTTCAGCGCACCGCCGAGTTCGACGCCGAGGATGTCGTCGTGCGTATAAACCCGGAAGTAAGAGACGTTGAAAATTTCCTGGAGATGGACGCCGATGTGGATGTCGTCCGTTGCGAGCGTGACGGCGGTCGGTAGTTTTTTGATCACTTCCTTCGCGAAGCTCGGACCGGAGAGGACCGCGATCGGATTGTGCACTAATTGTTTGAGGACAGAGGAGACCGTGCAGAGGGTGCCTCTCTCGATTCCTTTCGCGACGCTGATGACGACGGATTCGCGCGCGACGTAGGGCGCAAGGTCTTTGAAGACCATCCGCGTATACTGAGCAGGCACCGCATTGATGACATAGCGGGACCGGGTGAGAGCGTCCTCCACGCTGCTCGTTACGCGAATATTGTCGGGTAGCTCCACGCCCGGCAGGTAGACGCTGTTCACTCTCGTCCGGCGTATTTCTTCCGCGAGCTCGCTCTCGTAGACCCAGAGCGATACGTCGTACTGTTTCTCCGCGAGGAGATGCGCGAGCGTCGTTCCCCAGCTCCCCGCACCGATGACAGCGACGTAACTCATGCGCGGTGGAGCACCCTACGAACGGTCTCCGGTCGTGCGACCGTATCCCATGCGAAACCGTTCCCTTTCATCGTGGAGCGAGGGTCTTCTGGATCTTCGCCCATGTATCACGCAGCGTTACGATCCGGTTAAAGACCAACTTCCCGCGACGCGTCGTATCCGGATCCACACAAAAATAGCCCTGGCGCTCGAACTGATAGAACGCTCCGACCGGAGCTTCGGCCAGGCTTTTCTCGACGAAACAGCCGTGCAGAATCCGGAGCGAGTCGGGGTTGATGTACGCCATAAAATCTTCTCCTTCTGCCGTTTCGTCCGGATCCGCCTTCGTGAAGAGATGATCATAAAGGCGCACTTCCGCTTCGCACGCGTGCGCCGCCGATACCCAGTGGAGAGTGGATTTTACCTTGCGACCATCCGGCGCGTCTCCGCCACGCGTCGCGGGATCATACGTGCAGCGCAATTCGACAATGTCACCGGTATCCGGATCTCTCACGACGCCCGTGCACGTGATGAAATACGCGTACCGCAATCGCACCTCCCGGCCTGGCGCAAGACGGTAGAACTGCTGAGGAGGATTCTCGAGGAAATCTTCGCGTTCGATATAGAGCACACCGGAAAAAGGGACCTTCCGCGTCCCCATGCCCGGATCTTCAGGGTTATTGATCGCTTCGAGTTCTTCGACGGCGTCCGGCGGATAATTGTCGATGACGACCCTCATCGGGTTCAACACCGCCATGACGCGGGGCGCCCGTCTGTTCAGATCTTCCCGGACACAGTACTCGAGGAGCGAGACATCGACCACGCTGTCTCTTTTCGCGACACCGATTCGGTCGCAGAAGTTTCTGATCGCCTCCGGTGTGTAACCGCGCCTCCTCAATCCCGAGATCGTCGGCATGCGGGGATCGTCCCACCCCGACACGATGCCTTCCTCGACCAGTCTGATGAGCTTTCGCTTGCTGAGCACGGTGTAGCTCACGTTGAGCCGCGCAAACTCGATCTGCCGAGGATGATACACCCCCAACTGGTCGAGGAACCAGTCGTAGAGCGGTCTATGATCCTCGAACTCGAGGGTGCAAATGGAATGGGTTATCCCTTCGATGGAGTCGGAGAGACAGTGGGCGAAATCGTACAGCGGATAGATGCACCAGGCATCGCCGGTCCTGTGATGGGGTGCGTGAAGGATCCTGTAGATCACCGGATCGCGCATGTTGATGTTCCCGGATTTCATATCGATCTTGGCGCGCAGGGTCCTGCTCCCGTCCGGGAATTCCCCTTTTCGCATGCGTTCGAATAAATCGAGGTTCTCCTCGACCGATCTGCTGCGGTAAGGGCTGTCTTTCCCCGGCTCGGTGAGCGTCCCGCGGTACTCTTTTATCTCCCGCGGTGAGAGATCGCAGACATACGCTTTCCCCTTTTTTATCAGATCGACCGCCGCCTGGTAAAGCTGCTCGAAATAATCAGACGCGTAGTATTCCCGATCGTCCCAATTGAAGCCGAGCCATCGCACGTCTCTCTTGATGGACTCGACATATTCGACCTCTTCCTTCACGGGGTTCGTGTCGTCGAACCTCAGGTTGCACATGCCGTCGAATTCGGCCGCGATGCCGAAATTGAGACAGATGGATTTCGCGTGACCGATGTGCAGATACCCGTTGGGTTCAGGCGGGAACCTCGTGTGGACACGCCCGCCGAATTTTCCCGATTCGGTGTCCGCCTTGACGATCATCCGTATGAAATCGAGCTGCGGTGCGGCGGGCTCCTTCTGCTTGGTGTCAGGCTCCCTTTTCTCGCTCCCCGTCTCTTTCTTCACGTCTTTCCTCATGATCTCGCCTGAATGTCCTCGATCGCCCTGCCGAGCCGTTCAATGGCCTTTGCCCGTCCGAGTATTTCGAGCACCTCGAAAATACCGGGGCTCTCTGTTTTGCCCGTGACGGCCACCCGGACCGGTTGAGCGATCGCGCCCAATTTTACCTGATGCTTTTCGCTGATCGCATGGAATGCCTTTTCGATCTCGGCGGCGGCGAAGGGCTCTACCTTCGCAAGGGTATCCCTGACGTCGATCAGGTACCCGAACGTGCGCTCATTCAGGAATTTCTCCTTGGCCTTGACATTATACTCTATACGGTCAGCGATGTAGAACGAGAGGGACTGCGCGAGTTCCGTGAGCGTCTTCGCGCGCTCCTGCAGGGTCGACACCGCTCTCGCGAGCCACGACCTGTCGAGCTCTTCGCCGTCGTCGATGAGAGACATCTTTTTGAGGAACGGTATGACGAGTTCGGCGAGTTTCCCGGGAGACGACTTCATCATGTGCTGTCCGTTCAGCCACAGGAGTTTCTCTGGATTGAAGACCGCGGCGGACTTGCCGATGTGTGCGAACGAAAAATATCGCACCAGCTCGTCGAGAGAAAAGATCTCCTGATCCCCGTGCGACCACCCGAGGCGCGCAAGGTAGTTCACGAGTGCTTCCGGAAGATACCCCATGTCGCGGTAGGCGATGACCGAGGTCGCGCCGTGCCGCTTGCTCAAGCGCGTCTTATCGGCCCCGAGGATCATCGGCACGTGCGCGAAGGCGGGCACGGTATAACCGAAAGCCCGATAGATGTGGATCTGCTTCGGTGTGTTGTTGAGGTGGTCGTCTCCTCTGATGACGTGCGTGATGCGCATGTCCACGTCGTCGACGACCACGGTAAAATTGTAGGTCGGCGTGCCGTCGGACCTGAGGATAATGAGGTCATCCAATTGCGCGTTGTCGAAGACGATCTCCCCCCTAATGAGGTCAGGCACACCCACCTGCCCCTCCTCCGGCATCATGAATCGTATCGCACCGCTCGGACCGGTGAACGCTGTTTGCGAATTCCTGCAGCGGCGGTCATAGCGCACGGGTCTGCCGGCAGCAAGGGCTTCTTGCCTCCGCCGTTCGAGTTCCTCCGGCGAGCACGTACAGTAGTAGGCCTTCTTTTCCTCGACGAGACGTTGTGCGTACCGGCGATAGAGATCGAACCGGTCCGTTTGACGGTAGGGCCCTTCGTCCCAGTCGAGGCGAAGCCACCGCATCCCCTCGAGGATGGAATCGATGTATTCCTCCGTCGAACGGGTCCTGTCGGTATCTTCGATCCGCAGAATGAAACTCCCCCCGTTCTGCCGCGCGAAGAGATAGTTGAACAGGGCTGTCCGCGCGCCGCCGATATGGAGGTGCCCCGTCGGGCTCGGCGCGAATCTCACCCTCACTGTCTCAGCCAATGAACCCTCCGTTCAGTCCCTGATTTTTTTCACTTCCAGCGTCACGATCCGCTTTGTCTTCCCCGTCACCTTGAACCTCTCATCGGCTCGATAGCCGACGACCCACACAATTTCATCGCCCGACGTGACGATCGGAATTCTGTTTCGTTCATCCCGCGGCACTTTTTCGTCCACAAAGTAGTCCTGGAGCTTCTTCCTCCTGCCGAAGCCCCTCGGGTAGAAAAAATCACCGGGTCGCCGCGGTCGTGCCATGAGGGGCGCGGGCAGCGCGTCCGCATCGAGAACGCACGTTCCTTTTCCATCCCCCAGGAGATCGCGCGCGTCTTTCACTGCATCGACACCCGCCTCCGAGGCTTTGAGGAGGATGCCCGACTCTTTCAGGATCGTTTCGCCGGGGACGTTCAGCGCGCACGGCGTGAGGGTGCTCGGCGCCTCCGATGTGAGGATCAGCGTGGAATAATCCTTGATGACGCGGATGCCGTCCGGCAGATAAATCCTGTCCCCAGGCTTGCCCTCTTTGATAAGCCGTATCACGTCTTCTATGTGGGCGTATGTAATGCGGCGGAGCCCCCTCGTCTCGTCGATGGCACGCCTCAGCGCTCTCCTCATAACGACGGTATCCATGATCTCGAACGGCGCGAGAAAGAGTTCGAGACGCGTATCGGTCTTCCGGCTGATCATTTTCATGAGGGTTTTCGTAACGATGACCGTGAAGTATCGCTCCTCGTCCTGGAAGATTGCCGCCGTCCTTGCGAGCGTTCCGATGATGTCCAGGTTGAATTCCCTCAGCCTCGGCATGAGAGAGAGCCTCACCCTGTTGCGCACATAGTCTCTTTTTAGATTCGAGGAATCGGTCAGAAAGCCGACGCCGTTCGCATCGAGAAAGGCCTCGATTTCTCTCCGCTCGACGTCGATCAGCGGTCGAATGATATTCTTTCTCACCGGCGGCATGCCGGCAAGGCCAGTCGGGCCGGTCCCCCTGAGGAGATTCATGACGAGGGTCTCCGCCTGATCGTCCGCCGTGTGTCCGAGAGCGATCCTGTGGGCTTTTATCTCGCGGGCGGTCTGATCGAATGTCCAGTACCGCAGTTGCCGCGCCGCCTCCTGAAGATTGAGATTCCACGTGTTCGCGTGCGCCCTCACGTCGATCGACTGCTCGATGAAACGAACGCCTCGACCGCCGCACAACTTTCGGCAGAATTCCCGTTCGACGTCCGTTTCTCCCGGCCTGAGCCCATGGTCGATGTAGATTGCAGAGAGACGCAGATCGAACGATTCCTTGAGCATATCGAGCACGCAGAGGAGGCACACCGAGTCTGGTCCGCCGGAAAGGCCGATCAGAACGCTGTCGCCGCGGAGGAGCATCTGATGGCGCTTGATCGTGGTCTTGACCTTGTCGAGAAGGGGAGCGAGAGGCATGTCGTCAGCTCCAGGAATCGGCGAGCAGCTTTTCCCTGTACTCCTCCCACTCGGAGGGCAGAAGGTATTTTTTCTTCGCGTTACACTCCTTGCACGCGGGGACGACATTCGAGCGGGTGGATCTGCCCCCACGAACGAGGGGGACGATGTGCTCCATCGTGAGGTCCCTGGGGTGGAGGCCAGCGCCGCAGAAATAACAGACACCGGCCGCGATCCTCCTCTTCCACCATTGGGATTTCCTGAGCTCCCGGGCCCTGATCTTTTCTCTTTTTATGTCCTCTTCGGAGACAGGCGAGATAAAGGGTTCCATCGTGTACGGTCGGTCTGTCAGAATAACTTCCCGAGATTCCCCAACCCTGGCAACTGGAGACCGCCGGTCAGTTTCGACATTTCGCTCTGAACCATCTCCTGTGCGCGTCGGAGCGCCTCGTTGGCCGCCGCGATAATCAAGTCCTGGAGCATCTCGATGTCGTCGGCATTGACTACTTCTTTCTCGATCTTGATCGAGACCATTTCGCCCGCGCCGCTCGCGACCACCGTCACCATCCCGCCGCCCGCGGTTGCCTCGACAGTCTTCTTCTTCGCCTCTTCCTGTATCTCGGCCATTTTGGCCTGAAGTTTTTGCGCCTCGCGCATGATATCTCCGAGCATTTTCTTGGACATCACATCCTCCGTTTCATGATATTGTGAATACATTCCGTGAAAAACCTGTATCCTTAAGCGAATATCGTTGCCCAACCCGATGGGCAAGCCAGAGCAAAGATGGATTATCCGGTCGAGCCGGATAACCACAGCCATCGAACCACACTTTGATAAAAAAGGAGTATTGTATCGGCTGATAACAGGCATCGTTCATCGAATCAGTATTTCCCGCTCATTCCGGCGTCTTTTTCACCGGCGTCACGTCGACGATCCTGCCGTCAAAGAGGTCGAGCACCTCCCGTATCGCGGAATCAGCCATGACTTCGGCCTTCAGGTCTTTGCGGCGAACTTCCTTCTTCTTCACAGTGACAATCTCGAGTCGGACCGTTTTCCCGAGCTCCTCGGAGAAGATGCTCTCGAGAGCATCCCTGTTCTTTCTTATTGAATCCGCGAAGACCGAATCACCACCGTTCAACGTGAGGATTAGTTTCTCTCCCTCGAGCTGCAACTGTGCGGCCGACAGCTTAGACTGGAGCGGAGGGCTCATCCTCTGGAGAGCCCTTTCGCGGACGTCGTCCGTCAGGAGGATTGCCTGGGTGGTAACTGGCGGCGCTTTCGACATTCCGGACTCGGCGACGGGCTGCTCTGGCACGTGCACATCCTGCAGATTTTCGACGAGGCTATCACGGCTCGTTCGGGAATCCGGATGACTTTCCTCCCGATCGAACACTGTTTGGCTTCCTGCCCCGGCGCTGCCTGATGGAGCGACTCCCCTCGCGTACTGCTCGAGACTCTTCATCGCGTCGCTCAGCGGTCTCAGGTTGCGCAGAAAACTCGCTTTCAAGAGGGACATCTCGAGTGCGAGACGGGGCGAAGAAGCGTTCCTCACGTCGAGTTCGGCTTTCAGCAAGTCGGAGAGGAGGAGGGTGAGGTGCTCGTCCGTCGTCTTTCGTATGATATTCTGCATCGCTATTCGTTCTTCCGTGCCGAGCGCCACCAGGTCGTCGGGTTTTTTGACGACGCTCATGACAAGCATGTCCCTGAAAAACTGGACACATTCTCGGATGAAAGAACGGAGATCGGTCCCTTTTTCGACGAGCGTGGCGACGATCGCGAGGATCTCCTCACGTTTTCCCTCGACGAGGAATTCGGCAAGCTGGGAAAGCACCGTGAAATCGGCGATCCCGAGGAGATCTTTTACGTCGGTCTCCGTGATTTCCTCCGAAAAGGAGGAAATCTGATCGAGGAGCGTCAACGCATCTCGGAGGCTCCCGTCGGCCGCGCGAGCGATCATCTCGAGAGCGGACCCGGAAATGGTGATGCCTTCGTTTTCGCATATGGTCTTGAGCCGGTTTTTGATGAGGAGGCCCGGTATTCTCCGGAACGGAAGATGCTGACATCTCGAGAGAACGGTTGCCGGAATCTTTCTCGGAGCGGTCGTCGCAAGGACAAACACGACGTGCGGAGGCGGTTCCTCGAGCGTCTTCAGGAGGGCATTGAATGCCGCGTCCGACAACATATGCGTCTCATCGATAATGTAGACTTTGAATCGGCCGCCGGAAGGGACGTATTTCACGCCTTCCCGCAGGTCGCGGATATCGTTCACGCTGTTATTCGACGCGCCGTCGATCTCCATGACGTCCACCGACGATCCGTCGGCAATCGAGGTGCAGAACGGGCACGAACCGCACGGCGACGACGTCGGCCCCCCGACGCAGTTCAATGCCTTCGCGAGGATGCGCGCGGTGGATGTCTTCCCTACCCCCCGCGGACCCGAGAAAAGGTACGCGTGAGCGACCTTCCCCTGGTCGATCGCGTTTTTCAGTATGCGCGTGATCGGTTCCTGGCCGATGAGGTCAGCGAATCCCTGTGGTCTCCATTTTCTCGCGAGAACCAAATAGCTCATGACTCTCTCTCGTCCTCCAGCCTGGGAGCGACTGGCTCCGGCACCCAGGGAAAGCGCTTACCGCTGCTTCCTTCCGGACCTGACGGGGTTCACACCCCCCTGCTGCGAAGGGCCGCTCCCAGGCTGCAGAACGACAGCATGGCGGAGAGAGTGGGATTTGAACCCACGGTACGGTGTTAGCGTACACACGATTTCCAGTCGTGCTCCTTCGGCCTCTCGGACATCTCTCCGCTTATGACAGTAGACAGCAGTTCGTAAAAAGCAAGTACGTGGGCAATCGACGGATTATCGAATCCCGCCCTCCCTCGTCATGCCGGCTTGTCGGGAATCTCTCCCTTCGGTTTTACACGTCAGGAGAATTCTGGCAAGCGGGACTGTGAGCAGCGCTCGCCGCCCTGCTCACAATACTGTGTTTTTCTCTCTCCAGCGAGAGATCTGTCCCGTATTTTACCATGAATGAAGAAAGGAGCAGGAACGTCAGGTCCCTGAAGAAAGCTTTTCCTTGAGAAGCTCGTTCACCTTCTGCGGGTTCGCCTTGCCTTTGGTCATTTTCATGACCTGCCCGACGAAGAACCCCAGGAGCTTTTCCTCGCCCGCCCTGAAGCGAGATACTTCGTGAGGATGCTTGGACAACACATCGGTGACCGCTTGCTCGATTTCGCCGACATCGCTGATCTGGACGAGTCCCTTTTCCCGGATGATCGCATCAGGTCTTTTCCCCGTTCTGTACATATCCTCGAAAACCGCCTTCGCTATCTTCCCGCTGATCGTCCCGTTCTCCAAAAGCGCGAGCATTTCGACGAGGTACCGCGGTGCGAGGGGACAACGCTCGATGGGAACGTCGTCTTCGTTCAGCAGCCGCATCAGCTCACCCATCATCCAGTTGGCGACCGCTTTCGGCTGACCCCCGAGATTGACCGCCTCTTCGAACCAATCGGCGAGAGCCTTCTCCGAGACCAGGAGATTCGCGTCATGAACGGGAAGGCGGTACTCCGAGAGAAACCGTTCCTTCTTCGCGTCCGGAAATTCCGGCAACGACGCACGTATTTCATCGATCCACTCTTTCGGAACGACGATCGGCACGAGGTCGGGCTCCGGGAAGTACCGGTAATCATGCGCTTCCTCTTTCCCCCGCATCGGTTCCGTCACGCCTTTTTCCGCATTCCAGAGACGCGTCTCCTGAAGGATCCTCCTTCCCGAGTCGATCTCCCGTATTTGACGTTTTATCTCGTATTCGAGGGCTTTTTCGACGAATCGGAACGAGTTGATATTCTTGATCTCCGTCCTCGTCCCGAACGCGGTTTCACCGGATCGCCTCACCGATACGTTCGCGTCGCACCGGAGAGAGCCCTCTTCCATGTTGCCGTCGCACACCCCGAGATATCTCAGTATGGTTCGGAGCTTCTGCATGTATTCGACCGCCTCCCGGGGGCTCCGTATGTCGGGCTCCGAGACGATCTCCATGAGCGGTACGCCGGCCCGGTTCAGATCCACGAGGCTCCAGTTCCCCGCACCCTCGTGGATATTCTTCCCCGCATCCTCTTCCAGGTGGATCCTCGTAATCCCGATTCTCTTCGCCTGTCCGTCGATCGAGATCTCGATGAATCCGTCCTCGCACAGAGGGAGTTCGTACTGGCTGATCTGATAGCCTTTCGGGAGATCGGGATAAAAGTAGTTTTTCCGGGCGAACCGGCTGTACGGGGAAATGCGGCAGTGCGTCGCGAGGCCTGTCATGATAGCGAAGCGGAGCGCTTCGCGATTCAAGACGGGCAAAACCCCGGGCATGCCGATGCACACCGGGCAGGTCTGCGTGTTCGGCTCGGCGCCGAACGTCGTCGGGCACCCGCAGAATATTTTTGTGTCCGTGAGCATCTGCGCGTGGACTTCGAGGCCGATGACCGCTTCATAGCTCATAGTGCCGGCCTCCTCCTGTGCCAGTCGGTACTCTGTTCGTACGCATGTGCCGCCCGCAAGATCGTCTGTTCGTCGAAATGCTTCCCTATGAACTGGAGGCCGACCGGTACGTTATCGGACGTGAAACCGCACGGGAGCGAGAGCGCGGGCAATCCCGCGAGATTGACGGAGATGGTAAAAATGTCGGAGAGGTACATCTGGAGGGGATCGGCCGTCTTTTCCCCGATGCGGAAAGCGGCAGTCGGCGTCGTGGGAGTAACGAGGAGGTCTACCTGAGTGAACGCCCTTTCGAAGTCGTTCTTGATCAGTGTCCTCACCTGCTGAGCTTTCTTGTAGTACGCCTCGTAGTATCCCGAAGAGAGGGCGTAGGTGCCGAGCATGATTCTCCGTTTGACTTCCGGACCGAAGCCGTCCGCCCTCGTCTTCAGGTACATATCCATGAGGTCTCTCCCCTCGGACCTTCGTCCATATTTGACGCCGTCGTAGCGCGCGAGATTTGAGGACGCCTCCGATGTCGCGAGGATGTAATAGGCGGCGATCGCGTATTCGGTATGGGGCAGCGAGACCTCGATCGGGCGCGCGCCGAGTTCTTCCAGCCGCCCGATCGCACCGCGCACGGCGCCCTCGACTTCCTTGTCCATTCCCTCGACGAAGTATTCCTTCGGGATGCCGATCCTCGCTCCCTTTACGCCGTCGCCAAGGGCTCGCGTAAAATCGGGCACCACTGAAGGCACGGATGTCGAATCCTTCGGGTCATGTCCGCAGATCACGTTGAGAACCATTGCCGCGTCCCGCACGCACTTCGTGAGCGTTCCGATCTGATCGAGCGAAGAAGCAAAGGCGACAAGACCGTAGCGCGAAACACGACCGTAAGTCGGCTTCATGCCGACGACACCGCACAGTGCGGCGGGTTGCCGGATCGACCCGCCCGTATCGGACCCCAGTGCAGCGAGGCACTCGTCGGCGGCGACGGCGGCGGCAGAGCCTCCGCTGGAGCCGCCCGGGATTCTGTCGAGATTCCAGGGGTTCCTCGTGACATGGAATCCAGAGTTCTCCGTGGAGGAACCCATGGCAAACTCATCCATGTTCGTCTTCCCCACGAGAACATACCCGCTTTCGAGCAATCTCGATGTGGCGGTACTCTCGTACGGCGGAACAAAATTCGAAAGCATCTTCGAGGCGCAGGTCGTGAGGATTCCCCTCGTGCAGAGGTTGTCTTTTATCGCAAGGGGGATGCCGAGGAGTGATCCGGCGCGCCCTGCGGTCCTGAGCTCTTTTTCCGCCGAGCCTGCCATTGCAATGGCCCTGTCGGGTGCGAGGGTCACGAAGGCCCTGACTTTGCTCTCGACCGCCTCGATTCTCCGAAGGACCGCTTTCGTGACGTCGAGAGGGGACACCTCCCTGCGCGCGATCAATGCCGATGCTTCCGAAACGGTTAGTTCGTATAATTCCACGTTCTCATACGTACCCACTCGAGAGACTCGAGCGAAAAACGACTCATTATGGCACGAGACATCGAAGAGCGCAAGCCCGCATCACCGGCCTTCCGTCGAGCTTCGCAATCGACCGATCTTTTTTGCAGCGATGCATACGTCATGAAAAAAATGTGAAGAAGGGACGCTCTACTTGACAACATGCCAATTATTCATTATTGTTACATAGTAATTTCTTCATATGCAAAAACGTTCACCGGAAAAACCGAAACAGCGCGTGCAGGTCCTTCTCTTCCAGCCTCAGAACGGTCTGTTTCTATCGAAAACCACTGTGCATAGCCACTATTGGAGCATACCCACAGCGACGAGCGGAGAACCTCTTTGCGACGGTTGAAAAGTATCCTCTCCCTCCTGTTCATCCTCCTTTTCTCGTTAAGCCTGGTAACCCAGTCTTTCGCTCAGGATTCCGCATCCGCGGATGAATCTGTCCCTGAGACAGAACACGCGGAAGAGGCGACTGCGCCGGAAGCTCCTGGTCCGCTTCCACCTTCGAGTGTGATGCAGCAGGCAGCGTCTCCGGAGACCGCAAAACCGCCACAGATTCCTCCTGTGACGCCACCCGTGGCTCCGCCACCGCCTCCTCTGGTTTCCTCTCCTCCTCCGCCTCCGCCCAAACCGGCCCCGACCGTCAGCTTCTTTTTCGACGATGCCGACATTTACGAAGTGATCCAGACAATCTTCGCCGATGTCTTGAAGGTGAACTACATCGTGGATCCTCAGGTGAAGGGACGGGTGAATTTCCGCACGATCACGCCTGTGCCGAAGGACGATGTGCTCGCGATCATGGAGATTGTCTTTCGGATGAACGGGGTCGGATTTGTGGAAGAGGCAGGCCTCTATCGGATCGTCCCGCTCACCGATGTTCCGCGTGAACTCGTCTATGCGCAGATCGGGAAGGAGCCCGAAAAAGTCGCCATCGATATGGTCAATTTCAAGAATCTCGAGCTGAGGGAGGCAATGCCCGATATCGAGAATGCGCTGGGCCTGCACCTGAAAGGGGGGACGGTCAGAATCCTGCCCATCTACAGACTGAACTCGCTCGTCGTGGTTGCGACGTCCCACGAACAGTTGTCGTACATCAAGAAATGGATTCAGATCTTCGACGACATGTTCGCGGTGACAAGGCTCAAAATTTTCGTCTACCCCCTACAAAACAGCAAAGCGACCCACATCGCGTCGCTGATGCAGTCAATATTCTCGGGAAGTGGGGCCGCGACGACGACGGCGCCGACGCCGGCACCGACGCCGAGACCGACACCGACAAGAACTGCCCAAACGGGGGCTGCCGCCGCGCAACCGGCGGCGCCAACCGCCGAGCCGAGAACAGGGGCAGCGGCAACGGTGACCGGAGGAGGGAAGTTCGTCTCGCCGGAGACGAAGGTATTCGCCGATGAGATCACGAACTCGCTCATTATTCTCGCGACGCCGGCCGACTATTCATTTATCGAGGAGACAATAAAGAAACTTGATGTCCTCCCGAGGCAAGTCGTGATCGAAGCACTCGTCGCTGAAATAAAATTGACAAATGATCTTAGTTTCGGGCTCGCATGGTCGCTTAAAACGGATCTCAATGTATCATTGAAGCCTTTTGACAATACGTTGAACCTTGATGGCCAGATGGGCCAGAGACCGTCCGTTTTGGGGAACGGCAAGGATGCCGCGACGCTTTCCGGCTCGGGATTCACTTTTCTCGCGACCGATTCGGCCGGTATCGTGCGGGCTCGCCTCGAAGCGCTTGCGCAGGATTCTCGCGCGAGGGTGCTCGCTTCTCCTCACATTCTCGTCTTGGATAACCGCGAAGCGAGAATCCAGATCGGCGACCAGGTACCGATAGCGACATCCGAGACGAATATTTCCGGCACGACGCAGATCCAGAGGACGATCCAGTACAAAGATACCGGCGTTATCCTTAATGTCAAGCCGCAGATTAACGAGGGCGGCCTCGTGACGATTGAACTTTCCCAGGAGGTCTCGACCTATTCGATCCAGAAGATCTTCGACTCGGACCAGGTGGTCATCAGCAAACGTGAAGCGACGACGAACCTCGTTGCGCAAAACGGGCAGACGATCGTTATCGGCGGACTCATCCAGGAACTGACGTCGAAAGCGAAGGAAGGCATCCCCTTTCTGAGCAAGATCCCACTTTTGGGATATCTCTTCGGCGCCTCCACGGATAAGTATGAAAGGAGAGAACTCGTCATTCTGCTGACACCGCATGTGATCAGGAGCCAGGAAGAAGCGAGGAATGTCACGACGGACTATCTGAAGAGAATGGAAAGCGTCGATGAAAGCATCGACAAAGGTTTGTTCGTGAAAGACCTCTAGGAACGCCCACGGGATCCGCTCCAACAGGGTGAAACCTTCAAGGAGTTGAAGCTCACCACCCCCTGACCGACCGCCCGCAGGCAGACACTCCCAGGCGGTCAGTATCCTATTCGATCACGGCTGGACGGCGGGTGCTACCCCGCGGGGCTCTCTCCTCGGTCTCGCAGGTGTCGGGGAAGGAGGAGGAGATATCTGGTGTTGTGCCTGAGGCGCCGGTGCAATCTCTCTCGACTTCGATTTTTCAGGATCGTTTATGGCGACGACCAATCTCTCTTCTCCGCGCACCAT
Source organism: uncultured Nitrospiraceae bacterium (assembly GCA_937138415.1). Lineage (GTDB taxonomy): Bacteria > Nitrospirota > Thermodesulfovibrionia > Thermodesulfovibrionales > SM23-35 > JALHSV01. The sequence goes on along the minus strand of CAKZPA010000026.1, from coordinate 97,909 downwards.
GACAATCTTATCGCTCTGGATTTCTTTCAAGACAAAGCCGCTCATAGAGTCGCCTTTCTTCAGGGCGACCTGCCGTTTACCCCGTCCCGGCGTGTTCCGCGGCGCTTTCAGATCCTCGACATAAGCGAGGCTCAGGTCGTCCGAGATCATCGTGCCGTAGAGGACGAATTCGGGCTTGGGCAGAGGGGCTTCAGCTTTCTTTTCCGGTGGTATCCGCCTCTCCGGATGGAAGAGATTTTCGTCCACTATGGCAGCGTACTCCATGGCGGACGGGAAACGGGGCTCCACCGGTTCCTTCTCGACGATGTGTTCGTCTTTTGCCGCGGAGGGGAGAGAATACGTCACCCCGATCCTCAGTGTCGGCAGAACACCGTCGACGGCAAACGCGATGACCGCTCCGATCAGGACAATGTTCAGGATGTTGATGTTACGGAGAATTTTTTTGATCACGGGGCGTTCCTATGCTCCTATCCTGCGATAACACGCTCCTCGACGTTCAGCCTCTCCCATCTCGTCAACGATCGTGCTTTTCGATCTCACCTGCTGGTCGTCAGGGCCGAGACGTCGATTTTTACGACCTGATCGCGCGGATCCTTGTAATTCCTGATTCGGGCATCGAGCTCTTTGACGACGAGGTACGGGGTCTGGGTCTCGACGGCGTACAGGATGTCTCGGAGGGCTCTCGGATCCGGCAGAATCGTATCCATGCTCACCGTGATGACCTTGAACTTGCCGAGATCGTCGGGTTTCCCGACACGCTGACTCGATATCGTCCCGCCGCTCCGCGTAATGATATCCTTCACCACATCCTGGAGCGAAGCGGAAGCCAGGGAGAGCGTCTCCCCCGCGATCATTTTCACTTCTTCGGCCTTCCTCAGTTCTTTGAGGGACGCCAGTCTGCTTTCGATCTCCGGTTTTTCCGCGAGCAGGGCCATATATTTTTCGAGCGTCCTTGTCTTGATTTCCTGGCTCTCTTTGACGGAAGCAATATCCGACTTCACCTTCACATAGACGTACTCGTAGAATAGATACCCCGAAAGGATGAGCGCGAGGGGAATCGTGAGCATCAACGTCCTATTCTTCCTCAGCTGCTTCATCGAACTCCTCTCCCTCCTCCTTGGCCTTGAATATTTCGACGTTCACCCCCTCTATCTCCATCTTTATGTTGAACCGGTCAGCGTTCATCCTCGTATCTCTGAACGTCGGCGACGAAAACTCGACCTTTCTGAAGAAAGGTGACGCCTCCAGCTTCGACAACAACCCCGTTGCCGCCGACGCATACCCTTCGAGTTCGACGGCTGTCTCGGATACCCTCACGCGCGAAAGCCAGGCGCTCTTCGGCAGAATCGCCGTCAGCTCTTTGAGTATATCGAGCGTCATCCTCCGGTTTACCTTGAACGTATTGATTAAGCCGACCTCATTCTCGACCGCTTCAATCTCCTTTTTGAGCGCTTCGACCTTCTTCACGTCCTCTTTCCTCGCAGCGATTTGACGGTCTATCTCGGCGAGCCTCTTCTCCTCCGTCTTGAGGGGAGCAAAGAGATAGACGATCCATAATCCGAGAATGCAGAGCAGGAGGATTACGGTGAAAAATTTCGGAGGGCTACTCTCTTCCCGCAGGCCCTTCGAGAGCAAGTTCACGCCGTGTGCCCTCGGCCACAGCGATTCGAGAACTGCTCCGATCGCCGCATAGGGGGGGGTTCTTTCCAGAGGAGGATATTTGACTTTGATATCCGTCTCTCCCAGGAACATGATAGGGTGCGGCACTTGTGCCTTGAGAGATTCCTTCAGACCGGGCGAGGTCTGGCGCAACCGTATCATGAACCGTGGATCCCGTCCGCTCTTCTTCACCTCGTCGATGAGCGGCGCGATCTCCTGACGCAACCGCTCCGCGCACAATCGTTCGTCCGTCGCGGGAAAACTGCCCGCAACGATGTTCGTGATCGCTGTACCGTCGAACAGGGCACCCTCGTATCCGTTCGCGCTCACGTCGAGGAAAATCGTCGCCCTCGTCGATCCGATGAAACGGGAGAGCACCTCGAATCCCGAAAGGTTCGTCGTGAGTCTGCTGACCGAAATCCCCTTTTCCCGGAGAGCGTCGATATACGGCTCGACAAGATCCGCTCTCACGGCGACGACGAGAACCGAGAGTTTTCCTTCCTTTTCTTCGAGAACCCTGAAATCGAAGAATGCGTTCGCCGAGGTGAGAGGGGTGATTCTGTCGAGTTCGTACGAGATGACGTCGGAGAGATTCTCCTTTACGGTGAGGGGAAACTCCGCTGTCGTGATGACCGTCCACGCTTTGGGAATACTCAGGGTCACCGGTGCTTTGCGGGCCCCGAGCGCATTGACAGCGAGGGCGATCGACGAGGCGAGAAACTCCGGCTGCGGATACTTGCCGTCGAAGGGATACTCCCGTACCCCTCGAATCGCCACCCGAGAGAACAGCCTCTTCCCGTAGACGACCGAAATGGCCCCTCCGTCGAGAGACGCCGCGATGGTCCTCGCGGGGTAAATGAGATCATCGGCGAGGCTGAAGGTGAGCACACGGCCAAGGGGGGCGCTCATGCTCTTCAGACGCGACGAAGAGGTCGACGCCCATAGCGACAATCTGTTGATAATAGCCGTTCCGTTCATTGCGTCATCGCCACCGGTTTTTTGTAGTATACGAATTTATAGGGAAGTTGGTCAGGAAATGCGGTGGACGGTATCAAGACGACCGTTGCCCTGATGCCGTACGCGCCCCTCTCATTCTCTTCCCGCGCCACGACGTCAATCGAAAATACATTGGAGCCCGCCGTCGTAACGTAGCGCGACATCATGCCGTAATTCTCTCCCGCGAGTTCTCTGATGTTCATCGATCCGCCGGATGCGGCCGCCTGCCTGGAACTAATGATGCTATCCGCCAGTTCCGGCGTCATCCCTGGTATTGCCAAGAGAACTTCTCTCGGAGCGACGTTGATATTGATTCTGTTCTTCTTCGTGTACACCGTGAGGAGATCGATCAATCCCTTCCTTTCGGGAGTCCCGTAGAGAATGTCAGGCGTGACTCCTTTCACGAGAAGGAGTTCTTCCAAACTGTCGAAACGGGCATTCTTTGCCTTGTAAGGGTTCTGGAGAGAAAGATAGTAGTCGCTTTCCGCCCCGTGAAGCCTGTGCAGATCATCGGGGTCTTTCCAATCCATGATCGAATCGACGATGGTATCGGCTTCTTCGTCCGAAACTCCTGCATTCAGCACAAGATTTTTTAATACTACCTCGGAGGCCGCGTTGATGTCCACTTTCCCCGAATCGTCGATGATGCGGACGGTGTACGCGCCGTTGCCGAGCGTTCCCGTGTACGGCGTTCCGTCAACCTGCCAGACCGCGAACTCCTCGAACTCGACGGTCTGGTTTTTGTACACGTTCCGGTAGAAGAGCTCCATGATAGCCCTCTCCATGGCGCCCTCGGCGATGAATTTCTTTTCCAATCCCCCTTTGAAGGAGGCGGTCGAAAGGGTTTCCGTTCTCGTCATGAAGGAGAACGAGAAAACGATAACGGTGAGAATCGTGAGCACCCAAAGAACCATGACGAGAGCGATGCCGGCTTGTGACGTTATTCTCGTCCCATCGGTCATCGCTACTCTTCCGGAATGAAATCTTCCTCGAAGCCGCCCGCGGCTGCCAGGTCTGCCACACTCATTTTTACCCGGACGGGGAGGACGAGAGAGAATTCCTGCGCTCCCTCGGCGAAATGAATTTTTATTTTCTCGGGGATTCCAGGTTTGTCGGTCTCCTGGATGCTCAGGTTCTCCGTCCACCGGTCCATCCATCTGCCGGTTTCTTCCGTAGGGTCTTTCGAGAAGTATTCGAAAAATATCTGATCCGCCGGGTTCGTGAGCATCGTCTCGGTTCTGTTCCGCCTGCCGGCCACCGTCTCCGAAGCGAAGATGGCCTGTTTCCCGTTGTCGAGCGCTTTCACGGCATACGTCGTGATGACGTATCCCTTTTCGCCGCCCCAAATGGAATAGTTCGTCGAGAACTGCAGGGTTTGGCGGTCTCCCCGGAAGTAATACCTTTTTTCGCCGTTTTCGATATAGACGAGCGGCACGTACGACTGTATCTGGGCATCCATGATGCTCAGCGAAGACCGCGTCCGTTCGAGAGAGGAGATTTTCTTTTCGCTCGACTCCACCGCCCTCGTTCCCAGCCGCATGGCACCCACCACGATGAGGACGATGATCCCGATGAGCGAAATCGAGATGACAATTTCGAGGAGGGTAAACCCGCTCATCGCCCGCGGGTTCTCCGTTTTCTCGTGCCGTCCTTTTCTTCTATCCCCGCCGGTCACACATCCTCCCCGGTCGAGAAGCACGGCGGCTGTAAAGCGATGAGACCGCAATCCGTCGTCGATAGGCCCTTCCTTCAATCCGTCACGCATCACGAGATTTGCTCTCTTCTGATCGCTTTCATCGTTTTCAGTTTGAGAGACCTTTCCCGATTGCCTTTCGACCAGGTGACCGTCATGTCGATCTCGAGAAGCTTGACCGGGAGATTTTGCGTTCGCTCCGGGAGGGCATCCGCAACGGAGACGTCGATGCGATACCCATCGCCCGTCGCCTCGCTGAACGACGTCTCGGAAAGGGTTTCGCTGTCGAGGATCTCCCTCATCTTGACGTCGGCTTTTTTCGTTGCCACAACGTAGTCCTCCGATATGCTGACCGCTCTCAGATTTGCGGAGAACAACTGGAGAACAACAGCGACGGCTATCGCCAGGAGAGCCGTCGCGACGAGGACTTCGAGCAGCGTGAACCCAAGGGAAGCGCGCATGGCTGCAATGGAACTAGGACATCGCCTTTCCCCGTTTTTCGAACGCGGCGGGGAAGTCGAGACGCCACCTCCGGGTCCGGCAAAAAGACGCATTTTTTGGAAGACCTTCCCCGGGAAGGCAGAACGACATCGCCGTGTCGGATGTCCGGGCGCGTGATGGACGTGCTTCACGATCTCTCCTGAACCCCGACGGTGCCAACGATCGGATCGACCTGGATGCTGACCATTTTCTTGGCGTTCCACAGAACGATCATGCCGCCTTCGACACCCCCGGTCGAGTGGACGACGAAGGAATATTTCCCATCGACAATGTCCCCCTCCACAGGGTCGACAACTTTGACCGCGATGTCTACGGGGATCTCTTTGGCTTGACGTCCTTCGAGGGCGTACGTGCGGTTCTCGATATCTATTGTCACGACCTGCGGCTCGTTCAACATCTTGGCGTACGCGCGGGCCTGTTTGATCGTCGTCGAGATGTTCCGGGCGGTTGCGTTAAGCCGGTAGCCGGGGAGGCTGTTCGCGTAGAAGAGAGCGGTAAGGCCGAGGATGACCGCCATCAGGAAGAGGACGATGATGAGTTCGATGAGCATGAAGCCCGATCCGCCGGACGTGGGTCTGTACCGCCGACACCCCGTCAGGCGAATCGTCATGCTGAGCGCAGCGAAGGATCTTTCCGATGATTTCAGGATGACATCAGTGAAGAATATCATATTCTTACCGCATCATGAAACCGAGATTCTTCGTCCGCCTCAGGCGGACTCAGAATGACAGTGCACAACGACTCGAGCACGTGATCGCAGTTCGAAGCCATACATTAAAACGGGAGTTCTATAATGCTGAATATTGCCATCAGGATCGAGATGACGATGGCGGCAATGATGAGACCCATGGTCAGGATCATCACGGGCTCGAGAAGGCTCACGAATCTCTTGATTGCGACGTTGAGGCTCTTTTCATAGGTCATCGCGACTTTCAGGAGCATGGTATCGAGCTGGCCCGTCTCCTCTCCCACCTTGATCATGGAGAGGGCGAGGGGCGGGAAGACGCCTGTGCCCGCTAAGGGTGCCGCGATGCCTTTCCCCTCCTTTGCTCCTGCGCTCACAGCGTCGATAGAGGAAGCGATCACCTGGTTGCTGATCGTATCCTTTGCGTTGTTGAGGGCCTGGAGGAGCGGCACTCCGCTCTTGAGGAGCGTTCCGAGTGTCCTACAGAAACGCGCGGTCTCGAGTTTCCTGATCACGTCCCCCATCATTCTCAGCTTGAACCTGTCCCAGTTGTACCTGCCGGAATCGGTCTTCTTATAGTTGTTCAACAGCACCCAGAGCGCGACCATCGCAGCGAGAACAATCCACCAGTACGTTCTAAGCGCGTTGCTGAATGCGAGAAGTATCTGGGTGGGAACCGGCAGGGCACCGCCCAATTCGGCGAAGATGACGGAAAATTTCGGCAACACGTACGTGAGGAGGACAGCGATCGACAGGCCGCTCGTGAGAATCAGGATGACAGGATAAATCATGACAGAGACGATGTGGTCTTTGAGCGCCTTGGATGACTCCAGGAACTCGTTCAGCTTGTCGAGGACGACATCGAGGACGCCGCCCGCTTCGCCCGCACGGATCATGTTGACGTACAACCGCGGAAATATTGTCGGGTGTTTCTGGAGGGCATCCGAAAAAGAACTGCCTTCCCGGATCGATTTCAGCACCGACTGCACGACGTTCTTCATCTCTCTGCTCTCGGAGATGTCGGCAAGGATGTTCAGGCTCCTGTCGAGAGGAAGGCCCGCGCCGAGCAGAGCCGATAGTTCCGTGGTGAACGTGAGGAGATCGCTCCGGGAAGATCTCAGCGAGAACCGCTTTCCCCTCTCCGCCCTCGGCGCAGCGATCCTGAGGGGGATGTAACCGGTATTTTTTAGCCTCTCGACGGCGGACTGCTCGTCGGCCGCTTCGATGACGCCCTCTATGATCGCGCCCTGAACCGTCGTCGCGCGGTACGAAAAGACCGGCATCAGGCCTCCTGCGTCACCCTGAGGACTTCGCTCAGAGTAGTGATGCCCGCCTTGATTTTTTCCGCGCCGTCTTCGAGGAGCGTCTTCATGCCCGCACGTCGTGCCGAGTCCCGAATCTGGTTCGCGTCGGCACTTTTCAGAACGAGTTTGCGGATGTCATCGTCGATGACGAGGAGTTCAAAGATTCCCGTGCGGCCGTAAAACCCTGTTTGGGCGCACTGCGCGCACCCTCGCCCATGATAGAGCACCTGGTCTTCGGGGAGGCCGAACAGCTTCAATTCTTCGCTATCGGTGAGAGCACTGTCTTTTTCCTTGCAGGCGGGGCAAATAACCCGCACAAGACGCTGGGCGAGTATGCCGCGGATCGTGGACGAGAGGAGGAAGTTTTCCACGCCCATATCGAGGAGCCTCGTGAGGGCGCTCGGGGCGTCATTCGTGTGGAGGGTCGAAAAGACGAGGTGGCCCGTGAGGGACGACTGAATCGCGATCTCTGCCGTCTCCAGATCCCTGATCTCGCCGATCATGATGATATCGGGATCCTGCCGGACGATGTGGCGGAGTGTATTGGCGAAGTTCAGGCCGATCTGGGGCTTGACCTGTATCTGGTTAACCCCCTTCAATTGGTATTCCACCGGATCCTCAACCGTGATAATTTTTTTGTCCGGGGAATTGATCTTATCGAGCGCTCCGTAAAGCGTCGTCGTCTTCCCGCTCCCCGTCGGCCCCGTGACGAGAATGATACCGTTCGGTTTCGAGATGAGCTGGTTGAAGCGTCTCAGGGTATCCGGAGGGAAGCCGAGGAGATCGAGGTCGATAACGATCCCCTCTTTGCGCAGTATCCGCATGACGACACTCTCCCCGTAGAGCACCGGAATGGTCGACACCCTCAAGTCCAGTTCATTCTCGCCGACCCGCAGCCTGATGCGGCCGTCCTGCGGAAGTCGCCGTTCGGCTATATTCAGTTTTGCCATGATTTTTATTCTCGATACGATCGCGGCCTGGAGCCTTTTGGGTGTCGTTTCGATGTCGTGGAGAACGCCGTCGATGCGATAGCGCACCTTCAACTCGTCTTCGAAAGGTTCGATATGGATGTCGCTCGCCCTGCTCTCGACAGCCCGCGTGATGAACATGTTGACGAGTCGGATGATCGGCGCTTCGGAAGCGAGGTCTTTCAGGTGGCCGATGTCTTCCTCTTCCTCGCGGAGGAACTCGATTCCCTTTTCGCCGAGATCCTCTATGATCCTGTTGATGTTCTGCGTCTCTTGCTCGTAGAAACGGGCAAGATATTCGTCGACGACTTTTGTGTCGCATCCGTAGACGACAATGTCGGCGGCCGTGGCGACCCTCAGGGCGTCGATTGCGACGACATTTTCCGGGTTCGCCATGGCGACTTTCAGGACGTTGTTCTTGAACTCGAGGGGGATGATCTTCTGCTCACGGATGAAACGCGAAGATACACCGTTCAGGACGAAAGGCACCTTCGGAAGGTCTTCCGGTCGAATATGTTCTGCGTAGCTGATCACGTGCTGTCCTCAGAAATTATACCATACCGGGCCGTGCTGAACTCCGGATACACGGTTCCCTAGACAGAGACGGATGCCTTCACGCGAAGACGGGCACCACCGCGTGCCTTGCTCGTGCGAGGGAATCCGTCGATGGACAGAGAACAGATGCTTTGGTGTACAATACCTATGTCCCCCATGAAGAAAGACCTTGGGAAACCAGCTGTCGACATTTTTGCCGATGGCGCATGCAGTGGGAATCCGGGCGTCGGCGGGTACGGAATTCTCTTGCGGTCCGGTTCTCGCGAGCGCGAAATGTCCGGATGCGAGCCTCTCACGACGAATAACCGGATGGAGCTGACGGCGGTCATCAAGGCACTCGAAACGCTCAAAAGACCCTGTGCCGTCAGAGTCATCACCGATTCGAACTACGTGGTGCAGGGAATGACGTCGTGGATTCTGCGGTGGCGGAAGAATAACTGGCAGAACAGTCAGAAACAGGCTGTAGCGAATCGGGATTTATGGGAAAAACTCGCGCGCCTTTCGGAAATGCACGACATCGAGTGGATCTGGATAAGGGGGCATAGTGCTCACGAGGAAAATGAACGCTGCGACAGGCTCGCACGGCGCGCAATAAAGCGGTGCAAGGGCGCGTTAGGGCGGGACGCCGCATGAACCGTATCGATATCAGAAACCTGACGAATACGTTCCTCATCGCGGTTCCCGGGTTGAGGGATCCGAATTTCGCGAGAACCGTCGTCCTCATCTGCGACCATTCAAAGGACGGCGCATTTGGCCTCGTCGTCAATCGTCTCCTCCTCAGTAGCTTCGTTCCCCTCAGCAGCAGTTTTGATATTAAAGAGTGTTTCATCGATATCCCCGTCTACTATGGTGGTCCCGTGAGACCGGAGCAAGGGTACGTGCTGTATTCATCCGGCCGCGATTACCACCCCTCGATCAGAATTCACGACGAACTCGTCCTGACAACAGCGAAGGAGGTGTTGACCGACATCACCCTCGGCAGGGGTCCTGAAAAATTTCTCATTGTCCTGGGGTTCGCGGGGTGGGCTCCCGGTCAGCTCGAGCGTGAACTGATGGAAGATAGCTGGCTCGTCGCGCCGTCGGACAACCGCATCATATTCGACGTCCCCGTAAACGAACGCTGGACTGCCGCCGCCGCACTCATCGGCGTTGACCTCAAGAGGGTAATCTGCCGTCAGGGCTCCGTCTGACGTTGACAATTATTCGGTGCTTTTATTATCTTATAAAGCTTTAAAAAATATCAGGAAGGTGCTCACATGAGAACTCTCTCCGCAAAAAAGGGCGAGATCGAAAGGAAATGGTACCTTGTCGATGCGAAAGACGTCGTCCTCGGGAGGCTTGCGGTGATCGTTGCGGAACACTTGCTCGGCAAGAACAAGCCGGTGTATACGCCGAACGTCGATACGGGGGATTTTGTCGTCGTCATCAATGCCGACAAGGTGAAGCTCACGGGCAAGAAGCTCGACGACAAGGTCTATCACTGGCACTCGGGGTATCCGGGTGGCATCAAGTCCCAGACGGCCCGCGAACGCCTCGCTCGTTCTCCGGAAAAGGTGATCACCGCCGCAGTGTGGGGAATGCTTCCCAAAGGGAGGCTCGGCAGAGCGATGATCAAGAAGTTAAAGGTATATCGAGGAGAAGAACATCCTCACGAGGCTCAAAAACCGGAAGTCCTCGCAGTAAGCACTCGTTCAACACGGACATAAAAGGAGCATTCGATGGCTGACATTCAGTTCAACGCAACTGGCCGAAGGAAAACATCCGTCGCTCGGGTGACTCTCGTCCCCGGAAGCGGCGAGATCGTCGTGAACAATAAACCAGCAGATGTCTATTTCCCTCGCGAGACGTTACGCATGGTCATACGGCAACCGATCGATCTCGCGGGAATCGCGGGAAAGTATGACGTCAAAGTGAACGTTTCGGGAGGGGGGCTCTCCGGTCAGGCGGGTGCGGTCAGGCACGGCATCGCGCGGGCCATTGTCGAGATGAACAGCGATCTCCGTCAGAGATTGAAGAAGGAAGGGTTCCTCACCCGTGACCCGCGGGAAAAAGAACGCAAGAAGTACGGGCAAAAAGGCGCTCGCAAGAGATTCCAGTTCTCGAAGAGATAGCTGCCGAACGCTCCGTTCGTGGAGAGACCACGAGATCGGACAGCATCATATCTTGTGCGGGAGGGCCTTCCGGGTGTCATCAGTGCGCAGCTCCGCCGGATCCTTTTGGTTCGGCTGGCCTACCATGTCACCCTGCCGCCGAGGGCCTGTGGGATGGATGACACCTCAATCGCAATGCGCGGGGGCAGAAATTGTTGACGGTGGAAACATGATCGATTCAGCGCGAACAGTAATACGGCCCGCCATCCGATCACTCCCGTCGCCACATTCCAAGCAATGATTCGAGTTTTCATTTGCGGGGGAAGTGGTTACACCGGGAGCGAACTCCTTCGCATCCTTTCGCGACATCCGAAGGTACACGTCGCCGGCGTGACGTCTCAGAAATCCGCCGGGAAAACCGTTGTCGAGTTATTCCCTCATTTGAGGACGTACACCGACCTCGCCTACGAGCCTCTCCGCAAAGACGTCATCGCCGGAAAGGCCGACCTCTTTTTCACGGCGCTCCCTCATGGCGAATCGCAGGAGGTGGTCGACTTTCTCTATCGTCAGGGGAAGACGGTCATCGATCTTTCCGCCGACTACAGGCTGAGAGACGCACAACATTACGAGCGCTGGTACCACGTCCCGCACGCGTTTCCGTCGACACTGAAGGAATCGGTATACGGCCTTCCGGAACGTTACCGCGAAGACATACGAAGGGCGAGACTGATTGCGAACCCGGGCTGTTATCCGACCGGCGCGCTCCTGGGGCTTTTGCCGGCGATCAGACACAAACTGATAGCCACGTCGGCGATCGTCATCGACGCGAAATCGGGCGTGAGCGGCGCAGGGAGAAAAGCGGATCTCGCCGTTGCCTTCTGCGAAGTCAACGAGGGGTTCAAGGCGTACGCGGTCGGAACCCACCGGCACACCCCCGAAATAGAGCAAGAGCTGTCGCTCCTCACCGGGCGAGAAGTCGTCGTGAATTTTACTCCCCATCTCTTGCCGGTCGACCGAGGGATCCTCACGACGATGTACGCCCCCCTCGTCGGGAACTTTGAAACGGGCGCGATCGAGAAAATCTATCGCGACGCCTATGCGACGGAGCCTTTTGTGAGAGTGCTGCCGCGGGGGCATTATCCGAACATCAAGAACGTGAAGGGGACGAACTGTTGCGACATCGGCCTCAAGGTCGACGAGCGAACGAACACCCTCATTGTCATAACGGCCATCGACAATCTCGTAAAAGGAGCCTCGGGGCAGGCTGTCCAGAATATGAATATCATCCTCGGGTTCGAGGAAACGCTCGCGCTCGACACCCTCGCCGCATTCCCCTGAGGATCGATGGTTCCCAAGGGATTCTTGTTTTCCGCGGTCGAAGCCGCGATAAAGAAACCGGGGCGAAAAGATCTCGCGCTCATCTATTCGGAACACGAAGCCGACATGGCCGGGGTCTTTACCTCGAACGCGGTGAAGGCGGCTCCCGTGCGTCTCGCTATGCAGAGAATCCGCGCCGGCAGGGGTCAGGCTGTGATCGTCAATAGCGGGAATGCCAATGCGTGCACGGGCAGGCGGGGACTGGACGACGCGCGGGAGATGACCGCTCTCGTGGCCCGGGAGCTCCGGGTCCGACCTTCCCGTGTTTTCGTGTGCTCCACTGGCGTGATCGGGATCCCCCTCCCCATGGAGCGAATTCGCCCGAAAATAGCCGAACTGATCGCTGCGACCGGGACACATTCCCTCGACGACGTCGCCGCCGCAATGATGACCACCGATAGATTTCCTAAGGTGGTCGCGAAAAAGGTCACGGTCGACGGCAAAACGGGAGTGATCGCGGGCGTCTGCAAGGGAGCCGGGATGATTTGTCCTCGTCTGGCGACAATGCTCTGTTTTCTTCTCACCGACATCCGCGTCGAAAGCGAAACCCTCGATGCGTGTTTGCGTGACGCCGTCGGAACATCTTTCAACAGGATCACCGTCGACGGCGACATGTCCACGAATGACACGGTCCTCATCATGGCAAACGGACTGCTCGGCAACTCTCCCCTCCGGCGAACGTCGCGAGCTTTTCGGGCTTTCCGTGAAACGCTCGCTGAGGTTTCGTTCGAGTTGTCGAAGCGTATCGTCGAGGACGGAGAGGGCGCGACGAAGCTCGTCGAAATAGAGGTGAAGGGGGCGCGGACTGAGGTCGAAGCCGAAAAGGCGGCCTTTTCCGTCGCGAATTCGAAACTTGTCAAAACGGCGATCTACGGCAATGACGCCAACTGGGGGCGGGTGATGGCGGCACTCGGCTATTCCGGAATCGGACTTCGCGAAGAAAAGGTCGATATCTTTTTCGGTCCGGTACCCGTGGTTCGTCGGGGTGTTTCTACCGACAGAGATGAGGCGGCGACGAGGGCGCTTCGGAAAAACGAGGTGAAGATCACGATCGCTCTCAACATGGGGAAGGCTTCCGCCAGGGTCCTGACCTGCGATTTGACGGAGGAATACATTCGGGTGAACGCGGCCTATAGAACGTAGGACATATTTTTCTTGACAAAAACGGATGACTGATGGTATTTATTTAGCGAATGCCTCGTTATCTCCCCTAATGCTGCTGTCCAACTCCCACGGGCAGCAGCATTTAATTTTCAGCTCACTTCGATCAATTCATAAGACCGGCTGCCAAGGCCGAGACGTTCGGACTCCTCTATCTGTATCGAATATGGTTTCGCGCTCAGTTTGAAGAGAATGTCGTCGCCCGGCGAGATTGCTTTTTCTCCGGCCACGGACTGAGGTAACGGAGGGGCTTTGAGTAGAAAGTCGATGGTCGCCTGCTCGATTGCGACGATGTCGTCAGATAGCATGATACCCTGATCCTGTATGACGGGCACGTCAGCGACGGGCATGCAGTCGCACTCCGGTTGTATCTCCGTCAGAAAATTGATGTAGATCACTTTATTTTTCTTGAAGGTGCTGAGAACCGCTTTCGCTGCCTCAGCGAGGGACCGCATGAACCGTTCATCGTCTTTCGGAAGCGAGAGAGCGCCCGACTGGCAGACCCTTTCACACCGCCCGCACCGCCAGCACTCGTCGCCATTCCAACGCAACTCGCCGTTGACGAACGTGATGACGTCGAGGGGGCAGATCTCCATGCACTGTCCGCAGAGTTCGCACCTGTCCCTGTCCCACGAGAGCATGCCTTCACCGAGGGTGTGCATCGCTCCCCTGCCGCACTTCCAGCCACACGTGCGGTGGCTCGAGCTAACGCCTCCCATAGCGACATTCTTGATGGCGCCGCCATAGCCCGCCTGAATATGTCCCTTCACGTGGGAACAGACGACCATCGCCGGCACGTCATGGATGACGCTTGCCACAGCAATTTCACCGAGAATGTCGCCGGCCATCACCATCAGGTTATCGTGCCCGTAGAGCCCGTCGGCGAGGATGACCGGCGCGCCGACCGACAGGTGGTTTATACCGTTCTCGTTTGCGACGTGGAGATAGTCGAGCCCTTTTATCCGAACGGAATCCGTCACGAACGGTTTCGCCCCTGCGGCATGGAGGGCATCAACCACTTTTCTTAAGAAAACGGGCCGAACGATGCGATGCGCGCCTTCGGATCCAAAGTGGGTTTTGACTGCAACCCATTCTTTCGGTTCGAAGTACCGGGCAAGATTGAATTCCCTCAGGAGCGCCTCGAGTTTCCCGGGCATGCTGTCATCGTACTTCCACTTCTTCGCCCTCGCTGATGCAAAATAGACGATGGACATGGGTGACCTCCTCTCCGAATCGTTCGACGATAGTGATTATTATATCAATTCAGCTCCGCCGCATATGACAGGCGAGCGTGACGGGACTGCCTCATCGGGGAGCGCGGTACCGCGATGCCCGTATGGCCGGTCCTTTTGAATGGCAGAAACGTGATTTCCATGCCGCCGATACCACTCTGGTATTCGTTGGCGGCGAAAGGAGGGAAATGGAATGTATATCCTCGAAACGATGACGATGCCCGAGTTCACGAAATATCTCAGGCAGACGAAAACGATCGTGTTTCCGTTCGGCACGATCGAGGAGCACGGGCGGCACCTGCCGCTCCACACCGACTCTTTCATTGTTCAGCAGGTTCTCCTCCTGGCGGCGAAGAAGCGAAAATTCTTCCTCGCACCGACAGTCCCCTACGGCGTGTGCACGGCGACACGCGATCATCCGGGGACGATCGGCATCGCCCCCGAGACGCTCAGGACACTGGCCCGCGACCTCGTTTCCGAGGCGCACAGAAAAGGTCTGCGGAATGTCGTCCTGGTTTCGGGCCACGGCGGGAGTCTTCACATGGCCGCGTTGAGGGAAACGGCGGAGACACTCGTCGATCGCCTCAGCGGTCTTCGCGTCGCGGTGTTCTCTCCTTATGACCTCTTATGGAAGGAACTTTCGTCGATTTCGGAAACCCCCGACGATTCCCACGCCGGGGAACTCGAGACCTCGATCATGCTCTTCCTGGAGCGGTCTACCGTTAAAGGGAGGTCGCCGGCGGAATACCCATGCTTTCCGCGGCCGCTCGTCGTGAAGGACAAGGTCCGCTACTGGAAAGGGGGCGTGTGGGGCGATCCGGGCAAGGCGACCGCGGAGAAAGGGAAGCGCGCGATCACGGTTATCGCCGAAAAGGTCATCGAGGTAATCGATATGATGGAGAGGACACGATGACGTTCTTGATTTCCTGTCCAGTATCCAGTATGCTTGCAACCATATGAGAGAAGAAGAGGTCGACTTCCTGATTATCGGCAGCGGTGTCGCCGGACTCAGGGCCGCAATCGAGATGGCTCCCTACGGAGATGTCCTCGTTGTCACGAAAGATCTCCCAGCTGAGAGCAGCACAGAGTACGCGCAGGGGGGGATCGCGGTCGCTCTGAGCGACGAGGATGAAGTCGGGATTCACTACGAGGACACGCTTCGCGCAGGCGACGGTTTGTGCAGAGAGGACGCGGTCAGGATTCTCGTCGAGGAAGGACCCGAGAGAATCCGCGAACTCATCTCGTGGGGCGCGGAGTTCGATCGCGAAGGGACGAAACTCGATTTCACGATGGAAGCAGCCCATTCCCGGAAGCGAATTCTCCACGCGCACGGTGACTCGACGGGGCGAGAGCTCGAACGCGTGCTCCTTAATAAGGTGAGGTCTTTCCCCTCGGTCAAAAAATATCCGTTCGCGTTCACCGAAGACCTTCTCGTGGAAGACGGAGAATGTTACGGCTCCCTCGTTCGCGTTCGAGGGGAACTGTCGGTCGTCTTCGCGAGAGCGACCGTGCTCGCCACGGGCGGAGCGGGCCAGGTGTACTCGAGAACGACGAACCCCGCCGTATCCACTGGCGATGGAATGGCTATCGCGCTGAGGGCGGGCGCCGTACTCGAAGATATGGAATTCATTCAGTTCCATCCGACCGTTCTCTTCGCTCCTTCGGCCCCTCAGTTCCTCTTGAGCGAGGCGATGAGGGGGGAAGGCGCGATATTGCGCAACATTCGTGGAGAGCCATTTATGAAGAACTACCACCCCGATGCGGAGCTCGCTCCCCGCGATGTAGTGTGCAGGGCGATCGTTTCTCAAATGGCGAGGACCAACAGTACCCACGTCCTTCTCGATCTCACCCATCTTGACGAAACGTTCATCAAGAGTCGGTTCCCACGGATTTACGCGACCTGCCTCCAGTACGACGTCGACATCACGAAAGAACCGATTCCGGTCTCCCCGGGTGCTCACTACAGCATGGGCGGCGTTAAAACGGATACCGACGGTGCGACGAACATCGGGGGACTCTTCGCAGCCGGGGAAGTCGCGTGCACAGGGGTACACGGAGCCAACAGGCTCGCCTCGAACAGCCTCCTCGAAGGGCTGGTGTACGGCGCGAGGGCGGGCCGCGCTGCCGTTCGTTACGGCACGGGGATAACGGGGCGAAGGAGGCCGTTACGCCTCCGACCGGCCAGGGACAAAGGCGTGGGAACCTCATCGGGCACGAAAGTGTCGAAATTCGACATCGAGGAGATCAGGCACCTCCTGAGAAAGACAATGTGGGAGCGGGTCGGCATCATACGATGCGCGGAGTCGCTCGCGGAAGCCCGTTCGAAGCTGGAAGAGTGGTCGTTCATTCTCGATGTGCCATTCGGGACGAGGAGGGAACTCGAGCTGCAAAATATGCTCGAAGTCTCGCAGGTGATCACGGAGTCGGCCATCCTTCGAAAAAATAGCGTCGGCGCCCACTATCGCTCCGATTTTCCGAAAAAGTTCGAGGGGTGGAAGGACCATATTCTCTTTACCAATGAAAAGGGAGCACGGTATGAGTCTATTCCATAGCGCGCATCGGCGGGCGAAGATCGTCTGCACGATCGGGCCTTCTTCATCGGACGAGGAGACGATCATGGCCCTCGTGAAGAACGGGATGAACGTCGCACGTCTCAATTTTTCTCATGGCGATCATGAGACCCATCGGCGGTCTTTTGAACTGATACGGTCCGTCTCGAAAAAATACGGCTTCCCCGTTGCAATTCTCCAGGATCTTCAGGGGGTGAAGATAAGGGTCGGACGCCTCGCGGGAGGGGAGGCAACGCTAAAGAAGGGGAGGGAACTCCTCCTCGTTCCAGGGGATGGGATCGGCAACGAAGATCGGCTATATATTTCCTACGAAGGGTTGCTGAGAGACGCGAAGAGAGGCGACAAAATACTCCTCGATGACGGGCTCATCCAACTGAGGGTGATCGCGAAGAGCGCGTCCGCGCTCAAAGCGAGAATCGTCGAGGGAGGCGTGCTGAGGGACAAGAAAGGCGTGAATTTCCCCGGCATGCGTGTCTCGCTCAGGTCATTCACCGATAAAGACGAGCGGGATTTAACGCTGGGTCTGCGCCTGGGCATCGACTACGTTGCCATTTCTTTTGTCCGGGAGGCTGGGGACATCAAAGTTGTCAGGAATTGGCTTGAGAGAAAAGGCCACGGCATCCCGATCATCGCGAAGATCGAGAAACCCGAGGCGCTCAGCAATATCGACAGCATTCTGTCCGAAGTGGATGGCATCATGATCGCGCGCGGGGATCTCGGCGTCGAAATGCCCCCCGAGGAAGTGCCGCTCATTCAGAAAGAGCTGATCCGGAAGGCGAACGAGAAGGGAAGAATCGTGATAACGGCAACCCAGATGCTCGAGTCGATGACGGAGCACCTCCGGCCGACACGGGCGGAAACAACCGATGTCGCGAACGCTGTCCTCGACGGCACCGACGCGCTGATGCTCTCGGGAGAAACAGCGCGGGGGCGATATCCGGTCGAAGCACTGAAAATGATGGATCGGATCATCAGACACACGGAATCGATCGGGACCGGCGGTTCGCGGTATGTACGGGGCAGGACTTTCGCGGAGGCCACGGTAGACGCGGCCGCGAAAGCCGCCGAAGACATGCGCGCAAAGGCGCTGGTGGCATTCACCCAGTCCGGATTTACCGCGCTCCTGTTGTCGAAGATCAGGCCGGGGGTCCCGATCGTCGCGTTCACGCCCGACGAGCGAATTCGTGACAAAGTCTGCCTCTACTGGGGCATTACTCCCAAAATTATGCCGTTACCGTCGACGACCGATGAGATGATTTCGGAGGTGGAGAGATTACTGCTCCGGGATCGGATTGTCAAAAAGGGAGACAGTATCGTGATCACATCGAGTTCGCCTCTGTCCGCTCAGGGCAAGACGAACTTCATGAAGCTCCACCGCGTGGTGGGATAGAAAACGCGCGAAAGATGCCGCCGTTCTTTTACCGCGATTCCTTTCCGAACACCTCTTTCAGGAGGTCGGTAACCCTGGCAGCCGGGTCGGTTCTTATTTTCTTCTCCTCCTGACCGATCATGTAGAAGAGGCCGTCGAGCGCTTTGTTGGTCACGTAGTGGTCGAGGTCCACGGATTCCTTGCTCACAAACGGAAGCGATTCATACTTCCCCATCATGTCCTTGTAGGCTCGGGGTGCTCCAACTTCGTTCATGCGTGCTGACACGACGGGATAAAAGGCGACGTACAATTTTTCCTGTGTCTTCCCCCTGAAGTACTGCGTTGCCGCGGTGTCTCCTCCGTTCAGAATCCTTGCCGCGTCCTCGAAGGTCATCTCCCTTACTGCGTCTTTGAAATAGGATGCCGCTCGGGGCGCCGCTTTTTCGGCTGCACGGTTCATACTCAGTATGAATTCATCCACCTCTTTCTGGTAACCGGCCATTCTTAAGATATCGGCGACTTTTCGGATCTTCTCCGGCACGAGGATCTTGATCATCTGATTGCCGAAGTAGCCGTCAATCTGGGACACGCTTTTGACCGCGTTCTCCGTCCCTACGGCAAGGGCCTCTTTTAACCCTGAAACCATTGTGGTCTCATCCGTCGGACCGCCCGCTGCCGGTTCGCGAAGTCCTTTCATAATATCTTCGAATGAAAGTGCCAGCGCACTGCTTGCGAGGACGGCGATGATCGCCATCTGGACAAATGTTCTTTTCATGACGTTTCCTCCTTACCCTTTCATTCGTTCTCCCCGATAAGCCCGAGGAATTCTTCATAGGAAATGGTTTTCACCCCGAGCGACCGGGCCTTCTGCAGTTTCGAACCGGGGTTTTCGCCGACGATCACATAGTCGGTCTTTCCCGATACCGAGGACGCAGCGTGCCCACCGAGTTGCTCGATGAGCGCCTCGACGTCTTCCCGCGGCCTGGGGAGAGTGCCCGTGATGACGAGGGTCTTCCCCCTCAGAGGGCCTTTTCTTTCGCCTGTCTCTTTCCCTGCGAAATCGGGGTTTGAAATCTGCACGCCAAGCGCTTTCAGTGTCTTGAGCGTGCGCAGATTCTGCTCGTCGTTGAAAAAATCGGAGACCGATCGGGCCGTCTTCTCCCCGATCTGCTTGATCCGCGTGACGCGCTCCGGTTTCACGCGGAAGAGATCGTCCAGTTTTTCGAAGTTCCTCGCGAGGAGTTTCGAAGCGTACTCTCCGACGTGTAGGATCCCCAAGGCGTAGAGAAAGCGCGCGAGCGTGGTTCGTTTGCTCCGCTCGATCGCATCGATGAGATTCTGTGCTGATTTTTCGGCGAACCGGGGAAGGTTGAGAAGATCCCCTTTCTTCAGGGTAAAAATATCGGTGAAGTGGGCGATGAGGCCATTCGAGTAGAGCAGCTCGACATTTTTCTCCCCCAGCCCCTCGATATCCATAGCGCCCCGAGAGGCGAAGTGGATAATCCTCTCCCGCACCTGGGCCGGGCAATTCAGCCCGATGCAGCGGACAGCGACCTCTCCCTCCTCCCTGACGACCCGCGAGCCGCATGCCGGACATTTGTTCGGCA
This sequence comes from uncultured Nitrospiraceae bacterium, assembly GCA_937138415.1. Classification (GTDB taxonomy): domain Bacteria; phylum Nitrospirota; class Thermodesulfovibrionia; order Thermodesulfovibrionales; family SM23-35; genus JALHSV01. The sequence continues at coordinate 78,142 of CAKZPA010000026.1, read as the reverse complement.
TGGGGAACTCGCGTTCCTTGCCGGTTCTCTTATCTTTGATGACGGCGATGACATGGGGGATGACGTCGCCCGCGCGTTCGACCACAACGGTGTCGCCGATCCTGATATCTTTCCTCTTCATTTCGTCCCAGTTGTGGAGGGTCGAGCGGGACACCGTCACTCCTCCGATTCTCACCGGTTCGAAAATGGCAAACGGCGTGATCACCCCTGTCCTCCCGACGCTCCCCTGGATGTCAAGAATTTTCGTGATGCCCTGATGAGAAGCGTATTTGTACGCAATCGCCCATCGCGGCTCCCTCGTCTTGACGCCGAGTTGTTTCTGGAGGCTGAAGTCATTCACTTTCACCACCGCGCCGTCTGTTTCGAACGGAAAATGCTTTCGCTTTTCCTCGAGTTTCCGAAGGGCATCGATGATCTTTTCTATCCCCCGGTGTTTTTCGACGATGGCGGGGGTCGGGAAACGGGCTTTCTTCAGCCAGGCGATGAACTCCCACTGGCTCGCAAAGTCTATCCCCCGGAAGGCCCCCACGCCGTAACAGGCAAGATGCAGTTTCCGTGAGGCCGTAATGCTCGAGTCGAGCTGCCGCACCGAACCCGCGGCGGCATTGCGCGGATTGGCGAAGAGTGGCTCTCCCTTCCTTTCTCTCTCCTTGTTGAGATTGTTAAAATCTTCGATATCCATGTACACTTCCCCACGGATATCGATCTCCGCGGGAATCTCTCCGTCGCCGGCAATCTTTATCGGTATCGATTTGATCGTCTTTATGTTCTGAGTCACGTCTTCCCCCTCGTAGCCGTCGCCCCGCGTCGACGCCTTGGAGAGAAGGCCGTTCCGATAGGTCAGTTCGATCGCCAGACCGTCGTATTTCGGTTCGATCGTATAGTCAAGATCCTCGTCTGATTTGAGGAGTCGCTTAATGCGCCCGTCGAACTCTCGCATCTCGTCGAACGAGAAGGCATTGTCAAGCGAGAGCATCGGTTCGGTGTGTTTCACCTTCTCGAATTTGTCGAGCGGAGGGGCTCCGACACGCTGGGTCGGCGAATCGGGCAAGATATAGTGGTAGCGATCTTCCAGGCCCTTCAGTCGAATGTAGAGCCGATCGTACTCTTCGTCCGATATGACCGGCGAATCGAGGACGTAGTACCTGTAACAGTGATAGTTGAGTTCGTTCACGAGCTTTTCGATTTCGGCCTTGATTTTTTCCGGTGGTTGTTCTGTCATTTCAAAGGCTCGTTCCTCTCCGAGTTCTCGCGCAACGCTGTATCCAGCAAAAAACCAATGGCTGAGATGGCCGCCCGCTCTTTGTTCTCTTCCCTGCCTCCCCGCAGCCTTAACGTTTTTACCCGTGTCTCCTTCCCCGTGCTGACACCGATGAAAACTAAACCCCGCTCTTTCCCTTCGAGGACATCGGGACCAAGATTCCCGGTCGTTGAAACCGAGAAATCCGTTCCGGTCAGCACCCGGATCTTTTCGGCCATCTCACGCGCCGTCTCCGCGCTCACGACGCCGTATCGCCTCATGCAGCGCGAGGATACCTTCAGAATGGATTTTTTTGCGTTTGCCGAATAGGAGACGACCCCCGCCTCGAAGAACGCGCTCGCTCCGGGCAGGGAAGTGATCAAATGACTGATGAGGCCGCCGGTGCACGACTCCGCCACAGACAGGGTGTATCCGCGCTTCCTGAAAAAGGTGTGAACCTTCTTTACGACGACAGGCAACGTCCTGTTCGCTCCCGGCTCCTCGCCCATTACGTCCATGTCATGAGCGTAACGGCGCCCGTTTCCGCGCACCTTCCCCCTTTTCTCTTCCGTGGGACGATGCCAGGGACAATCGATTGTTCACCCGTAGTTCTGCTGTGCGTCATGGTTCGCGAGAGCGCATATGCGTCTCCATTGGCTATAATTATACAATGAACGTCGGTGCCCTCTGTGCCATAGTGCTGCTTCTCCTGACGTGCTGTTCCCGGAATATCATTTCGGGAAAGCCACCGGGGGAGCGGTCCCTTGAAAAACATCTCGTCAATGTGACACAGCTTACGTTCGACGGCGACAACGGCGAGGCATACTTCAGCCCGGACGGCAGGAGGCTTATCTTTCAGTCGAACCGCGGGGGTTACGGATGTGACAAGATATGGACCATGAACGTCGACGGGTCCGACAAGAAAATGGTCAGTCCCAACCGGGGGGCGCACACGTGTTCTTTCTTCTTCCCCGACAACGAGCGAATCGTTTTTGCCTCCACGAGCCATCTCCCCGGCGATTGTCCCCCGAAACCAGATCTCCCCAAAGTATCGGGCCATGTGTGGCCGCTCTACCCTTATGATATTTTCGTTGCGGCAACGGACGGATCGAATATGCGCGCCATAACCGATAACCCGGAATACGATGCGGAGCCGATCGTGTCGTCGGACGGCAAGAAGATCGTGTTCGGGTCCAAGCGCTTCGGGGATTTCGATGTGTACATCATGGATGCCGACGGTGGGAACGCGCAGCGGCTGACCGATCGCGTCGGGTACGACGGAGGCCCCTGGATTTCTCCGGATGGGAAGCGCATCGTCTGGCGGGCGTGGTATCCCGAAACGGAGGACGAGAAGACGTTATGGCGCGACTGCATGGAAAAGAACTACATCGTTCCTGTCCCTCTGGACCTCTGGGTCATGGATTCGGATGGATCGAATAAGAGGAGAATCCTCCGTAACGGAGCGACGAATTTCGCCCCGTCATGGCACCCCGACGGAAAACGTATTGTCTTTTCGAGCAATATGGATGACTGGCGCGAGGATGCCAGGCGCTTCGGGCATAACTTCGAACTCTACATCATTTCGGCTGACGGCTCCGGGTTGGAAAGGCTGACCTTCAATACCACTTTCGATGGCTTCCCGATGTTCTCGCCGGACGGAAAGAAACTCGTCTTCGCCTCGAACAGAAATCCCGCGAAACCGCGAGCGACGGATATTTATATCGCGGATTGGGTTGAGTAGGTTCACGTTGAACCGCCGGCGCCTCTGTCGAATCACCATTGGCTGTCTTTTCGCTCTCGCCTTTTTGGCAGTTCCGCTGAATGCCGAAGAGATCTCCGCGAAAGATGTCCTCGTCCACCATGACCTTCACGTCGTCGTGCATCCACGCGAGAATCGTTTGACCGCTGTCGACACGATCACGATTCCGCCGAACTCTCCAAAAATACTGACGCTCGCGCTCCATGGAGGACTGAACCCTGTTTTGCTGTCCGAGAACGGCCGACTGATGAAGGATTCCAAAGGAGGGCGCGGGAAACATCTCGAATCATACCGTATAGAATTGCCGGAGGGTGCGACGTCTTTTACGATCCGTTACGGAGGCATGATCGATCATCCGCTCGAGCCCGTCGGCAAAGAGCAAGCTCGCGGCTATAGTCATACGATCGGAAAGATTACCGAGGAGGGTGTCTATCTCTCGGGCTCTACGCACTGGTACCCCGTCATCGATGTCCCTTTCATAACGTTTTCGCTGACGGTCGAGCTGCCCAAGGACTGGGAAGCTGTCAGTCAGGGGGTGAGGACTGTGCACCAAAAGGACGATCAAAAAACGGTCGTCCGCTGGTCTTCGCCCGAGCCGCAGGAGGAAATTTACCTCGTCGCGGGCACGTTCCATGAGTATGGGAGACCCATGACGCTCCCTCCTGCTCCCTCTTCCGGTTCGGAAAGCGGGGAGAGAATCGTCCACGCCATGGTTTTCTTGCGTTCTCCTGATCCTGAACTGGCGGAGAAATATCTCGAGGCTACGGTCCGTTATGTCCGGCTGTACGGGGCTCTCATCGGCCCGTATCCGTACGGAAAGTTCGCGCTCATCGAGAACTTCTGGGAGACCGGTTTCGGCATGCCCTCCTTCACCCTATTGGGACCGCGGGTGATCCGTCTCCCGTTCATTGTGAATACGTCGTATCCGCACGAAATACTCCACTCGTGGTGGGGGAACGGCGTCATCCCCGCCTACGAGGAGGGGAACTGGTCCGAGGGCCTCACTGCCTACCTCTCCGACCACCTGAATGCGGAAGCGCGGGGAGAAGGATGGGAGTACCGGCAGACGACCCTCCAAAAATATACCGATTACGTCACCAGCGGGAAGGATTTCCCCCTCACGGCATTCCGTTCGCGCCACAGCCCTCCTTCGGAGGCGATCGGCTACGGGAAATCCCTCATGTTCTTTCACATGCTCCGGCAGGAACTCGGTGACCGGCTGTTCATGAAAGGACTGCAGGATTTTTACCGGAACCATGTTTTCCGTTTCGCGTCTTTTGGGGACCTCAGGAGGAGCTTCGAGCGGGTTTCCGGAAAGAACCTTGAAGCATTTTTTTCTCAATGGATTACCAGATCCGGCGGACCCGAGGTGACACTCTCCGATGTTCGCGCTTCTTTTGACGGTAACGCACATAGCCTCAGGGGTGTGGTACGACAAGTTCAGCGCGGCGAACCTTATCGATTCTCACTCCCCCTCGCGGTGACACTGGAGGGCGAACGGGATGCGCATCAGGTCTCTCTGCAGATTGACGAGAGACGTGTAGAATTTTCCTTTCGCTTCGAAGCGAGGCCACGTCGAGTCGATGTCGATCCCGAATACGATGTCTTCAGAAGACTTCACCGTCGAGAAATTCCTCCCGCGATCACGCAGGTCCTCGGTGCCGAAAAGATGACTGTTATTCTCCCTTCTGCCGCGAAACCGCCGGTTTTATCCGCCTATCGCGCCCTCGCCGAAATGTTGCGGAATTCCGGACCGGACTCCGTCACCATCGCGCTCGATAAAAAACTGCGGTCGCTGCCGTCAGATGCCGCCGTCTGCGTGCTCGGAGCCGAAAATCGATTTCGCGATAGCGTCATGGATGCACTCGCGCGGTTCGGCGTCCGGATGAGCACGAAGGCGGTGCGCGTCACGGAATCGGAACTGCCCTTCGAATCGCACTCTTTCGTGTTCACCGGACAGAACCCGGCAAATGAGCACGCGGGCCTTCTCTTCGTGACGTCGGACAACCCCTCCGCTTTGATTGGTCTTGGGAGGAAACTCCCCCATTACCACAAGTATAGTTACCTCGTCTTCAGGGGTGACGAACCGGTAAATGTTCTCAAAGGGCGCTGGAAGATCGTTGACTCACCGTTGACCGCTTTCCTTCCGGACAAGGACGGGGCGGTCTCCCAGTCGGAAATGGGAACGCTGCGTAAACGCCATCCTCTCTCCCTGTATGCCGAAGAATTCTCCTCCGACAGCATGCGGGAGACGGTCAATTACCTCGCGGGGGACGAACTGAAGGGCAGGGGACTGGGGACGAGAGGAATAGAGCTGGCCGCGGAGTTTATCGCACGGCGCTTTTCCGATGCCCATTTACTGCCGGCGGGCGATGACGATCGGAGTTATTTTCAGACGTGGCGCGAAGAAGATGGGGAGGGTCGGGCAATCATGCTGAAAAATGTCGTCGGTGTACTCCTGCCAGTCGGGAACGATCATCGTTCCACGGAAGGCATCGTCGTCGGGGCTCACTACGACCACGTAGGCTTTTCTGCGGCGGAGAATGGGAGAGAGTTCGTTTACTACCCTGGAGCCGACGATAACGCGAGCGGGATCGCAGTCTTGATCGAACTCGCGCGCGTTCTTGCCAAGAAACCGCTGCAGAAAAAGATCTTCTTTGTCGCTTTTACCGGAGAAGAGAGCGGGCGAAAAGGTTCTCGGTCCTTCCTGACGCGTAGCCGGCGATATGGGGACGATCGGATCGTCGCCATGGTGAACATCGATACGGTAGGGCGCCTCGGCAACAAGAAAGTATTGATTTTCGGGGCCGATTCCGCGCCTGAATGGAAACGTATCGTGACGGAGGCAAGTCGGACAGCAGGGGTCGATATCGATATCGCCTTCCGAGAACTCGACGCAAGCGATCAGAAAAGCTTCCACGAGAAGGGGATCCCTGCGATACAGCTCTCATCCGGACCGCATCCCGACTATCACAGGACGACCGATACGCCTGACAAAATAGACCTGGAAGGCATGGAGAGGATCGCTCGATTTGCCCAGGAAGTCATCGAACACCTCGCGGCAAGAGAAAACCCTCTCACGGCGGCGGTCGCTCCTGCGTCCAAAAACGGGGATGAGCAGAAAGGGCAGCGTGGGGTGACCTTCGGCATCGTTCCGGACTTCGCGCACCCGGGCCCAGGTTGTCGGGTGGCAGGTATCGTCCCTGGGTCTTCCGCCGAAAAGGGAGGACTCCGGGAAGGCGATATCATCGTTCGGATAAATGACCAGACAATTCTCAGCCTCAAGGATTATGCGGATATTCTGAGGACTCTGAAGCCGGGGGATACCCTTCGCGTTGTCTATCGACGGGAAGGACAAGAAATGACGACAGTCGGCGAGGTACGTCCTCGCTGACACATGACCTCTTTATCATTTGACTTTTGTCGTGCAGCACCTCATCATTAAAAAGTAGGTGACGGCTCTTCTTATGTGCTCGAAACGCTCGCTCGGTGGCTGTGTGCGTGGACGCTTTGAAATAAAGCATGAAACGCGGGTGTTCGAACACCGCGATGGGGAAGCCGGAGAAACAGGATAACTGCCGAACGAAAAGGAGAGATGACTCGTGAAACAGAGCGAAGAGGGCAAGAAGGTCAAGGAAGCGGCGGCGTTCATTACATCGAAAGATACATTGGACGGCGCATATCCGGGTCTCGTGCTCGGCATCAACGCGGTTCGTCTGGGGATGGAGGCAACCATCTTTTACACGTTCATGGGGCTCAATGTGATACGGAAAGGATGGGCGGAAAAGGCAAAGTTTCAGCCCCCGGGATTTATGGGCGCGATCCCCGGGATGTCCTCGATAGCCACGTGGATGATGAAGAGCAAGCTCGCAAAAGCAAATATCCCCGGCCTTTCGGATCTCCAGGAGATGGCGCAACTCGAGGGAGTGAAATTTGTCGCGTGCAGAATGACGACGGATATGATGGGGCTCACGGAGAAAGACTTTATTGACGGCGTCGTCATCCAATCCGCGGAGGATTTTCTGAAGTACGCGAAGGATTGTAAAATTCTCCTCTACACGTAACTAAAAGAAAGGGGGAGCGGTACCGCTCCCCCTCTGTTGTTTCCTCTGACGTGGATTCTTAAAATTTATACGTATACCCCACCGAGAACTCCCACTGGTCCATTTTCAGTTTGATTGTCTGCTGGGGATCCAGCGGGTTCGGTCCCTCGATCTCTTTCGGAAACCCGCGCATGACGGCAAAATCCAGCTCGTGGTTGCTGCCGATCCTCTTCGTGACGCCGAGCGTAGCGTGGTATTCGATGACGCCCGGCGCGAGGATATTGAAGAGCACCTCGCTCGATGGGATCGGCTGCTCACCGTAGGAGAAGCCGCCCCTCCAGATCCACTCTTCGCTGCTCTGCCACTGAACACCCAATTTAAAGACGGTCATGTCATCCCATCCGAACCCCGCGCCCGTGTCGCTTCCCAATCTGCTCGAAAAAAGGTTATTCAGCAGGGGGTTCCCGATGGAATCGACTTCGCTGTAGTAGATCGTTTGCACGTCGGCGAGAACCGTAAGGGCGGGCGTTGCCCTGTAGGCAACGCCGACCGTCCAGTTCGAAGGTATGTCGAAATCTCCTTGCTCCGCGAAGAGGCCTCTGTAATCATCGAACTCGCTCATGAAGATCTTCGTCTGGTAAGACGCACCGATGAACAGGTCCGGGAGCACTTCGCCAAGGTATCCCACTCTCACACCGTATCCGAACGAGTCATCATGCCCGTTGTTCGTAAGATGCGAGGAGTCGCTCGAAAGCTCACCAAAGGCGCCGAGTCCTTGCGCTTCAAAGCTCTGATACGCCAGGATGGGGCTGACGCCGACCGCGTGTTTCGGGTGGAGCTTTATGGCGAACGTCGGTGCGAGAAACAACTGCATCAAATCGACGCCGGTCGGCGACGAGGCGAAAAACGTCTTCTCGTCATAATCAGTGTTCATGCCTCCGTTCCCGAAGAGAGATACGCCGAGTGACATGCGCTCGTTCAGCATCTTGTTGAATCCGAGTGCGGGGATGACAAACCATTCGGAACCGCTCTCGACGGTGCCGCGGGTCAGTCCAAAATCGGTCGACCGCGCTCCCTGCACCGTGTACTGCCTGTTCGGATTGAATACCGTGAGCCCGACGTCCAGTCGCGTGCCGACGTAAACCATTGTCCCAGGGTTCATAGAGGGAGAGAGCGCGTCCAGCGGCAACGCAACCCCTGCACCGGCCAACCCTTTGTTCTTGATGCTGTACCCGTGGGTAAAGTAACCGTTCGTCGCCGATGCGAAGCCCGTGAACGACAGAAGCAGCAGCGCCGCCAATACGACAATGCCCGCTTTTTTCATCGTGCCATCCTTTTTCGTTGTGCGCGTTCGCAAAGAACGTGGTCGGGGCGAGAGGATTTGAACCTCCGACCCCCTGCTCCCAAGGCAGGTGCGCTTTACCAGGCTGCGCTACGCCCCGAACTGCGGGTTAATACTGGATGATGTCGAGATAGTCCGCGATGTCCTTCAATTGTTCGCCAGCCGCCCGTATCTGCTGGTTTCGCAAGTCAGCACGAGCCTTTCCCGTGTCACCCTGATACAGTGGGTCGAGGTCGATAGCACGTCTCATCGCAGTGGCTGCCTCCCCGTACTGCCCCTTCGCATTGTACGCGAGGGCGAGACCGTAATACGGGGCGGGGAAATCAGCGTGTCTCTTCAGAGCTTCTTTGAAAGAAGATATCGCCTCGTCGAGTCTCGACAGCCTATAGTGTACCATCCCGAGATTGTACAACGCCATCGCGGCATTTTCATACTGAGGATTCGACAACGCTTTCTTATACGATTCGATAGCCTTGTCGTATTCCCCCATCTTCGCATATGTGATTCCGAGGTTGGTTGCAGCGGAGGAGTAGTTCCTGTCGATGGCAAAAGCTTTCTCGAAATGCTCGATCGCTCTCGCGTAATCCTCCAACTTCTCGAGATAGATGATGCCCAGGACGTGGTGAATCTCCTTGTCGCCGGGATTGAGTTTCAACGCCTTCTGCAGTTCCACGAAAGCAGGCTGGACGTTGTTTTCGTTCAGATACGATATTCCGAGCTGGTAGTGGTACTGCGACTTCTTGATGTCGGTTCCGGATATGCTGGCGCACGCGCAGCTCAAGACGACCGCAAGGACGAGGAGGCTTTCCGGCAACCTCTTCAATCGACGAGTTCTCACGATGTCTTAAAAGTAGCAGAAATCATGAGACAAGTAAAGCGGAAGATTTTTTCAGCTGTTCGATGACGTCTTCCATGCGCGCGCGGCGTTCCTCCCACGAAGAATCCTTCAGCGCCATCTCGAACCCATTGGGCAGAAACCGAAATCCCTCTTTTTTCTCTCTATCGAGGGAGAGGAGTTCCTGAACGTGAACGTCCATCTGCGGCGAGAACTCGAAACGCACCCATTCGCCCCTCTCGAGAATTTTTGTGATCATGAGGTCCCGCGCGGAAATCTTCAGTTTCATGATATCCGCGAGGTGCGACGCCTGCGCGGGGACCGGTCCGAAGCGGTCTTCCATTTCGGACAGAATTTCCTCTACCGACTCGTGCGTTCTCGCAGAAGCGATCCTTCGGTAGAAGCCCAGTCGTACCGTCGTGTCATCGATGTAAGCCTCGGGGATGAATGCATCGGTCTGCACGCGGACGGCCGTTTCGAATTCTTCCTCGATCTTCGACCCCTGCAGTTCCGCGACCGCTCTCTCGAGCATCTCCATGTACAGATCGAAGCCTACCGCGTGAATGTGCCCGGATTGCTCGGCCCCGAGCAGATTGCCTGCGCCCCGTATCTCGAGGTCCTTCAGCGCCAGCCTGAAACCCGCGCCGAGGTAGCTCATCTCCTGTATGGCCTGCAGTCTCATGTGCGCCTCTCCGGAGATCGCATCGTCGCCGGGGACGAGGAAATACGCGTAGGCGCGGACATTCGAACGCCCCACGCGGCCCCTCAGCTGGTAGAGATCCGCGAGTCCCATCGTGTCGGCGCGATTGACAATGATCGTATTGGCGTTCGGCACATCGAGACCGGCACCGACAATTGCCGTCGAGACGAGCACGTCGATGGCGTGCCGATAGAAATCGAGCATGACCTTTTCAAGGCGCCTTCCATCCATTTGACCATGGGCCACCTCGACGGTGAGCGACGGGAAGAGTTCCCTGATAAATGCGGCGACCTCATGGATATTCTGGATTCTGTTGTGCACGAAGAAGGTCTGGCCATTCCTCTCGCGTTCTCTGCCGATCGCCTCCCTGATCAGTTCCTTGTCGAATCGGGAAACGACCGTCTTCACGGCGAGGCGCTCCTCCGGGGGTGTTTCGATGACGCTCATGGCCCGTATGTCCGAAAGGGCCATCGAAAGTGTGCGCGGAATAGGCGTCGCCGTCAGGGTCAGCACATCGACGCCAGTCTTCAGTTCTTTGATCCTCTCTTTCTGCGCGACGCCGAACTTGTGTTCTTCATCGATGACGAGGAGGCCAAGCTTATGGAAAGAAATGTTTGTGCCGAGCAGACTATGGGTTCCGATGACGATGTCGATGTCGCCACGCGCGAGCGATCGTACGACCTCGTCTTTTTCCCTGCGCGACTTGAACCTGCTCAGGTAGTCGATTCGTACGGGGAACGCCGAAAAGCGTGCCAGAAACGTGCGATAGTGCTGTTCGCAGAGGATGGTCGTCGGCACGAGGACGGCGACCTGGAATCCGTCGTACACCGCTCTGAAGGCCGCTCTCATAGCGACCTCCGTCTTGCCGAAACCGACGTCACCGCAGAGGAGCCGATCCATCGGCCTGTCCGATTCCATGTCCCGTTTGATTTCTTCGCTTGCCTTGATCTGATCCGGCGTTTCCTCATAAGGGAAGAAACTGTCGAATTCCCTGTGCAGTTCCGTGTCAGGGCTGAAGGAAAACCCTCGCTGGACCTCCCTGCGCGCGTGGAGCGAAATGAGCTTTTCCGCGAGTTGCCTTATCTTGAGCTCGACTTTCTCTTTCGTTCTCTGCCACGTTTTCCCGCCCAGACGGTCTATTTTCGGCGCAAATCCTTCTTCCGCGTGGTATTTCGAAATTTTTGCGATACCCTGAAGCGGCAGGTGGAGTCGCCCGCCATCGTACTCTATCACCATGAGATCTTCCTGCACGCCTTCGACGTCCCGATTGATGAGCGCCGTGAATCGGCCGATGCCGTGATCTTTATGGACGACGAAATCACCAGGGGATAAGTCGCCAAGGGAGGCGAGGAGCTGGGAAACTTTCGATCTCTTGAGGTGCTTGTACGGAGGTCGGGCACCGAAGAGCTCTCTTTCGGTGAGGATCAGGATGTCCGGGAGATGGAGGCCGGCCGAGAGTGCCCCGATCACAATCGAAACGAGCCCTTCATAAGAAAACATATCCCGTAGCTCGATGATCGGCGCGATGATGCCCGCCGGAGACAGAATATCGCGTATCCTCGCCGCCTGGCTCTTTGACGAAGCGACCATGACGACTCTCTTTTCCCGCTGGATCAATCTGAGCTGTCGGGGCAGTTCGTCGATGTTTTTCCGTTCTTCCGGCAGGATACCGAGGCCTTTTATCGGGAGCGTTCCCGCTTCGAATCCCTCGCCTTTGACGGAGTATTCCGAAAAGAAGACCGTGCCGCCCGGGATGTCGGCACGATCGGCGACGGAGTCGGAACAGAGACATCGTCTCTCCCCGATGAGGTCGAGCAACGTGGTGCCCGATACCGCGTCAGCCGCGGGGAAGAGCGAAAATGAGGGGATATCGGACGTGGATCTCTGAGTCTCCACGTCGAAGAATTTCATGCTCTCTATCTCGTCTCCGATAAATTCGATTCGGAGCGGCGCATCCGAGGTCGAGGGGAAAATATCGAAGAGCCATCCCCGTCCGCTCCACTCTCCTTTCTCGGTCACGAGTGTAACGGAGCGGTACCCGATCCGGTGGAGTCTCTTCTCCAATTCGGAGCGATCCATCTCGATCCCTGTTGCGAGGTGTATCGTGCTCAGCCGTAATGTCTCGGGTGACCATAGAAATGCCCTCAGATTGTGCAAAGAGCTGACGATCGAGATCTGTGCGGTCAGGGAAGAGACGAATAACGCCCTTTCCCCGGCACGGCCAGGCCCGTCTGGATCAGTGATGAAAGAGACTGGTTCTTTTCGCAGGGCGCTCCTGTAGAAATTGATGTCGTTCGCCAGTTCTCTCGCACGCTCCTCCGTGCGTTCGAGAATGCAGAGAGGTTCATCGCACGCTGCGAGGAGGAAAGCGGCGGATGACCCGGTGAGGTTGTACATGCGTCCCTGCCGGAAGCCGGCCTCGATCGTTTCACGAATCGTCTCGAGATTCATCGGGAAAGAAGCGACGTGGTCTGCTCTTGTGGAGTCTGTTGCCACACGTGTAGCAATGTGATAGATTATATGTCCATTATATCACACCGCGATTTCCCGAAAAGAAAGGACGCTGTCATGAAGAAAATTTTGAAACTCGGACTTCCCAAAGGGAGTCTCCAGGAATCAACGTTGAAACTGTTCAGGAAGGCGGGCTATCACATTTCCGTGTCGAGCCGATCGTACTATCCGTCGTTCGACGATCCCGAGATACAGGCGATGCTCATACGGGCGCAGGAAATGGCCGGCTATGTAGAATCCGGCATTCTCGATTGCGGCCTCACGGGGAAAGACTGGATCCTCGAGCAGAATGCGTCCGTCCACGAAGTAGCGGAGCTCATTTACGCGAAGGAAGGATTGCGTCCCGTGCGATGGGTCATCGCCGTCCCGAACGACTCGAAGATCAAGACGGTCAAGGATCTCAACGGGAAAAGGATCGCCACGGAGCTGGTCGGCTTTACGCGGCGGTACCTCAAGTCGAAAGGGGTCAACGCGCAGATCGACTTTTCCTGGGGTGCGACGGAGGTCAAGCCGCCGCACCTCGCCGATGCGATCGTCGAGCTGACGGAGACCGGCACGTCGCTGCGGGCGAATAACCTCAGAGTGATCGAAACGATCATGGAATCCAGTACCCGGTTCATCGCCAACAGGCAGGCCTGGCGCGACAAGTGGAAAAGGCAGAAGATGGAGAACATCGTGATGCTCCTCCAGGGCGCTCTCGCCGCGGAGGAGAAAGTCGGCCTCAAGATGAACGTCCCGTCGCGCTCGCTCAAGCGGGTCATCAGTCTTCTGCCCGCCATGCACTCGCCGACCGTCTCCACACTGTCGGATCCGGATTGGTTCGCCCTCGAGGTCATGATCAATGAGAAGCTCGTCCGCGAACTCATTCCGAAACTGAAGATGGCAGGGGCCGAAGGCATCGTCGAGTACCAGCTGAACAAGGTCATTCCGTAGGTGGTATGGTTGAATTAGGCCAGATTCAAAGACCGCTCGCCGAAGACTTTTCTGGGAAGAGAAAGCTCTATTGCGTTGCGAACGTCTACCACATCGAAGAGGCCGGAAAGGATTACCACGATCTGGTCGCGAAGTACTGGGATGAGGTGGCAGCGCAGATAGAGAGAATCGAAACAGCAGGAAAAGCGCAGAAAATATTTTGCGAAATTATATACCAGCAGGGGGAGGAAGCCCTCTCCGTTTTGGGGAAGATCAACGAGCGACTGACGGATATCGTCAGGAAGAAGCTCGGGGAAGGTGGCACGCTCATCCCTCTGGAGGATAAGGACATCATCGGGCCTTATACTGACTGGGGCAACTGCCTGCGGGTCGTCTTCACGAAGGAAGTCTTCACGCGGGTGCTCGGATTCTATAAAGAATATGCGGAGAAGCGGCTCGAGCACATGTTGAGCACGATCGACCGCAACCTGTCGGCATCGGAAGCGGGTCTCCTCTTCATGAAGGATGAAGATAGATCGAGGATTCAGTTCCCGAAGGATATCGAGGTTTTCCTCATCACCCCCCCGTCGTACGACGACATCATGAGATGGTTCAGGGAAAGGATCACACAGAAGCCCGCCGAAGGGAATCGGACAGGATAGACATTTCAAATATTTGTGAGATCCTCGCCTGCTACAGCAGGAGTTGATTTTCCTTCGACCGGGATTCGCCGATGTTCGTCACGTAGATCGCCGCTCTTGTTCCGACGGGGCACTTCGCCTCGCAGATGCCGCAGCCGATACAGAGGTCGAGATCGACATGCGGCTGTTTTACCACGACGTTGTGCCCGTCTCGGTTTTGCACGATCCTCTCCTCGAACCAGATGGCCTTTTTCGGCGTGGGGCAGACTTCTTCGCAGACGATACACGGGATTCCGTGCGCGTGGGGAAGGCACCGTCCCGTATCGATCATCGCGAGGCCGATTTTTACCTTCACTTTTTCCTCGAGCGGCAATCTCCGTATCGCGCCTGACGGGCAAACCTGCCCGCAGAGGGTGCAGCGGTATTCGCAGTAGCCAATCCGCGGGATCAGACGGGGCGACCATAGTCCCTCTACCCCGGCTTCGAGAAACGTGGGCTGCAGTCCGTTCGTGATGCATACTTTCATGCATTCGCCGCATTTGACGCACCTCCTCAGAAATTCGTCCTCCTCGAGCGCTCCAGGCGGCCTTATGACATCGGACCTCGAGAAGTGCGTCCCGACGAAGGGAGTCGATTGGACAAGCGGGACCACGACGACACCCGTGAGCACCGAAAGCGTGACCTGTCTCCTCCCGAGATCCAATCCCTGAGCGACTTTCTTCCCGAAACCGAATCGCACTGCGTTCTGCGGGCAGACGTCGTCGCAGGTGAAACACACGAGACATTCCGAGTTCCTCCACTCCCGACCGTCGCGCGGAAGCGCGCCACCCTGGCATGCGGCGGTGCACGATCCGCAGGATGTGCACCCTTCGCTCACGTCGCGCTTGAGGAGCGAGAAGCGAGATAAAAGGCCGAGGAGAGCCCCCAAGGGGCAGAGGAACTTGCACCAGAATCTTTTTTCGTAGAGGTTCGAAAAAAGGATAGCGAAGAAGAGCACCCCGACAAAAACAGCCTGGAAGTAGTGAGGCTGCTTGAAAGCGAGGATGGTCTCTTTCAAAAGATGATATGACGTTTCGCCTATATCGGAGAGGACGGGAATTTGCACGCGGTAGAGAATGTCGAAGACGCTGTGTGCTCCGTAATTGAACAGAGGGTAGACACTCAACGAGAAAGAACGGATGAGGAGGGATATAGGGTCCATGATGCCGGCAAGCTGGAGGGAGAATATCGACGAGACGAGGATCACGATGAGGATGTAGTATTTCATTGTAAAGAGGGAAGGCCTTGGCCGTACGGGATGCCTTTTTCTCAACGAGCCGACGAAGGTGTTGAGTGCGCCGAGCGGGCATATCCATCCGCAGAATATCCGCCCGAGAAAGATCGTTGCGATTGCCACGATGACCGAGAGATAGAAGGCAGGGGGTATTTCCCGTGCACGGGCGGCGAAAAACGTCGTGATGAAAATAAGAGGGTCGAAGTCGAGGAAGAGTCGGACCGGGTAGCCGAGGGTATCGTCTCCTTTGGATTCCGTCTGGATGAAGAGGAAAAGGAAGACGAGGAGGAAGACACCCTGCGATACTATTCTCAGTTTTCTCATGGAGATGCTATGCCATCAAAGGGGGTTCAACCTGGAAAGTGCGGACATCGAAAAATAATTGTTCTTGCAATATCTCCCCTTTTCAAATGCCTTCTTTGGTCAAAAGTCTGTACATAGACTCTTCTGTGTCTTTGTGCGGCTTGACCGGACAATCCAGCCCTTCGATAACTTTAGAAAGACCATCTGTCATGGTGAACC
This sequence comes from uncultured Nitrospiraceae bacterium, assembly GCA_937138415.1. Classification (GTDB taxonomy): domain Bacteria; phylum Nitrospirota; class Thermodesulfovibrionia; order Thermodesulfovibrionales; family SM23-35; genus JALHSV01. The sequence continues at coordinate 62,364 of CAKZPA010000026.1, read as the reverse complement.
TGTCGAACCATGGATCCCCCGATCAAGTCGGGCAATGACGATCATATGACGTTATTCCACAATAGTCTCATCCAGAACGATGTCGTATGTGAGCGGATTCTTGTGCCGATATCCAGTAAAGTTTTTCGACGGGAACGAGGCAAAAACCTCGGAGTCCCTATGGATATCGGAACGAGAACGAGTGAAGATAGGGTTCCCTCTCTCTGTATCAAACGCTGATATTCTTAATCCTCAATTTCGACAGGTCCATTGTCCCGATGCCTATCGCCGCACCGGCTCTCACATAGGAAAGGTCGCTCCCCTTCATCCCGAACAGGGTCGCCCCGTAAGAATCGACGGCCACCTGATCCGTTCCGATCACCACGGTATCGATTCTCTTCACATCGTTCGGATTTCCTCCTTGGGGACCGTTCGCTGTCAGTATTCTAACCGCATCGAGCACGGTCAGAGTCGGCTTGAGAACAAGACAGAGATCGGCGAGAGATTCGCCGATCTTCTGATGGATCCTCCCCCGTTCGCCGCCCATGATCCCCATCCAGTTTTTCATCGCCATCGTGAGTTTCGCGAGGCCGTGGTGTTTGGCTATCGGCACGTTGATGATCTTGTCCGCCTCGAAGACGTCCCGATAAAGGGGCCATGATTTCAACACCTGTCCCTTGATCGACATGTCCACGAAACGGCGGTCATCGATGAAAGAAAGCTCCGCCCCGAGCGGCGTCACGGCATCGGCGATCCCGCTCTGTTTGTAACATCTCCTCGGGTCGTTCACCGTCCTGTCGAATATCCTGACCTTCTTCGCCCCGGCATCGAAGCAGAGCTTCACGAGCGTCGCAACCACCTCGGGGTTCGTGTTGGCCGCCTGTTCAGGGAGCCTGTCCCATCCGATATTGGGTTTGATAATGACGACGTCGCCCCGCGAGATGAATTTCCGGATGCCGCCGACGAAATCTATGGCTGCCTTCGTGATCGCTTCCGGCGATTTTCCTTCTCCGCGTGCCACAACGAGATCGTATTTTTCGGCCGCGTCCGGCTTCGCGAGGGAGAAGACATTCTCTCCCACGACGACCCCGCAGCCGGTCACCAGGGCATATTTAAGAAATTTCCGCCTGTCCATAAGCGTATCCTCTCTTATTGTGAGGATTGACAAAGACTTATGCTCTTCGTCGATACGGAATCTACCATACAGTTTACCCCTAATGTTGTCTAAACTACAAATAGCATTTATAATTTTCCTGAAACAGGAGATTCTTATCCTAAGGGAGCGGTACGGTGAGCAAAAAAGTTGTCGCCTTTCTCTTGATCGTCTATACTGTTTTCAGCGTGGGTTCGTGCGGCAAGGATTACAGAAAGGTACTCGAAGGGAGAGGCATACCGTTCACGCGAGAGGCATTCCTGAAAGAGGTCGGCGCCGGGAACAAAGAAAACGTCGTCCTGTTCCTCAAAGCGGGCATGGATGTCAATGCAGTCGATAAGGAAGGCAGCACCGCACTCATGATCGCTGCCGAAAAGGGCGACATCGAGCTCGCGCGGGTGCTCCTCCAGAATGGTGCCGATGTCAATGCGCGCAATAGAGACGGCTACACTGCCCTCATGTATGCGGCGTACAAAGGGAGTGCCGAGGTTGTCGAGCTCCTCTTGGAGAATAACGCTGACGTCAACGCAAGAGACAAAGACGGGTGGACGGCATTGCGCTATGCAGTGCTCCAGGGAAGGAACGATATCGTGAAATTGCTCGCGAAGGCGAAGGAGAGAAAATAGTCGGAGGGACGGAGCTATTCGCGAACGCCCGATCCGCCAAGGCAGTGATTCGCATGCACTCTTGACCGTTCCCAGGGACATCGCGGTGCTCGTGAGGTCTTTTCTCTGCGATATGCGATGGCGAAGACCGCAGGCATAATTATTATCGGGGACGAAATCCTTTCCGGGAAAGTCCAGGACGGGAACGCCTTTTTTATGGCGCAGGAGCTGTGGGCACACGGGATCAAGTTGGCACGCATCTCCGTCATCCCCGATTCAGTGGCTGACATTGCCGAGGAAGTGAGGAAATTCTCGGAGCGCTTCGATTATGTGTTCACGTCGGGCGGTATTGGCCCGACGCACGACGACATCACGATCGAAGGAATTTCGAAGGCATTCGATGTGAAACCCGTCATAGACCCGACCTTGAAGAGGATCCTCGAACAGAGGCAGGGTACGCTGACCCCGGCGCAACTTAGGATGGCGGAAGTGCCTGAGGGGTCTGAGCTCATCGACGACGACACTCTCTCTTTCCCCCTCATAAAATTCAGGAACGTCTTTATCTTCCCTGGCATCCCTCAGCTCCTCAGGAAAAAGTTTCTCGCGATCGAAAAGATGTTTCAGGAACCTCTCATTCATCTCAAGAAGGTCTACGTCAAAGAATCCGAATCGACGATGGCGCCGATCTTGAACGAGATCGTGCGCCGGTACGAGACGGTCAAAATCGGATCGTATCCGGTCATGGAGAACGAGAACTATTCCGTGATGATCACACTCGAATCTCTCGATACCGCAAGCTTGTCGTCCGCCTTCGTCAGCCTGCTCGAACGTATTCCCAAAGAGAAGCTCTTCAAGGCGGAAGAATAGTTAATTTAAATATCCGAGAAACGGGATCTCACGAAATCGTGTAGATGCCACCCCGCTTTTTGAGGAATCCCTCATTTTTCAGTTGCCGCAGCACCTCTCTTACTTGCCGTGGTTCCTTTCCAATGTGCTCGATGAGTGCAGACTCGGTAAGCCCTGCCTGGTGCAGCACTGTTCTGAGGACGACTCCTCTCAGTTGCCGTCGCGAACCCTCGAATCGGGGCTGTCGCCTCCGGTGCACGTTCACCCGGTTAGGGTGCGTCCTTTTCAGCATCGCGCCATAGTCCATGAGAGCGTAATACCACTGTCTGGGATCGGACCGATCGAGGGTTTTTTCGACGACCGCAAGGAGCTCTTGCTCGGTGACATGCTCCCTTCGGGGGAAGAAAAAGTGGCCGATGACGCGACGGATATTGGTCTCGACGAAGACCGACGGTTGATTGTAAGCGAACGCGACGATGGCGGATGCGGTCGCTTTTCCTATCCCCGGGAGCGCAATAAGCTCTTCCACCGAAGATGGCACGGTGCCGCGATACCTGCGCATCACTTCCTCGGCGATTCTTTTCAGGGCGATAGCCCGTCGGTTATAGCCGAGTCCCTGCCAGATCGAGAGGACACGGTGGAGCGGCGCTCTTCTGAGGGAGGGAAAATCAGGGAACGCATTGATGAATGCCTCGTATTTTTCCGCAACGCGCTCGACCTGGGTCTGTTGTAGCATAACTTCCGAAACGAGAATATGATAAGGATTTGTCGTCTGTCTCCACGGGAGCCTGCGCCTGGCTTTGCGGTAGTATTCCCATACGGTGTTCCGGAAACGTTCGATTCGAAGTGCACTGATTTTTGGGAGGCCGGCCATCAGAACGCTCGCAGATGTTTAGAAGAAGAGGAAGCGTTTTCTCATTGGATTCGCGCGCTCTTGCTCGGCCGCGAATGCCTCAAGACGACGTTTGAGAGGTTCTATCGATATGCAGCCACGGATGAAGAGCGATCCGGAACCGCGTTCTTTTTGGAGCAAATGGAAGAGTTCGAGCGTGCAGACGACATCGTAGCGATCTTCGACGTATTTTTTCAGCGCGTCGATCAGAGCCTTCGTTTCCTGATCGAGAGGGTTCGACATAAACGAAGCAATGCCGATGACCCGGTCCTCATCGGGGGTCTTACCGACGAGGATGATCGGACCTCCGGAGTCGCCCCGATGCATCGTGATATCGAGGAGTGCAATCGACGTATTGTGCTTCTTCTCTGAGAAGAGCTGCCCATGGTACGAAACGACGGGATTCTCCCATTTGACCGAGACGGTTCCGAAAGAGACGCACGGTTGGTCCGACAACAGGTGATAGCCGGCGACATACACTGTCGATCCTTCCCGGGCATCGGCGAAATCCCCCAGGCGGAGCGGAGCGAGTTTTTTGGAGGTCTTGATCTCAAGGATGCAGAAATCCCTCACCATCGAAACGCGCAGTCCCCGGCTGATGCAGGATGAGTGTACCAATGCGGGGAGCCTCTCGCCGTCATAGAGTTGCACCTCGATCGACGATGCGTAGGCTATGTGCGGCTGAGCGTAGGGCGTGGGATGTATCTTTGCGATGACGTGAAACGCGGTCGCGATCAGCCCATTTTCGGAAATGATGAAGCCGCTCCCCCGCGGCTTCCCGTCGACATAGATACGGACGGTCGACTGCTTCGCGTATGCAATTCTTTCTTCTTTCTGGGACAGAGACAAAACCGGACCCGGCATCCGTTGGCTGGTACACCCTGCCGCGGCAAAAAGATACAAAACAAGAACACTGATGCCGGTCAAAACCTGCTGTGGCCTCATCAGATCCCCGGGCTTTTTTGAAGATACTATACTGAAATTCACGGCCAATGTGAACCTCTCTCACCGGGGGTCCCTCAGCTTGACGAGGCCGATACCCTTCAGTATACTTTGAAAAAGACCGAGGGGCATCGCGCGCGGCATTTCAGCGCCGTCACGAGATTGGTGTTTCGTTCTGCCGTCCGATGAGGTCTTTTTCGAGGGGGCACGGCATGATCGGAGAGCGGAGAACAGCGTATCGACGCAGGATCAATCTTCCCTCGGTGTATACCATTACCGGTAACCACTTCTCGATTTCACGAGAGGCGACGACCGGCGACATCAGCGACAGAGGCGTCTGCCTCTATACAGATTTCGACCTCAAGAAAGGTTCTGTTCTCGAAGTGAACATACCCGGCGTCTTCGAGTCTCCCCGCAGAGGCACGGTCAGGTGGATTCTACGCAAATATTTCAATACGTTCAAAGTTGGCGTGGAGTTCGTCCCTGAGAGGCGGGACGAATCCGGCTGATATCGGAGCGGGATCCGCCGGAGTAAAAGGTCGAGAGAGCAGCGAACGCTCATCGGCAAGCGTAAGAGGCAGAAACTGTGACCACATTCGACGAGAGGATCGAACGGGCGGCGAATTTTGTCCGGACAGCGAAGCGCATCGTCGCATTCACCGGAGCAGGGATATCGACGGAATCCGGGATATCCGATTTCCGTAGTCCCGGAGGGGTCTGGGATCGCTACCGTATCGTGACCTACCAGGAATTTCTCGCGAGCAGAGAAGCCCGTGAAGGGTACTGGAAAATGAAGAAAGAGTTGTATGTCGAGATCGCTGGCGCACAGCCGAACAGAGCGCACCACTCCCTCGCGGAACTCGAACGCATGGGCAAGCTCACATGCCTGATAACGCAGAATATCGATGGACTCCATCAGGAGGCGGGAAGCAGAGCGGTGATAGAAATCCACGGGACGAACAGAAAGGCGATCTGTGTGCGGTGCGGTAAGCAATGGCCTATCGCGGAGATTCAGTCGATCCTTGAATCGGGCAATTACGATCCTCGCTGCGATCAGTGCAGCGGCTTCATCAAACCCGCGACCATTTCGTTCGGGCAGGCGATGCCGGAGAGGGAAATGACGCTGGCTTACGAATGTGCCATGGGCTGCGATCTGTTCTTTATGATCGGTTCGTCCCTACAAGTCGAACCCGCTGCTTCACTGCCTCGCGTTGCAAAGAGATCGGGCGCCGATCTCGTCTTCGTCAATCGTACGGAGACACCGTACGATCATATGGCGTCTGTGCTCTTCAGGGAAAGTGCGGGGCACGTGCTCGACGAAATCGTCAGAGCATTGCAGAGGGATCCCCTTCCGACAAGACGAGATCAACAGATCGGGCTTTGAACGCTCTGCGACAGCAGTTTCTTTTCCCGCAGCTTCACGAGTTCATGGATGGCAAAATCGTCCGCGTACTTCTCGGTCCGCTGGTAGAGCTTCTGCAGTTCCTTCCTTCGGCGAGCTGACCGCCGGCCTCCCGATAGAGAGTGATTGATCAGAGCGGTGAAGTAGCACTCGTTCCCTGCCTCCCGGGTATGGCCGACTTCGTGGAGGAAGAGGAATGTGTAAAGTTCGTCCGGTTCTATGGTAAAGCCGATCTGCTGACTGAGCTGACCGGAGACGGAGACACGGTCGAGATTCGGATTCAAATAGATGTTATACCTGCCGCCATGTCCCTTCGAGAGCGTCGTGAACGCAAGCCTGCCCTCGGACCAGGAGCCGTCATGATCGCCCTCGAAGCCGATGTAATTCAGGTTGTAGTCCTGGGCATATCGCAAGACGAGGTCCGTATCGAGGTATTGTCTGAAACACTTGACGTTTTCGAGATCATGCGCGACCTTTTTCGCGAAAAAGCCTTTCTCCGAATTCGTCTCTTCCGTTTCGATCATGCCGACGAGCGGTAGTCTGAACACGAGCGTCTTTTCATCGATTCTTTTCAGTCGCGTTGCGCCGATACCGAGGATGTAATACATGAGGCCGACGCCGAGGATGAGTCCCAGAAGGAAAAAGAATGCCAGTAAACCGTTCGACATGTCCGGCTGCCTTTCGACGAGGGGTAAGGGCAAACGATGTTCTTACTTACGTTCCAATCGTCTCTTTTTTCACTATAGCATAAAATGCGTTTACAGGGAGTTGCGGCGCGGGAATCGCGGCAAGCGCACGGATGCCTCGGTCGCGAGGGAGGCCGAAACGCAACAATCGAGATGATCTTCCGACGGATTACAAGGCGGGCTCTGTTCAATACGAGCGGGGCATTCATATGGTAGGCGCGAAGGGGATTGAACCCTTGGCCTCTTCCGCGTCAAGGAAGCGCTCTCCCACTGAGCTACGCGCCTATAAGAGCTTAGTACGATAACATTTTTGCCCTCTCCCCTGTCAATCTTGGCACCTCTCACAGGGAAAAGGTACCGTGTATCAAAATATCTCGATAGTCGGGAAGAAGAAGGGTATCTCGTACGCTGCTGAGTTCGCTGAATCCGAACCATGGACGATATTATGCTCGATGTCCGAGGCGAAATCGGCCCGAATCGTTCCGGGAGCCGCCTCTTTCGGATTGGTCGCCCCCATAATCTGCCGCACCCTACTGATCGCGTTTTCTCCTTCCACGACCATCACGACGATCGGGCCTTCCGACATGAACTGCGCGAGGCTCGCATAGAAAGGCCTCTCCTTGTGAACGACGTAAAAAGCCTCTGCGTCTTTGACGGACATTCTGAGCATCCTGAGACCGGCGATTCTGAGACCCGCGTGCTCGAATCTCCGTATCACTTCGCCGATCACGTTTTTTCTGACTCCATCAGGCTTCACTATCGACAGCGTCCTCTCCACAGCTCCTCCCTCTATGTGTAAATTTTTTTCTCAGCCGCGGCACGTTGCGCGAAAGCCGTCGCACGTAATTGAACCCGCCACCCACTCCCCTCGCGTCAGAGCGGGCGGCGTCGCTCGCGCTCATTTATGCACAAGAACCGCATCGCCGCTTCGACATCGAATACCCACCTCCCTCCCGGGGGTGGTCGTTCTCATATGCCCAGGAGTTTTATCATTTTCCTGACCGATTCGCTCGATTTCCTGAACTGGGCTTTCTCCTCTCTCGTGAGTTTCACGTCCACAATTTTCTCCACTCCCGTTTCCCCGAGTATCACGGGCACCCCCATGTAGATATCCTTCATGCCGTATTCGCCATTGAGAAACGCCGCGCAGGGCAGCATGCGTTTCTCGTCGAGGAGAATCGATTTCACCATCTGGAATGTCGCGGCGGCCGGCGCGTAGTACGCGCTTCCGGATTTCAAGAGCGAGACGATTTCGGCTCCGCCATTCCTCGTCCTCTCGATCAACGATTGAATCTTCTTTCTCGGCAGCAACTCCGTCAGGGGAACCCCTTTGACGGTCGTGAAACGAGGGAGCGGGAGCATATCGTCCCCATGCCCTCCCAACACCATCGCGTCGATATCTTCCGGCGACACCCGCAGTTCCCAGGCGAGAAAAGCGGCCAGCCTCGCCGCATCAAGGATGCCGCCCATCCCCATGACCCGTTTGCAGGAGAACTCCGTCGTCTTCCAAGCAAGCTGTGCCATGACGTCCATCGGATTTGTAACCACGACGATGATAGCGTTCGGCGAATACTTTGCTACCTCGGAGCAGGCTCCCTTAACGATATCGGCGTTCGCATGGAGAAGGTCGCTCCTCGACATGCCGGGCTTTCTCGCGAGGCCCGCCGTGATCACGACGAGGTCGGAGTTCGAGGTATCGGCGTAGCTGTTCGTGCCCACGATCGCCGATGAGGATTTCCAGAGAGGACAGGCCTCAGCCATATCGAGGGCTTTGCCTTGGGGCATGCCATCGACGATATCGTAGAGCAGAACGTCCGCGAGGCCCGACTGCGCGATGAGGAGGGCCGTCGTTGCGCCGACATTCCCGGCCCCGATGATCGAAACTTTTTTCTTCATGGCGGATTGAAATTATATCGAATTGCCGGAATGAATAGCAAGAAAACGAGGCTGGCTCTACTCGGCAACGATCGCTTCCGGGAGCTTCTCCAATTTGACTTTCGAAATACGCTGGCCTACCATCTCCGAGATCGTCAACTGCATACCGTCGGTTTCGACAACGTCGCCGACCTTCGGCATCCTCTGGAGAACGGTCAGCAGGAACCCGCTCAGCGTCTCGTACTCCGTCGATTCCGGAATCTCTATCGCATGGTCTTCCTTCAGGTCGCGAATACTTATAGAAGCGTCGATGAGGAAAGATCCGTCACTCAGCTGGATGACGGGGCTCTCGATGTCGTATTCATCCCTGATCTCGCCGACGATCTCTTCGAGAAGATCCTCCATCGTGACGAGGCCGGAGACCCCGCCGTATTCGTCGATGATGAGCGCCATGTGCACCCGCTTCCTCTGCATCTCCTTGAGAAGATTACTAATCTTCATCGTTTCCGGAATGAAAAAAGGAGGCTTGATGAGCTTTCGGATATCGACCGATCCCTTCGCGAGGGCGTTCAGGAAATCCTTCACGTACAGAATCCCCCGTATGTCGTTGATGTCCTTCCCGATGACCGGATAACGCGAGAACTGTTCCTCGGTGATGATCGTCTTTATCTCATCCACCGGCGCATTGATATTGATGGTGACCATCTGCGTGGAGGGAACCATGACTTCCTTCGCGGACATGTCCGTGAATTCGAAGACGCTGTGAATGAGGGCTTGTTCGGTCGGCTCGAAGACACCCTGCTCACCGCCTTCCTGTATGAGCATCCGGATCTCCTCTTCGGTGATCGTCCGTCCCGCGTGCGTCTTCTTGCCGAACGGCTTCAGGAGGATATTCGCGCTGGACGTGAGGATGTGCACGAAGACGAACGCGATTTTCGAGAAGAAGTGGACGAAGCGCGCCGTTCTCATGCCGATACGCTCCGGATTTGTCAGCGCGATGGACTTTGGGATCAACTCACCGAAGATGAGGAGGAAATACGTAATGACGACCGTTACGATGCCGATGGATAATGCCTCGGCCGAGGCGGAGACCAACGGCAGAGGAATGTCCTGGAGGAACGGTTTGATGACCTGCACAGCAGTGGCACCGCCGATAGCTGCGGCTATGACGCCCGCGAGGGTGATCCCGATCTGAATGGTCGCGAGGAACCGGTCGGGATTCTCTTTGAACTTCTGGAGGATCTCGGCGTTCTTGTTCCCCTCGTCGACAAGCCGCTTTATCCTTACTCTCCGGGTCGCGACGACAGCTATTTCCGCGGCCGCGAAGAAACCGTTGATGACGATAAAGATCAGGATGAGAAGAATATCAGACCACATGGCGAGAGAAGGCTGCTATACGCATCTCCTTGCGCAACCAGTCCATAGGTGGCGAAGGCGTTCAATAGCGCGACTGGCGGGGATTTCGGATGAGGGGTTTGCTCTGGCGTGGGGAGGTTTTTCTCTCGATGAACTGTCAATCTCCATAGATCTAACGCTAAGCCAAACGGGCGATAATCGCGTTCGCCATGCTCATCGTCGTTGCCGCGGAAGGATCGTCGGGCCTCGGTTTGAGGTCATACGTGACGTCCTTCCCCTCGGCGACAACCGCTGCAACCGCCCGCTCGAGGCGGTCCGCCGCAGAGAACTCGCCGAGGTGGCGGAGCATCATCACGCCCGACAGTATCATAGCAAGAGGGTTTACTTTGTTCAAGCCTTTATATTTTGGCGCACTGCCGTGGACGGGCTCGAACACGGCGTATTCTTCTCCGAGGTTAGCCCCGGGTGCGACGCCGAGTCCTCCGATGAGGCCTGCTGCAAGATCAGAGACGATGTCGCCATACAGGTTGGGCAGGACGATAACGTCGTAGAGTTCGGGTTTCAGAACGAGCTGCATGCACATGTTATCGACGATTCGGTCTTCGAATTCGATATCGGGGTATAGGGAAGCGACACGCCGGGCGACATCGAGAAAAAGGCCATCGGTGTATTTCATGATGTTTGCCTTATGGACAGCGGTTACCTTCCTGCGTTTGTTACGCCGGGCATACTCGAAGGCAAAGCGCACGATGCGCTCGGTCCCGAAGACCGAAATTGGCTTGATACTGATGCCCGCATCAACCCTGATTGTTTTGTCCGTCAAATCCCCGATGAGTTGAATGAGCCTGCGCGTTTTCTCGGAGCCCTTTTCGAATTCGATTCCGGCATAGAGATCCTCGGTATTTTCACGTACGATCACGAGGTCGATATCCTGAAACATCGATCGGATGCCCTTGAACGTTTTCGATGGCCTCAGGCAGCAGTAAAGGTCGAGTGTCTGCCGCAGGGTCACGTTCACGCTCCTGAATCCCGTCCCGACTGGTGTGGTAATCGGTCCCTTCAGCGCCACTTTGTTTTTTCTAATGGACTCGAAAACGCGCTCCGGCAGGGGAGTGCCTTCCCGCTCGTACACATCGAGTCCTGCGTTCTGGACATCCCACCGGAAGAGGACGCCGGTAGCCTCGAGAACTTTTCGCGTCGCCTCGGTTATCTCCGGACCGATCCCGTCCCCCGGTATGAGCGTAATGGTGTACATCTAAATAGTGACCGTTAGGATCTGCTTGACGATCTCGGGATACGTTGCGACAAACCTCAGTTCATCGTCCGTCAAAGGCTTCTGGGTATGGAGGTTGGCGTACTGCACGAGTTCGAGCACCTTTCGCGCTTCGTTGTCATCGTGGAAGTGGATGCCTAGCTTGTCATAGACATGCCTGAACCCCTTTATCCCACCATATTCCCCTGTCGTGATAATTCGCCCCGTTTCCGTGAGTTCGGGTTCGCCTCTCCCCACATCTTCCGGATCGTAGAGCTCATAATTCCGCCTGTCTTTGAGCGCCCCGTCTGCGTGGATCCCCGATTCGTGCGCGAATGCGTTCGCACCGATCCCCGGCTGGTTGATCGGGATAGGAATGTTGAAGGCGTAAGACGCGTATTTGCCGATTTTCCACGCTTTCTTCAAATCCACGTGCTCGTCGAAGTGCAATTTGTCTTTCAGTCCTTGGGAAAATTTGAGGGCGAGAATGGTCGATACCAGATCGCAGTTGCCGCAACGTTCACCGTATCCATTGATCGTCGTGTTGATGTATGCGTCGACACCGACCTCGACAGCGCCCTGCGCTCCCGCGACCGAAACGGCCTCAGCCATGCCGAGGTCATTGTGGCAGTGCATCTCGAGGGGAAATTTCGTCGCGAGCGCGAGTGCCTTCGCGCGTTCGTAGATGGTGATGGGGTCATCCGTCCCGAGCGTGTCGCAGTACCTGAAGCGGTCCGCCCCCGCCTCCTTGCCCGCCAGGATAAATTCGATGAGCCTGTCAAGTTCGGTCCGGGAGGCATCCTCTGCATTGATACCCACCGTCTCTGCACCGAGTTCCTTCGCGGTCTTTACCGCTTCCACGAGAGCCGTGATGATATCCTTGAATGTTTTTCTGCCTTGGAACTTCCCCTTGATCATTATTTCCGAGGTGGACATGGAGATGTTCAGGTGTTTGAGTCCCGGACAGTTCTTGAAGCTGAGACGGACGTCTTCGGGGATCGCCCTGCACCAGCCCTCCAGGTGAATCCTTTTTATAACGCCAAGTTTGACGAGTTCGAGATTCGCGTTGATGTAGTTGACTTCGTGTTTCAGCGTCGGGAAGCCTATCTCGCTCTGGTAGATCCCCATTTCATCGAGATAGATGTTCAGCATCGTCTTCGAGAGCTTCGGCAAGAGAATTCTCGACGTCTGAACGCCGTCTCTATTGGTCACATCGATCAAATACACTTTCCCTTTAGTCATACGTCGTCCCTTCCTTCGAAAATGCGATTTCCCGCGCTCAACGGGAAGGATAAGGATTTCGGCGGAACTGGCTTGTCAGAATACTGCTGCTCTGGCTACCGCTGCCCCATGTAAAATTTATTATTACCATAAACGACCAAATAATACAATCCCGGCGCGAGGCAGGGAAAGGATCGGACCCAAGAAAAACTGGAAAAGACAGTCGCTCTCTGTTAAAATGAATGCCAGTTTTTTGTCAACTCGAGGGCGGAGGAAGGATGACGTTAAAAGGTCAGTGCGGTATCGTAACCGGAGGCACGAGGGGCATAGGGAAAGCGATCGCCCAGCGACTCGCGCAACGGGGGGTCAATCTCGTCGTTGCGGCGCGGACGCTTCCGGCGGCCCAAGAGGTCGCGGCTTCCCTCTCGACCCCGGACGTCCGCGTCTTCGGGATGAAACTCGATGTCTCCAACGCCGGGGAAGTCGAGCAGGTTTTTGAGTTTGCTCGCGAGAAATTCGGACGGATCGATATCCTCGTCAACAACGCAGGCATTACGAAGGACGGCCTCCTGATGAGAATGCAGGAGGACGCCTGGGATACCGTCATAGACATCAATTTAAAGGGCGTCTTCCTCTGTTCCCGGGAAGCCATCAGGGATATGGCGAAGCAGCGGTACGGGAGAATAATCAACATAACCTCAGTGGCTGCCTTCATGGGGAATCCGGGCCAGGCCAACTACAGTGCTTCGAAGGCGGGGATAGTGGGGTTCACGAAGACGGTTGCCCGCGAGTACGCGAGCCGGAACATCACGGTGAACGCCGTCGCCCCGGGGTTCATCGAGACGGCGATGACCGATGTCCTCCCGCAACATATCAAGGAAGAAATGAAGAAAATGATCCCGCTCGGAAGATTTGGAACGGTCGATGACGTCGCGGAGGCTGTCGTGTTTCTCGCCTCGCCGGAAGCAGGGTATATTACCGGTCACGTGCTCCACGTCAACGGCGGGATGTACATGTAGCGCGGTGCGCGAGAGATGGTGCACGGTACGCATCGGTCGAGTCCCCGCCATTGAAGTCGCGCATCGTGGACCGCGAATCACGTATCGCAGACTAAGACCTTTGGAGGTGACTTCATGATCGAAGAGAAAGTGAAAGAGATTATCGCCAAGCAGCTCGGAGTGAACGCCGCGGAGGTGACTCCCGAGGCATCCTTCGTGGAAGATCTCGGTGCGGATTCACTCGATACGGTGGAACTGGTCATGGCGTTCGAGGAAGCATTCGGGATCGAGATTCCCGATGAGGATGCCGAGAAAATTGCGAAAGTCAAAGATGCGATAGACTACATCAACAGGAAAAAACCCGCCTGAGAATCCTAAAAACGCCACGATGTCAAAGCGAAGAGTCGTCGTAACAGGTCTCGGCATGATCACCCCTCTCGGACTCACGACGGAAGAGAGCTGGGATGGCCTTATCGCGGGGAGATCGGGCATCCGGAGGATCACCCAGTTTGATGCTTCGGCCTTCCCGACGCAGATCGCCGGGGAAGTGGACTGTTTCCGTCCCGAGGAATATGTCGAACAAAAAGAAATAAAAAAAATGGATCGTTTCATCCATTTTGCCCTCGCGGCGGCAACGATGGCGGTGAAAGATTCCGGCTTGCAAATCACCGCGGAGAATGCGGAGAGAACGGGGGTCATAGTGGGCTCGGGGATCGGTGGCCTCCACGCGATCGAACACTACCACGCGGTGTACCTCGAAAAGGGGCCGAAAAAGATCAGCCCTTTTTTCATCCCGATGTTGATCGTGAATCTCGCCGCGGGTCAGATATCGATCAGGTTCGGCGCGAAGGGACCGAACTCGGCAGTCGCGACAGCGTGTGCGACGGGGAGCCATTCGATCGGAGATGCGTTCAAGATTATCCAGCGGGGTGACGCTGATGCGATGATAGCCGGCGGGACGGAGGCGGTGATCACTCCCCTCGGTGTAGGGGGGTTTAACGCAATGAAGGCCCTTTCGACGAGAAACGACGAACCGGAACGGGCGAGCCGGCCTTTCGATCGCGACAGGGACGGATTCATTATCGGGGAAGGCGCGGGCATCCTCATACTCGAAAGTTTGGAGAGCGCGGTCAGAAGGGGAGCGAAAATTTACGCCGAGATAGCCGGCTACGGCATGACGGCAGACGCCCACCATATTACCGCGCCGTCACCGGGGGGTGAGGGAGCGGCCCGTTGCATGGCGCTCGCTTTGAAGGACGCGGGTATCGAGCCCTCGGATGTCCAGTATATCAATGCGCACGGGACGTCGACGCGGTACGGGGACGAACTCGAAACGAATGCGATCAAGACCGTGTTCGCCGAACATGCGTACACGTTGTGCGTGAGTTCGACGAAGTCGATGACCGGTCATCTGCTCGGTGCCGCCGGAGGGGTCGAAGCGGTCATCTCGGTGCTCTGCATCGAGCGCGGCGAGGTGCCGCCGACGATTAACCTCGATAACCCCGACCCGGAATGCGATCTTGATTATGTCCCGCATACATCGCGAAAGATGACGGTCGACTGCGCGCTCTCGAACTCGTTCGGTTTCGGGGGGACGAACGCCTGCCTCGTCTTCAAAAGGTTTGTTCCCTGATACCTCCTCGAACATTCCTGCCCCGCCATGGATGAAAAAACAATAAAAGAACTCGAAGACATTCTCGGTTATTCGTTTCGCGAAAAACGTCTTTTGCTGAACGCGCTCACCCACAGGTCGTTTTATCACGAAAATCCCGGCGTGGCGGACGATTACAACGAACGGCTCGAATTTCTCGGCGACGCAGTGCTCGGATTCGTGATCGTGGAACACCTCTATATGGCGGAAGGCTGCCTGTCCGAATCAATCATGGCGAAAGCGAAGTCGTACCTCGTGAAGGAATCGGTTCTGTCGGAGATCGCGTCTTCCCTTTCTCTCGGAAAGTTTCTGAGACTCGGCAAAGGCGAAGAGACGACCGGTGGCAGGCGGAAAAAATCTCTGCTCGCCGACGCAACAGAGGCTCTCTTCGGAGCGGTCTATCTCGACGGGGGATATGACAATGCGCGGCGTCTCATCTTGAGAGTCTTCCAGGATAGAATTCGGATCGTCCTCGCGTCCGGTGCGTTCCATGATTTCAAGACCGAACTCCAGGAGAAGACGCAGATGCTTTTCAACAGTATTCCGGAGTACAGGTTGGTCGGACAGGAAGGAGCTGAACATAACAAGCGTTTCACGGTCGATGTCTACATAGAGGGGGAGAAGCTCGGAACCGGTTTCGGCAGGAGCAAAAAGGAGGCCGAGACGCACGCGGCGGAAGAGGCGCTCGCCAACCTTCAGGGTAAGGAGGGGGTCAAATCCATTTGACCACCCGTCCGTCTTTCTGTTAGCCTTTCCTTAGACTTACACATTCTGCGACTGAAATCTTGGAGGTGGCATCTATGGTAGAGGACCCGGTATGCAAGATGATGGTCGACGAACACAAAGCAGCGGCGACCAGCATCTACAAAGGAACGACGTATTACTTCTGCGCAAAGGTCTGCAAGGAGAAGTTCGACAAGGACCCTGAAACGTTCGTTGAGAAAGAGAAAGAGGAGCGTTCTTAGCAATCCGTCGCACAATAAGGAGGAACTATGATCACGGTCGTGAGGTTGTTATTGGTGGCTGTTCTCCTGTGTTCGCCTGTCTATGCCGAGACGGCTGCTCCCGAGCAGCAGCAAGGTGATACTTCCGTGCGCCCCGGTCAGCAGGGGCCGATGAAATGCCCGAAAATGGAGATGGAGAAGCAGGAGATGATGATGGGCGCTCATCAGATGCAGTGCATGTCGCAGATGTCTCCCATGATGGGCGGGATGATGGGGCATGGGATGATGGCGCGCGATTTGATGCAGATGATGGCAGACGTCGTCAAAATGCAGCAAAAAATGATCAGGGGGCTGAGTCCGGTCGAGAAGAGGGAGATGCAGAAGGAGACGGACAGGATGCTCGACAGGATCGAGAAGATGATGTCGGAGATGAGGTGGATGATGTTGCGCGGGGCGACCGGCCAACCACCGTCTCCTGCAGCCGCGCCGACGGAGTCGCCCACTGAAGAACAGGGGGACAGGAGACCGTCAGCACCTCACCATTAGATCGGATTTGAAATCCGGCGAGCAATGCGCGAAAGTAAGTTTACCGTCACGATAAGCCCGCGGCGGAACTTTTTGCTGAAGGACGCGGAACGACACCGTCGTTGCAGAGGGTATCTCCGGTTCGGACGATGGCATGTCATCCTGAGCACAACGAAGGTTCTCACAACATCCGGGTCTCAACAATCCCCGTGTGTCGAGACTGACTTCGAAGGAGAATGATGGAAGTCACCGATCCCGTTTGTCACATGGTCATCGATGAGGCGGATGCCGTCGCTACCTCGACCTATCAGGGAACAACCTACTATTTCTGCACGCAACACTGTAAAGAGTCTTTCGATAGGAATCCCGAATCGTATCTCTCTCCCGGACAGGTTCCTGACAAATCTTCTGCGGCGCAAACATGTTCCCTCTTCACCTGCCCGATGCACCCCGAAGTAAAAGCGGAACAGTTTGGCTCGTGCCAGCACTGTGGAATGGCCCTCGAGCCTCTTTCGCCTATTGCACCTATGAGAACTGAATGGATCTGTCCGATGCACCCGGAAGTCGTGCAGGAAAGCCCGGGCACTTGTCCGATCTGCGGGATGGCGCTCGAACCGAGCACGGTGACGATCGAAGAACCCGAAAATCCCGAACTGAAAGACATGAAGCGGCGTTTTATTGCAAGCCTCTTCTTTACGGTGCCTGTTTTCTTCATCGCGATGCAGCACATGATCCCCGGCGGCTCGCTCGATGGCGTGCTCGGGCGGGGCACGCAGAGATGGATAGAATTCCTGTTTGCCACACCCGTCGTCCTTTGGTGCGGATGGCCGTTTCTCGTTCGTGGTTGGCGTTCGGTCTCCCTTCGAAGTCCGAATATGTTCACCCTCATCGGGCTCGGCGTGCTCGTCGCCTATGGGTACAGCGTTATCGCGACTCTCTTCCCCGAGGCGTTCCCGGCCTCCTTCAGAGGCGATCATGGTACCGTCGGCGTTTACTTCGAAGCATCCGCTGTTATCGTGACCCTTGTCCTCCTCGGCCAGGTCCTCGAGTTGAAGGCGCGGGAAAAAACGGGATCGGCATTGCGGGCGCTGCTCGGATTGACGCCAAAGACCGCGCGGCGAGTGCGGCAGGATGGATCGGAGGAAGACGTTCCGATCGGACACATACGTCCTGGTGATGTGTTGAGAGTACGTCCGGGGGAGAAGATTCCGGTCGACGGACGAGTCATCGAAGGATGGAGCTCTATCGATGAATCGATGGTCACTGGAGAGCCGATACCCGTCGAGAAGAAGATGGGGGACAGAGTCATCGGGGCGACCATGAACGGGACGGGAACGATTCTCATGGTAGCGGAAAGAGTAGGCAGGGACACGCTCCTCTCTCAGATTATCGAGATGGTGTCTGACGCCCAGCGGAGCAAAGCACCCATTCAGCGCCTCGCGGATGTTGTTGCAGGATATTTTGTCCAGGTTGTCGTCGCGGTCGCCGCAGTGACATTTTTTCTCTGGGCGTTCTTTGGTCCGGAACCCCGTTTTGCCTTCGCGCTGATCAACGCGATTTCCGTGCTCATCATCGCGTGCCCGTGCGCGCTCGGACTGGCGACGCCGATGTCGATCATGGTTGCCATGGGGAAAGGATCATCTGCGGGGGTTCTCTTCAGAAACGCCGAAGCAATAGAGATTCTCCGAAAAGTCGATGCGTTAGTTCTCGATAAGACCGGCACTTTAACGGTCGGCAAGCCGAGACTTGTGTCGGTCATACCTACGGAAGGCTATGACGAAAAAACGGTTCTCGCATACGCAGCGAGCATAGAACAGGTGAGCGAACACCCACTCGCATCCGCGATCTACGTTGGAGCGAAAGAGCGTGGGGTGGAGGCGACGCATGCTGAATCCTTCGAGGCGATACCGGGCAAAGGCGTGAGGGGAATCATTCGGGACAAGACGGTCGTTCTCGGCAACCGTCACATGCTCGAAGATATGCGCATCGATCCTGGTAACATGGGACAAAAAGCCGAGCGGATGCAGGCCGATGGCCAGACCGTCGTTTTCGTCGCCGTAGACAACCGTATCGCGGGCCTTTTAGGAGTCGCCGATCCCATCAAGGATACGACGCCGCAGGCGATCGATGCCCTCCACAGAGACGGCGTAAAGATCATCATGCTCACGGGCGACAATCGGGCGACCGCGGAAGCGGTCGCCCGCAGGTTAGGGATCGACGACATTATCGCGGAGGTTCTCCCCGAAGAGAAAGCGCAACACGTAAAACGATTGCAGGATGAGGGGCGCATTGTTGCGATGGCCGGCGACGGGATCAACGACGCGCCGGCCCTCGCGCAGGCGCACGTCGGCATCGCGATGGGCACAGGGACCGACGTCGCGATGGAGAGCGCGGGGGTAACGCTGGTAAAAGGGGACTTGAGAGGCATCGTGAGGGCACGGCATTTGAGCCGCGCGACGATGCGGAATATTAAACAGAATCTCTTCTGGGCGTTCGCCTACAATTCGGTCGGCGTTCCGGTGGCGGCCGGTGCACTCTATCCGTTCGTCGGGGTTCTCCTGAGTCCGATGTTCGCCGCTGCCGCGATGAGCTTCAGCTCGGTCTCGGTTATCGGAAACGCCCTGAGGCTCCGTTGGGTAACGTTGTGATGGGAGGGTAGACTGATATCATGGAGAAAGAATGTTCTATGACGTTGAACGCCAACCCGGGGGCGTCATGCCCGCGCCGCTTGCGATGTCGCCATCATCGGCTGCCCAGCAGCTCTGCTGCTGGGCAGTTTACTCAGGCTGACTGAACTCCTACCAACGGCCATGCCTGCCTGATCCGATGGTTCTTACTGTATCTGGAAGGATGTTTCCCTCGAGTCGCTCACCGTTGGACCTTGAACGGTCATGACGACACTATATTTCCCTTTCTTCGCATCGGACGGAAGCGTGAGCGGGATGCTCGACGAATAGGTTCCGTCAACGCGCGACACACTGACCTGCGGCTTGCCGTAGATCTCTCCCTGATATTTGATTTCACGGATCTCCGTAATTCCCAGTTCCTGCCCTGCGGGCACGCCAAGCACCGCATACGTCATTTTCATTTCCACTTTGTCTCCCGGCTTCGCAACAGAAGGGCTCACCGAAACGTTTTCGATTCTGATCAGCGTTCCCTCCGAAGGCTTATAGTCGTACCTTTTCGCGGTCTCCTCTTTTGTTCTCTTTTGATCGTAGGCATAGTGCCCGATCGCACCCCCCGCAAGCGCTCCCAGAAGCCCACCCACAACAGCCATTTCCGTCTTCGCGCCTCTCGACCCTAACAAAGCGCCCGCCAACGCACCGGTTGCCGCGCCAACCCCAGCACCGGTTGCCGCGCCCTTGTGCTCCTCGGGAATAGACGCACATCCGGACATTCCGACAAGAAACGTTAGGATGACTACTACAGCAATAATTCTCCGAT
Source organism: uncultured Nitrospiraceae bacterium (assembly GCA_937138415.1). Classification (GTDB taxonomy): domain Bacteria; phylum Nitrospirota; class Thermodesulfovibrionia; order Thermodesulfovibrionales; family SM23-35; genus JALHSV01. The sequence continues at coordinate 42,593 of CAKZPA010000026.1, read as the reverse complement.
ACATTTTCTCTTCTCCTTTCCAAGATTGACGTTTTTCGAATGCAAAGCGATTTCCGCGATGCACCACCATAGCCTGCCCATCAATGGCTATTTACCTGAATATTACTCCATTATGCCTACTCGCGCAAATTCAGTCCTCGTGAACAAGGGCCGACACCTGTCCGCAGCCGCGCACTCAGCGGCGGACATTTCGAACCCCACACGCTATACTAAGAGCATAGATGTGCATGATGAGCGGGCATATGCCGGGTAACCTTTCTCGCGCCATGATGGAGAACGTGGTATGAGATACATACTCGGGGCGTTTGGTGGTGCCGCCATTGGTGGCGCCATCGGGTATCTCGGGAAGTGCAGCGGGAGCGGATGAATCATCACATCCAGTCCCTGGATCGGGGCTCTGGTGGGCGCGCTGATGGGTATCTTGATCGTGACGAAAGAGGTTCAGAGCAGATGACCGAAAAATGGAGCGTGCCACAGGCCGAAGCTTAGTCGATCACGATGCCGTAACGATCGGCGAGCCCCAGGATGTGCCTCCGACCGGACGCCATATCGAAAGAGCAGTATTTTGAATTGCACGCCTCGCACAGAATACCATTGACGCAGAAATCCTCCGCCAGGTACAGAGCCGTCCAGCACATCGCGAAGGGATCCGATTTGAGGGCGATCGTTCCCTTACAAATGCAGCAGATCCCGTACGCGAGAGAGACGGGATAGGCAAATTGCGCCCTGTACCCGAATTCATGCCGCTGGACGACACCCCACAGATCGACCCTTCCGAGGAGCGACCCCCTGTAACAGAACCGATCATGGTTTTCGAGCGCATACCGTCTATCCCTATACGCATAAATGCCGTCCGTCGAGGACGCCCCGGGAGCGATTCCGTGCTCTCTAAGGCCGGGGAAGGATGCGTGGACGATCTCGAACCGTTCGCGTACGGGCCAGATGTGATTCCGCACGACCGAACGCAGCATCGGGTACCCCTCGGGCCTGCTCATCCGCACCTTCCAATATCGCCAGCCGGAAATCGGACTGACATAATCAGGAACCGATCCTATCCCCGCCTCCTCCTATGATGCGCGATTCTCTTTCATTTTTTCGCTGGCCCCCTGTTACCCCCGCGTCGCTTTCGGTCAGACCTCTACTTCGTGCGGATCAGCGACAGGCTGCACCGGTACTTCCTGAGGCGCTTTGTATGGCAGCGGCTCCCGAATCGGCTCGGCTACGACCGTCTTCTCGAACTCTCCGATCTTCCCCATCTTCTACTCCTCCCTCATCGTTTCTTTTTATTGTGACATAAGGCGATCATTCGATGGTAATCGTAAAACGAGAAAACTGAGGAGATGCACGTAATATCCTTTCGAGCCTGTCCCCCTCGAATCTTCCGTACGCTGCAGATGTGTCATAGAGGCGAAGCGAATGCCCTCTCCTGTCGATTTCGAACCTCCCTCCTCCGACGACGCGCCAGGAAGGATCGACGATATCGAAGCTCTTGCTGGACATGTTGTACACGCCCGCTATGCCCATATCCTGGCAGAATCGCTGCACGATTTCCGCATGGTAACGATCGAACGCGGAGGGAGAAAAAATCACGTACTCTCTTTCGTCGCTCACCACGTGGACGAACTTGCCCGCATCTCTCTCCGGTATCTCCCTCCTCTGGATACCCGTATAGTAGCGCTCGCTGTAATCGAAAATCTCCGTATTCAGATGTCCACCCCCGCGCCGCCAGACTCGCGACCCCGAGGGAGGTAATAGGGAAACGCACGGTAACCGCTGCGAATTTCTTGATTCCTCGATGAATTATTGGAGATGTGCGTAGAACTCCCCCGGTCGCAATTCTTCGAAATCGCCGCAAGACACGAGGTATCTCCTCATGTCCACGCAAAGATGGCACTTTGATAGATATCCGTCGGGCTGCTCAATATACCCGAGTCCCCGCGCGAAGGTATACAGCCCCTTAATATCGTTGCGCAGCAGGAAACCGAGGACCGGGTACCGGTCGGGATCGATCCCGGCACGCAACAAGTCATCGAGCTCCCTGCAATCCCCGAGGGAAATCCCGCCGCAGAACCCGGGTATATAATTGCCATAGTTGTCGAAGTGGTTGTGCCAGCTCCTGAGCATGGGTGTATCGCATGGGGCATCGAAAAAATATTCCGCCGGCCATGAGGGGATCAGTTCACCAAGGATACGTCGGAGGGCGTACGGCGCCCTCCCCGTCACGAAGAACTCCGCATGACGAAGAACATCCTCTTTCTTCTCCCGCCCGAGGTACTCCTCGAAAGGCACTTTGTCCCTGAGACCCCACGCCTTGAATTTCCTGAAGTATTCGAGCTGGTACACCATGACGTTTCTCCCGAACACGTCGATAGCGAGCCTCACGGCCCTCTCGGTCCTCTCGAAAGGCACGTACTCGAGGTAAAAAGGGTTGACGGATATCATGATCCCTCTCAGACCTTTCCTCTTGAGAATGCGGAGTTTCTCTCTCGTCGTATCGTCGTCGAACGCCCAGAAGCAATTCGTTTCCACGAAGGTCGAAGGGATCTTGAAGCGATCTGCCATTTCGACCGCCGTGCAGAGCAGATCGAAATTGAGAAAAGGTTCCCCGCCCGTAAAATGCAGTCCGTAGCTGAGGCCGGTCGTTCGGGGACCGAAGACGTTCGACATGATCTTCCCGGAAAGCTGCCGCAGAATCGCCTCGAGGTCTTCAGGCGAAATCCAGTCGGCGCTCCACCGCTGGGAGCAGGCGTAGATACAATGCCTGCATTCCGCCTGGCATTTGTAGGAGAGAATCAGCCCCCCTGAAATCGGTTTCGGGATGGGAATGGGACTCGCCATGGATAGTGATATTTTATAACGACGCGAACCAAAAAGAGATTGCCAGCACGTTGGCGCACTTCCTCAGGCGCATGCCCCGGTTTCAGACCTCAAGACCAAAGGACGGAACAGCGGTCCGATCGTCACTCTTCGAAATCGAATACTGGCTGCGGAGATCCGGTGTCGGATGGCAGAGTTCAAGAAGCGATCACGATGACGCTATAATACACTGAAACGAGGGAAGACGCCTTCATGGAACGATCGCTGATTAAGGACGTCCTTGCAGAACAACGTTTCGGCGAACCCTCCAGGGTTTGCGGATGGGTGAGAACCAAACGCGAATCGAAAGGCTTCGTCTTCCTCGCGCTGAGCGATGGTTCGAGCCAGGATACCCTTCAGATCATCGTGTTCCCGGAGGCACCGGCTTTTCGGGAACTGCATCGCTGCAACACGGGCGCAGCGATCTGCGCAAAGGGTATCTTGAGGGAGTCTCCGGCAAAAGGGCAGAGCATTGAACTGGAAGCGACCGATATCGTCGTCGTCGGCGAAGTCGATCAGGCAACGTATCCCCTCCAGAAAAAAGGTCACTCACTCGAATTCCTGCGCGAAATCGGTCACCTGAGACCGAGGACGAACACATTCGGTGCGGTATTCAGGCTTCGAAACATCCTCGCCGCAGGAGTCCACGATTTTTTCCAGGCGCGGGGCTTTCTCTGGGTCCACACCCCTATCATCACATCGAGCGACTGCGAAGGCGCCGGAGATCTTTTCACGGTCACGACGCTCGACCTCCGGAACGTACCGAAAAAGGACAGCGGGGAGGTCGATTTTTCAGGGGATTTTTTCGGTACGCGCGCTTACCTCACCGTGAGCGGTCAGCTCGAGGCTGAGTTCCTCGCCCTTTCGCTCGGGAGAGTGTACACATTCGGCCCGACCTTCAGGGCCGAAAATTCCAATACCACGCGCCACCTCTCGGAATTCTGGATGATCGAACCGGAGATGGCATTTGCGGACCTGGACGACGATATAACCCTCGCGGAGGAATTCTTCCGCTTCCTCTGCAGGGAGGTCCTCGAGAAGGGGCACAGAGAACTGAGCTTTCTCGAGAGCCACTACAAGAAAATATCCTGTGACGAACTTCGAAAGCTGGCGGAAACGCCCTTCGTCCGCATGACGTATACGGATGCGGTGAGAGAATTGCGCGCTGCGAACGAGCGGTTTGAGTTCCCCGTTTCCTGGGGCTCCGATCTCCAATCGGAGCATGAACGTTACCTCACCGACAAAGTCGTCAATGGGCCGCTCGTCATCACCGACTACCCCAAGGAGATTAAAGCGTTCTACATGAAGCAGAACCCGGACGGGAAAACCGTTGCGGCGATGGACGTCCTCGTTCCGAAGGTTGGCGAGATCATCGGAGGGAGCCAGCGTGAGGATCGCCTCGACGTGCTCGCGCAGAGGATGAGCGAAGTAGGAATCTCGATCGAAAACCTCCGGTGGTACCTCGATCTCCGCAGGTTCGGCACCGTCCCCCACGCAGGTTTTGGACTTGGTTTCGAGCGGCTCGTGCAGTTCGTCACCGGGATGGCGAACATCCGCGACGTCATCCCGTGCCCGCGTGCTCCGCGCGCGATCAGGTTATAAAAGATTCCGCAGTATACGTCCCATCGATTCACGGTTTTGACGAGGTGTCCAGCCATGCGGGTTTTTCTCTTTTGGACACGTATGATCTGGTAAGAAACCTTACTGCCCCATCTCTTCGATGACGTAAGCGGCGAGGAGCGGAAACATGATTTCGTGGTGACCGGTCAAAGAGTAGCAGGCACCCTTGTCCAGGGTCGGCCTCCTCAAGACGTTCTCTCTCGGCCGGTAGTGCTGGATGAAGTCCATGTTTACGGTGGTAATGTTCTCGATTTTACTGCCGAGGTTTCGCGCGATCGTGAGCGCCTTCAGGAAGACTTCCGGCATGATGACCGCCGACCCAAGGTTAATGTACACACCGTTCTCAACGTCCGCAACGACCGAGGTGAACAACCGGAAATCTCTGAAACTCCCTTCCCCGATGGCGCGCCCATCCGCCGAGGGATGCATGTGAATAATGTCCGTTCCGATCGCAACGTGCACCGTCGCAGGGATGCGGAGCGCGGCGGTCTTCGCGAAAATACTCCTCTCCTTGAATGGGAAAGCTCCCCCGCAAATCATCTCTCCCACAGCTTTTCCGATGCCATACCCGCGCTTCACCCCATCGCGTATTGCCTTATTGAGATATTCTCCCGTCTCCCTCGCCATTCCAAACCGTCCGCTCCGTACTTCACGATCGACGTCTTCCGAGGTCCTCCCGATAAACGCCATCTCGAAGTCGTGGACGATGCACGCTCCGTTCGTGGCGAGAGCCGTGATAATCTTTCTCTCCATCAGATCGATGATCACCGGCGAAAGCCCGACCTTTATAGGGTGGGCACCCATGCCGAGGATGACGGGCCTGCCGCCTTTCCGCGCTGTCACAATGGCACGCACAACGGCTCTGAAATCGTTGGCCGCAAGGAGACCGGGGAGTTTGTCGATGAAGGTCTTGAACGTATCGCCCCGTTCGAAGGGGACGGAGAACGTCGAGAGGGAAACCTTGCTTTTGCGCGCCTTCAGTTCGTATCTCCTGACGCGCCCAAGAGAAATGGGTTTGTACTGTTTCATGTCGTACATATTAGCACAAGATGCCCCGCGCGGCGTCGAATAGTTGTCTCGAAAGGAACTCTTCAAGGATAGGCGACGGTCGGCCGTTCGCCCGGAGGATTTTTCCCACAGCCGGTTGTTTTCTGCTTCGCATCGAACCGAATGCCGCGCGAGAGGGCCGAAATGCGAGGACGCGGCGCCGTGTCGTCATAATGTGACATCATCCGCAACTCCTGATTGTTCCTTCAGCATCGTCTCGACTTTGTCCCAGTTCACCTTGTCCGAAAGACCTCTGAGCTCGATTACCTTTCTCGCCTCCGACCGCATATCCCTCACTTCTTTGTACGCATCCCTGTGCACTTCGAAGTACACCCGTCCCTGGTCAGAAACGGCTATCTTGATCGGCATATAGAGTATCTCCCCTCTGTCTCCGATCTCGACGTCACGAAAGAACGCCTCGATGTCTCTCGGGAGCAAACGGATACAACCGTGGCTTCTGAACTGATAGACAGATGACGGCCAGATCGTCTCGTGGATGAGAACGCCAGGAAGAGAGAGCTTGATCGCATACCGACCGAGGGGGTTATCGGGGCCGGGCGGCACAACGGCCCTCACCGGAACGCCCTTTCTCGACATCTCCTGCTGGATGGATCTCGGCACGTACCACGTCGGGTTTCGCTGTTTGGAGACCACCGTAAAGTGGCCGGTGGGAGTCCGCCACGAGTGCATTCCGACACCGGCGGGAAACGACGACCGTAACTCTCCGTTTCTAAAGAAGTAGAGCATTCTCTCGGGGATGTTGATGACGATGCCGTCATCGATGACCTTGGGGACTATTTTCCTCGTGTTCGCCCTGATTTCCTGGCCGATGCGGAGAATCGCTTTTTCATCGATCCCGTTGTGCTTGAGAAGGCTGCGCCACTCGACGCCTAATTTCGCGCCAATCAGCTCGAGGGTATCCCCTTCCGTCACGCGATAGGTGACTTCCCCGCCAATGAGGAGAAAAGCGTGGGAAAGAGACGGGAGGAGAATGTGAACAAAGACGGCGCACAGACTCGTCACCCAGAAATGCACGGGCGACGCCGTTCCGTAGTTGCCGTATCGGATCTTCCGCATGACCGTTGCACTATTCTCTCTCACTTTCCCCTCTCAAGACAATGCTCGGAGAGTCGCCGTCGGATTCGGCACATAGCGAACTCGCGCGAAATCGCCTCTCGGTCGAAGAAAGAAACATGATCGCGTCTCGAACGCCGCGAAAGGCACGTCGATCATAGAGTACGAAAAGGGACGATGAGCGAGGCGGAGGGGTCCCGCCCGCATCGTGCCGCACTACGCCTCACAATGGGCAGCGTTCGGAAGCCATGCATCGGTCGCATTGCTTTTTCGGGATTCAAGAGCGATAATCTATTGGGGAAAGGATTACCGGATGCCGTTGGACGATATATTGAACCGCCACGAGTATCTGCAGAAGCCGGTTTACTGCTACGTGGTCCTCGTCAAAGGTTCCGGCTTCGAGCGGTGCGAAGAGAAAGTGCTGAATTTTTTCGACAGGTACCAGCTCGTTCGGTTCAGCGCCATAAGGGTCCTCCGGGATTCGTCGCTCTCCGCCGCCGACCGTTCCTTCCGAGAGTGCCTCGACGAAGCGGTGCGAAAGAACCGTGGCATTCTCCGCACCCTGATCGGTGAACTCCAGGCGGAGAATGTCACCACTTTGGAGGATTTGAATTCTCTGGGGCAGGGGTATCGCACGAAGCTCCTCCACGTCGTGACGCATTTCCTCGACGGGTTTTTCGGGATCGACACCTACTTCTATAATCTCGTCGAGGACTCCCACTGGGTTTCCCAAACGCTGTACGCCGCTATAAAGGCTGCCCCCTCAGACTTCTGGCTCATCTCACTGGAAGCGCGCATTTAATATTGATTTCCGGCAGTTCGCTGTGGTATGTTTAAAGATCAATTTTTGCCAGGAGGTTCGATTTGCCACCAAAAGCGAGACCGAAGAAAAACCTCTCAGCGATGAAGAGGGCACGGCAGAGCGTGAAGCGAAATCTTCGCAACCGGTCTGCCCTGAGCACGTTGAGAACGCTCATCAAGAAAGTGGAGTCTGCCGTGACTGCGGGATCCCGTGAAGACGCGGAAAGCGCCCTCGTGCAAGCGACGAAGGCGCTCGATATGGCTGCTTCCAAGGGAGTGATCCACAAGAACACCGCCGCCCGACAAATATCCCGGCTTACCCGTAAGGTAAATACGATCGCTGGAGTCTCAGCAGCCTAATAAACAGCAATTCCATCGGGTAAGATCGTCCCGAACTCTTTATTTCGAGATCGGCTTCGTGGAGGAGTTGGAAAACGCGCCGGAGGTACGCCTCATCCCTGACGTTCATCTCCTGCGACTGATGGAGACGAGCGTATTGCCAGTTCAGCGCGCCGATGAGACCATAATCATCGGAGGTATCCCTGAGAGACGCGTATATCTGGAATACTCTCTCGACATCGCCTGCTTTGAGGGCGTTAACGAGATCGAAGATGCCGTAATGACGGCCGCCAGCGACGAGCGGTGCAATGTCATCCACCGTGATCTTCTTCTTGCCGAGCGCGGATATCTTCTCGATTTCACCCGAAAGAAGACCAAGGTCGTTCCCGACGAAACTAATAATGTAGTCAACCGCTTCGCCGGAAATCTCGACTCCCCGCGCACTCAGGTTCTGCTTCACCCACTGGGGCACGTCGGAACCGCGGATATCGATGGGGATCGGTTTGAATGCCCTGAATAAGTCCTTCATCCCTTTCGAAAGGACCCCGCAGTGGAACACGAGGAGAACCGAGTTCTCGGCGGGGCTCTCTGCATAGTGCGCGAGTCGTTCGTTTTCCCGCTTCGGGAGTTTCTGAAGGTTTCCGGTCACGATTGTGAATCGCCTCCCCCCAAAAAACGATACCGTCCGTGCGATGCTCAAAACCTGTTCGACCGAGACCTTCTCTTCATCCTGAGAGGAAAGATCACACACGTGAAGGTTGAAGTCCCGTTCCGCGACGGGGATACGCTCCTTCACGGCCCGGATGGCCTCGCGGCAAAGAAACGGGTCGGCGGCAGAGAAAAAATAGACGGGGGAGGGGAAATCCCTCTCCAGTTCGGCGAGAAACGCTCGATAACTCATCGGTAGAGGATCGCAGCGACAACGTGCGCCGCCATTTCCCGGACGGCCTTTTCGGATGCCCGCTCTTTCTCTGACAGGAGCATGGAGAGCGGTCCTTCTCCCGGAAAAGAGACAATGAACGGAGAGGCGACATCTTTCACCTCCCGCTCGTACCCCGCGGGACCGGCAATGCGAAAAGAGCCTCTCATGACGAGTTCATATGCAACCGCCAGATCGGATTTTTCGGAGAGTGTCCGAAGCTCAAAAACGTCGATCCGCCCCCGAAGGGAATACTCCGCGCCGGGAACGACACTGATGCCCTCTCTGAGAAACTCGTCCGTCAGGGCTACGATGAGCTTGTCCTCGAGCTTCGGCTCGTCCGTGCCGTTTTCAATACCCTCTATTCGAATTGCGTGGAATGGTAACGACGTTTTCCCGTGAAGGGCATACCCGCACGAATAAATAACCGGGAGCAGTAAGAAAACAGCGAGGATTCCCAAGATGCCAACGCGCATTGTTTGCCCGTCTCGAGACACGCCCCTTCGTGCGTTCTTCATTTGACCCTGTCCGAACGCTTTCGCCTTCCTTGACCACGGAGAGGATGGCACCTTTCCCGAAAAAACGCTGCGAATACCGCGGATACCACGCGGCTTTGCTGCCGACGACCGAATGGTTGCGAACGTCATTGACCGACAACGATATTCACGAGCTTCCCCTTCACAATGAAGATGTTCCGAACCTCTTTGCCAGAGATTATTTCCCGGATCTTGCCATCGGACAGGGCCGTTTGCCTCAGTTCTTCATCCGACATGCCGGCCGGCACCATGGTTTTGGATCTCAGCTTCCCGTTAACTTGAATGACGAGCTCGATCTGGTCTTCGCGGGCCGCTCCTTCGTCCCATTCGGGCCATGGCTGCTCGGAAACGCTCGGGCTGTTCCCGATCGCCACCCATAACTCTTCTGCGATGTGAGGTGAAAATGGCGAGAGGAGGAGGATCAGGCGTTCCAAAGCGAATCTCAGCACCGCGTGGTCCTCTTTCGACTGAGGCGAAAACGAAATGACCTCGTTCGTCAGTTCCATCATAGCGGCGATCGCCGTGTTGAAGTGAAATTCGCGTTCGATGTCGGTCGTCACTTTTTTTATCGTCCGGTGCGTCTTTCGATAAAGTGCCAGCGTATCGGGGCGAAGGCCCGAGAGATGAACGGCATCTCTTTCGGTGCTCTGCAATGCCTGACGATTCTTGTACACCACACCCCAGAGCCTGTTGAGAAACCGGTACGCACCTTCGACCCCCTGATCGGACCATTCCAGGTCTTTCTCCGGAGGAGCGGCGAAAAGCGAAAACAGCCTCGCCGTATCGGATCCGTACCGTTCGATCAGATACTGCGGGTCGACGACGTTACCCTTCGACTTCGACATCTTCGCGCCATCTTTGATGACCATACCCTGCGTGAGAAGATTCTGGAACGGCTCGTCGATCTCGAGGAGGCCCAGATCCCGGAGAACGCGCGCAAAGAATCTCGAGTAGAGCAGGTGGAGAACAGCGTGTTCGACGCCGCCGATGTACTGGTCCACGGGCATCCAGTACTTCACGGCCGAATCCTGTTTCCGCATCTCCGAAACGAGATCGATATCGCCGGGACCGAGGCAGTATCGAATGAAATACCAGGACGAGTCCACGAAGGTGTCCATGGTATCCGTCTCACGCCTCGCCCGCTGCCCGCACCGCGGGCACCTCGTCTCGACGAAGGCAGGCAGATCGAGGAGGGGTGAACTGCCCTTCCCGGTAATCCTCACGTCCTCGGGCAGGAGGACGGGGAGATCTTTTTCGGGTACGGGAACCGTGCCGCATTCACGGCAATAGATGATCGGTATAGGCGTCCCCCAATAGCGCTGCCGGGAGATGCCCCAGTCCCTCAGTTTGAAGTGAACGACGCACCGTCCGAGTCCCTCGGCTTCGATAAATTGACTGATCGCTTTCCTTGCCTGGTCGCTCGGCATACCGGTAAACGCGCCCGAATCGACGAGCACCCCCTCGTCCTCGTACGCCTCGGAGAGTTCCGGAAGCGCGGTGCCGCCCGTATCCCGGCTCATGAACGACGCGGGGGGAACGATAACCACCTTGATCGGCAACCCGTACTGTTGCGCAAACTCGAAATCACGCTGATCGTGGGCCGGAACCGACATGATAGCGCCGGTCCCGTACTCCATGAGGACGAAGTTCGCGACGTAGAGAGGAATCCTGTCGCCGTTCAGCGGATTCACGCAGTGGTAACCAGTAAAAAATCCCACTTTTTCGGTCTCTTTTCCGTACCTTGCCTTCACCGCGCCGATCGCCTGAGCGTCGACGTTCAATCCGTCAAGAATCGGGTGTTCCGGCGCGACGCACATGAACGTCACGCCGAAGAGCGTATCGGGTCGCGTGGTGAAGATTCGCAGTTTTTTCGGAATGCCTTCCACCGGAAAGTCAACCTCGACGCCCTCGCCTTTCCCGATCCAGTTCTTCTGCATCAAGACCACCCTCTCGGGCCATCCGTGCAGCTCGTCGCACCCTCTTAACAGTTCATCCGCGTAGTGCGTAATCCTGAAAAACCACTGTTCGAGCTTTTCCTGGATGACGACGCTGTCACAACGCCAACATTTCTCGTCGATGACCTGTTCGTTGGCGAGAACCGTCGCGCAGGACGAGCACCAGTTGACGTAGGACGATTTTCTGTAAGCGAGGCCCTTCTCGAACATTTTAAGGAAAAACCACTGGTTCCACCGGTAGTACTCAGGGAGGCACGTCGTCACTTCCCGGTCCCAGTCGTAACTCAATCCCATCCTCTTGAGTTGCGTCTTCATGTGCTCGATGTTTTTCCGTGTCCATGCGGACGGGTGAACGCCGTGTTTGATCGCCGCATTCTCAGCGGGCAATCCGAAGGCATCCCACCCCATAGGGTGGAGCACAGCATAGCCCTGCATGCGCTTGTACCGCGCGATCACGTCGCCGATCGCGTAGTTCCGGACGTGCCCCATGTGAATTTCTCCCGATGGATAGGGGAACATCTCGAGGCAATAGAACTTTTTCTTTGCCTGGGAGAGGGTCGTCCTGAAAAAGCCCCGTTCGTCCCAGAACTTTTGCCACTTTATCTCGACCATCTGGGGGGTATATTTTTCTTCCAAAACGCTGCGCCTCCTGAGAGTATTCGAGCCGTATTATAGCAAAAAGACGCCGCAAGAGACCTTGAACCACGGGGCGAAAACAGTCCTGCGAGACCGAGAAAACGTCCACCCCTCACATGCCTTCACAGTGCCGGGGTTCCGCCCGACTCGTCCGATCTGCCGAGGAGAGAGAGATACCCGCAACCGTTCAGTCTAAGAGGAGAGATTCAGGAAATAGGTGTTCCACTTCTGACAGCGCGAACACCTTCCCGACCACTCGGGCGCGGTAAATCCGCACTCCGCGCAACGATAGGAGAGGGTAAATGCGCACACGTGGGATTCGAGGGCCTTCCTGTACTCCTGCACCGCTTTATCCGTCTGATTGCGCTTCAGGTACAGATTTCCGAGGAGTTGATGCATATCGGGATAGACCGCGCCGCCGGTATCGATGGATGTCAAGATTTCGAACGCGTCATCGATCATTTCGAGCCGATAGTACACCCTTCCGAGATAAAATTTAATGACGGGATCCTGCGGATTTTTCAGGATATTGTTCTTATAGATACGGATAAGCCGGAGGGGCTCGCCAACGCTGATGAGCAGATCTTCGAGGCGCAGGAGCACGATCATGGATGAGGTCTGCTCGTAACTCTTCTCGAGGAGGTTGATCGCTTCTTCGTTCTCGCCTTCCCGCAGGAGGGCCTCCGCAAGGCCGAGCGTCGCGGGCACAAAATTCTTCTCCAGCCTGAGAACCGTTCTGAATGCCTTCTTCGCCTTCTCGAGGTAGCCATTTTCGAGGCTATGACGACCGTACTCGTACTTATACCCGACGAGGTTCTGCCGTTCGCGGTTCTTATCTTTCTCGCCGTGCTCGTTCTTCAGGATAGCCTTCTGCACAAAAACGACGTCATCCCACTGCTCGAGCCGTTCGAGGATCTCGCGCTTCTTGTAGAGCGCCAGGAGATTCTTGTCGTCGATTTCGAGAATCTCCTCGATATACTTGAGGGCGTTCGGCCATCGCTCCGTCTTTTCCATGAGCCTCGAAAGGGCAAACAGGACGTCGATATTCTTCGGGTCGAGATCCCGTGCCCGTTCGTACTGCTCTCGGGCGGTCTGGAAATTGCCTTCCGAGAGTGCGATATCCCCGAGCTGAACGATCGCATTCAGATGATCGGGATCCTCCTTGAGGACGGCCTCGAAAAGCTCCCTTGCCTCCCGGACATCGTGGTGAGCGAACAGGTGGTGGAGCGCTCGTGAGTATAGTTCCTGGATCTTTGCCTCCCTCCTTTGCCTCTTTTGCTGCTGGAGGGTATTGACGTAGCGTTTCGTGTCCCGCACGACAAAAACGAAGAGCATCGCGAGCGAACCGACCGCGATCGAGAGGAGAATGAGGGCGATCGTCGGGGTTTCGTAAGAGCCGTCGAAGGGGATCGTCACCGTCGTCGGGTTCTGATTGTAAATGGCGAATAAGGCGAGCGCGGTGAGGAAGACGACGAAGATGAAAACGAGCACTTTACTCATACGTCATGGAATTCGTCGCGCGGCAGTCGTTTCGCATCGATCCACAACTTTTCCAACTCGTAAAATGCCCGCGTCTCCTCCTGAAAAATATGGACGATGACATCACCATAGTCCACAAGCACCCAGTTGCAGTATCGGAGTCCCTCGATTCGCAGGGGCCCGGCTCCCTCCTCTTTCAGCTTTTCGACGACCCGCTCCTCGATCGCTTTTACCTGGGGTGTGCTCTCTCCCGAACAGATCACAAAAAAATCTGCGATGGTCGTAAGGCCATGCACATCGAGGATCACGACGTCCTGTGCTTTCTTGTCGATTGCCGCCTTCGCCGCGGCAATCGCCTTCTCTCTACTTTCTAAAGGTACTCCCTCCCTTCACGATAGTGCTGCGGAGCGTGATATACCGGCAGGCCCGTGCGAAGAAAAGCGGACGCGATGCAATACCCGGACGATATGGCGGATAGTGAGCAGCGGGACAGGGAACAGTTTCTCGACTCTCGGCCTTGGAATATTTCGCTCGAATTTCAACCCTTAACTTTTGTAGAGTTTATGAGTAATTATATAAGATTGAACGCCCGGTGGCAACAGATATTTAATGCTCTTCCCCTGCTCGATGGAACGCCGCACGGAGGTCGAGGATATCCCGAGAGGGGTCATCCTGAGGAGGAGAGCGGAACGACCGGACCTCAGCCGTATGACGTTCACTTCGTCGTTCGACTCGTCGATGTCCTTCGGGATCCTCGCTCCTCCCCTCACATACGGGGATTCCCGCATGGAACGAAACGAAAACCCAGGCCTCGAAATGACCGCGAAATCTGTCATGGCAACGAGCAGATCGGGCTGCCACCAATTCGGGATATCGAGGAACGCGTCGATGCCGAGAATAAAGTAGAACCGCATTTCAGGATACAGCGTCCGGAGCGTTTCGAGCGTCCGAACCGTGAAGGATTTTCCTCTCCTCCGGCACTCGATATCCGAGAGATCGAAAAAGGGATTACCTCTCAGCGCAATACGGAGCATCTCCAGTCTGTGGCGGGCGGCGGCAATCCCCTCGGTCTTGAGCGGAGGCGTTCCCGACGGTATGAAAAGGATCTTCTCGAGATTCAGCTTCTCCCTCACCTCTTCCGCTGCACGAAGGTGCCCAAAATGCACAGGGTTGAAGGTTCCCCCGAAAATTCCCACGCTCATCGGACTCTTTCTCCACACGACAGGGAACTATTCTCTGAGTTGCCCGTCTCCAAGCACAATGAATTTCTCGCACGTCAGTTCCTCGAGACCCATGGGACCGCGCGCGTGAATCTTATCGGTCGAAATGCCGATTTCCGCCCCCAGGCCGAACTGGAAGCCGTCGTTCAGCCTCGTGGACGCATTGACAAAGACCGCGGATGAATCTACCTCCCGCAGAAACCGCATCGCTCGCTCGTGGTTCATCGTCACGATGGCGTCGGAGTGCGCGGACCCGTATTTCGCGATATGGGCTATCGCTTCGTCAACGTCGCCCACGACCTTCACGTTCAGGATGAGATCCAAATACTCGCGATAGTAATCCTCCTCTTTCACCTCCGTTATGTGAGGATACAAGGAAAGCGTCTTCGGGCACCCCCGCAACGCGACGCCCGCATTCTCGAACCGCTTCAACATCGAGGGCAGAAACCCCTCGGCGACGGCTTCGTCAACGAGCATCGTCTCCATGGCGTTGCATGTTCCCGGCCTCTGCACCTTTGCGTTGAAACAAATCTCTTCCGCCATGATGAGGTCGGCATCCCTGTCGACGAACACGTGGCAGACCCCCTTGTAATGCTTGAGGACGGGGATGCGGGAATTTTCCGTTACGGTCCTGATGAGCGCTTCCCCTCCCCGCGGAATGACAAGGTCAATGAGCCCCTCGAGTTTGAGCATCTCCATGATCGCCCCGCGATCCGGCGTGTCGATGAACGTGATCGCACCTTCGTGAAGCGCATTCTGCTTCAACGAATCTCTGAGAACACGCACAATGGCCATGTTCGAATGAAGAGCCTCGGATCCTCCCCTCAGAATGACGGCATTCCCCGCTTTCAGGCACAGTCCCGCCGCGTCCGCCGTCACATTCGGCCTCGATTCATAAATAATCCCGATGACGCCGATCGGCACTCTCATGCGACCGACGCTCATCCCGTTCGGCCTCCTCCACATGCCGGTAATCTGACCCACCGGATCGGGCAACGCAGCCACCTCCTCAAGGCCTTTCGCCATCTCGTCGATCCGCTTTTCGTTCAACGTCAGTCTATCGACGAGCGCCTTCGAGAGGCCCTTCTCTTTTGCGGCGTAAACATCCTTCTTGTTTTCGGCGAGCAGCTCTTTCGACCTCTTCTTCAGCGAGCGCGCCATATCGAGCAGGGTGTCGTTTTTTCGACCGGACAGCGCCCGGGCAAGCGCTCTGGCGCCTTCTCTCGCTTGCGAGGCCTTCTCCGTTACGTAGGTTTTCATGTCCATCGCAGCCTCCTCACGTTCGTCAGACAATGTGGTACAAATTATACCTCAATCGTAAGCGCTTTGCGCGCGCCTTCATTGACTTGCCCTGCCCCCCTTTTTAAAATGTCATATGTCGCGCATCACGATCCTCCCCGTCCCTCTCCGCAACAAAATCGCTGCGGGAGAGGTTATCGAAAGGCCCGCATCGGTCGTAAAAGAACTCATAGAAAACGCCCTCGATGCCGGGGCCACCGACGTTCGTGCCGATATCCTCCACGGTGGGAAACGGCTCATGAAAGTTTCCGACAACGGTATCGGCATGGACCGAAACGATGCCCTCCTCTGCGTCGAGCGCCATGCGACGAGCAAACTTGTCAATGAAGACGACCTGTTCTCCATCAGGACGCTGGGGTTCCGGGGCGAAGCGCTCGCATCCGTCGCCTCGGTATCCAGGATGAAGATCGTCACTGCTCCCAGAGGGAACCCGATAGGCACGCTGCTGGTACTGGAAGGCGGCGAGGTACGCGAAATCAAGGATGCCCCCGCTATCGGCACGACGGTCGAGGTAAGAGACCTCTTTTTCAATACGCCCGCGAGAAAAAAGTTTCTGAAATCGACGGGCACGGAACTCTTTCACATCATCGACACGGTGACGAAGGCGTCCCTCCCGTTCTGGGATATCGGCTTCCGGCTCTCGACCGACCACAAGGAGACGTTCTGCGCGCCGATCGCATCGAGTCAGGAAGAACGCGTGATCCAGATCTACGGAGACGATTTCATGAGAGGGCTCACGCGGGTCGATGCCGAGGAATCGGGGATGCGTTGCACTGCGTTCGTATCGAGAAGCACCAATTTCCGCGCGACGAAATGTCACCAGTACGTCTTTTTGAACAGACGGCCGGTGAAAGATCAGTCCCTGGCCCATGCGGTGTACAAGGCTTACGAAGGGGTTCTCCCGGCCGGGCGGCACCCGATGTTCTTCCTCTTCCTCGAAGTCGATCCGGCGACGGTCGACGTGAATGTGCATCCGACGAAAAGGGAAGTCAGATTCCGCGACAAAGAGGTGGTCTACGCATTCGTGCACAGTGCGATCAGGGCGTCGGTCAAGGGAGAACGTTCCGAATTCGCGAGACAATTCACGACAATGCTCCCACAAAACGCCTCCCTTGAGGATGCGGCACAACCTGCCGGGCCGGCACTTTCCTTACGGGGAGAAGAAAAAATTGTCGCTGAAGCCATGGAGATACCGTATAGACACATACCGCCGCACATTTACATCGGCGATACGTTTGTCGCACTTGCCGGGAGGGACGGCCTTACCCTGATCGACCATCACGCGGCCCACGAGAGGATCCTCTACGAGAAGTTTCTGAAAGGGGCCATTCTCCCCGCTCACCAGCTCCTTTTCCCGAAACAGGTCGCCCTTTCTCCTGGCGAGCATGCGGTCATCCGCGCGCACGCAGACACCTTGGCAGAGTTTGGCATAGAAGTGGAAGATTTCGGCCAGAACACCCTCATCGTTCGTTCCCTGCCCGACGTCCTGCACAATGCGGACATACGGGGAATCCTCTCCGATATCGCTTCCATCCTCGCTGAAGGTGGTTCACCCGGAAAACCGCACAAAGAGTCGCTCGCGGCCAGGATCGCCTGCCACTCCTCGATTCGGGGAAAGGCCCACCTCAACGAAGAAGAGCTGACCGCTCTCCTCGATGACCTTGAGCGGACGGAACGTCCCGACCAATGCCCCCACGGCAGGCCGACGCGGATTTTTTTTACGCTCGATGACCTGAGAAAAATGTTCAAACGAAAATAAGGGTCCCCTGAGGGAACGTGGATGTCTCGCCACCGTCGCTCGGTGGCCTTCGCAGGCGGTGGTCGCATATCATGAATGCCGGCAAATGGATATGGTCATTATCCTCCTAGGACCGACGGGGGTCGGGAAAACTGCTCTTTCGTTGCTCCTCGCAAAGCGCCTCGCCACCGAAATCATCAGTGCCGATTCCATGCAGGTCTATCGGCACATGGACATAGGAACCGCGAAACCTGCTCCAGAGGAGAGGACAGAGATTCCGCACCACATGATCGACGTTGCGGAACCGTGGGAACATTACAGCACGGGCCGATACGTCGCGGCGGTGAGGCCGATCATCGATCGCCTTCTCGAACGGGGGAAGATCCCCCTCATCGTGGGAGGCACGGGGCTTTACATCAAAGCGATGACGCGCGGCATATTCACTGGTCCATCGGCCGACTGGACGCTGAGGGAGCAACTCCTCGCGCTCGAACGGCAGGCGAGAGGAACGCTGTACGAGTCTCTCAAAACGCTCGATCCGGAGTCGGCGGCGAAGATCATGCCGACCGACTCCCGAAGGTTGATTCGGGCGCTGGAAGTGTGCCTCACGAGTAACAAGCCCATGTCGGCGATGCAGAGGGCGCTGACGCACCCTTTCCCCTACGCGTTCGTGAAGATTGGTGTCACGCGACAGCGGAAAGAACTGTACCACAGAATAGAACAGCGTGTGGACTGGATGCGAGAGGCCGGACTGGTTGAAGAAGTGAGGAAAGTGCTCGCGCTGATCGGCGCGCACGGGGCAGCGTCAGGCTGTCTTCCCAGCAAAGCAGAACCATTGACCCGGGAGCAATGGATCGATTCTATCGTCCGTGCCACTCCATCAATGCAGGCAATCGGCTACAAGGAGATCGCGCTCTACCTGACCGGTCGGATAGGCGCCGAGGAGGCTTTCTCCCTCGTAAAGAGAGCCTCGAAGCGCTACGCAAAACGCCAATTCACCTGGTTCAAGCAGGAAGAGGACGTTCAGTGGTTCGATATATCCGGGACAGACGATCCGCATGCAGCTCTGGAGAAAATGGAACCGCTCCTTTCGCGAGCGATCGATGCGGGGATGGGATAACGGCGAACGGACGCGAAGAGATGATTCGGAACGGAGAAACACGCATGCGAGGCGGCCATAGCCCTCTCGAGAACCGCCCTAACCCGATATCGATCTTGCAATATTGGAGCAAATACTTTATGTTAAAGATGGCGAGGCGCGGGAGGAGAAGAAGAGTATGTCGAATACCACGAAGGGCGTGAACCTTCAGAACCATTTTTTGAACCAACTGAGGAAAGAAAAAATTCCCGTCGTCATTTACCTCACGAACGGGGTGCGACTGAAGGGGTTGATAAAAGCCTTCGACAATTTCGTCATCCTCCTGAAAGAGGGCAGCCAGTCGATGGTGTATAAACACGCTATTTCGACCATCGTTCCGGAGAAAGAGGTTTCGATCATTTTTGAGAACAACCCCTCATCCGAATAACCCTCTCCCGACCGTCGATATCATTATCGAATGCAATGATGGAATCGTCCTTATCGAGAGGAAGAATCCGCCTGCCGGGTGGGCTCTCCCGGGTGGGTTTGTCGAATACGGCGAAACGCTGGAATCAGCCGCCATGCGCGAGGCCCGCGAAGAAACCGGCCTCGATGTCGAACTCGTCCGGCAGTTCCACACGTACTCCGATCCGAAACGAGATCCTAGGCACCACTCGATTTCGACGGTCTTTATCGCGCGTGCGAAAGGAGAGCCGTCTGCCGGCGATGACGCACGGGCAGCGCGTATATTCAGGCGGGATAATCTTCCGGACCGGATCGCCTTTGATCATAGAGACATCATCGACGACTACTTTGCAGGGAGGTATTAGCGAATGCTGAAGGCGATGCGCAAACATGCGCGCTATTTTTACGTGCTGTTCTTCATTGTCATACTGACATTCATCTTCTGGGGCGTCGGGACCGTCGATAAAACACAGGGGGTGCAGATCATTGCGGAGGTCGGGCGCTACAAAATCACGGCGGATGAGTACTGGAGAAGGTACGATAGGGTATTCCGCTTTTACAGGGAACTCTACAAAGACCAGTTCGACGAAGAGATGGAAAAAAAGATGAACCTGAAGGAGAACGTCCTTAATGCGATGGTCAATGAACGCATACTGCTCATAGCCGCGAAGAACGCGGGAATCCGCGTCAGTGACGAAGAGCTGCACGATGCGATCACCCGGGAACCGGCGTTCATGAAGAACGGCGTGTTCGACAGAGAAGTGTACCTCAACAGGTTACGCCTGAACAGGATCACGCCCGAAGAATTCGAACGTTCGCAGAGACAGGAGTTAATCCTCGCGAAGATGCGGCGCCTCATTGAATTGTCGGTAGGCCCGTCCGGGAGTGCGGAGCAGACGACGCCCCCCGACCTCTCGAATGAACAGGCGGCGAGAATGATCGAAGAAGCGAGACTGGCTGACCTCCGCGAGAAGGCCTTGAACTCTTACGTAGAAGGAATGAAGAGTGGGATCAAGATAAAAATTCATAAGGATCTGATTAGTTGAGGAAAGAGCGGAAGCGATTCGTCCCCACAATCTGACAGGCTTGAAAACCCCCGATTTTTCATTTAGTATAATACTCTCTTGCCGAAGTGGTGGAACCTGGTAGACACGCACGTTTGAGGGGCGTGTGGGGTAACCCGTGCGGGTTCAAATCCCGCCTTCGGCACCATAAGCCACTCGGTTGATCTTGCCTTACGTTCGGCCGAAAATCAGGTCGAGCCGCATGAGGAGGCCTGGCGTCACGGTATAGCCTTTCTCCCGCGGCCACGAGAGCTGAGGGGCGATTTCGAGGTACGCCCAGCGATTCCAGACGTCCTGGCGGTATTTCACGCGGAGAATGATCTCCTCCAGGGAGTGCGTCGGTTCAGTTCGAAAACTATTGGCGAACTGATATTCAAGCGTCTTTTTCTCATCGATCGGCTGAAAAAGCGAAACGCCCGGCGTGTAGAAGTACCCCTCTTCGTCCTGAAACCACGACCCATCGATAAATACTCTCAAGAGCAAGACATCTTTCATGCTTCTCTCGAAGTCCACGCGGGTTCTCGCTTCGAGTCCTTTGTCCGTATACCATCGAAAACGATGGGTGAACCGGAGCGTCCACGCATCGAGATCGAAAGACCTCCTGTACCGCCCCTCGACGTATGCAGTCGGGGTGACCCCGCGGAATCGCGCCCCGGTTCCCGCGCTGATATTTTCCCTCGCGGTTTCGGCCAGGAAATAGCGTGCCGCGACGGTCGTGTTCCGCTTGTCAGTCTCCTCGAACCTCTCCCGAACTTCATCGACCGCCGTTGATCCAAAATCCAGCTTGTCTCGCGGGTCGCGCGTCACCTCGAAACGAAACCTCCCCTCCAAATACGGGAGCACGAGGATGAGACTGATATTCGCATCGAAATCGATCTTCTCCTCCTCTTCGAGGAATGACGAAAACGAGAGTCGCACCCTCGTCCTGTTTTCCTCGTACCGCATCCGTTCATCGTAGAAAAAAGCATCGATCCACTCAGCGGATGAGAGAATCGACTTCGAAATCTTCGCGTGCATTCTCTCGACGAACCGCTCGCCGGAAACCGAACCACTCGCACCGCCGCTCTCGATGGATTGAGAGATTTCTCCGGCGGGATTTTCCATCGGGATCTGGCCGTATGCATATCCCTGAACCAATAGGACCCCGACCCATATCACGGAGAGAGGGCGCCAGAGCGCGACGAACACGCGCCCCGCGGAAAAATGAAACCGCTTCGTTCTCCTGTCGCCGCGCTGAAGATCCCCCGGGGCTTCGACATCAGTGCGCGAAAAGCACGATGACAGTGAGCGATCCGCATGAACCGAAATGACCTTCATCGGAATGTTACGGGAACGTCCCCCTCGACAACGAGGCAGGAGAGCACGAGAACGCGCCACGCCCACAGGTCCCGGCGGTGGATGGAAGAGGAGGGAGCGCGCATTGTACCGACTTCAGGACGATGCGGATTCTTCTCCTTCCTCCCCCTGCTCTGCCACGGACACAGTCGCAACCTCTTTCATCTCGAGACAGTCGTGAGGACAGAATTTCACGCAGCGGCCGCAGTGAATACAAACAAAAGGTTCTCCCGTGAGGTCGAGATAAATGGCATCGACGGGACAGGCTTTCGCACACTCCCCGCAGCGGATGCACAGCTTCTTCCTGACGATTACACCGCCGCCCTTTCTCTGCGCGTAGGCGCCCGTCGGACAGACAGCCGCACACGGCGCCGGATCGCACGCGAGACAGTGCACCGCTTCGAACCCTGTCGAGAGACCTCCGGACGTACGGATCCTGATTCCGGCGGTATCCCAGGAGAGTTTTCGATGCACGAGGCGAGCGCACGCCAGAGAACAAGCCTGGCACCCTATGCATCGCTCCATTCTCGGTGCGACGAGGATCTTCACGCGCGGTTCCTTTTACTCACCGACTCCCGCCGCCTCGAATGCGGCCCCGACAAGATCGATCGCTTCCCGCTTGATCTCGTGCAGGTGGGTCTCACTGAGAAAGCTCTCGGCGTACACCTTGTAGATGTCCTCCGTTCCAGACGGCCGCGCCGCGAACCACCCATTCTGCGTGATCACCTTGAGCCCCCCGATCTCCGCCTCATTCCCCGGCGCGCGGGTCAGCACCGCGAGGATCGGCTCTCCCGCGAGTTCACGGGCACCGATCGCTTTCGGATCGAGTTTCTTCAGCACTTCTTTTTGACGCGGCGTCGCGGGCGCGTCGATGCGGAGAAAGAACGCTCGTCCGAAACGCCCTTCCAGGTCGCGGTAGAGCTCCGAAGGATCCTTCCCCGTTCTTGCCATAATCTCGCACGCGAGAAGGTCCATAATAATGCCGTCTTTGTCCGTCGTCCAGACGCCGCCGTCTTTTCGGAGGAACGAAGCTCCCGCACTCTCCTCTCCCGCAAACCCGAGAGAGCCTTCGATCAGTCTCTTGACGAACCACTTGAACCCGACGGGCACTTCAAAAATCTCTCTGCCGAGAGCGGCAGCTATCCTGTCGATCATCGATGTCGAAACGAGGGTCTTGCCAACAGCCGCACCCGTGCTCCATCCCATTCGATTCTGGAAAAGGTACCAGACCGCCACCGACAGATACTGGTTCGGGTTCATGAGACCCATCGTCCTCGTCACAATACCATGCCGGTCGACGTCTGTATCGTTGCCGAATGCGATATCGAATCGATCTCTTAATCCGATCAGTCGCGCCATTGCAAATGACGAGGAGCAGTCCATCCGAATTTTTCCATCCCAGTCCACCGTCATGAAGGAGAACGTCGGATCGACGGTGTCGTCGACCATCGTGAGATTCAGGCGATACCGTTCCGCGATAGGTCCCCAATAATCGACCGCTGCCCCGCCGAGGGGATCCGCCCCGATCCGCAGTCCTGCTCCTGTGACGCTCTCCATGTCGATAACATGCCTGAGGTCATCCACGTACGGCGAAATATAATCGTACTCCTCGACGTATCCGCTCTTCATCGCGCGCTCGAACGGCACCCTCTTTACGCCCTTGAGGTTTTCGAAAAGCAGTTCGTTCGCCCTCGATTCGATCATAGCAGTCGCTGTCGCGTCAGCAGGTCCGCCATGCGGAGGATTGTATTTGAATCCGCCATCACCTGGCGGATTATGAGAAGGCGTCACAATCACCCCATCCGCGACCCCCGTGCGCTTATCCTTCCTCGCATTATAGGTGAGAATCGCATGAGAAATGACAGGCGTGGGAGTATAGCGAAAGCCCTTCTCGCAGACCACGTTCACTTTGTTCGCGGCAAAGACTTCGATCGCCGTCGCGAGAGCCGGCTCCGAGAGAGCGTGGGTATCCATGCCCAGGAATAACGGCCCCTTTATCTTCTGTGCCTTTCTGTACTCGCAGATGGCCTGACTCACGGCGAGAATGTGGGCTTCATTGAACGTATTCCGTAGAGAGGACCCCCTGTGTCCCGATGTCCCGAAAGAGACCCGCTGATCGGCTTCATAGACATCGGGCGTCCGCGTATAGTACGCGGTGACGAGTCTCGGAATGTTTTCGAGTATGGAGCGGGGCGCTGGCTTCCCCGCAAATTCATAAACCGTCATGGGCGTTTCCCTTCCCGCAGATCTGACGAATCTTGAAAATTCTACCAGTATAGGAAAAAATTGTCTATGCAAAACGCGCGGACAAATTGTGTTATTCCTGTGATAGAATGAGTGGTCAGTCCGACATATCGACGACTGGCCAACTGGGCACCCGAGAGTGAGAAAAGCCATTGATTGAAGACCGGGACAAATATATAGAACATCTCGTGAGCGCGGCCGTCCTCCTCGTGCTCATCGTCGGCTGTTTCGTCGTCCTCAGACCGTTTATTTCCGCCCTCTTGTGGGCCCTCATCCTCTCTTTCTCGACGTGGCCCATATACCAGTGGTGGATACGCATTTTGAAGGGCAACAGGGTGCTCGCCGCGACGGTCATGACCCTGTTGCTCACGACCGTCTTTGTCATCCCTCTCTCTGTCATCGGACTCAGTTTCGCGGATGAGGCGACGAATCTGATCGCCAACATACGCGGCACGCTCGAGACCGGACTACCCGCCCTGCCACACTGGGTCGAAAAAATCCCCTTCATCGGCGAAGAAGCCCAGCAGCGATGGCAAGTGTGGAGAACCGACGAAACCCAGTTCGAGATGTTCATCGTTCCTTATCTGAAACGCCTTAAAGAGTATATTCTGAAGAGCACCCCCGTCATTCTCCACGCGGTGTTTCAGATCGTCCTCAGCATCGTTGTCTGTTTCTTCTTTTATCGCGACGGCGAGGAATCTGCAAAGAGCCTCGGGAATGTTCTCCGAAAAATCGCCGGTCAGCGCGCCGATAAACTCATCGCCGTCGCGGCGGATACGACGAAGAGCGTCGTTTACGGCGTCATCGGGACGGCGACGGCGCAGGGGACGCTCGCGATGATCGGTTTCTTCATTGCCGGCGTTCCCGGTGCTCTTCTCCTCGCTTTCCTCACGTTCTTTTTCGCCTTCATTCCGATGGGCCCGCCGTTCGTTTGGATACCGGTGACGATCTGGCTCTTTCTCAAGGATTCCCTCGGGTGGGCGATCTTCATGGCGATATGGGGCACCTTCGTCATCAGCGGCATCGACAATATCATCAAACCGTACCTCATCAGCCGCGAGGGTAACCTGCCGTTCATCCTCATCCTCCTGGGCGTCCTGGGCGGCGTCACCGCTTTCGGGTTCATCGGCGTATTCCTCGGTCCGACGCTGCTGGCTCTCGGCTACTCACTGATCTCCGAATGGACATCCCAGCGAGAGACCGACGCGTAGAAAAAAAGTGAAGATTCTCCTCGTTTACCCATATTTTCTCGATGAGAGGATATATGCCGAGGACTCGCGTACCGTCCCGATCGGTGTCTACTTCGTCGCCGCCGTGCTGCGAGAACAAAACCATGACGTTGAAATTCTCAACTGGCACGACATGCGTCACAGGGAAGAAGACATCGTCGCAATGCTCGAGGAGAAAAAACCGGACGTCATCGGATTTTCGATCGTGCACGCCAATCGATGGGGAGCGATCGACATCGCACGCCTCGCAAAAAAGATCCTCCCCGGTGTCACGATCGTATTCGGCGGAATCGGCGCGACGTTCCTGTGGCGCCATCTCCTGAAGCATTTCCCCGAAATCGATTACATCGTCCTCGGCGAGGGAGAGCACAGTTTTCCGCGTCTCGTCTCGTCTCTGGAAAACGGCGACGAACCTTCGGTGCGGGACATTCGTGGGATAGCTTACCGCAAGGGATCCCAGCTCCTCAGTACCGGATCGCCCGACCTTCTGCCCGATCTCGACGATCTCCCGATGCCCTCGCGCTATTTTGTCTACCAGCACGTGACCTCTTCCCGCGGCTGCCCTTCCGCGTGCACGTTTTGCGGGTCGCCCCGTTTTTGGGGGCGCAGGGTGCGTTTCCATTCACCCGACTATTTCGTCCGTCAGCTCGAACAGCTCCATCAAAAAGGCGTTTCTTTTTTCTACGTGTCCGACGATACATTTACCATGAGAGGAGACCGGGTGATCGAGATATGCCGGATGATCATCGAAAAGGGGCTCCCGATCACCTGGTACGCGATTTCGCGGGTCAATTTCGTCAGCGAGGAAATGCTCTACTGGATGAGAAGGGCCGGCTGCATTCAGATCAGTTTCGGGGTCGAGAGCGGCTCCGAGAAAATCAGGAAGGCGCTCAACAAGAACATTACGACCGAAGATATAAGGAAGGCGTTTGCGCTCACGAGGAAGTACGGCATTTTACCCCGCGCCTACTTCATTTACGGCAACCCGGGCGAAACACCGGAGACAATCCGGCAAACAATCGACCTGATGAAGGAGATAAAGCCGCTCAGCGCCATTTTCTACATTCTCGACATCTTCCCCGGCACGGCGCTCTATGACGATTTCCTGAAAAGAACGAAATGCGGAGACGATATCTGGCTCGAGAAAATAGAAGACATCATGTACTTCGAAACCGATCGACGGTTCACGCCGGAAGCGATTCTCGCATTCGGTCGGGAGCTTCGCTCCGCTCTGCATGCCAACCTTCCCCATTTTGCGGAGACGATCGAACTCGT
This sequence comes from uncultured Nitrospiraceae bacterium, assembly GCA_937138415.1. Taxonomy (GTDB): domain Bacteria; phylum Nitrospirota; class Thermodesulfovibrionia; order Thermodesulfovibrionales; family SM23-35; genus JALHSV01. The sequence goes on along the minus strand of CAKZPA010000026.1, from coordinate 16,384 downwards.
CGAAAGAGAGGACCTCCGCGAACTCCACGCTGACTTTCTCTCTCGGCTTGCGATGACGTTCAGCCATGGTGAATATGCCTCGGTACAGGCGATTCCCGACAAAGACCGTATCGCCGAGCTGTTATACAAGAAGGCACTCTCCTACGCGCCGGTGCTCCGGGCTTATCTCGGTCTCGGGAGTCTCCTCCAGAGGCTGGAGCGCTATCAGGAATCGATAGCGGTCCTGACACAGGGGATGCGCCGTTACCCGGAGAGCGACCAGCTCGCCCTCTGCTGCGGGATCAGCCATATTTGTCTCGGGCAATTCAAGACCGCCCTCGTCTGCTTCGACGCATTCCCTGAATCTCCCGAGATGGAACCTTACCGCAAAGAATGTCGCCGCGCCATGGGATTACCCGACACATGACGGCAGGCAGCCCGGAATGGGCACTTCGCGTCCGAAGGTCGTAACCGTCCTCCCCGGTAGCCCTTATCCGGGAGGCCAGTGCATAAGTCGACCGCCGAGCACGTGAAGGTGAATGTGGAACACCGTCTGACCCGCTCCCCGGTTGCAGTTCATCACGAGCCTGAAACCGTTCTCTGCGATCCCTTTGCTCCGGGCGACGGAATTCGCAATCTGGAACAGATGCCCTATGAGCCAGTTGTCGGCATCCGTTATCTCTAAATTCGTCGAGATATGCTTTTTCGGTACGATGAGCGTATGCACCGGCGCCTGGGGATTGATATCCTCGAAGGCGACGGCATGGTCATCCTCGTAGATTATCCTCGACGGGCGTTTCTTCTCGATAATATCGCAAAACAGACACTGCATGGCATTCCTCCTTTAAGACGGCATTTCCATGTCCCCAAGCGCCCGACCCCCGAACTAAAAAATCCAGGAAATGCCGTTCGGGGATCGTCGTCATCTCTTTCGAACGTTCATCGTTAGCCAGAGGATAAATCCGATTCCCATAATGCCGAGAGCGATCAGGATGTTGTATTTCTTGATATCCCCGAGGAGATTCCGAAGCGTCGCCCCGAAGAAGTATCCGATATACGTGCAGATGACCGCCCAAATGGCGCAGCTGAGGAGCTGCAACGTGAAGTACCGGGATCTTCGCATCCGGGAAAGCCCGAGGACCGCCGCGCTGAGCAAACGAAATCCGTAAAGCCACTGCGTGATAAAAATGGCGGCTGTCCCGTACCGGGCGACGAGGGACTCCAGCCTGAGGAAGTTGACCTTAATGAACCTTTGCACTAGTCTGAGAAACCACTCCCTCCGGTGCAACGCAACGAGGAAGAACGTCGCGTGCCCGACGTAGGAAGCCGTTGCTGAAACGAGAATGACAGCCGTCGCGTGGAGATACCCGTGATAGGCGAGAAACCCGGCGGCAAAAAGAACGCTCTCTCCTTCGAAGAACGTAAGGACAAAAATAGCGGCGTAGCCGTAATGGGTGATGATCTGTTCCAGGGCTTCTCCAAAATGAGAAAGGGATGCTGGACATCCAGCATCCCCTCTCCTTGTCTCAATACATGTGTCAGCCCGTGGCGGATATTACTGCTCCTTCAGCGTTACCGCACCGCTCGGGCATACACTGACACAGGTTTCACATCCCTCGCAAAGATCTGCCTGATAGGGATCGGCCTTGCCATCCTTCATCTGAAACACGCCAACCGGACAATTATTCACGCACTCTTCGCAGCCTTCGCATTTGTCTCTGTCGACCGAAACCAGGTACGTACCCACTCTTTCACCTCCTTCTATGGATTACCGAGAACGGCTCTTTCTTACGCATGCACTCCACTGTTCCATCCCTGTCGATTGTGGACATCCTTGACGGTCCTTCCGTCCTTTCAGCCTGTCTTCCGTGAATTTTCTTGCGCAGAGCACAGTAACCTGCTCTCTGCGCCCGCCACATACGAGGGATCAAGTTCCCAGTGGTCTCTGTCCATACAAACTGTCGTTACCACAGATACAGTCGATATACTATCGTCTCTTCGCTCAGCTCCTAATCTGCTTTTCACCGTACTTGTCGAATACAATCTCTTCTTTAACCGATATCGCAACTTTGTACAGTATGGTCAGTATCAAAAACCCAATTCCCCAGACGCCAATGGTAACTAACGTTTCAGGCACTGTCGGCCAGTACTCAAACACCCTTTCAAAGGGATTCGGTATGAAACCTCCCACAACAAGACTGATGCCCTTTTCCAACCATAGTGCGAGAAATGTAGCCACAGCTGCAAAACCTAAAAGCCGCTCGTTCTTTCTGAACGAAGGAATGACCAATATCGGCAGGGCGATTGCTAAAAGCGCGGTGCAGGTCCACATTACCGGGACAAGTTTTGTATGCCCGTGGATACCGGTGAAGAGGTATTGAATGGGGTGCATATGACCCGGTATATTGCTGTAAAATGCAGTAAAAACCTCGAACAAATAAAACGCAATCGTCGCGATTAAAAAGTACGCGGATGTTTTTCCCATAGTCTGGATCGCATCCCAGCCAGGATCGAATTTCGTAAATTTTCTCAAAATCAAAGATATCACGATGAGAAGGGCCGGACCCGACGCAAAGGCTGACGAAAGGAATTTTGCCGCCATAATGGCAGTAAGCCAGTAATGCCTTCCAGGGAGACCCTGGTAGAGGAATGCCGTAACGATATGAATCGAAGGAGCCCAGCAGATCGCAAGTATGATGAATGGCTTTATCCATCCAGCCGGCGGCACTTCCTTTCGCTCCGATCCGAGAATATACCAGCCGCATAGGATATTGAGGAACAGATACCCGCTCAGGACGATCATATCAAAAAACATGACCGAATTGGGAGTCGGGTGAAGGAGAACATTCAGAACCCGAAGGGGTTGTCCTAAGTCAACAAAAATGAAAAGCATGCACATTGATACGCTGGCAACGGCAACGAATTCACCCAGAATGGCGATTCTTCCGTATTTCTTGTAGTTATGGAGATAATAGGGCAACACTATTGTCACAGCCGACGCAGCGACACCAACAAGGTAGGTGAACTGACCTATGTAGAGCCCCCATGAGACATCCCTGCTCATGCCCGTCACTCCGAGGCCAACGCGAAATTGATACAGGTACGCAATAAACCCTGCACCTATCAAGACGAGTAAAAAAATTACCCAACTCCAGTATCGTCGACTACCTTTTATCGCTAATTCCAACATTGCTCTTTCCTCCCTATATAATGTAATAGATACTGGGCTGCGTCCCGAGTTCGGATTTGCGCCGTATGGTGTAATGCGTGCGGAGTACTCGCCTTATCTCGGAACCAGGATCCTCGAGATCACCAAAAATCAACGCTCCTTTCGATGCTTCCACACATGCCGGCTTAAGACCAACAGCGAGCCTTTCATAACAAAAAGTGCACTTTTCTACAACCCCCTTCATCCTCGTCGGGTATTCCTTGTTTTCCTCTTTGATGAAAGGTCTCGGATCTCGCCAGTTAAAGCTCCTCGCTCCGAAAGGACACGCGGCCATGCAGAATCTGCAACCGATGCAGCGGTGCATATCCATCATGACAATCCCGTCTTTTCTCTTAAATGTTGCCTTCGTCGGGCAGACGCGCACACAAGGAGGGCTATCACACTGATTGCAGAGCACTAAAAAGTGCATGTGTTTTATATCCTCGCCCATGTATACGTGTTCTTGGCCAGGGAAAGCATGTTCGAACGTCTCTGGCCATATCCATTTTATCTCCTCCTTCGGATTGTTCAAATCGGGAACGTTATGGATACGATGGCACACATCAATACAATTCTTCATAGTTTGTTCATCCAACTTCACCATGTCAATGACCATGCCCCATCGCTTTCCCGTTAATGCCTTCGGATCTCTTGAAAGCTGCGATGCCTCGAATTGCCCGGGGAGTAAGACTTCGACAGCCGATATACCCCCTAACCCTATGATGGCGGAGGAACCTATCTTCTTCAAAAATTCTCTTCTGCTTACACTCATTGCTATCCCTCCTCCTTCGGCGCTATATGACAGTCCCAGCAGTAGGGTTTCACACCCACATAATTGTGGCATTCATCGCAAAACTTCGACTTGTTCGAGTGGCATTTCATACACGTGTTCTGAAGGCTCATCGTATATTCTTTCCCTGCCTTGCTCGTGTAAATATTCAATCCATCGCGGACAACCCAATCTCGCCACTCGTTGAGCATCTTCATATGCTCTGCCTTCATATATTCTTTGTCTTCGACGCATGTTCGCTCGCCCACCGGCATCTTCAGAATCTCCGGCGTGTCAACCTTGGGATCGGGTTTCGCGGTCGCCTTATCCCCCTTCAAAAGGAAGGGTGAGATGACCAACCCGACAAAAATCAGGAGTCCAATAACAATCTTGCCGCCGTTATACATCTTATTCACCCTCCTTTCCCGGGAGCGGATCACCTCGTAGATCAGTCGTCCTCTCCTTTTCTCCTTTCATGACCAGGGCATTCCCCACTAATTCATGAACGCCGCGCACCGCCACTCCTTTAGCCCAATAATCGACTAATGTTTGGAGAGTCGCCCTGTCGATCTGGCATATATTGGCTAAGGTATTCACGCCAAACTTGTCCCTCACGTGCCTGACCGCATTCCCTCTCGGCAGCGCCCCCCTCAAACGGAGCTCCATGTTTTCTGATGCGTTCAGTCCCGAACCCGAACCGCAGCAGAAAGTATTCTCTCTGATCGTCTGCGGCGGCATCTCGTAAAAATTGTTGCAGACATTCTTGATGATGTACCGGGGCTCCTCGAACAGTCCCATTGCCCTCGATGTATTACAAGAGTCATGGAAGGTCACGACATATTTGTCGTTTCGTTTCGGATCAAGATTCAGTTTCCCATGCCGGATAAGATCGGCTGTAAATTCAGTGATGTGAACTATCTTGTTTGATTTTGCGTTCTCGAACTTCGTGCCCGTGATCGGGGAAACCGGTTCCTCGAGGTAATCCACAGGCCCGAACCACGTATTGTGGTACTGATGCCATACCCTCCACATGTGCCCGCACTCGCCACCCAGTATCCATTTGACTTTCAGTCTTTTCGCTTCCGCATAAATCTTCGAATGGAGCCGTTTCGCCATCTCGTTGGACGTGAAAAAGCCGAAGTTCCCGCCTTCCGAACTATACGTGCTGAGCGTCACGTCGAGTCCGATCTCGTGGAACAACATCATGTATCCCATGAAGGTAACGTTCCCGTTAGGGTCGAAGTACTCTCCGGACGGGTGCACGAAGAGAATTTCCGCCCCCTTCCTGTTATACGAGAGGTCGACCTTAAGCCCTGTAACCTGATAAATCGCCTCCTTGAACTCGCTCACGATATCTATGATCGTATGGGGGAGGAGCCCCATGTGATTTCCGGTCTTCCAACAATTGGCCACGGGTCCCGCTATCCACTCGATGTTGAGCCCGAGGAGGTTGACGAGTTCCCGAATGAGAATCGTGATCTCCGCGGTATCGATGCCGTACGGGCAGAAGAGCGAACACCGGCGGCATTCCGTGCACTGGTACGCATAGTACCACAACTCTTTGATGACGCTCGTCGTCAATTCTCGAGCACCGGCCACCTTCCCCATAATTTTTCCCGACGTCGTGCAATATTTTCGATAAATGGACCGTAACAGTTCGGCCCTCAGAACGGGCATGTTTTTGGGATCCCCGCCGCCGATGTAAAAATGGCACTTATCGGCGCAGGCACCGCAACGGACGCAGATATCGAGGAAGAGCCGGAAAGAGCGATACTTATCGACTCTCTCCCGCAAGCCTTCGATGAATATCTCTTTCCAGTTGTCCGGTAATTTCCAATCTTCATCGGTTACCGACCATTGCCGTGGATTCGGGAATCCAACAGCTTTCAGGCTTTTTTCTTTGTTCCCCCAGCAGAAAATGCCCTTCTTGATTTCGACTGGCGTATCCATCCACGGTGTCGAGGGGAATGTGTAAACAACTTTCGATAGTTCTTCTGGTTTCTGAACCGCCATAGTTCCTACTCCTTTTCTACTGGCAAGCCAGCGCTTTTCATGAATTCTCTATAATCATCCTCGTACTCCTCGTAAGTGTGAACCTTCACCGGGTAATTCCACGGATTCACGTGCAGTTCGGCACGATTGGTGTTTGCGAGATTTCGCGTGGGACTGAGAAAAACCCCTGCCATGTGCATGAGCTTGCTCATCGGAAAGTAAGCGAGCAGGGAAGAAACGAGGAACAGGTGTACGTAAAAAATGATGTGGATCCCCTGAGGGACGACAGGACTGAACGTTATCCATCCCATCGTCAGCTCTTTGATTCCGACGACGTCTGTTTTGAAGAAGTACCGCATCAGGACCCCCGTAACCCCGATACCGCCGATGAGGAAGAGAGGGAAGTAATCGGCAGCGAGGGAGATGTAACGAAGCTGGGGGATCACGACGCGTCTCAAGAAAAGAAACGTCACCGCACCGAGAAAAACGACATCGGTAACGTAGACGACGGGCGCCCCTACCTGGAAGAAACCGTCGAGGGACTCGGCAATCTTAATGATGCCTGGGACCGGTTCGAAGAACAAGCGCATGTGCCGTATAAGGATAATGAGAAACGTGTAGTGGAACGCAATTCCCCCTAACCACAACCATTTGGACGACGCATAGGAAAGCTTCGGGCCGTCTCGCAATTCCGATCTCATGTTTCTGAACAACGACCGGAAAAGGAGCACTTCGAGCGCCATGCGGACGGCGACACCGAGCGCGCTCGACGGGTTATCGATACGACTCGCTTTAATCCAAGGAAACGATGTCTGTTGGCCTCCTGTCGTCGGAATGCGGAATGGGACTGGTACCTTCCCCCATCTGAAAACGCGGTAGACGATTCCCACTATGAACGTGATAAACGCCGCGAAAGGGATTATCACGCCAAAGAGGTAATGGAGGTTCGCGCCCTGCACCCCGACAAAGACCACCACGATCAGCGCCACCACTGCGAAGAAAGAGAATAAAATTCCCATAGTGTTACCCCTTCATTTATTAGTTATTACGGTCTCTTCTCCGGGAGTTGTTTTCTCTCCCTCGATCTCACAGATAAGATTCGCTCGCTGAAGCAGTCGGAACGTCATCCTCCTGAATTCGTCGTTCTTTATTTCGAAGATCCTCTCGCGGAACTTCGAGTAGATATCGAAAGAGAGGAGAATTAACTGGTCGATCCGCGATTCGAGCGCCTCCAATTCAGGCGTGAGATTCCGTCGTGCTATTTCGGCTCCCGCTTCCACCCTGATCACTTTCTTGAGAAGGAAGAGGAACGAAATGGCCACCGACGGACTGAAATCCTGCACCGCTTTGATTTTAATGATGTCGTTGAGGAGAGGATAAAACTTCTCGGGTTCGGAGTCGTCCACAAGCGCATTGAATATGTCCCGTGCGCCCTCTGAAATGGCGTGGCCGACCGGATTAAGAAAGCGGTCTTTCTGCGTTAGGAAGAAATTTGTACTATCAGGCGGATACTGCTCGAAAATGACATGAACCCATTTCTTGACAATAGACGATTTCTTCTCTTCCAGCAGTGTCCGAAGGTTCATATCACGTAGCTCTTCTCCTTACCCTCTCATTCGCACAAACCGCCAGTCGTCTTCAAATGGGAAGTGTTGATTAGCCGCTCAGCGCAATACGTAACCCCAGCAGACAAAAAAAAGAATCGTGAAGAGCAAGAAGCACACCTCCCGTCACCCTTCTTGCTCTTCTCTATTGCTCTCTTATACGCAACCAGTCGGTTTTGGAAGACCGGCGTAGCGACATGCTTGTTTGGCAGGTCCAGCCGGGAAGAGCTCGTAAAGGTACTTCGTGTTCCCTTTTTCCGGACCCATCGCTTTGCCGATCTCTTTGACGAGGATTTTGATCATCGGCGCAATCTGGAACTTCATGAAGTATTCCCTGAGGAACCGAATGATCTCCCAGTGCTCGCTCGTCAGCGTGAGACCGTCTTCTTTCGCCATGACTTCGGCCATGCCTTCCTTCCATGACTGCCAGTCGACAAGATACCCGTCCTCGTCGGTCTCGTACTGTTGCCCTTCAAATTCCAAATACGGCATTGTCCATTCCTCCTTCTTTTGAGATAAGATTGTTTATTTGACAGAAGTCCTCGCCCGCCAGTCTCGGGCGGCTTATCATATCACACAAGCACATTTTCTTGCAATGAGTGCCTGCGATGATTTCTGCTGAAAGGGTTATTCAAGGTAATACAAAGGTGCTCTGATGGTCAAATAAAAAAAATTAATTAAACGATAAGTTTTCTTCTCGCTCCCTCATGGCCGCCGTGACAATTCCAGCCGCCCAGGACACCGTACCGGCGGCGTGGACATGCGTGTACGTCGCGAGGACATTCTTGCGGCAGATGCCATCCTTCCCGTTCCCCAACCCGTCTCCCTTCACCACGTCAAACGCGAACGAATACTCTCCGGACTCGTGGAGGTTTTTAATGTAGGAGTAGTGAAACTCGTGGCCCCGAATGATCGTCCCTTTTTCGAAAAAAGGATTCGCTCCGGTCGTCTCGAGCACGGTATAGCCGTGCCCCCGGGGTTTTTTGCTCACCCCTATATCAGCAGGAAAAACTGCGACCATCGGGTATCTTTTCCCCTCCCACTCCAGTTCCCTCGAGAGATACATGAGCCCGCCGCACTCGGCATAGATGGGCAAGCCTCTGTCGGCAGCCGATTTCAATTCCACCCTAAATGCCTCATTGTCGGCAAGAGCCGCCGCGTGCGTTTCAGGAAACCCCCCGCCTATGTAGAGACCGTCAAGCGAGGGGGGCAGAGCATCGCTCAAGGCACTAAACTCAATGAGTTCCGCTCCGGCCCTCTTCAGCGCCGCGAGATTTTCAGGGTAATAAAACTGGAACGCTGCATCCCGTATGACGCCGATCTTCGCCTTCAGTTGCGGGCTCTCGGCTGAACATTCGAATGAGCATCGCATCCCCTCCGCATGAGCGGCGATATCCCATATCCGCGGCATATCCAGAAATTTCTCGCATATATCAGCAGCGTTTTGGAGTACCCCTTCAGAGTCGGGATGTTCCTGGGGAGGGACCAAACCGAGATGTCTTCCGGGGAATCGCATGCTCTTCAGCTTCGGTATCGCACCGACAACGGGCACATTGCAGTAGTACTCAACGCATTGCCGTACCATTGATTCATGGCGCGACCCGGCCACTTTATTCAACACGACTCCGGTGATGAGGACATCGGGATCCATTACCTGGCATCCTCTCACGAGGGCGGCAACCGTCCGGGTCGTTTTCGTACAATCGATGACGAGGATGACAGGAGACCTGAGAAGTTTTGCAACTTCGGCCGTGCTCACACTCCCCTGCACGTCCAATCCGTCGAAAAGCCCGCGGTTTCCTTCGATGACCGCGATATCCGCATCCCCGGTATTCGCACAAAAGGAGGAGAACACCTGATCCGCGCTCATGAGGAAAAGATCGATGTTGTAGCATGGGTGACGAGCAGCGCGGCTCAGCCACTCCATATCGATGTAATCCGGCCCCTTTTTAAAGGGCACAACCCTTACGCCCCGCGTGTGCCACAACCGACAGAGGCCGACGCTGAGGACCGTTTTGCCGGTGTCGCCTCCAAGGCCTGCGATCGTCAGGCGCGGGCGACGCATCATTTTCTGCCAGGCACCTCGATCGTTCCGCACGTACCGCCGCTGCAGCTCTTCACCGTTGCCTTCGTTTTTCTCCCGGTGGGAGAGGTACCGATATTGATCGTACTGAGGACGCGCTCGATCTCCTGTTCCCCGCATTTTGGACACTTCATCGCGACACCATCGTCATCCTTCTTCAGCTTCAGAAGCTCAAAAACCTTTCCGCAGCGCAGGCAACGGAATTCATATATTGGCATCTCGAACCCCTTTCTCCTTAGAGGGATAGAGAATGTGAAGATATTTTTACAATAAAGATGCTTTTTCGCAAAAGTCAAGGAAGACGGGGGAATACTTTTCTTTGCTCGCGTCGACGCTTAATGCGTCCTCGAAAGCGATGAGTATTTCACTGGCGTGAGTAGGATAGCTATAATAGAGGATATCAACCCTTGGAAGGAGTTCAAATGGCCACAGTACCCGAAGAACCCCGTTGTCCGTTCTGCTACTCGCCGATAGAACAGCCGAGAGAGCTGCCCCAGAGAAAAGTCGTGGAATTCCCGATCGGCGCTTGTACCTATTGCGGTGCGATATACGCGTACGACGCGACGGGCCACAACATGGGAGCCGCTTTCATCGAAGCGCTCCTGTTTGCGTGCAACGAGGATGAAGACCTCGCCTTTTCGCTTTCCCACGGCACAGACTATTCGGATGCCGTCGTCGGCAATTATGATATCTATACGCACACGGTCGCCCCAAGCCGGATTTATCATGATCGGTACGTGAGAGGCGCGCTCATTTTCGTGAAACTTCTCCATGAGTTCCGTGAATTGACGAGCGATAAAATAAGAGAGAAGCTCCAGTACACGACCCCGATCCAGAAGACAAAGCTGCGCTCCGAGAAATTTTCCAGAGACGCGGTCAGAACATACGTCGCCGAAAAGAGGCTCGAGGAACTCATCGCTCTCGCGAGAGAAGATACGCGGGTCATCCAGGAACTCCAGCGAATGCTCTACACGCCTGATGAAGCCGAACGATGGAAGATTGTCGATCTCCTCGGCGAGGTGAGTAGTAGCGTCGCCGAAACCCGCCCTGACCTCATCAGCAAGCTGATCAACAATCTCCTCCAGAGTGCGGCGTATCCGGGAGCCTCGGCGTGGGGGTCCCTCGAGGCGATCGGCACCATTATCAGCAAAAATCCACGTCTTTTCAAACAGTTCACCCAGCCTCTCCTCTCGTTCCTCGCTCAGAAAAACCTCTGGCGTGAAGTGACGTGGGCTATCGGAAAGATCGCGACAACGGACCCGCAGAGCGCGAAACACGCATTTCGCGCCCTCTCCGGCTTTCTCGAGGATGCCGATCCCGTGCTGAGAGGGTACGCGGCATGGGCCCTCGGCGGCATCGGGTTCCCCGATGTCGCGCAAAAACTGAGAGGCCTCGAGTCGGACGATCATACGCTTTCTCTCTGGAGAGACGGTGAATTGCAGGAAGTGACCGTCGGGCAACTGGCACACGAGGCCATAGAAAAACTCTCGAGGTGACAAGCCCGCCCATTCGGTATCTCGTCGCTTCGCCTTCGGGCGACGTCCCTGTCGATGAGGGCAAGCTCGACTATCCCCTCGAAGGCGATCCGTCAAAAACGTCCTATCGGACTTATTTTCAGGCCATAACCGACTTTCTTCGCGGAATGCCTCTCCCGCAAGTGGTTCATGCATTGCGGGAGCATATGGGAGTCGACCTCCATCCCGCCAATCTCGTGGAGATTATCGTCCGATCGGAGAAACACGGTGCGCTTTCCCATCCCGCGAGCATCGAACTCGTCGCGAGGGACGGCCGTATCAAACTCGGTCTCCACGTCGCGGTAACGGCCGAGGGGAAAAATTCAGTGCACAAGGAGTTCGATCTTCTCACGCTCCTCCATCGACGGTTCGGTTACCCATATGTTCCAAGGCCTCTTTACGTGGATGAGCGTCATTCCATGGCCTTCCTCCTCGAGGAGTGGTTCGACGATTTTCATGAATTCCACACCGCGAAAACAGCTGATAACGAACAACGACTGAAACTGTGGGATTATGTCCGTGGAGAACGATTTCTGAATTCTGAACAAGCTTTCGAAATCTACCGCCGGGCTGCGGAAATTCTCACCCTATACTATGATCTCGGCAATTTCACGATGATTTATCCGTGGCACCACGCGGCAGGAGATTTTGTTGCAAAGATCGAAGACAGCCCTCATTCTCCAGCCTCACCGTTGAGAAAAGATGCACCGTTTCGCGATCTGTCAGGGAGAGGTAGCGCGCTAAAAGCCCCCTCTTTGGGAACTGGAGATAAAAGCGGATTATCGGAAGGAGTACAAGTCAGGCTTACTACGGTGCGGGGTTACGAACCGTTCATGGGATTCGACGAAGATGATGTAGTATCCCCCATCCTCCCTCTCTATTACTTTCTCCTGCACCTCACGATCCAGATGCGCCTCGACAAGATCGACGGTTTGGGTGAGACTGTCTGGGCGGAAGAATTTTCTGCCGACGCGACGGTCAAGGGCTTTTTTGAAGCGTTGGGGAGAAGACATGATGCAACGATGCATATGGATTCCGTCCGATCTTTCAAGGAACTCCTAAGATCCTTCTCGAGGGAAGAACTTCTCAAGACAAGCCGGCTCATTGCTGAGCAGCTCAGACCGACGACGGATTACCGCACCATCGAGGAACACCTGGAAGAACATGCGGCGAGGTTATATCTTACGTTCCAAAATTTCCCGAAATGATATCTTCGAAGGACATTCGCACGACCCTCGAAAGGGGGAGCATGAGGGTCGCTTTCGCAGCAGGGTTCAGGAATCCCGCCTCTGTCATGAGTTCCGTCGAGAGCTTAATGAATTCTCTATAGATGACATCAAGTTTGACGGTCGGGTACGTAGCGTTCTCTTCGAACCCCGATAGATTGCAGACGTATGCCTGCTCCTTCTTTTCGTGCTTCAGGCTGAACGGCACGCCATAAATGCGACAGATGACGGGGCGCCTCTCGTACAGAACACATTCCTCTCTGTCGGAGAGAAAAGGGCATCTCACCCTTTGCTTCCCGAGACCGTACACCTGAACACCGGGCTTATCCTCGAAGACGCGCAACGTGTCTTTCGCCTTGACTACTTCTCCTTCGGCTTTCTCGGCCCTCCTGATAACATCGCGCCGGATTTTTCTGTCGAGACGGTTGAAATGGAAGTTGACGTACGCGGCCTCTATCGGCAAGACGCCGAAGACCGCGTAACAGCAGTCACAGCAATGGATTCTGCACCGAACGCTATCGGGGTATTTTTCCTGAATCGTCTTGAAGAGAATATCGGCTTTCCGCGCGTATGCCTCGTACCTCGAGAAGAACTCGTCCCTCATGATTTCCGTTTCGCCTGAACTTTTTTTGCCCTCGCCCTGGAAGAACTTGACCTCTCGATACGGGGCGAGCTCTTCGCGCCCCTCGTATTTGCCTTTTTCCGATACGGCTCGAGGGCCTTCAGGAAATCGGGATGAACATCGAATCCACACGCGAGTGCTCGATCGCAATGCTCGATCGCTCTCTGAAAATCCCCGGCGTGGAAGTAGGCATTCGCCAGATTATTGTGTCCCAGACCGAAATTGCCGGCCTTTTCGAGCATCTGTCTGTTCACTTCGATGCTCTTCTCGACATCCCCCTTCTGGAGGTAGGCGTTCGCGAGATTACACTGAGCCTGGACGATATCGGGATTCAGTTCGAGAGCTTTCTCCAGAGCCTTAATCGCCTCATCGGTCTTTCCCATCTGGAGATAGGCAAATCCGAGATTTGAATACCCGCGAGCGTAGCGAGGCTCGATTTCGACGGCACGTTGATTTGCCTTGACCACTTTTTCAAGGTCGCCTTGCTTGAAGTAAATATAGCCGAGATTTACGTACGCCTCGAACATTCGCACACCGGTCTCGATCGATTCTTCGAACGCATCGATTGCCTCATCGAACTTGCCCTGCTGCATGAGTGCCACGCCAAGGTTATAGAGTGACGTCGCGCATTCTGGCTTCTCGAGAAGGCGAAGCTTCTGCTCCGCGATAAATTCTTCAATGTTTGGTAAATCTTTCATATCTTTCAACAATCCGTAGTCATTAGTGAAGCACTGTTTGTGTTTTGATGCACACGTAAATGGCATCGCCCTTCGACAAGCCTTCGGCGTGAGCTCAGTCGAAAGCTCTGAGCAAACAAGATGTCACATGGAGGGCTTGTCGAACCATGGGTTCCATCGCCTCGGGCGATTCGCCGGGGCGACCGAGGAAACCGATCAACTGGGGGAATGACGAACGTAGGCAATCTTCATTCTGTCGTTGCCGACAGTCGTGCCGCACGTGCCGTCACGCTATCAGAGCTCGGGCGGCAAACTGCCGGAAACACCGCCAAAAGAATAAGCACGGGAGGGCACATCGTGTCCTCCCGTGCCATCATCATTCCCAGATGAACCGTCTCTTTGCGCCTAAATGCTCTCTTTAGCCTCCGGTGTCACCCGACTTCTCGACAGAAATGCCTCTCCCTTTCACGCCGTACATGGTCGAGCTTCCCGTCGAGAAATACTCGAGGACACCGTCAGCAACGAGCTTCGAAGCAACGTTCTTGACCTCCGACGCGCCGGCGTCCGGGATAACTTTCTTTACACCGGCCAGCATATCCCTGAAATAGAACTTGCTTTTCGCTCCCTTCGTGCCGTAGTCAAGAATCGCCTGTTTGATATCGTCTTCTCTGCCCATGCTTCGTTCTCCTTCGTCGAGTTTTTGTTATTAAATACCGCCTACTGCCTTCGAAACAGCCCACGCGTGATCCGTATATTTGAACTGAGTCGACGTCCTATAGGTATCGTATGCGAGGCGATAGTCGTCGAGCAAGTGCCATGAGAATTCCAAGCCGCACTTTTCGAAGAATCTTTCCCATCCTATCCGTTCAGCCCAATCGCCGAGACGCTCGTATTTATTCGCCTCTTTTGCATAAACCTCGACCATCTTCTTGATCGTCTGCACCACTTCGGGCCAGCGCGGCATGTTATTCGGCAAGATGGGGACGACGACTTTGGAAAATTTCGGCTTGCTGATCCTGTTCGAAATCTTTCCACCCGCGAGGATGGCAACTCCGTCACCTTCCTTGTCGGCTAATGGAAGACCGAGACACATGGTATAGCAATTACCACAATACATACACTTTTCGATATTCACCGCTACGCTCTTCTTTCCGTCTTCCGTCGTAATGGGCTTTATGGCGTAAAGAGGACATGCAGCGACGACGAGGGGGATTTCGCACGCCTTACTGATGGCGTCATGGTCGATTGCTGGTGGCTTCCTGTGGTAACCGAGCATCGCGATGTCAGAGCAGTGCACCGCACCGCACATATTGAGACAGCACGCGAGAGAGACCCTCAGTTTGGCCGGCAAGGTCATCGTTCTGAAATAATCGAAAAGTTCATCCATGACCGCCTTCACCGGTCCCGACGCATCGGTCGCAGGCGTGTGGCAATGAATCCATCCCTGCGTGTGAACGATGTTGGTAATGCTGTTGCCCGTTCCACCGACCGGGAATTTGTGCGATCCCGCAATGTGCTTCCGGCTATCGAGCTCTTTCTTGAGGTCCTTCGCCTTCTGCTCGCTGTCGACTATAAATTCCATGTTGTTCCGTGTCGTGAATCTCACGTAACCGCCTGCGTGCTTGTCCGCTATATCGCAAAGTTCGCGGATGTGCTCGGACGTCATGAGCCTCGCGCCGCCGCACCTCACCGAGTAAACCTTGTCACCCGACTCGGCGACGTGCATCAATATCCCGGGCTCGATAACCCGGTGAGAAAGCCAACTCCCATAATTCTTCCTTAGTATGGGAGGCAACATTTGCATGTAGTGAACCGGCCCGACATCCGTTATCCTGCCTTCCTGAGGCTTTTGTGGATTGTAATAACCCGTTTTCCCTTTCGACATGTATGTATTCCTCCTTTCTTATTTCGGGTGCCTGCTTCTGTAATCGTCGATGTTTCTCGTAAATCCTCCCGGAACCTCTTCCTCCTTGAAGAAGACGTACGGGTTGGAACGGGGCTCCTTCACCATCTGCGGCATCGCCGGGATTCCGAGAACCTCGATAAGCGTCTTCAAGCCCATCCGCTGGATCAATTCTCCGAGACGCTCGCGGTTTTTCCCTTCTTCGATCCACCAGTCAAATACTTTTCCGCACACGTTCTTGATGCTCTCGTACGGTTTCTTTGCGTACACAAACGGGATGGTCAGCACGGACATTTGTGCGCCCTCAAGAATCGGCGCCTTCGCACCGAGGAGAATGCTGACGCCCGTGTCGACGCCCACCCTCAGGGCTTCCGGCATGACATTGATGCAGTGCATGCAGCGGGTGCATTCTGCATTGTTGATCGAGAGTTTCTTCCCGTCCCATTTCATGCATTTGGTCGGGCACAAGTCGATGACTTCCGACTGGATATCGAACGGACCCCAATCCCTTCCCGTCATACCGCCGCCGTCGCGCGGGATTTTGTTCGCGACGTACTCCTGAACAGCATCCTGATTAATGCGGATATCGTCCTTCCACGTGCCGATGAACGCCATGTCCGCACGAGCGATGCTCGCGACACAGCCATTCGGGCAGCCGTCGAATTTGAACTTGAATTTATACGGGAACGCGGGGCGATGGAGCTCGTCCTGGTACGTCATCGTCAAGTCATAGCACATGTCGAGGGTATCATAGCAGGCGAATTCACACCGTGCCGGTCCGATACAATCCGAAGGCGTCCGGAGGTT
>CAKZPA010000025.1 GCA_937138415.1 uncultured Nitrospiraceae bacterium | reverse complement strand
TTCGACTGCCGATTTACTGTGTATTGATCTCGAGCAACGGGGGAATCGTCGCCGTGCATTTCACGGTATCGAAAGAGGGCAAACACGTGGCAGAGCCCGTTGCGGAATACGCATCTGAGGATCTGATCTATCCGTTGCATCTCTTTTTCGTAGACGGCTCGGGTAAAGCATTTGGAACGACAATCAATGACCCTCGGGAAACAAATGTGAGAGGCCAGGCATGATCAATGCGGATCCTACCTCAATGGCATAGTGTAGGGGAAGGACGGAAAAACTCGGCCACCGTGGAATTTAACAGGGAAACATCTTCAAAAGGGCTGTGTCTCTCTGTTTTGGTTCGTATGGCACAGAAGCATTATTCGGTTTTCTTTGAGAACAAAGAAGATAGTGCGACGCAGGGTCTTCATAATTCCGGGAAAATAGTGTAAATTATTCTGAAGATGGGTACGAAAGCCTCTCATAGAACTCCGTTTGTTGTCTGTTTTTTACTCGTTCTGCCGATGCTTGTGTTTTCAGGATGCGGGGACAGCGATTGCGACATCGGCTGCGAAACAGACGGCGGGGGACCGATCCCATCGAACTGCGTTCTCATAAATTTCGAAAATTTGACTACGGGCTCATCGGTCGAAGGCCTCGGAAAAGTTCATCCCGATTTGAATATTTCGACGGTTGGCGGTACAGCGATCGTTATTGCCGAGGGTGATGCTTATAATGCGTATGGCGCGCCAAACGATGCCATTATGTCTGAAGGCTGTATCGGAAAGCCAGGGAGCGGTTTACCGGTTGCCGGTCGGGGGAAAGGGTTCTCTGATATACGGCGGAACCACAATTATGTATTCATGTTTTCGCCCGACAAGAAAGTAACGGAATTTTCGGTAACGATGCTTGATTTCGGCGATCTGAACAGCATGGGTCAGGCATATCACGAGGTTAACCTCATCGCGTACGATGCGTTCGAGCGTATTGTTGACAAGGACGTATTGTCTTATTACAGTTCTACCGCTACGAACCCTCGAACTTCTGATTTCGGTGACCTATGGTATACGGGAGATGCGTGCACCGCAAGGGCCGGTCCTCCCAACAAAGATCCCGGTATCTGGACCTTCAAGGTGTCCGGAGCACATATTCTGAAGGTTAAATTCATGATCGTTGCCGGCATTGATCCGAACATCGCATTCGACAACATTAGATTTTGCGTACAGGAGTAGTCCATTTTTCTTCGCCCGCTTTTAAAGGCCGCCTTCTCGTATACTCTTCAAAATATTCCAAGGAGTTACGTTTATATCATCGTGAAAAGATTTTAACTGCAAAGGTTAACATACTGTGAAAAAAGCTAAATTTGGCGATACGGTGGGCGTCTATATGCTTCCGAAAGGAGACGCCACTTCGCTCAAAGAGGTCCAATGGGCAGTTCATCCCCAGATTCTCAAAATTGGAAGCGGAAAATACATCCCTGAACTGGAATTGGCAATCATTGGCATGGGACCCGGTGAAAAAAGACCATTGCCGTAGCTGCGTATAAAGCGTACGGTTTTTGCTCTCCGGAAATATTAAAGAAAAACATGAGCTTTGATATACAACTTATTGACATACTGGAATGTTCTGATTTTTCGGACTATATCGCTGAGTGCGAAGGGATGATCACGCTCGATGAAGCCTCTCTTTTGTACGATTTGGCAAAAACGGTAAAAGAAGGGTGCATCGTGGAAGTTGGCTCGTACCGGGGACGTTCAACGGTTGCACTGGCCCTGGGATCGCTTGACGGTCATCAGGTGCCTGTCTTTGCAATAGATCCTCATGAGGACTTTGTCGGTGTGCTCGGCGGTGTTTTTGGCGCGCAGGATAGGGGAGAATTCTTTCGGGCGATGATTCGATCTTCATGTTATCTCGTCGTCCGCCTGATCAATTTGAGCAGTGAGGAGGTTGCCCCCCTGTGGAAGAGGCAAGTTGGCTTGCTGTGGATAGACGGAGATCACTCCTACCTCGGAGTTAAGAGGGATTTCTACTGCTGGTCTCCACACCTCGTCGAAGGAGCCATCATTGCTTTCGACGATTCGACGTCACCATCTTTAGGGCCTTGCCGGTTGATCAACGAGCTGTTGGGAACCGGCGCGTTTACGGTGCTGCGGACGGTGGGGAAAATTACCGTGCTGAAATGTTGTCGACCGAGAATATAATCCTAAATACCTCAGAGAGATACAGGTGCATTTTCATCCACATCCCTCGGGCGG
>CAKZPA010000024.1 GCA_937138415.1 uncultured Nitrospiraceae bacterium | reverse complement strand
TGATAGGTGGCGATGTGGATGCGGGCGTTACGGGCGTGGTTTTTGCCGTCGGCCTCTTCATACACCTCGGCGGCATCGGCGCCGAACACATTTTGAAAGGCGCCCAGTCCCTGACTACGCAGCTCGTCGCGGTCGCACACAAACAGGGCGCGTTTGAGTTGGCCGGCGTCAGCGATCTTTTTGAGTAGTTGCACAGCGATAAAGGTTTTGCCCGAACCTGTGGCCAGGGTGAGTAGGGCGCGTTTTTCACCCCGTGCCAGTTTTTCCAGCACGGCGCGGATGGCGGCGTCCTGATAGTAGCGCCGCGTGGCTTCGCCGCCGGCATAACGTACCAGCAGCGGTTTGGCCTCTTGGGAATCCAGCTGGAAGCCTTTGCCCTGCTCGTAACGGCGGCGCAATTCATCAGGGGTGGGAAACTCGGAAAGCGGCCGCGGGGTGCTGGTCTTGCCGGTGAAGGCGTCATACTCGACAAACAGATGCCCGTTGCTGGAAAAGACAAAGGGGACATTGAGCCGTTTGCACGAGGCATAAAGCTTGCCCTGCTCCAAGCCATGATCCGGCGGCAGATGTTCGGCCTTGGCCTCGATGAGCGCCATCGCCACCGGCTGGCTTTCGGCGTTGACCGCCACGCGCAGCAGGTAGTCAACCCGGCCCTTGGCGCGCTTGCGCGGCTTACCGTCCACGATCTCGATGGCGCCCGCCGTCTCCTCGCGCCGGATGAGATTTTCCGTCCAGCCGCGGGCGTGGAGAGCGGGGTCGATTAGTTTAGCTCGAGTGTCGGACTCCGTTAATGCCATCGTTTATTCATGTGGTAACCGGCATCACGTTATATTCTCTGTACAATGGCATTTCGCTGAAAAATATATATCTTTGTACGGTACTTGTCAACGAACGTCGGCGACGCAGGGTGTTGCCGAATAATCGTTGCCACCGCGTCGTAAATATGCTAATATCGAGCGTCCATCGGATTTTCGAGTCGGTTCCGAGGGGAGTAATTTTCTCGGCGCATCCGCCGGGCGAGAAGTCGCGGAGTCGAAATCTTTCAACTGCGCGACATGCTCGCTCCAACATAATGATTTCGTATTGGACTTCGAATTTGGAAAAAGCTGATTTCCGTTACAGGCAAAAGCCATCGCCGATCTCGTTCCTCTTCACCTACGGGCTGTGCATCGCGTGTTCGTACCTGCTCTTCCGGTTTTCGGCGTTCATCTCCGGTGCAATCGGCGATCTCCTGGCACTCCTGCGCCTGCCAAAACCCGGTCTCCTGGCCGAGCTTCCCGTCGGGAAATTCCTGTCGATACCATTCTTCTACGTCGGCATCCGCACCTTATTCTGGAACATGATGAGTTACTACGAAATCGAGCCGACGAGGATCCGCCTGATGACCGGCTACCTCACGAGGCGCGAGCAGTTCATCCCTTTATCCGACGTCTACGAGGTCTCCTTCACGCAGAACCTCATCGAGGCCCCCTTCCGCATCGGCACCCTCGTGCTAAAGACGCGCTCCGGCCAATTGTCCCTTCGGGGGGTCTACCGCATCGCACAGGTCGTTGAAGACCTCCGGAAAAGAATCTCCTACTTCTGAAGCGGTCAGATCAGAAATATTCCTTCTCCTCGACGATCTCTCTCTTGATTCGCGATACGAGTTCTTCGAGGACGGGGAAGACGGTCGTCCTGAATTTTCCGGCAACGAGCGCATACATAATCCCATCGCCGATGCGGAGCAACCCCTCGTTGATCCAGACCCGTACCGCGACAATCCCCTCCCTCCCCTCCATCTCCCGCACCAAATCCGCTAATTTCCGGCGGTCGTACGCGAGCCGCATCTCCCGAATGCGCCGTCCGTCTTTCGATGTCGCCCGAACGACGCCGTGATGCGCGAGAAACATCCCGAGGTCCTCGAAGTTTGCCCGCTCCTTGATTTCGCGAATCCACTGTTCTATCATATCGTTCTCCTTTCCGAACGAATTTCCACGGTCACCACATTGTAGCACGCCGCGCAAAGCGCCCGCATCGCTCCCTCGCGGGTCCCCGCCCTCACGCGCTACGTCGCCGGTCATTTTCACGATTCTTTCATATTTCATTCACGGTTTCCTCACATTATTGGGGTACGCTATCTGTAAAGGAAAAGGAAAGAGAGAAAAACCATTCTTCCTTTCATCCCTCCAGGCAGCCAGATACCCTCCCTGGCTGCCTTCCTCACCTTTAAGCCATATGCTATAGTATTCCTCGATGTCCGTCTCCATCGTGAAAGCATCCGGCCAGTCTGAAGACTTCGAGCTGCGCAAACTCACGGATTCGCTCATCCGCTCCGGCGCGTCCGCCGACGTCGCGTACGACATCGCGCAAAAGGTCGCCGCACATATCACTCCCCGAATGCGCACAAAGCATATCTTCAGGATGGCGAAGAAGCTCCTGCACAAATACAACCGGGCAGCCGATATGCGCTATTCCATCAAGAAGGCGATCTACACACTCGGTCCGGCCGGCTATCAGTTCGAAAAGTATTTCGCGAGAATCCTCGCCGAATACGGCTACGCGGTCGAAGTCAACAGGATCCTGAACGGGTATTGCGTTACGCACGAGGTCGATATCTTCGCAAAAAGAGACGACACCGGCATCGTCATAGAGTGCAAATATCACAGCGATGGGGGAATCCCGACGGATGTGAAGACCGCGCTCTACATCCAGTCGCGGTTCACTGACATCAGACGGGCGGACGAAGCGTCAGCAGGAGCGCCGTTGCGCATACGCGAGGGGTGGTTGGTGACGAATACCCGCTGTTCGGCGGATGCCATTCGGTTCGCCGAGTGCATGGGGCTCAAAATCGTGAGCTGGAAGTACCCGCCGGGCGAAAGTCTCGAAACGATGATCGAGAGAAAGAATCTCTATCCGGTCACGATTCTCTCGTCGATAAAGAGCGGCTTCCTGGAGACGCTCTTCCGAAACGGCTTCATTCTGGCGAAAGACGTCGCGGGAATAGACCGGGACGCATTCGTGAGGAAGAGCGGTCTCGATACGGGAACGGCGCTGGCGCTCAAACACGAGGCGGACGAACTGTGCCACGATCAGTACTGAGCTATTTCTGCCCTTTTCGGTTCAGCCGCGCGAACTTCTCGCGACCGACACACTCCTCTGCCATGGAGCACCACGAAAGACAGGTGGGCTTCGGAGCGCGCGAGATGCTCCGGCCACACTGACGGCACGTCGTCTCCGCTTCATCGGACCAGATTTCAGCGCCCGTTCCGCAGCCGCTGCAGACAATATCTTCCGGATAGGGTTTTCGGATCTCTCTGCTGCCGGGACATCCGTCACTCAAAGACATGCGCTCTCCTGAGTGTGAACAGCTCGATCGCGATCCAAAGAAAAAATGCGGACATGCGTTTCCGAAAACACCACGAGCCGACGATCAGTTGACCGTCGCCCTCAGCATGAGAGAGACGACAGGCTTTTTGGGATCGTTCGAATGCACCTGAATACGCTTCGACACGATGCCGCCCCTGCCCGCCGTATCGATCCGTGCGCTGATTTTCCCCGTTTCGCCGGGCTGGAGATGGCTCGAACTGGCCATCGCGGCGGTACACCCTCACGAGGGCACGAGTCTCTCGATGACGAGTTCTTTGTCTCCGCTGTTCCTGACTTCGAACACGTGCTCGACGGGATCGCCCGCCTTCACAGTGCCTACATCTTTCGTTTCCGCATCGAAAGTGATGACAGGCTGGGCGGAGACAAACGCGGGGAAAAGGACGAGGAACACGAG
Organism: uncultured Nitrospiraceae bacterium; assembly: GCA_937138415.1. Classification (GTDB taxonomy): domain Bacteria; phylum Nitrospirota; class Thermodesulfovibrionia; order Thermodesulfovibrionales; family SM23-35; genus JALHSV01. The sequence continues at coordinate 19,881 of CAKZPA010000024.1, read as the reverse complement.
AAGGATAATCGTTCGCATGGCTATATAATACCTTTTCCCGGCAAAAAATGCCCGCTTTCACTCAACCCCCAATTTACGGTATAGTGAAAAATACCCTCATGCAGAATCACATCGTCATCAGAGGCGCGAGAGAGCATAACCTCAAGGACTTCGATCTCGAGATACCGAGGGAATCGATCACCGTCATCACCGGACCGTCGGGATCCGGCAAGTCATCTCTCGCCATCGATACGCTCTATGCAGAAGGCCAGCGTCGGTACGTCGAAAGCCTCTCCGCGTACGCGAGACAGTTTATCGAGCAGCTCCGCAAACCCGAGGTCGACGCGATCGAGGGATTGTCGCCGTCCATCGCGATCGACCAGAGAACGGTGCAGCGGAGCCCCCGCTCGACCGTTGGCACAATCACCGAAATATACGATTACCTGCGCGTCCTCTTCACGAGGATAGGGAAACCGTTCTGCTACGTCTGTGGCGACCCGATCACGAAACAGGAATCCGACGATATCATCGAATCGGTGATGTCGTTGCCCCATGGCAGCAGGATCCAGATCCTCGCGCCCATCGTGAGAGACCGGAAGGGCGAATACCGCAGGGAACTTCAGAAAATGCGGCGAGAGGGCTTCATCAGGGCCCGAATCGACGGTATCGTCACGGACCTCACGCAGGACATCATCCTCCAGAAGCAGAAACGGCATACCATCGAGGTCATCGTGGACAGGCTCATCGTGAAGCCAGGCATCGAACGGCAGATACGGCGGTCCATCGAGACCGCGCTCCGATATTCGGACGCGATCGTCATCAATCTCCTCAACGAGAACAGGGACATCCTCTTCTCCCGATCCTCCGTTTGCCCGCGGTGCGGAATCAGCTATCCTGACACCTCTCCCATGTTTTTTTCCTTCAACAGCGCGCAGGGCGCCTGTCCACGGTGCAATGGCCTCGGCTTCGAGAACGTCGACGAGGATTCGACCGAATTGGAAGACGACACGCGGTGCCGGCTCTGCGACGGGATGAGACTTCGCAAGGAAGCGCTGAGCATCAAAGTCGTCGGGAAGAACATCGCGGACGTCTCGCGCATGCCCGTGACCGAGATGCTCGCGTTCGTCAAGAATCTGCCTCTGACGGAACGGGAACAGACGATCGCGTCGAGGATCCTGAAGGAAATCACCGACAGGCTCCATTTCATGGACAACGTGGGCCTGGGTTATCTCACGCTCGACAGGTCGTCGCTCACGCTCTCGGGCGGGGAGGCACAGAGAATCCGCCTCGCCACGCAGCTCGGCTCATCGCTGACCGGTGTCCTCTACATACTGGACGAACCGAGCATCGGTATGCATCCGCGTGACTGCAGAAGACTGCTCGAGAGCCTCGCATCAATTCGGGATGCGGGAAACACCGTCGTCATCGTGGAGCACGACGAGGAGACGATTCGCTGGGCTGATTTCATCGTCGATATGGGGCCGGGGGCGGGGCAAGGCGGCGGCTGGGTCGTCGCGACCGGCACGCTCGAAGAAATCATGAACAATGAACGGTCCATAACCGGCGCCTATCTGAATGGCTCGATGGCGATCGATATTCCGTCAAGACGTCGCGCGGCAAAGAACGCGATCCGACTGGTCGGCGCGCGCGCGTTCAACCTAAAAGACGTTACCGTCGATATCCCGCTCGGCGTCTTCACGTGCGTGACGGGCGTTTCCGGCTCCGGAAAGAGCACGCTCGTCTACGAGATACTCTATAAAGCGCTCCGGAGAGAACTGTACGGGAGTGCCGCAAGCCCCGGACAGTTTGCCGAACTTCACGGCGCGGACAAACTGAGCGGCGTCGTGTGCGTCGATCAGTCGCCTCTGGGGAAAACGCCGCGCTCGAATCCGGCGACTTACACCGGGGTCTTCTCCTTCATACGCGAGCTGTTCGCGCACGTTCCCGAAGCCCGTGTCCGCGGCTACACGGCATCCCGTTTCAGCTTCAATCTGCCGGGCGGACGCTGCGAAACATGCGCCGGGGACGGACTGATCAAGGTCGAAATGCATTTCCTCCCCGATGTCTATGTCCCCTGCAACGTGTGCAAAGGGAGACGGTACAACGATGAAACCCTCCAGATACGATACCGCGAGAAGACGATCGCCGATATTCTGGAGATGACGGTTGCCGAAGCGCTCCACTTTTTCTCGGCGATACCGCCCGTAAGAAAGAAACTCGAGGTGCTCGATGACGTCGGACTCGGTTATCTCCAGCTCGGCCAGCCGGCCTCTACCCTCTCGGGCGGAGAGGCCCAGAGAGTCCGCCTTTCGAAGGAGCTGTCGCGCGCGAGAAAAGGGAACACCCTCTACATTCTCGACGAACCGACGACGGGTCTCCACTTCGTCGACATCGGCAAACTGCTCCGCGTGATCAACGCGCTCGTCGACGCCGGTAATACCGTCGTTGTCATCGAACATAATCTCGACGTGATAAAATCCGCCGATTATGTCATAGACCTGGGTCCGGGGGGCGGTGAAGAAGGCGGACAGGTGGTCGCCGAAGGCACACCGGAGCAGGTCAGTGCGAATGCGCGTTCCTATACCGGCATGATCCTCAGGGACAAACTGGGCTGCAGAGACGGCGCGACCGTTCTGTTCGGATGAACCTCACCGTGGCCGCCCGTGGCGAACATACTTCCCCCGCTAGTGACACGCTTATGAGGCGAACGTCTCCCTCGCTCCGCCTCCCTCTGTTCGCCGTCTTCCTTTCCCTGTCCGTTATCTCTCTACTACCCCTCGTGGTCTATGGCTGCGCCTCGAAGAAGGAACGGATATTCAGGAAAAGCAAAATTCTGATGGACACACTCGTCACCATAAGCGTCGTCGCGCGCTCACCTTCGGAGGCCGATAAGGCCGTTGACGCCGCGTTCCTCGAGATCGAGCGACTCGAAAAAATGGGGAATTTCTATTCCGCGGACAGCGAGCTGTCGCGCGTCAACCGCGACGCGGGAATCTCGCCTGTGACGGTTTCCCCGGACCTCATCGACCTCGTCACAAAAGCACTGGTCGTCTCTCGGAAAACGGACGGCGCCTTCGATCCGACGATCGGCCCGGTCATATCGCTCTATGACTTTCGCGCGCGAAAGATCCCGGATCCTGAAGCGATACGAAAAAGCCTCCCGCTCGTCGGCTACCGAAAAATCCGCGTCGACGATACTGCCTCGACCATATTCCTGACGGAGAAGGGCATGAGCATCGATCTCGGCGGGATCATGAAAGGGTACGCCGCGGAGAAGGCCACCGAGGTCCTGAGAAGTCAGGGAATTCGCGCGGGGATCGTTTCGGTCGCCGGCGATGTGAGAGCGTTCGGCGCGAAACCCGACGGGAGTCCATGGAAGGTAGGCATTCGCCACCCGAGGGGGCGCAGCGAAGAAGACGTTATTGCCGTGCTCCCCCTGACGGACCTCTCGATTTCGACATCGGGCGATTACGAACGCTTTTCCCTCCGCGAAGGGAAACGCATCCACCACCTCATCTCTCCCCAGACCGGGTATCCCGTTTCCACGTGTCAGAGTGCGAGCGTCATAGCGCCGTCCGGGGCCCTTGCGGACGCGTACTCGACCGGCGTCTTTCTCCTCGGCGTCGAGCGGGGACTTCGGCTGCTCGAGACGCTGGGCTTCGAGGGCGTCATCGTCGATGACAAAGGAGCGCTCCACGCGACTCCGGGAATACGGAGGGTCCTTGAAATTAAGACAGGTTCTTGACGCGACGACGCGCGCGGACCGGCTGCTGTTCCTGACACTCGTCGCACTCGCCGTATCAGGTTTCTTTTTTGCCGCGGAACTGTCGCCCGCTCCCTACTCCGCTCAGGTTGATGTCGACGGGAAGCCGGCCTACAGGCTCCCACTCGGTCAGAACGCGATCGTCGCGGTGAACGGGAAAGAGGGGATCACCACGATCGAGGTAAAGGTTCGCAGAGTGAGAATCGTGGACTCTCCCTGTCCCCATAAGCTCTGCGTGAAACGCGGGTGGATCTCATCCGGTACCCTGGCATGCGTGCCGAACGGGGTCGTCGTCACCATCCACGGTCGCGCGCCGGGCGAGGAAGAACTCGATGCGATCAGCAGATAACGTTCGCATCGCTATCCTTTCGGCGTTTGCGCTCGCCCTTCACAGCATAGAGGCGCTCATACCGAGTCCTGCCCCGTGGCTCAAGCTCGGCCTCGCGAATATCGTCACGCTCGTCACGCTCATCCTCTACGGGCTGTACCCCGCCCTCATGGTGACGTTTATTCGCGTCATCCTCGGATCGCTCTTCACCGGCACCTTTCTCGGCCCGGCGTTCCTCCTCAGCTTCGGCGGCGGCACGGCAAGCACCCTCGCTATGGCCGCTGCGCGACCGCTCGTCCCGGGAACATTCAGCGCGGTTGGACTGAGCCTCATCGGTGCCCTCTTCCACAATCTCGCGCAGCTCGCGATCGCCTCCGTCCTCTTCATCGGGAACGTCGATGCAGTCCTCTTCATCGCACCGTTCGTCATTCTCGCGGGAACGTTAGCGGGCGCGCTGAACGGGTTCGTTTCGGAACTGCTCATTGCGAACTTGAAAAAAAGCGACCAGACCGTTCAGAATGTCGGACAATGATCATCATCTGTCCAGCGTGCAGACGTAAGACGACGTGGGAGGAAAATCCGTGGCGACCGTTCTGTTCTGAGCGCTGCAAACTCGTCGACTTCGGACGATGGATCGCGGAAGAATATAAAATTGCCGGCGAAGAAATAAAGAGAGAAGATCGCGAGGAAAAAGAAGAGACCTCGTAGCAAGGAAAGGAGGAGACAACCATGGTGAAAATAGCGGTCGCCGGAGCGGCCGGCAGGATGGGGAGCAGAATTACCGCGCTGTCCAGAGAGTACGACGGCCTCGAGCTCGCCGCGGCATTCGAGCGGAAAGGCCACAAGGACATCGGCAAAGACGTCGGGCAGATCGTCGGAATCGGGGACACGGGCATTCTCCTCGCGGACAGCCTCGAGCCGATGATCGGCGCGGTCGATCTCATTATTTCATTTACGACCGTCGAAGCATCCCTCGAACACCTTCGACTCGCGTCCGCGCACGGAAAGTCCATCGTTATCGGCACGACGGGCTTTTCGAAACAAGATATGGAGGAGGTCGCCGAGCACACGAAACGGATTCCGTGCGTCATGGCATCGAACATGAGCCTTGGCGTCAATCTGCTCTTAAAGATCCTTGCGGACATCGCGCGCGTCCTCGGCGACGGCTACGATGTCGAGATCATCGAGGCGCACCACCGGATGAAGAAAGACGCCCCGAGCGGGACGGCGCTCAAAATGGCGCAGGTTGTCGCGGACGCGTTGAACAGGAACCTCGACGACGTCGCCGTGTACGCACGGAAGGGGATCATCGGCGAGCGAACGCCCAAGGAGATTGGCATCCAGACGATCCGGGCCGGCGACATCGTGGGCGAACATACCGTCATTTTCGGCGGCCTCGGCGAGCGGATCGAAGTGACGCACCGTGTGTCGAGCAGGGACACGTTCGCGCGGGGCGCGCTGAGAGCCGCCCTGTGGCTCCACGGAAAGCCGGCAGGCCTCTACGACATGAGGGACGTACTGGGTCTGTAAAGAAACAGAGCAATCGCCACGGTGCGAGTTTCGTCGCAGTGCCGCGGTGCTCGAGAAGGAGGGTGACACGGTGTCCGACCGTCTCAAACGCAGAGAGATGCAGAAAGTGCTCATGGACGAACTGCGCCTCATGCATTACCCGATCGCAGTGAAATTCTTTTTCGTCGAGGAAGAACTCAGAGAGTTCATGGACAACGCTCCCCACTACGAAGCGGTAAAACCTCTCACTTTCTGCCAATTCGAGATCGCCGCTCGCATGAAGGGGCAGACCGTTCTCGGGACGAAGGAGAAGTTGGGCTGCAGCAATGCTTCCTTCGTCTTCGGATGGAAACCGTTCGATGAAGCCGAAGTGAAGAGCCACCTGAAGTTCGCGAAGAGCAGAGAGCAGGCGGAGAGATTCGTGAGGACGAAACCCCGTCTCCCCGAGGGCGCGCTCAGGGCGTTCTCGGTCTCGCCCCTCGCCGATTCGTACTTTCCGCCGGACACCGTTCACTTCTACTGTGACAATCTCCAGGCCTACCATCTCCTCGTCGATTATATGGCAGCCATGGACGTTCATCCGCTCCACTCGAACTTGACGGTGAACTCTGCCGCCTGCGGGAGCAATGTGTACTCCTACTTGGAAAAATCAGCGAACCTCATCACCGCCTGTGGCGGCACGTACAATTCAGGGAAGATGGAGCGCGGGGAGGTGAACGTCACGATCCCCAGCGATCATCTGGAAGCGACGGTTCAGCGGCTGATTGACCGTGTGAGCGTGCGCGGGAGCGCGTCACTCATCGGCGCGGGCGATCATTTCCCCGGTGCCGACGTCTGCAAGAACTGCCCCATGATCGTGTTCCGAAAGCATGACAAAAGATAACCTCAAGGAACAGATACGGTTGATCCTCAATGGTTCGCACTGGGACCCGTTCGAGATCCTCGGAAATCATATCGTGAAAAAAGACGGCAGGAAAGCCGTCGCGATTCGCGCGTTCCTCCCCGAAGCAGCGGAGTCGTGGGTCATCGACGTCGAGACGAAAAAGAGCTACCGGATGGAGCGAATTCACAGGGACGGGTTTTTCGAGGCGATCATCGCGGACAGGAAAGATGTTTTCCCGTACCGATTGCGCGTGCACACGCCGGAGGGGACCGTGACCGAATTCGTCGACCCGTACTCGTTCCTCCCCGTCCTGACGGATTTCGACCTCCATCTCCTCGGAGAAGGCACGCACTACCGATCGTTCGACAAATTAGGCGCGCACATCATGGACGTTGGTGGCGTAAAGGGAGTGCACTTCGCGGTCTGGGCGCCGAACGCGAAACGCGTGAGCGTGATCGGCGACTTCAACAACTGGGATGGGAGGCGCCACCCCATGCGGGTACTCGGTTCGTCGGGCATATGGGAGATTTTCATCCCGGGCCTCGGCGAAGGAACCCTCTACAAATTCGAGATCAGGACGAAGAGAAAACAGATCCTCGTGAAAGCAGACCCCTACGCCTTCTTCTCCGAAGTGAGGCCGAAGAGCGCCTCCGTCGTTTTCGACATCGAGGCGTACCGATGGAACGACGCCCGCTGGCTCGAAAAGCGTGCGGCGACAAACTGGCTCGCGTCTCCTCTCGCTATCTACGAGGTCCACCTGGGATCCTGGATGCGGGTCCCCGAAGAAGATAACCGCTATCTCACCTACGAGGAACTATCCGGGAAGCTCATTCCCTACGTGAAGGAGATGGGATACACGCATATCGAGCTCCTGCCGGTGACCGAGCACCCTCTCGATGCGTCGTGGGGGTACCAGACCATCGGCTACTATGCGCCGACGAGCAGGTTCGGCACCCCGACGGGGTTCATGCGCTTCGTCGATACGTGCCACGCGCACGACATCGGCGTCATCCTCGACTGGGTCCCGGCCCACTTCCCCACCGACGGCCACGGCCTCGGTGAATTCGATGGGACGTGTCTCTACGAGCACGAAGACCCGCGGAAAGGTTTCCATCCCGATTGGGGCACGAAGATATTCAACTACGGCAGGAAAGAAGTGAAGAATTTCCTGCTCTCGAACGCGCTTTTCTGGTGCGAAAAATACCATGTCGACGGACTTCGGGTGGATGCGGTCGCGTCCATGCTCTATCTCGACTACTCCCGCAAGGAGGGAGAGTGGGTTCCCAACGAGTTCGGGGGGAAGGAAAATCTCGAGGCCATCGACTTCCTGAAGAGTTTTAACGTCATGACCCACCGTTCACATCCCGGAATCCTCACGATCGCGGAGGAATCGACCGCATGGCCCGGAGTCTCGAAGCCCGTTTACCTGGGGGGCCTCGGGTTCAGCCTCAAGTGGAACATGGGATGGATGCACGACATGCTCGAATACTTCTCGAAAGATCCGGTGCATCGGAAATATCACCACAACAATCTCACGTTCAGCCTCCTCTACGCTTTCTCGGAGAACTTCACCCTCGCATTGTCCCACGACGAAGTGGTCCACGGCAAGCGATCTCTCCTGAACAAGATGCCCGGCGATCTCTGGCAGAAGTTCGCCAATCTGAGAGCGCTCTATGCGTTTCTCTACACCCATCCGGGGAAAAAGCTCCTCTTCATGGGAGGGGAATTCGGTCAGTGGGACGAATGGAATCACGACAAGAGCATCGACTGGCACCTTCTCGAATTCGAACAACACAGAGCCCTGCAGCGTTTCGTGAGAGATCTGAATACGCTCTACCGCTCGGAACGATCGCTCTACGAAGTCGATTTCCAGAGCGACGGATTCCGATGGATAGACTTCCACGACAGCGACCACAGCGTCATCTCGTTCATCCGTTACTCGAAAGACGAGAACGATTTCCTCGTCATCGTCTTCAATTTCACGCCCGTGCCGCGAACGGGCTATCGCATCGGCGTGCCCACGCGAGCCTTCTACGAGGAGGTTCTCAACAGCGATTCGGGATTCTACTGGGGAAGCAATATGGGAAATGCCGGCAGGCTCACTGCGGATCCGATACCGTGGCATGGGTATCGCTTTTCGCTGCTCCTCACCCTCCCGCCGCTATCGGTGATCATACTGAAGCCATCAAAACATTGAACGAATTCTGCCCGTCCTCTTGTCGATGAGGATCAAATCGACGATCATACCTCGGTCGTTCATCAACTCGGCGACATAGAAGTTCATCATTTCGCGCATTCGAACGACCCGGATACCTTTCTCCTGAAGGAGAATCTGCTCGATGATCTCGCGCGCCTCGACTGCCGTCCTTACCTCCCGCGGAGCCCCGTACCATCCCCACTTATAGCTCCGCCCGTAATGTCCGTACACCGGTTGGCACTCGACGATCGCCCGCTTTGCCTGCTGCGCCACAGCGACCTCAACGAACGGGAACAAGAAGAGAAGGACGGCTGCGCCGGCAAAGGTCGTCTTCTTCATGAACGAGCCCCGCGGTTCGCCGTGAAAAGAAAGAGGCGTCCAACGGGGAACATTACAATCGCGGTTCACACGAATACCCCCCTGCAACCATTTTTCTGCAGAGCACTCGCTTCTCTCCCGTGCCGCACCTCTCGAGAACAAGCCCGCATTCTTCGGCCTTCTCGTGAATCCTGCTCCTGATATCGGCGAGTTCTTTCTGCAGATCGGTTATCTTCCGCCTGTCAGGATTCGTCTTCGCGTACTCCTGCCGAATCTCCGCTTTCTTGACCATCAGGGCATCGCGGAGTTCGAGCGTTTCCCGCTGGAATTCCTTAACCTTTTCGGCATCTGCGGCATGAGAACGCGAGAGGCATATGCCCGTGATTCCGGGCTCGTAGGCAAAAACAGACGCGCAGCACAAAAGAGTGACAGCCAGGATGAAACCCGCGATGACTCCTCTCCTCATTGGTGTCCTCTTCTCATAATGATGCTCCACGATATCAGATCAATATGAAGATGCCGCGAAAAAATTATGAAGATATTGTGAACGCAGGGATGGTCACGCGAAACGTCGACCCTTTCCCATAGTCGCTCAGAACGTCGATCTTTCCACCATGCGCCTCGGCGAGTTCCTGAGCGATCGTCAATCCAAGACCGAGGCCGCCTTCGGACGCGCGGTAGAAACGCTCGAAGATGAACGGGAGGTCTTCTTTGCGGATGCCTCTGCCGGTATCGCTGACCTCGATGAAACTCTCCGTCTCCTTCTCGCCGGCGCGTACACGCACGACTCCGCCCTCCCCCGTCGCCTTCAATGCATTGCTCAGAAGGTTGATGACAATCTGGCTCAGCTTGTCCGGGTCCGCATACGCGGTCACACGGTCCGCGCACTCGAATTCGAGCCGAACTCCTTTATCGGCGAACAATTTATCGTACCTCTCCCTGATATTCTCGAGAAACGGTTTCAAGGGAATTCGCTCCCTGCGGAGTTCAAGGGCACTCGCCTGGGCTCTCGAAAGCTCTTCGATGCCCTCGATGATATGCTTGAGCCGGTTCGTCTCTTCATGGAGAGAGACGAGCCGTTCGCGGTCGAAAGAAATGAGGCCGTCTAGTATGCCCTCGATCTCGCCCTGCATCGCGCTGAGGGGCGTCCTCAGTTCATGCGCGATATTGGCGGTCAGCTTCCGGCGCAGCGCTTCCTGCAGAGCAAGAGAATCCGCCATCGTATTGAACGCGCGCGCGAGATTGCTGATCTCGTCGTTCCCGCGGACGGTCACTCTTTGCGTCATGTCACCCTCCGCGATATTCCGCGCTGCTCTCGTCAGCTTCTTTATAGGATCGGTCATCCTCCTCGAGTAGATCAGACTGAGGATGAGAGACAACCCACCCAGGAGAAAGACGACGAGGATGAGGAAACGATCGGACCGCATCTTGAAAATCGTCTCTTTGCCCTCGCCCTGACGCGCGAGGACGGGACGGATTTCCATGAACCCGATACCCTCGCCACCGAGGAAGAGCGGGTAATTCGTGAAAGAGGCGTTCGACAGAGGCTGGCCGTCTTCGGACGGGAAACCGGTAATGGCCGAGAGCCGCCTCTGCGCGAGCGGGGGGAGATGCTCGACCACCGCCTTCGTGCTGACCAGTTCCTGATTATCCGCATCGAGGATTCTTACCTCATAGCCGAGGAGGAGGGCCCAGATCGTGTTCTCTTTCAACGATTCTTCGTCCCACCCGGAATACCGCTCATACGACCCCTCGATCGCCGCCATGACACGGTAAATCCTGTCTTCCGTTTCACCCTCGAGGTACTCTTCGAAGTCCATGATGATGAGTTCCCTCAGTGTGAGGGCTGCCGAGAGGGAGATAGCGGAGATCGAGAGGAGGAGAATGAGGAACTTAACCCAGAGACTTCGTGTCATCCCGCCTTCCGGTGAACTTGTATCCCACCCCGTACACCGTGTGAATGAAAACCGGATTCTTCGGGTCATCCTCTATTTTCTGGCGGATATTCTTGATGTGGGCGTCAATGCTCCGCTCGTATCCTTCGAACTGATACCCGAGAGCGCTCTCGACCAGTTCGCCCCGCGTGAACACCCTCCCGGGCGAGTGAGAAAGCACGGAGAGGAGTTTGAACTCCGTCGGCGTCAGCGTGACCGCAGATCCTTTTTTCCTCACCTCGTAGCTTCGAGGATCGATCGTCAAAAGCGCGTCGTTGAAACTCACCCGTTCTCCGCCATAGGATTCGCGACCGGACGCTCTCTTGAGGACCGCCCGAACGCGCGCGACGAGTTCGCGCGGACTGAAGGGCTTCACGACGTAATCATCGGCACCGAGCGCGAAGCCGGCGACGCGTTCGTCTTCCGAAGATTTCGCCGTCACCATGATGACGGGGAAATTGCCGATCTCCTTCAGCTCCTGGCACACTTCCTCACCCGACATGTCTGGGAGCATAAGGTCGAGAATGACGAGCTGGGGGGGCTCTTTCAACGCCGCCTTCAGCGCATCGCTCCCACGCTCCGCGGTCACGACTCGAAAACCGTCGCCTTCGAGGTACACTTTCACGACCTTCGAAATTTTTTTGTCGTCTTCCACGAGAAGAATCGGCTTCATATGGATAACTATACCACAGATGAAAAAACAGCAGGAAACAAGCGATATGCAGAGATAAAGGAGATTCATGCTGATAGCACGAAGATGTCTGATCCTACATCCGCCGATTTGGTCACAAGCTCATCCGTGAAGCCATTTACTTCGCGCCTCATCTCAGAAGAAACATATACATCGCATGTCCTTACCGCTTGCAGGAACGTTTTTCTCGGAGCGCCTCCGAACAGCGCTGAAACAATACTATCTGCATCTCTCACAACCTCAGGCATAGACTTGTCCCGGCATTTTTCGAACGCGTTCCGCCGGTCAATGACTTCGGCAAGCCCGATTGTTCGGGAACGATTGTATCCAGCGGCTATAACCTGGATAGCGATGGCACCTGCATTTTAACCAGCACTGGAGATATCTCCCGAGGCTCGGCCAATCTAGGGTCTCTCGCAGATAACGGCGGCCTCACCCAGACCCACGCCTTGTCAGAAGGAAGTGAGGCGATCGACGCCGGCAGCCATGCCGTATGCAGTAGTGATCCGGTGAGCGGAAAGGATCAGCGCGGCTTCAGCCGCTGGGATGGTGCATGTGATATGGGAGCGTTTGAAGCGACGCCGCTGCACGCCTTAAGTGTCACGCTCGAGGGCTCAGGCAGCGGAAGCGTCTCTTCGGACCCCGGAACGATCGACTGCCCTGACGCATGCACGGATCAGATAGGCAAAAACACTGTCGTCACTCTGACAGCGACCCCCGATGCGGGCTCAAGCTTCGCCGGCTGGAGCGGAGATACCGACTGCGACGACGGCTCGGTCACGATGGACGCAGACAAGATATGCACAGCGATCTTTACCCTTGCCTCGACCGACTGCGAATATTCCATTTCGCCGCTCAGCAGGTCTTTCCCCGCGTCTGCCGGGAGCGACACCGTTAGCGTGGAAGCTCCGGGCAACTGCGCCTGGACGGCGAAAAGCAACGTGACGTGGATAACCATTAACTCCGGCAATAGCGGCACGGGCAACGGCACGGTGGCGTATTCCGTACTGGCCAATCCGGCGGCAACGCAAAGAAAAGGCACGATGACCATCGCGGGGAAGACATTCACGGTTACACAGGACGGCAAGCCCATCATATCGGCCCGTCCCATGTCCGTGAATTTCGGCCCTGTCAGGGTCGGCGATACGTGGGAACGCATCGTCACGGTGAAAAACACGGGCGCGTCCTACCTCTCTATCACGAGTGTCGATATAACAGGGGCGAACGCGGACAATTTTGACCGGGATGCGGAGGGCTGCTCGAAGATACCGCCGTTAGGCACCTGCGACATCAAAGTCACCTTTGCACCGCAAACGCCTTTCGGCAAGAAGAGCGCCGTCATGGGCATCTCATCGAACGACGCTAGGAAGCCGGTCGTCAACGTAAAACTTTTGGGGCAGGCCGCCCCGCCCAGGATATCGGCGAGCCCGATGTCGGTCAACTTCGGCGCCGTCCCCGTTGACGGCTCATCGCCGGAGAAGATCGTGACGATCAAGAATAACGGCGTATCGGACCTGATCATCGGCAAAATAGACATCGCCGAAGGCCTTAACCCTTCGGAGTTCAGTCAGACAAGCGATTGTCTCTCCACTCCCATACCGGCACAAGGGTCGTGCGTCATCTCGGTGAAATTCTCGCCTGTCATGCCTTACGGGAAGAAGACCGCGCTGATGAGCATCGAGTCCAACGATCCGAGGAAGCCGGTCGTCAAGGTCAAACTGTTTGGTCAGGCACCATCGCCCAGGATATCGGCGAGCCCGATGTCGGTCAACTTCGGCGCCGTCCCCGTTGACGGCTCATCGCCGGAGAAGATCGTGACGATCAAGAATAACGGCGTATCGGACCTGATCATCGGCAAAATAGACATCGCCGAAGGCCTTAACCCTTCGGAGTTCAGTCAGACAAGCGATTGTCTCTCCACTCCCATACCGGCACAAGGGTCGTGCGTCATCTCGGTGAAATTCTCCCCTGTCATGCCTTACGGGAAGAAGACCGCGCTGATGAGCATCGAGTCCAATGATCCGAAGAAACCGGTCATCAAGGTGACCCTGACGGGTCAGGCGCCGCCGCCCAGGATATCGGTGATCCCCACGTCAATCGGCTTTGGCTCCGTCTCTGTTGGCAGTACATCGTCCAGGGTGGTAACGGTCATGAATGCCGGGGTATCGGCACTGAGCGTTGGTCCTATGGAGATTACTGGCACTAATCCCTCGGAGTTCAGCCAGACAAATGACTGCTCAACGCTTCCCCAGGGAGGAACGTGTTCGATTACGGTTCTCTTTGCCCCGGAATCGGCAGGCGCCAAGAGCGCATCCCTGACGATTCATTCCAATGACCCTCTAAAGCCGCTGGGAGTCATCGTGAAGCTCGCAGGAACGGGTACGGGCACATAACCACATAACCACGTGCCCCTTTCCCGATTGATATTTTTAGGGACACATCCCAGGGGGATGTGTCCCTCTTGCTTGTTACGATCCCGCCCATTATCTCTTGGAAAAAGAGACGTCCGTTATATCTGCCCCTCGGGTATGCTGTCAGGCCTGTATCCGCTCCTGTAGGTGACGTGCATTCTGCTCAGCCTCTTCTCTGCCGACGGATACAGGATGAGTTCCTCGACCTCGAAGTCTTCGAATAAAACGTTTATCGCTTTCAACCTCTTTCTCAGTGAACGTATTTTCTCGGGAGCGCTGAAACTGACCATGCAGGCGGGATGCGCATCGACGCCGTGTTTCACCAAATGCTCGAGAGCCCTGAGTTGCAGCTCGAATCCCGCCGGTATCGTTCCGGTGAGCCTCGAGAACTCCTCTTCACAGGTGCCCTTGAGGCTCACCCGGACATGAAGATTCGGAAACCCCGATAGATCTTTCGCATAACTGTCGTCACTCCCTATGAGTATCCCGTTTGTCTCGAGAATGAAGAGGAAGTCCTCCGGTATCAGTTCGAGCACCCGCATAAGGTGCGCCTTGCCGATCGTCGGTTCGTTCCCGCTTATCCTCACCTGACGATACCTCTTGCCCTTAGCCAATGAGATTAGTCTTCCCGCCACATCTTTCGGTGTGTAGAAGTCTCCGCATCGATCTGGCCTAACGACTTTGTCCCATGACCAGCAGAAAATGCATCGCAAACAACACCCGAGACAGTCGGCGGTCGCTATGCCCCCGTAGAACCGTGCGGATCGGAAGCGGTAGTATTTTCGCCGATCTCCCCTGCATACGTTTCTCATTGCGAGTTCCGCAAGTCTCAACGGATCTCGCATGACGAATTACAGTGTGGAGAGGAGTGACCGCTCCGCTTTCGCCGGCATTGATTGAAGTCCGGGAGGGAACGCTTTAGAACGAGGCCCCCCTCTTTGACTCCTGACCGCAACTTGCTGTAGGGTAGATTGAAATGAGAACGAGAGTCCTGGCAGTTATCGTGGCGGTCTCCTTGCTCCTCACGCATAGCGGATGTGCAACCTTTCACAAAAGCGACATGCAAACAGAGGCTGTTCACTCGCAGGATGGTACATCCCTTGGTGACAGCCAGTGGAAGACCGAGGAGCGAGACTGGCTTCTGACAGTATCGATCGTTTTGGGACTGGCCGTCGTCATCGGCGCTTCCATAGCTGTCTCTTCCGGGGGGAACGGGTTCTTCATGGGGATCGGTAAATAGCCCTGCGCGCTCGGACTTCTCTTGCCTTGCCATTCGCCGGGCGACGGTTTCCCCTCGACGCGTTGACGATCCCCACACGGACCCGCCTCTTTACTCGTGACGCTGGAGAGTTGGCGGTCCCAACGGGATTCGAACCCGTGTTTTAGCCTTGAGAAAACGACCTGATAAAGGTTGTGGCATACGAAAAAAACAATATTTTCTTTAAGTTTAAGAAAGTTAGAACAGTACATTTTTTATATATACATATTTTATACCATGTTTTGACATGTTTTTATCATAATTTCGCCATAAGTTTTAGCCTTTTCATAGCATCGATAATAAGATTTTTACTTTAAAGGCTCTTTAGAAAAGAGGCCCCTGCGTAGTGCAGGAGCCTTACTACCACGTAAAAAGTTACAATTCAGCTGATTATCACACCTAACACCCATTTGGAGGACACCGGTCAAGCAAAAAATATCTTTCATTAAGAAGTTTTCTGACTTCTTCATTTTTATGAGCTGCCGACGATCCTTGCCATTGCCGCTATTTCTTTGGGATTCGGCTCCAGTCTTCTCTGTGCCATACACCCATCAGGATCGAGGCCACACCCAGAGAGCATTCCCTAAAAAGGGCCCTTCCGCGGTATATAGAGCTGGTCTAGGGAAACTGGGCAGGGAGATAAGTGATAAAGCTGCTCTACAATAAGAAATCGAGGGGTATCAGACATCGAGTTATGTTTTGATCGCCTTGTAAAGGGCAAATAGCGAAGCCGGTTTTTGCTGTTTGACCCTCAGACGACCAAAAAGGAGCGGCTTGAGATGAAAAGACCGAAAAGGAATCATGGGGCAGGATTCAAGGCAAAGGTGGCACTGAAGGCAAACAAAGAGGAGCAGACAATCGTTGAACTGTCAGAGCACTTCGAGGTACACCCCAACCAAATCACCGAGTGGAAGAAGCAACTGTTGGAACGGGCAGAAGAGGTATTTTCCAAGGATAGGAAGACACCGGAGGGGCCAAGTATCAAGGAACTGCACGCCAAGATTGGACAACGTGATATGGAGAACGATTTTTTATCAGTCGCGCTCGGGCGAATAGCCGAGCCGAGCGCAAAGAAATGATCGATCCTGTGCATCCGTTGCCGTTGGCCGTACAGAGCAAGATATTACAGCTATCCCGATCGAGTCTGTATCACAGGGCAGTGCCGATGAGTGAGCATGATCTTGAAGTGATGAGGCGTATTGATGAGATTCATCTGAAGTATCCGTTCACGGGAAGCCGGTGTATCCGTAATGAACTTCGAGATCCCGGGTACTAGGGAGGACGTGGAAATGTAAGCACCCTGATGAAAAAGATGCTCTCTACCAGAAGCCCCGGCTCTCTGCTCCTCATCCGACCCACAAAGCATACCCAATTTGTTGCGAGGTATGGAGATCAGCAAGGCCAACCACTGCTGGGCAGCCGATATCACCTATCTACCGATGGCGAGGGGATTCTGTTACCTCGTGGCGGTGATGGACTGGGCAAGCCGTAAGGTAGTGGCATGGAGACTTTCAAACACCTTAGGTGCCTCATTTTGCACAGAGGCACTGGAAGAAGCGATCAGGAAGTATGGGATACCCGAGATATGCGGTATCGATCAGGGCAGTCAGTTCACCTCAGATGTATCCCTGAACATTCTCAACGCAAACGGCATTCGTATCAGCATGGACAGTAGAGGGCGTTGGACGGACAACATAATTTATAGAAAGACTGTGGAGAAGCGTCAAATATGAAGATGTGTGTTTGAAGGCGTATGGTTCGATTCCCGAGGCCAGGCAAGGGATTACCGAGTATTTTAAGTTTTACAATCAGAGGCGGCGACATCAGGGGCTTGACGACAGGACACCGGATAAAGTCTACTGGAGCATACTACCTCAGGTGCAGAGAGCGGCATGAGGCTGCGTAGCCTATCACTTAAAAACTGCTTCAGGTTGTCCAAACAAATCAGACCACCTCTGTGGGGCGTCTCAAAAAGGACAACATGTGAGCATTGAATCTGTTATGGGCAAGAAATAAGATAACAATACTCGTAAAGGATAGTGGTTCTGGCATTGATAAGGAAACGCACGAAAATATTTTCATCCCTTTTTATACCAAAAAAGCATTCGGGACAGGGCTTGGAATGCCAATAGCCAAAAAAATAATAGAGGCTCACGGCGGCGTGATAGCATTATCGAGCAAGCTGGGAGCCGGTACGGAAACCGGAATAGAGATACCTGTTACAGCTTAACTTGCTGCAGGTGATATATCATCACATTAATGGAGATGAAACAGATGAAAACATTCGTAAGACTCCCAACTATTGTCTTAATGTTTTTCTTGGCCTCTGCATCATCTTTAAATGCAGAAATAGTTGAGTATGACCTTACAATTGGTTACACCGCTGTCAACTATACAGGCCGGGAAGTTCGCGCGATGACAATCAACGGCTCGATCCCTGCCCTGTTTTGCGATTCAAAGAAGGCGATTTCGCCCGTATACGCGTGCATAATCAGATGGATGAAGAAACGTCCATACACTGGCATGGAGTGTTGGTGCCAAATAGACAGGACGGAGTACCATATCTGACAACGCCGCCTATTAAGCCCGGAACGACACTAACTTATGAGTTCCCTTTAATACACTCCGGTACCTACTGGTACCACTCCCACTCAGGTCTTCAGGAACAGGCGGGTGTTTATGGTTCGATTGTTATTGAGCCCAAAAGGCAGGACATCAAGGTTAACCGTGAATGCGTCCTCGTTCTTTCTGACTGGACGGATGAAGACCCTGAAGAGGTGCTCCGTACCCTTAAAAGGGGAAGCGATTACTATTTGATAAAGAAAGGCACTGCACAAAGTCTGATCGGTGCTATAAAGGCCGGCGCCATCGGGGAGATGTTTCACCGCTCCTTAACGCGCATGCCGCCTATGGACATATCCGATGTCGGTTATGACAGGTTCCTTGTTAATGGCATGCCCGAAATCGAGCATGAGGCATTGCCAGGGGAGACTGTGAGATTGCGGATCATCAATGCCTCGTCCTCGACATATTTTCATCTTCAGTTTGCCGGAGGTCCGATGAAGGTCATATCAGCCGACGGCGTGGATGTAGAGCCTGTGAAGCTTAACAGGTTCCTTATCGCCATCGGGGAGACCTATGATGTGCTTTTGAAAATTCCTCAAAACGGCTCTTACGAATTCAGGGCTACCGCTCAGGACGGTTCGGGACATGCTTCGGCGTGGATGGGAAGCGGAGAGAAGACGCCCGCTCCCTATATACCAAAGCCTAATCTTTACAAAATGCACATAAACGGCGAAATGATGCACGGCGACATGGATAAAATGACCCCTCACGAACATGTGGGGGAAGGTTGGAAAACAGGACATATGCACATGAACGGCATGATGATGGAAAAAGCGGAAGAAACCGCTCTCACCCCTTATCCTTACCTCCGCTCTCTTTCCCCAACCGCCCCAAAAGAAGGTTTAAAGACAAAGACGATTACATTGACCCTGACCGGTAACATGGAGCGGTACGTCTGGCATTTTGATAATAAGACCTTATCCGAAGCCGATGTAATTTCCGTGAATAAGGGCGAGGTGCTCCGAATTGTTTTCGTTAATGACACGATGATGCACCACCCTATTCACCTGCACGGACATTTCTTTCGCGTATTGAACAAACACGGCGATTACGCCCCTCTCAAACATACTGTTGACGTTCCTCCATCGGGCAGGCAGGAGATTGAATTTCATGCCAACGAAGATAAGGACTGGTTTATGCACTGCCACATACTCTACCATATGAAGGCCGGTATGGCGAGGGTGATCCACTATGAAGGGTCTAAAATGGACCCGGACATCGCTGCGATCCGCCATAATCTTTTCAAAGATCACTGGTATCAATGGGCGGATGTATCATTACTCTCCCATATGACTGAGGGGAATGCGGTTATCTCATCGACACGCCATGCCATCGGGTTAAGGTGGGAGGTTGGATGGGAAAAAGTCGAAAAAACCGAATATGAAGTTGACCTGACTTATGACTATCATTTCGACCGCTTTTTAAGTGCATTCGTCGGCGTTAACTTCACGAACGACCACAATGAAGGAATCTTCGGGGTTCGTTATATGTTGCCTTTAAATATTGAAAGCCTTGTATGGGTCAATACCAATGGAGACTTCCGCTGCAGGTTCGGAAAACTCCTCCGCATTGTTAACCGTCTTGTACTTTTCAACGAGGCTGAATACGACACAAAGAAAAAATGGGAGGGGGATGCAGGATTGGAATGGACATTAAACAAGCCACTTTCACTGACAGCTCAATGGCATTCGGAATTCGGGCTTGGCGCGGGTATCCGTCTTCGCTTTTGATTAAATGAAAAACCCTCTCACCTTACCGTCTTTTGAGAAAGAAGAGATAAGAGGCGATTTTTTAAAATTGTTTTGATAGTATGAATAAAAATAGAGGATGTCAAGTTTTTAGTTGAAACTATCTGAGTGGCTTGCATCTCTTTCTCTCCCTACGCTGTCCTCCTTGTAACTGTTTCGTTTTTTTTCCTCTTCCGCCTCAATGGTACTGATCACCTCCGGAATTGAAGCATCTCCCTTGATGCGTCTACCCCTTTG
>CAKZPA010000023.1 GCA_937138415.1 uncultured Nitrospiraceae bacterium | reverse complement strand
TTTTTTCTGTCGGTTGTTTTCTGTATACTGTCTGCCGTTCTTTTGTGGGGCTGCGGCGGAGGGACGGGTTCCCCGGGTAGCACGGGGACCGAAGACACGGGCATTATAGTGGCAGCAACGGTCACGCCAATATACCTGGGTAAAAATACCGGTTCTGTGGATGCGTTCCAGTCTGTTTGTGATGAGGGCCCGCCTCGGGATTATGAAGATTTTACAGACCATAACGCCACATTGACGGTAACCGCCAGACTTATAAATCCTAATACGACTTTTCCGGCGGGAGACCTATATATTGAGAAATATACGGTTGAATTCAAACGCTCGGGTGATTCGATAGGGGCGCCGCCAATCGAGTCCGACACACGCTATAAGACAATTGTTATTCCCGCGCCAACCGGCACCAATGTTAGCACTGTTGAAGATACGGTCGTCCTTGTTGACCTGATAAGAAAAGACCGTTATGAAGAAGATGTCACGTCCGGCAGGTTCACATACGCGTCGGCGTATTTGAACAATTACACGGCGGTCTTTAAATTTGAGGGCGAGAACGCGTATGGAAAATATTTTTCTTTTAAGGCGCAAACGGATTTTCAGATAGGATCGTTTGACAATTGCGATTAATGTCCTGGAGGATAAGATGAAAAAATTTATCATCCTGTCAATATTGCTGGGCTTATCCCTGTTTTTATTCAGTTGTGGAGGAGCGCCGGTTCTTTAGATTCGCCTAAAGGTGACAATCCGGGAGAGCCGTCCGAAGTAACATTGCTGCCCTCCCATTTCATCGCGCAAACGGGTTCCGCCATAACATTGTATGCGAAGGTGCTCGACGGCAACGGGGCGCCTGTTCGCAATGTGCCGGTCAGTTTCCTGCGTGAAGGAGCGGGATATCTAAGCGCCGCGAGCGCGAAGACGAATCGTGATGGCAGCGCGTCGGTTACGATTACATCTGCTACCAGCGGATTTTCGACGGTTCAGGCAAAAGTGGTTAAGGGAGTTTCACAGATTAGAGACAGTAAAACGGTTTTTTTCTCAGCAGCCGATGTTTTGCGTGTGAGCATGTCTTTGAAAGTGAATAGTGTTCCGGGTAATACGGTATATGACGAGCAGGAAGATTTGACTTTGTTTGGTGATCCAGCGCCCGATGATACAGTTGAAATTTTGGCCACGGTCTTCGATGCAGGCGGGGAGCCGGTCCCGGGCCAGTCAGTGCAATGGCATACCGACCACGTTGAAGAAGTAGTATTCAGCCGGGTTGATATAGTAACTAATGAATGGGGCGAAGCAAAGGCTATTATACAGGTCGTGCCCGGATCATTAAGGAATACTGACACAAATGTCAATTATGGCTTATGCGGGCAATGGTGCCGCGAATATGCGTTCTCTTTTACTCAAACCAGTGAAGGTAGGGAACATCACGGTTTCTGCGAATCCCCAAACACTCGCTTTGGGAGGCACATCAATAATCTACGCTAATGTAACTACGACATTAGGGACCTCGGTTCCTAACGGAACAGCCGTGAATTTTAAAACTAACTTTGGTTTTATTGAGCCGTTTGCACAGACGACAGACGGTATAGCTATAGCAAAATATACAGCGCCTGCTCAAGCCGGGACTGCGAAAATAACTGCTTCTTTTGGCGACATATCCTCCGACCTTAACTTGACCATATCGGGTCCGTAGCCGTTTTTAGCGGCGCTTAGATTGACAATAAACGGCGCCTTAGCGGCATTGTGATGCTTGCAGTCTCTCGCCTTGTGCGCCAGCATACGCCGCAGCCCCGGGTGATCATACCGTTTTATATCGGTGCAATAATTAGGCGGAGGCTGCAAGTCATATTTTTAAACTAATGCGCGTGAGTGGAAGAATAACAGGAGGGACGGATGAAAATTCGTCCCTTTTTTATGCTATATTGAATCTCAGTTTATTGTTTATCATCGACCTGTTAATTTATGAATGGCCCGGGTTAGAAAGCAGTTTATGAGAGTTCGCCGGAACAGAAAGGCTGATAAGAAATCACAGTGAAAATAAAACTTTTGTCGTCTCAGAGCATATTTTATCTTAACTTACTGCTTGGTATTCTTCTGCTTATTACTGCAATTATTGTTATCCGGGATGTTACTTCGCGCTATTTCGAACACAAAAAAAATATTCAGAAAAGCACGTTCAAGCCCCGGGACTTATCGGCTCAAAAGCCTGAGAAGCAACTTTCGGAGTACGCCTCCGTGCTGGCGAATAATCCATTCGGGTTCCCGGGCGGTGAAATCAGGGCCCTGACCGGTTTGACCGCTCAAGGGGCACGGCAGGCGGATATCATTCTAATCGGGACGGTTGTCGGCCCCAGAGAACTCAGCTACGGAATTTTCAGGGATTCGGCGGGGAAGCAGGAGATTTTTAAGATCGGTGACGCCGTCTTCGATATCGGTAAACTGTACGGGGTTGAGCGGGAAAAAGTGCTAATCAGAAAGGGAGCGGAGACCGAAGAGATCCTCCTTGACGATGTTAAGGTGAAAGACGTGAAAAGACAGGCATCCGCCGTCGGAACCTCTTCTTCGACTTTCGCCCAGAGGGTTGGTAAGGCGACCTATTTGGTGGATCAGAAGCATCTCCAGCAGTCTATCGCGAATCCCGCCCAGATGATGACCGACGCGCGCTTGAGGCCGAATGTCGTCGACGGAAAAGAGGAGGGGTTCGTCGTGAGCGAGGTGAAACCCGGCGGGATTTACCACAGCCTAGGCTTGCAGGATGGGGATATCCTCTTGAGGATCAACGAGTACGATATCTCCAACCCGGAAAAGGCGCTCCAGGCTTTCACGGCACTGAAGGGCATGGATCAGGTGCAGGTGGATCTCGTCCGAGCAGGATCGCGCATGACGATGACGTACCTGATAAAGTAGTGAGGCGACGGGGACAGGGAGAGCGGAGGGGAGTTTTTTGGTGCTACAATACACGAAGCCGGAGATGAGAAAGAAGCGGTTCACTTCGTATGCAGCAGCGACCATCTTTTCTTTCGTCTTCATTCTGTCCTGTGTCTTCCATCCCGCATCGTCTCTCCCGCCGCAGGCATGTGCCGAGGACCGGGAAGATGCCGCAAAAGGAAAGAAGGTCGCGTTCAACTTCGTGGATGTCGATATCACCGCTGTCGTCAAGTTCATCAGCGACATAACGCACAAGAACTTCGTCTTTGACGAGAGGGTGAAAGGCACGGTGACCATCATCGCCCCCTCGAAACTGTCGGTTGATGACGCATTCAGTCTGTTTACGTCGGTCCTCGAGCTGAAGGGGTTCACGATCGTCCCTTCGGGGAAAGTGTACAAGATAGTCCCCGTCGCGCAGGCAAAACAGTCGGGCACGGAACTCCTCAAAGACGGAGTCCAGCGGGTCAGCGACGCGTACATCACGAGATTGATACCGCTCAAGGCGATCTCGGCGTCGAGAGCATTGTATTTTCTGCAGCCGCTCGTTTCACGGGATGGACACATCTCGTCGTTCGGTCCGGGCAATATGCTGATGATCGTTGACTCGGCGACGAACATCGAGAAGATTCTCTCGATCATCGAATCGATCGATACATCCGGGGATGAGGAGCCGGAACTCGTCCTCCTCAAATTCGCGAATGCGGACGACGTGGTGCGAATACTCGCGGAAGCGCTCGCGCTGAGCGCAAAAACCCAGCCGTCGTTGTATCGCGGACCGAAGCCCGGAGAGGCCGTGGTGCCGGCGCCCGAGGAAGCGAAGGCGACCGTCTTCGCCGATGCGCGCTTGAACGGGGTGATCCTCGTTGCCGACAAACGGGAGAGAGAGTCGATGAAGAGGATGATCGCGCTCCTCGACATCCCTCTCCCGGAAGCGACGAGCAAAATCAACGTTCACTTCCTGGAGTACGCGGACGCAACAGAACTGTCCAAGGTTCTCGAGAGCATGCTCGCCGGGATATCGGCGCAGGCGAGGCTCGGGCAGTCCACGCAGGCGGGTCAATCAGCGCGGGGCGTCTTCGAGCCTCTCGGCAAGATCATCATATCGCCGGACAAGGCGACGAACTCCCTCGTCATCGTCGCGTCGCCGGCGGATTACCAGAGCCTCACGCAGGTCATAAAACAGTTGGACCGGAAACGCAAACAGGTTTACGTCGAGGCGATGATCGTCGAAGCGTCGATCGATAAACTCCAAGAGATTGGTGCCCGGTGGCGCGTTATCGCCGAAAAAGACGGCGAGCCGGTTGCGGTCGGTGGCTTCGGGACGATCGACGCAACGTCGATGCAGAATATCATTTTCGGTCTCACGGGGTTGACCGCAGGAGGAATGGGCAATTTTCTCGATGTGCCTATCTCCGCGATCGGCCCCGACGGTAAGGTAGTCACGACGACGCTGACCGTTCCGGGATTCGCCGCCCTCTTCAGCCTGCAGGAGTTCAGAGGGTCGATCAACGTCCTGTCCACGCCGCAGATCCTCACATCCGACAACAGGGAAGCCGAAATCGTCGTGGGCGAGAACGTGCCTTTTATCTCGAAGAAGGAGTCTGACCCGTCGAGGCCTCAGTCCGTGTTCAGCACCATCGAGAGGAAGGATGTCGGAATCACCCTCAGGCTCACACCCCAGATTACCGAAGGTGACTATGTGAAGCTCGATATTTTCCAGGAGATCTCCGCCCTCAAGCAGGAGTCCACCGACGTGGTCCTGACGGTCGGTCCGACGACGACGAAGCGTTCGACGAAGACGTCCGTCGTGGTGAAAGATAATCAGACTGTCGTGATCGGCGGCCTCATGGAGGAGCGCGAGGAGGAAAACGTGACGAAAGTACCGCTCCTTGGCGATATCCCTCTCCTCGGTTGGCTTTTCAAGAATAAGTCCGTCGAGAAGAAGAAGACGAATCTCCTCGTGTTCTTGACACCCCATATCGTAAAAGATGCCGAGCACCTGGCGAAGATCACCGACGCGAAGCGGAGCGGATTCGGGAAGGCGGAGAACTCTTATGCAGAGGGAGAATTGCTCGTGCAGTTCAAAAGCGGCGTCAGTGAACAGAGGATCGACGAGATCCTCCGCGCGGAAGGGGTATCTCTCGTCGGGAGCGCGCAACCGAGCGGCCCATACCGTATTCGACTGAAACCCGGGCGGGATGTGAGGGACGCGATGCGCGGGTTTCTCGCCTATCCGGAAGTGGAATCCGCAGAGCCGAATTACGTCATGAAGCTCCAGAGGTGAGGATGCATGGAGACGGTCGACTTCATAAGGGATGAAGATGTCGAGACGACTCTCCTCAGCCACTTCCCCCTTCCTTTCGTGAAAAACAACCAGATATTTCCGATCAGGCGGGAGAACTCCCTGCTGATCGGCGCGGTCGCCGACGAACGGGGCCTGCTGGCGCTCGAGGAAGCGTCCAAACTTCTCGGACTTCGGGCCAAACCGGTGAGAGCGCCTGTCGGCATCATCATGGATGCGATTAACAGATTTTACGGGCAGATGGGTTCCGCCGAAGAAGTGATGGACACGATTTCAGGGGAGGATCTCTCATCGGTTGCGACGGCGTTCGAGGCGCCGAAGGATCTCCTCGAACTGACCGAAGAAGCACCGATCATACGGCTCCTCAACGCCCTGCTCCTGCAGGCGGTGAAGGAGAGGGCGAGCGACATTCACATCGAACCGTACGAAAGGGAACTCGACGTCCGCATCCGCGTGGACGGATTGCTCCGCAAGGTCTTGTCGCCTCCCAAAATCATACAGGATGCGCTCATCAGCCGGATCAAAATTATGGCCCATCTGGATATCGCGGAGAAACGGCTGCCGCAGGACGGGAGAATTCGTCTCCTCCTCGGGGGACGCGACATCGACATCAGGGTTTCGGTCGTGCCGACGACGCACGGCGAGCGCGCGGTCATGAGACTCCTCGATAGAAAACAGGGACTTCTTGGGCTCTGGGAGGTGGGTCTCGACCGGCGGCACGAAGAGATTTTCGAGAACTACCTCTCGAGGCCCGACGGTATCATCCTCGTCACAGGCCCGACAGGGAGCGGGAAGACGACGACCCTCTACGCCGCTCTCAACAGGATCCACACCGAGGAAAAGAATATCATCACGATCGAGGATCCGGTCGAATATGAACTGAAAGGGATCGGTCAGATGCATGTCAATCCGAGAATCGGGTTGACCTTTGCCTCCGGTTTGCGTTCGATCCTCCGGCAGGACCCCGACGTGATCATGGTCGGCGAGATACGGGACCTCGAAACCGCGGAAATCGCGATCCAGGCATCCCTCACGGGACATCTCGTCTTGAGCACGCTCCATACGAACGACGCACCGAGCGCGCTCGTCAGATTGATCGATATGGGCATCGAACCGTTCCTCGTGGCGTCGTCCGTCAGTCTCATCCTCGCGCAGCGGCTCGTGCGGACGATCTGTCCCTCCTGCAAGCGCGGGTATGAGCCGTCGGCGCTCGAGAGATCGTATTTCACCGATATTGCCGCCACAGGGGTATCGGGGGCAGGCGGGCGAGAATCGACTTTTCTCCTCTATCGAGGTACCGGCTGCGACCGGTGCAACCAGACGGGGTATTTAGGCAGGACGGGCATATTCGAACTTTTCGTCGTGGGCGACGAGATACGTCCGATGATCACGGAAAAGATCGATGCGCAGAGCATCAAGAACGCGGCGGTCGAACGCGGCATGAAAACGCTTCGGCGCGACGGACTCGAGAAGGTCATGCAAGGGCTGACGACGCTCGAGGAAGTCTTGCGGGTGACGAGGAAAGACCATGCCGATCTATCGGTATAGCGGCTATCGGACGGACGGCGCCGAGGTGACGGGAGCGATAGAGGCGAATAGCCCAAGGGAAGCGGCGCTGCGGCTCAAAGAGTCGGGTCTCTACCCGCGTCACATTTCCGAATCGGTCACGCGCGAGAGGAGAGGATTGTTCCGCCGTCCGGATCCCGATTTCCTCCCTGCCGTGACGCGGCAGCTCTCCGTGCTCCTCGCCTCCGGCGTGCCCCTCATGGAAGCGCTGAACGCCGTCGGGAACGAACGGAGCGGATTCCACAAGAGCCTGATGGTGCGCGTCAAGGAGCGCATCGCTTCGGGCGCGAGCTTCTCGAAAGCGCTCTCGGAAGAGAGCGGGGTGTTCCCGGAATTCTATGTCAACATGGTCGCCGCGGGAGAGACGAGCGGAGCGCTCGATAAGGTTCTCGGCCGCCTCGCGGATTTTCTCGAGGCGCAGAGCGCTATCAAGGCAAAAGTGAGGACATCGATGATCTATCCGATCTTCATGATCTGCGTTGGATTCGTTGTCCTCTCTTTTCTCTTCGCGTTCGTCATTCCCAAGGTCACGAGGATTTTCAAAGATACGCACGCAGCCCTTCCCTTCCTCACTGTTCTCCTCATCTGGATCAGCGAGGCGTTCCAGCGCTACTGGTGGATGGTGCTCGCGGCGATTCTCGGCGGCGCGATCGGGGTGAGGCGGCTGAGGGAGAAGAAGAGACTGCTCGTCGACCGGTTCATGCTCCGCCTGCCGGGGAAGATATTGCAAAGCCTCTACTGCGCGAGATTCACGCGGACGCTGGGCTTTCTGCTCGAGGGCGGTCTGCCCGTTCTCAGGGCGCTCGAACTCGCCGGAAAGTCCGTAGGGAACGCGATGCTGGAAGGACGGATTACGGATGCGGCTCGCAAAGTCGCCGAGGGAGCGAGACTCTCCGCGTCTCTGGATGGATTTCCCCCCGTGCTCACTCAACTCATCTCGACGGGCGAGCGAAGCGGACAACTCGCCGCGGTTCTGCGCAACGCGGCGGACGCGTACGAAGAGGAATTTTCGCGGAGAGTCCAGAAGGCCATCGCTTTTCTGGAACCGGCCATGATTCTCGCGATGGGATGCGTCGTGGGGCTGATCGTCCTCGCGGTTCTTCTTCCGATATTCCAGTTGAATCAGCTCATTAAATAAAGAAAGGGTTCGCGGGACCAGGGATGCGAGAGGTCACGTGCTTGCGGCGACGACGGTGAGCTATGGGTTCGGCATCGGGAAGGGTAATGACTCGTCTTTTTCATGCCCGGGATTCTCATGAGGGCAACCGTTACTCGACAGGCTCGCTATGAAACGCCCGTCATCGTTTGCCCTCTCGTATATGGTATCCTGAGCTTGTCGAAGGATCTGAATGTTCCGATCAAGTCGGGACTGAAACATTCTTTTATTGCTCGACCAATGTGTGGATGAGCAATGAATGGCGGAGGACGATATGAATGCCAATAAAGGGTTCACGTTGCTTGAAGTCATCGTCGTCGTCTTTATCCTCAGTCTGCTCGCGGCACTCGTCGCCCCGCGGATAATCGGGAGGACTGACGACGCGCGCATCGCCGACGCGAAGATCCAGATAAAGAATTTCGAGACCGCGCTCAAGCTGTTCAAGATGGACAACGGGTTTTATCCGACAACCGAGCAAGGTCTCACAGCTCTCGTCGAGAAGCCCACGATAGGCCAGATCCCGGAAAAGTACAGGGAAGGCGGATACCTCGAGCAGCGGAGGATCCCTCCCGATCCGTGGGGGCGCCCCTATGTCTACATATCGCCGGGCGTCTACGGCGACTTCGATTTGCTGAGTTATGGAGCGGATGGGAGAGAGGGCGGCGAAGGGAAAGACGCCGATATCAAGAACTGGGATTTGCAATAGAGGCGACCCGGGACGGGCGTGAGATTTTGCGGCACGTGATATTTCGATGCAGCGGTCGCGCCCCCTCCGTTCGGGGCTTCACGCTCCTCGAGCTGATCGTCATCCTTTTTCTCGTTTCGCTCGTCGCGACGATCGTGCTCCCGACCTTCGGCGGGTTCGGCGATCGCGGTGTCGCAGGAGAGGCACGCGAGATTGCGTCCATTCTCAGATACGTCCACGAGAGCGCGATCTCGCGGAAGGAGACCAATCGGCTGACGTTCGACCTCGACGGGCAGGTGGTCTCGTGGAGAACTTTGGAAGGCGAGAGGAAGAAGAGATTTCCCTCGATGAAAGGGGTGACCATACCATCGAAGGGCACCGTCTCCAGAGGCGGGGTAACCCTTTTTGCGGAGCCGCTCGGCTTCCCCGAAGACGTCCAGGTGACACTGGGCAAAGGCGACAGACAGGTGACCGTTGTGTTTCGTTCTCTCAGTGGCAGGACGAAGATCCAGGAAAAAGGATGAGACGACGTTCGGCGGAGTACGGAGAGGGTGATCACGGGGCATTCGCCAAACGTGCCGTCTTCTTTCGGCACGCGCAGAGGGACGCCCGTCGAGATTTGGGGCATGTCCGTGGCGCGGCAGGGCCTCGTTTCGAGCCTCCTTCCGGGGATCTATCGTTTCGAGAGCGCCCAAGCGGTTTTACCCTTCTCGAGATCCTCATATCCCTCGCGATTATCGGAGGGCTCCTCGTCACGCTCATCTCTACGCTGAGTTACCACTTGAGTATTGCGGGGAGACAGGAGACGATTACGCTCGCGACGCTCCTCGCCAAAGACAAACTCGCGGAGATCGCGCGTGACCGCCGGGAGGAGAAGGGGTATTTTGACGCCCCCTATGATGGATACGCATTCGAAACATTTGTCAGGGATTCGCCATATCCGGGGATCTCGGAGATTGGCGTCGTCGTGAGATCGGGCGAAAATGAGGTGGCGGTGCATGAGTTCGTCCTCGGGACGGGTCGGCAGTAGGGCGGTGGAGCACGACGCGGGGATCGCCGCTTCCCGTGCATGCCGAGGATTTACCCTCCTCGAGATCCTCGTCTCGCTCGCGATCTTGTCCGTCGTCCTCGCCGCCGTGTACAGCACGTTTTTTCTGGCCCGGAGGGCGGTCGATGGCATGGACGACACGCTCGTGAAGCTCCAGGAGGCGCGCCGAGCGCTCGATATCCTCCGGTGCGAGGTCGAAGCGTCGTTCTACGAAGCCGCGGACAAGAGCACCGCGTGGCGGGTGAAAGACCGCGACTATTACGGAAAAAGTGCGTCCTCGCTCCGTTTCGCCACGTTTTCGGCCCTCCGTCCGGGACTATCGCTCGTCTCCTATTACGTGGAGGGAGCAGACGACGGATTGCGTCTATTCAAGAAGATCGGGCCTCTTCGGTTGACGGAGGAGGACGCGGAGGCGGTGGAGGTGATCGATCGGCTCGATGCGTTCTCGATCGAGGCGAAGTACCAGGACGGGTGGGTGAGGACGTGGGACACGGATATCATCGGACGCGTCCCGGAAGAAGTGAGGATAAGCATCGCGGTAAAGCTGAGAAGCGGGGTTGTCGTCCTCGCTGACCGGGCAATGCCGAGGATCAAAGGACCGATATGACCGGCAGACCGAAAGACGATCGCGGCATCGCGCTCGTCGTGACGCTCCTCGCGGTGGCGCTGATCACCGTTCTCGTCGTCGAGTTTTCGTACGGCGTGTACGTGGGGACGGAAAGCCTCTCCACCTGGCGCGATTCGCAAAGGGTATCGCGCGTGGCGGCATCGGGCGTGACGATCGCCGCGAAAATGACCATCGATACCCTGAAAACACAGGGGTATTCGTACCCGGGGGTCGTCGAAATCCCCCTCTCGGCGTCGTTCGCCGGTATCGAAGAGACGATGCTGATACGGATAGAGGACGAGGGTTCGAAATTCAATCTGAACGCGCTCGTGCCCCCGAACGAAAACATCAGGGAGCACGATCAGCAGAGCCCGTATCGGTGCTTCAGGAGGCTCCTCAGGGTGCTCGGGCTCGACGAGAAGATCGCGGACCGCATCGTCGATTGGATAGATTCCGACGCAGAGGCGCGGCTTACGGATTCAGAGAGAGGTGCGCGGAATTCGGCGCTCGTGAGTGTCGATGAGGTCCTGCTCATCCCCGGCATATCGAAGTCGGAGCATGACGCGTTGCGGCCTTTCGTCACCGTCTACGGGAAAAGGGAGAATATCTCCGTCAATATCAACGGGGCACTCAAGCCGGTCCTCAGGTGTCTCTCGGAGCAGGTGAGCGACGAACTCGCCCAGCGGGTGATCGATTTTCGGAAAAACAATCCGTTCAGGGAAAAGAGCGACCTCGCGAAGGTCGCGGGATTCGAACGGGACGTCGGAATTCCTTCTGGTGCCATCGCGGTCAAAGGGGAGTACGTCTCCGTTCGATCCGTCGCCTCGGCGAACGGCGTGAAACGAATCGTCGAAGCGGTTCTCCGTGTCGATGGCGGAAGAGTAGAATACTGGAAGGAATACTGATGAAGCGGGTCGCCTTTTTCGACGTGACGGAAAGAGAGGTACGGCTCTCCGTGTTCGACGTGCGCGGGAGCGGGTATGCACTCGCCGAGAAGCGGACATTTCCGCTGTCGGACGACCATTCTTTTGCGCTGGATGCGGAGACCGATCTGCCTGACGGTGTCTACCTCAGCCTTCCCCTCCGTGCGCTGAATTTCAGGATCGTCGACGTGCCCTTCGAGGACAGGGCACGCGTCAGGGAGGTTCTCCCGTTCGAACTCGACGGGAAGGTGCTTGGCGGCACGGAATCCGTCATCTTCGATGCGGTCGCGATCGGCAGGAACGATGAGGGGCACGAGATCCTCGCGGTGTTCATCGAAAAGAAACTGCTCAAAAAGATCCTCGAACCGTTGCAGGCGCTCGGCATCGATCCGCTCTGCGTAACGTCTCTCGAGCTGAGGCACGCACTGGCAGACTTTTCGCCGGTGAAATTGGTGGCGCGCGCGCCGCTGTCCGACGATGAGCGGGAGCGGCTCGCCATCGAGGAAGTCCGACAGCCGACGATCGACCTGCGGCGCGGAGAGTTTTCTTACACGCGCGGCATCGAAAAGACGAAGAAAGCATTGAGGACCACGGCGGTTCTCCTCGCGCTCCTCGTTGTCATCGGGATGTCGGATGTCCTATTCCGCATTTGGTTGTCGAGCCGGGAGATCGCGCACCTGAAAACGGCGATGCGCCAAACCTACCGGGATTTGTTCCCCGAGGAGAAAAACATAGTGAACGAACTCCACCAGTTGAAGGCGCACGTCAGGGAACTCGAGGGCAAGGAAGAAGCGATGGTCGGCGTAAAGCCGCTCGATGTTTTCATGGCGCTCGCCCGTATCGAACGAGACGGTTCGCGATTCCACGAGATCGCGATCGACGGCAAGAATATTGTCCTGCGGGGTGAGGCTGCGTCCTTGAGCGCGGTTCAATCTCTCGAGGAAAAGCTCCGGCGACATTTCGCCGGCGTATCGATATCGGAGTCGAAGGCGTCCGCGCAAGGGAAAACACTGTTTTCGATCACGGTTCGTCAGAGGGAATCATGAGGATTCCGTCGGGGAAAGGGAAGCACATCGGCGTTGTTCTGATCGTCTTCGCGACAGTAGTTGTCGCCATCGCTTCTCTGCGCACGCTTCATTCCCGCACGAAGGAACTCCGGCAGCTCAGGGCCCAACAGCAAGAGATGGCGCTCCTGAAGGACGAGTTTTTATCTCTCAGGGAGAAGGTGGGGGCTGTCGAGGGCAAAAAGAATCTGGCGAGCGTGCAGGGCGTCCTCCAGGCTGTCGATGAGGTGTTCTCTTCAATCGGTCTCAGGGATCGGGTGAAAACGGTCAGGATTATCCGCAAGAATGAGAGAAAAGATGGGACCGAGGAGGAGGCAGAGGTCTTTGTCGAGAAGGTGAGCATGAATGAGATGGTGAACCTTTTTTATCGGATCGAACACGCCCCCATGGTCCTCTCTATCCGGAGGGTGGCCGTCAAGCAGGCTTTCGACCGTCCGGAGCTTCTCAATATGGAACTCGCGCTTTCGTTTTTGAAATCACGGTGACACACCTCGTTTCGGATCCGGTGACGACGTGCGGAAAGGGAGAACCGCGGCATGTATGAATGATGGGCTCGTACCTATTCAAATTAAGAGAATCGATGTGGCTGAATATCGCGTCAACACCACGAATCTACAGGATGATTTCGTGGCACACCTCGTTGTGATGGCGGTCGGACTCCCGTTGACGCTCATAACTTGTATCGTAAACGCGGGCGTGGATCGACGTTACAAGGAATCGTCATGGTGTTTCTCCGGCATCCTGCCGTAGTGTGAAATATTCTGAACAGCAGTGACAGCTGATTCTTCTTCGGTGGAGCGACTCGGTTGAAAAAAATTCTTGGTGGGCTACTACTCATTGTCGTCGTGGTTTGGGCAGCATGGATTGTCTGTCCGTTATCGGTGTTCGAATCCGCTCTCGAGCGTTTTGGGAGAGGTCGGGATATCACGATTCGATGCGAGGGGTTGAAAAAGGGATATTTCTATCGTCTTTCTGCCGACCGCGTTCGTTTTGAACGGCTCGGGAAAACGCTCCTTTCGCTGGAGCGGGTTTCTGCCGGACTCGATCCCCTTCGGTTGTTTAAGGTCCAGGTTGCCGTTTTTGTTCGAGGGGGGGTCGGACAAGGGATCGTCGAGGGGTACGCCACACGGTCGCAACGAGCGATGCAGACCGACTTCACTTTTTCGGACGTTCCACTGGCGGATGTGGAGGCGCTCTCGAACGCAGGCATACGCGGAACGGGACGGATTTCGGGGCGTGCGAGTCTGGGTGGGCACGAAGGACGAATCAGCTTTCAGATTGCCGATGCAGCGCTCGAACCCGTCACATTCGAGGCCGTTGCGCTCCCGTTGAACATGTTTCACGCGATCAGAGGGACCATTGATACGGAAGGGCCTGCGCATCGGATCGCAGTTTCGCTCGAGGGCGAGCACATATATGCGAGATTGAGAGGGACGGTGCAGAGCAGGGTGGCTGACGGGGTTATAGAGCTCATGCCCGAGAGAGATCTTTTGGAAAATCCTTTCTTCCTCTCGCAGATGGAGCGGTATCAGGTATCGCCGGGGTATTACGTGATACCGGTGAAACGGCGCTTTTCGTTCGGACCCTGAAGCGCCCTGCAGGCCGCTCGCACCCTTCACGTAGTCCGGTCGGTAGATTCTCCCTGCGCAGGCGGTGCGGTACCCCGCGGGGGGAGGGTCGGTATCCGGCACGCGTTTCTCTGAACGAATTATTTATAGACAGAAAGGTAAATATCTTCCTGCGCGTGGCGGAGAGTGATGTTCGGGGAAATTTCTCGGATCGCGAACGCGATCAGTTCTTCGGGCTTCACGTAGAACAGTTCGACGCTCCTGCGGGGAACATAGTAGGTGAGAAAGTGGACGTGCAGGGATTCCCGACAAAGGCCAAAAAGTTTTTTCATCACGTGGTTGACGGTATCCTGAATCCCGGCAATTCTCAGATTGAAGACACCGATCGCAAAAACGATATCGAATCGTGACGGGAGATCGCTCTCTTCGATATCGACGGCGAGGAATCGGGCGGCGGGGTATTTCCGTCGGGCGAGTTCAACGAGGTTCTCGTTGACGTCGATGCCGCAGTACGAGACAGGGATGCCCCTCTCCATGAGAAACCCGAAAAAATCACCCTTCCCGCATCCGAAGTCGAGGAGGTGTTTGCCTGCCATATCCCCCATGACGGTGAGCATAGTCTCGTATCTCCTCGTTTGCCCTTGTGGAGTCCACCTTAGGGCTTGGGGCGAGTCGCCAAAGTCCCGGAGGTGCCTGTCGTAGAATGCGAGCAGTTCTCTCTTCCCCATCGGGTCCATGGTTTATAGTATCATAAGTATGGATTGCGTTCTTTTTTGTCGTGGCATAACTATCGTAGGGAGGAGGACACCTTCGCATGGAGGAGTTCAGGTACAAGCAGTATACAGAAGAAGAATCTGCCGTTTACAATCAGACGATGAAAACGATCCTGGAGGGGCTTGAGGGCGGTCTAAGTTTTCGGGCGGCGTGCGATGCTGCGGTCGTGAACGATGCGCAGCTCAGGACGTTCATCGAAGACGATGCGCTGAAGATCGTGATCGCAGATATGCATTATACGAAAGGGGTTCCGCTTGAGGATATCGCGGTCCACCTCAACGTGCCGCTCGACGTGCTGAACAAAGCGAATGCCGAAATGCTCGAGGATGTAGCGATCTCCTCGGCGGAGGCATATCGCGCACACCATCCGAACGGCCCTGTGGGGAGTGCGTAGGAGGCCATGAACGGACAGCGAAAGAAAGTGAGGCTCTACTCTCTCAGCACCTGTCCAACCTGCCGGATGGTCAAGAACTTTCTCGAGAAGAACGGCATCGTATACGAAACGATCGATGTCGATTTGCTTGACGGCGGCGAGCAGTGGCTCATGACGAAGGAAGTGAAGCGATACAATCCTCAGGTGACGTATCCGACGCTCGTCGTGGAAGAGGTCGTCCTCGGGTTCGATGAGGATGCGTTGAAGAAGGCGCTCGAATTGGCATGACACCGGAACGGCTCTACGAAATCCTGAACAGGTACGCGGAGTCCCAGGGGATTCAGCTCAACAAGAACAAAGAGTACGTCATGGAGATCCTCGCGGGGCTCCTCACGAACGAGGCGAGGTACGGATATCGTTCGTGCCCGTGCCGTCTCGCATCCGGGCGGAAAGAGGAGGATGCGGACATCATCTGTCCATGCGTCTATCGGGATCCCGATATCAAAGAGTTCGGCAGTTGTTACTGCCGTCTCTATGTGTCGCGGGAGTGGAACGATGGGACGATCCCTCACGTGCGGGTACCGGAACGAAGGCCGCGCAGGGATTAGAAGGGAAAGGACCGATCGTGTTCTCATCGGATAGCCTCTCGCTCGACAGTCTGAAGAAAAATAGATATATCCTCGAACGCCTCTTGTGGGACTTCGAGCCCTCGCAGCTCATGCGGTCTTCCGCCGGGAAAACAGGCGAAGGTTCGAAACGGTGTGCTTCCGGGTATCTTTTCTACATTGAGACCATGGGGAAGCACCCGGCTCTTTTTCTCATGGCACAGAATGCGGGGGGATACGCTGAAACGCTCGCGAAGATCGACGGCGTCCCGGAGCACTTGATCCAGGAAGCGATTCAGGAGAACAGAGGAAAAGAATATTTCAAGATGTATCCGATCGGTGCAAGATTGAAAGAGTGGCTGAAGCGGGAGCTGGGATGACCGGATGAAGTTATTTCCCGGCCGCCGCTGAAAAGAAAGCCGTCTATCTTCTGCGAATCCCGCCATTTGTCAGAGCATCTCCCGAACCGCTGCAGATTCAGAGGCAAGCAAAAAACCTGTCGCGGAATTTCGCCATTATGAAGCGAGCGCTCACCGCACAGTGAGCGCTCGCTTTCGAGACGGTTCGAACTTACTTTTAGCGGAACGGTCTATGGAGCGTCAATGCAAAGCACGTACGCCGCGTTATTCGGGTGGAGGTTCCTGAACGATGCCCGCCAGCCCGTCGGGTTCGTGCCCCCATCGATCGCGAGACTGTTGTCGCTGTTTATCGGCGCAGAGCCGACAATGTTGTCATTTTGCCCCGTTCCGCCGGGGATACCTCCGCCGGCAATAGCTCTCAAAGTTCCACCGCATTGGACATTTATCACCCGAGCATTTTGCATGACCGTTCTGACCGTGACGGTGCCGACGCTTCCCGGATCGCCCTTTTCGCCCTGAGGTCCCTGTGGGCCCGGATCGCCCTTTTCGCCCTGAGGTCCCTGTGGGCCCGG
>CAKZPA010000022.1 GCA_937138415.1 uncultured Nitrospiraceae bacterium | reverse complement strand
AACGCAACTCACCGGTCTGCAGGGAAGGGCTTATCGAGAAACTGCTCAAGTCAATCAGATGCGAATATTGTATGCTCCCGTGTGGATTATGGCACGTTCGGCACGAAGTGCCGACGTCGGAAATGTGCAGTCGGTGGTATTGAAAACTTTCGTTTCCCAGAATGCTCTCCCTCGAGTGGCAACCGTAACAGAGATCGTATCGGTTCACTCCCTCGCTGCCGTCATTTCCGACGAAATTTCTTGTGAGCAAGCGTGCGTACTTGGATCCGTGAGGTCCTCTTGGTCCGAGGGGATCATCGTTATTGTGGCAGTCCGTGCATTTGATGAGACTCGACTCCGTCAAAGGCGACCGCAGGCTCGGGACAAGACGATTCCGGCCATGTCCGATGACAGGGTGATACGAAGGATTTTCGGTGTTAAAAAGCTCTGCCTTATTCGTTTGGTCTGATGGCAGGTTTGCGCTATATGAATGACAGTTGAAGCATAGTTCGTATTCATTGACGATATTGAGCACACGCGCTCCATGCACATTAGTGCCCTTCAGACCAAGATGCTTGTTTTCACGCGTTACGTAGTGGTGGTGGTGACAATCTACGCATTCAACGTGTCTCGGCATGGTTGGATCGGTCTCCGGCAGGGTTTCCCGATATGTATGGATGCCTCTCTTTTCGATCGGATGGCGGTAAAGTTTCTCAAACTCCCTTTTTATGTTGAATAGAATAGTGTCATTGCTGACATATCCGTCTCGCCTGGCCGCGCTGATTCTCATGGTGTCGCCATGACACTTGAAACAGAGAAAGTCTCTCTCCGTCGACAGCATAGGGGTTCCCGGCTCGCCATGCCCCTCGTGACAACTCAAACATCCTTTGGGAAGATTTCTCCTGTCTCCATGTGATGTTTCACGAAAAGACTTCGAAAAGAGGTCATCGGGCAGAAGCCAGGCGACCATCAATAGAAAAATGGTTAATATTCTAAAGCGGTTTAACAGATACATAAACGCATTAATCGATATTTTTTGATTCAGTAACCTATTTCTCCCATGATATCATGGCATACGAGGCAAACGTCCTCTGCCGATGTTTTACGCCAAAAAGGCGGCGCATCCGGTCCCCCTTTACCGCCGTGAGGATCATGGCACGATGTGCACTGAACGCCATACCCTCCATGTGTCGGATATAACTTAACATCCGGATCATTGATCGGCCACTGCAAAGGCAGGAGGGACGGATCTTGATCTCTGAGATTCTTCAGGGCCAAGTCAAAAATAATCGAAATGGGGTGACCTCCGGAGAGGTCTGTTCCGAGATAGCCCGCTAAGCCAATATCCATGTAATCTACATACGTCTCGATCGGTTCCAGCCGGCTCTGTACCGCACCCAACGCAACAGTCCCATCGTGGCAGCTGAGGCAGAGTTTCGAAAAACCATCAATTGGCGGAGCTTCTCCTGGTGACGCGTACGATTGGAGAGTCGGACTCCAATAATTTACATAATTTTCGGCTGCCGAAAGCTGATGGTTCCATAGCGGGGTAGCAGGATATGCGTTGTGGGGAGTGTGGCAGAAGATGCAAACCTGCGTTTCCGAAACTGCTGTCACGACGCCGGGACCGGAGACCGAGAGGTTGTGTTTCGTGGCATAAACTCCGGCAAATAGTGAAATAGGCCACACGATCAGCAAGAAAAGCAGGATCCGGCTATAAAACTTGAGGTGATTCATCCGATAACTCCTCGCCGTTTTGTAAAAGGTAAAAATCATTACAAATTAGTATGTAAAACTTCCGTTCAATTCGCAATGTCGTCCTTTATATATTGGAAAATTTGTATCCGTCTGTTATAGGAGTCAGCCACATAAATTCTGTCGGACGAATCTATATAGACACCCGCTGGAAGAGTGAACTCTCCTTTCCCTGTTCCCGAGCGGCCGAATACGAGGAGTAAATTCCCCATCCGATCGAATACTTGGACGTTGTCGAAATGCGCATCGACCACATATATATGACCCTCTGAATCGACAGCCACCCCTTTTGGCTTCGAGAAATTACCTGAACCATCGCCCAATTTACCAAAGCTCGCTCGATAATTGCCATCGGAGCTGAATATCTGAACTCTAAAGTTCATTGAATCTGTGATATAAATGAGTTTGTCCCGGCTGACGAAAATGTGTGTAGGGTAGTTGAAGTGCCCCGGCGTTGTGCCTCGCCGACCGAAACTATGGAGTAACGTCCCATCGTTCTTCGAGAACACGAGTATTTTATGTCCGTGGGTATCGACAGAATAGAGTTTTTCATCCGCGATAGCGATCCCGGTTGGTCGTTCAAATATAGTGGGCGAACCGATTGAACGAACATATTTCCCGTTTCTGTCAAAGACGAATATCTGTTTTTGAAGAGAATCCGAGACGTAGATGTCACTCTTCTCATCGACGGCGATTCCGACCGGCGAAGTGAGGAATTTCTGACCACCCGCCCCGATCGTAAAATGTTTTTTTTTGCCCAGATCGTACACATGAAATGTACCGGCTCCTGGATCGGTGACATAAAGAATTCTCTGGGCGGCGAAAATGCCGTACGGCCTCAGCAGTCCTGAGCGGGATTTTTCTCCGCCGAAGATACGACTCGGCGTTCTCTTCACGAATGAGGGCGTGGCATCCTCCGT
>CAKZPA010000021.1 GCA_937138415.1 uncultured Nitrospiraceae bacterium | reverse complement strand
GTCTTGAGCATCCAGCCGATTCCCAAAAGTCACCATTTGTTTCTCGATGCCGTCCATCCGCTTCTCGAGGCCGTCCAGACGTTTCTCGAGGCCATCAAGACGCTTCGCGATGCCGTCAAGACTATCCCTTATCGCTCCAAATTGCTCCTCGAAAAATTTCTGATCCATCATACAACCTCCTCGGGATGAATGATTATATCACATAACGTCACTGAGACCTGATACCGAGACCTTTAGATCTTTTCCATGTCAAAAATTCTACGTTATTATAGCATATGCTAAATATCAAGGCCATATATTTTTTCGGGTGACTCCAAATAGAGATAATCCCGTCTGCAAAGCAAAGGATCAGAATTCACCATCAACTTAAGTGAAGACACGAAACATATTTAGGAAATCACGAGAACCCATCTCAAAGTCAAGTCATACGGGTGAAAACCGGTATCCAGCGCTGTAAGCGTTTTAAAAAGTTGTCATTGGTCATTCTTTGTTTTTTATATAAAACGGCAAAGTCACTGGATTCCGTGCCAAACACGGAATGACAAGAAAAGAGAAAACCGATTTTGAGATAGGTTCTAAAAAAGAAGCCTCTCCCCTTTTTCGTTCAGGATGGCGTCAATCTGTTCGC
The DNA here is from genome assembly GCA_937138415.1 of uncultured Nitrospiraceae bacterium. GTDB lineage: Bacteria > Nitrospirota > Thermodesulfovibrionia > Thermodesulfovibrionales > SM23-35 > JALHSV01. The sequence continues at coordinate 1,640 of CAKZPA010000021.1, read as the reverse complement.
GGCGGCCTCTGAGGCGAGCATCCTCCGGCTTCAACGCATATGCTCTTCGATATGCCTCACGCGCCCCGATCAAGTCCCTCTTTGCAAAAAGGGCATTGCCCGCCGTCTCGTAGTAATCCGCACGGTTCGGCGAATCCTTTGCCTACAGCATCGTCTCGACCGCGACCTCGTTCCAAAGCCACTCCTTCGGCATGCTGAAACGGTTGATGCCTTTTTTATGTCATTACACGCCCCGGGAATCCTTTTCCTTCGCTCCGTCATCCTCGGGCTCGACCGGGTGATCCAGTTCTTCAGAAAGATTCCGGCCAAGCCGGAATGACAAGGAGAGACGGATTCCTCATCACGTGCGGAACGACGAGGACTTTTTACCCTTGTCATTGCGAAACCCGCGAAGCGGGACGCGGCAATCTCGCCGCCGATTGACGCTATGACAGTTTCTCGACGCGGGTATAGGCTACTTTCTTCTGCTGGAGCCGCGCCCCGTGCTATAGTGTTATTAATATCCGGTATGGGAGATAGGCAGCTTGTCCCGGTTCTGTGTTGAGTGACGTTGCTGCCATTCGCTGATCAATTGACATATTTGCGGATGTATGATATTGTGTACTATATAATACATCAACGTGGGGTCAGGTCTTTATTCTTGACATATATTGATTCACGGTCTATAGGTTTTTCATGGCAAGGCCCCTCAGGATAGAGTACGATGGTGCTGTTTATCACGTCACCGCACGAGGAAATGACCGAAAGAATATTTTCACGGACGATGATGACCGTTTGCTCTTTCTCGATATCCTCAATAAAGTGAATGGACGGTACAATTGGCTATGTCACGCATACTGCCTGATGAGCAACCATTATCATCTGATTGTCGAAACTCCCGACGGAAACCTCTCAAAAGGGATGAGACAGTTGAACGGCGTGTATACGCAAACCTTCAACAGAAGGCATCGGCGGGTCGGACACGTTTTTCAGGGGAGGTATAAAGCAATACTTGTCAGCAAGGAAAGTCACCTGCTTGAGACATGTAGATATGTGGTGCTGAATCCCGTGAGAGCTAAGGCGGTGAGACGGCCTGAAGAATGGCAATGGAGCAGTTACCGGGGGACATCAGGACTCGGAAAACCCCTCCCCTGCCTTACCATTGACTGGATACTTGGGCAATTTTCAACACAGAGAGCCGCTGCCTGCCAACTGTACCGTGAGTTCGTTCATGCAGGCATAGGAGGGCCATCACTATGGACATTCGTAAAAGGGCAAATTATACTTGGTGATGAGAATTTTGCTGAGCAATTTATCGAACACCTCAGAAGTCATGAAGCAATACGGGAAATACCTCGCAGCCAGCGATATACAAACAGGCCCACGCTTTCGGACCTCTTTTCCTCGGAAGGGACAAAAGACAAGCGCACAAGAAATTGCCTCATCAGGGATGCGGTAATCAGATATGGCTATAATCAGAACGACGTCTCGGATCATCTCGGACTGCATTATTCAACCATAAGCAGAATATTGAATCGTGAGAGAAAAGATCAAGAGTAAAGACCTGACCCCCATTCGTGCTTTCTGGGGCTTGATGCTGCTGTTCAACCGGTAACAAAGAAAAAAATGAAAGAGACAATCAATGCATGATACCAAGCCTT
>CAKZPA010000020.1 GCA_937138415.1 uncultured Nitrospiraceae bacterium | reverse complement strand
AACCGGGATTGCGTGCGGGACGGGAGGCACGGACTGCACGGAGAACTTCGCGCCGACGACGCCTCCGGCGAGCGTGACGCTGACGGCGACGCCCGATGCGGGGTATGCGCTTGGGGCGTGGACGGGGTGCACGAGCGTGGCAGGGGACGTGTGCACGGTGGTGATGAGCGCGAACAAGACGGTAGCGGTGACGTTCATACCGTACCGGGTGACGGTAAGTGTCGTGAAGAGCGGCGCCGCGAATGGCGTCGTAATCAGCACGGACGGAAAAATTTATTGCGGAACATATTCCGACACCACCAGATGTGCAATGCTCTATACCGAGCCATCGACGAGTGTGACCTTGAGAGCCATAGCAGGCGAGAATTCGAAATTCACCGGCTGGAGCGGGGCATGTACAGGCGCATTATCAGAATGCACGGTCACGGTGAATGGCCCGAAGACCGTGACGGCGAACTTCAGGCTGGAGTCGAACATCGAGATGGCGAAGAAGCTTGTGAGCGATCTCAGGAATACGGTAATGTCCGTGTACAATTATCAGGGCACGGGGCTGCCGGGAGCTGTCGAAACGCCGTTCAAACGGCTGTCTGAAGAAGTGAACACAAAAATAGGGCCGGAACTTGCGGACACGGTAGGCAGGATTGGATGGATCGTTGAAAACGTTGGAGCCGACTTTGAAAATAATCAGGTATTCGTGGACGCCATCCAGTTTCTCGACACCACTAATTATTGCTGCTGGTCCACCACGGGTTACACAGTGCACACATCGAACATCGATTCTTCAGAGCGTGCGGTAGGCGAACCAAATAGCACATACGCGATAATGGATGCGGATCAAAGTTTCGCGTTGATTACGGGTACGAATGCGACAAAGCAGAATGGGATAAAGGTCTACGTTGCACCTGACAATACGGGAACATACCACGTGTATGGAGGCAACACGATTCCCACGACGGTTTGCAGTTACGGCACGCCTCACCAGACTTGTTGGGAGAGGATTTTAGAACTCGGTTATAATCCTGTGCAATATGGTTTCGCGTGCCTCGGGAGCGGCAATACAACTAAAGAATTCGCCGGACAATACTTGTACTATGTCATCAACACCAATACTGATTTTGGGACGAAATCATTTACCAATCCGGATTTCCCGGGCTATACACTGACCATCACGAGGGGATGTGACTCCACGTATGAATTTAAAATTCGCGATTCATCCAATAATAATAATATCGTTGATGAAGGCAAGGTAAGCTTGGTACGGGACCCGTCGGGCAGTCCTAAATCCGGCACCCTTAGCGTCGAGATGAAAACGGCTTCGGGCACGATGGATGTTAATGCTAATTTCATTGCCACGATTTCAAGTGGCCGCGTTACCGCTATAAGCGGTACGGGCCGGATGGTCGCTCCGGGACTCGAGATAGATTTCAGCCAGAGCGGTAGGAAGCTGTCGGCGATTTTTGGATTCCAAGCTGACGGGGCTATTTTCCCCACCAGCATTAATGTGTCCGGCATGATCAAAACAGGAACGGCTCAGTTCGACGGATTGCTGAACCTCTCTTCGATCGTATGGGCCGCTAAGGAGGATTGCGATACGGATTGGGATTTGCAGAAGGAAGTGTGCGAATGCGATGGAGGGATGAGGCCGAAATCGGGAAGGTTTGAAGGAACATTCCAGGAATTGGACAACGACGCGCCCACCGGCGTGAAATTCAAAGGCGTATTGACGGGGAGCTGGACGAATGCTTCGACGTACGACGAATGCAAAGACGACGGGCCGACGAACTTTATGTCATGGAACGGTTCTTTCAACGGTACAGTAGAGGCGCCCTTGAGCCCTGTTATCAATGTGACGCTCGGAGCGGCTCAGACGGGGTATAAAAAGTATACGCTGAACGTGTCGTATTCCAGAAAGAGCGGGACCTCTGTTCTCTCATCTTTGACGGGGACCGGGACGATTACGGAGGTTCTTGATACAGGGTCATCAAATCCGGATGATTATGACACTATCCTCGAAATGACGCTGACAAACCAGTCGGGCATGAAGGTATGGTTTAAGGTGAACATGGATGAGGATCAATTGACCGGAAATATCAAGACGTCGGGCGGTGTCAAAGTAGCTGACATATACCTCATTTACGGAGTGCCTGTGGTGAAGTATATCGACGGATACATAGAGTCGATTCTCTGAAACGCGTGATACGAATACGCAAAAAGGCAGAAGGAAGCCTTTCCTTCTGCCTTTTTTTTCGGAAAGGCTCCGGTAGGTTGATCTTTCTCTTGACGATATCACTCTTCTGTCCGCCTTCCCCGGGTTCCGGAGAGACCCCTCTGTCAGGATTCAATCCCGCGACGCTCGCCGACGCGAGAGGGAGTGCTTTTCTCGAGGCGCGCGCGTTCGGAGGGAACGACGTTTTCGCGCTGAGGTCCCTTTTCCTCGATGAGTGGGACGGCTATTTCGATCCGGAGGATCGCAACACCGCGGACGTGTATTGGAAGGCGGATTCGGGGATCATTCACAAGGGATGGAGGCTCGCGGCGTTTTACCGGGGTGAGTTGTTCATGAAGGCGAACAGGGACACCGTCGAAATATTCAGGATGATAAACCTGAAAGAAGATCTTCCGGTGGGCAGGACATTCTCCATCGATCTGAACGCGAACGGATTCTCCGCGGTCGGCGTGGAGATATCGAAAGGGGTCGCATTCGGGGGGACTCTGAAGGGTCTGAGCGCGGGCATGACCGCGCGGTATTTGCGGGGCGAAAGAATACAGTCGGGAAAAGTAGCGGGGCACGTGACTCCGGAGAGCGAAAAATCATATGACTTCGACCTGTTTCTCGATTACGTGTACGACGACAATTACGTGTACGACAGGAGAGATACGGAATCGTCATTTTACGGCAACGGGTACAGCTTCGATGTTGGCGTCAGATACGCTGCGAACGACGCGTTCATCGTAAGCGTCTTGTTCAGGGACGTGCTGGGCAGAATGTATTGGCGGGGAATCCCCTACACGACGGCAGACGCCACGTCGAGGACCAAAAGCTTCGACGAGGACGGCTATCAGCAGTTTCGGCCGACCATACGGGGGTATGAAAGCTACAAGGATTATCAGCAGAGGATCCCCTTGAAAACGGATATCGACTGCTCCCTGAAGTTTTCCCCGTTTGTCTTCGGCTCGACGGTCAACCTCATCGAGGATCGGCCGCTTTACTGGTTCAGCGCGACCGTTGCGGCGACGGATCGGGTGCGTCTTACGGCGCGGTACAACACGAATTACGACGTCGTCTCCGCGGGGTTTGCATACGGAAACGCTTCGTTCGAAGTCACGGCGAGCGATATTTCGTTGCGCAGGGCTCGGGCTGTCGGATTGACGGCGTCAGTGCGCTACGAGTGGTGAACTCGACGGAGAACGATCGCTTCGTCATGGCGCGGAATCCCTTCGGTGCTCTTCCCAGGCGACGACCTCTGCGATATTCGAACGAGGCAACCGTCATCGGTGGCCGATAAAATCCAGCGGTTGAGCAAGAGTGCCAACAAATAAAGCAATAATACTATTGCGCGACACCTTCGTTCCGTGTATAGTATTATCGTGTAGCGCAAAGAAGGCGATGAAAGCGCTGAGTTCGGATCCGTGAAACGCAAGGGAGGTGAAACGGGGAAACGCTCATCGGGAGCCTATATTTTTGTCGATCTCGCGGGATGACAAACCAGTAATTTCGTGAAATTCTGAAAGGAGGAAGATATGAAACGCGCCGTTCTCATGACAGTTGTTCTTTTGACTTTCGTCTCCGTTTGCTTGTTCGTCGGAAGCGGGTATGCCGCGTCGGTGAAGGAATTTGAAGTGTTCTTGGCCGGACAGGTCACGGAGCCCGCGCCGGAAGGCTGCGCATTGACTGAGGAGGGCTGCACGGTGAAGACCGAGGGGAAAGCGAGGGGCA
>CAKZPA010000019.1 GCA_937138415.1 uncultured Nitrospiraceae bacterium | reverse complement strand
TGAAGCCCCGGTAGCGGTGGTCGCGACGCTCGCAGAGAGAGGGTACTCGGTGAGGGAGGCGTGCGCTTCCCTCGGCATGGTCGCATTACAAAGGGACACATCCCGGGACACATCCCGTTTGAGAGGCATCCCTGAATCTTATTCATCCTGCTGGGGATGTGTCCCTCATTCCCTAACGATGAGATCGCTTCACTTCGTTCGCAACGACGAAGGGGAACGGCGAGATCGCCACGGCCCCGCTGGTCGCTCGCGATGACAAAAAAGGAAGGCCGTCATTGCGATGAATCACGCCGTCGGCGTGACGACGCGGCAATTTCGCTTTCGACTCTTCAAGCGGTCCCGGATCTTAAAGTATTTCACTGCACATGCTATCATGGAGCATGGAGGGACGTAATGCGACGCATCAAGACAATGATGTCCTACGATGAAGAATGGCGAGAGACACCGCGGCAGATCGTCGTCAAGGGATTCGAACCGTACTCGGTAGGACATGGGTACGATGCGAAAAGTCCTACACATGAGGGGTAATGCACTCTCCTTTTGTAATGAGGCACAATACCTCCGTGACGAGGGCTGACAGAAACCGCCTGAACAAGCACGAGAGCGGTCTCATAAGGTTTACCGGCCTCTCGGCATCGGGAAAATCGACGATCGCTCACGCCGTCGAAAAAGAGCTGTTCAAGCGGTCCATTCGGACGTATGTCCTCGATGGCGATAACGTACGGCACGGAATCAACCGCGATCTCGGATTCAGTCGGGTGGACCGGGCGGAAAACCTCAGGAGAATTGTCGAAATCGCAAAATTATTCGTCGATGCGGGGATAGTCGTACTGACGGCCTTCATATCGCCGTTTCAAAAAGATAGGGAATACGTGAGGAGCCAATTCGCGAACGATCATTTTTTCGAGATCTACGTCAAGTGTTCTCTCGAAGAGTGCGAGAGGCGTGATCCAAAAGGGCAGTACAAAAGAGCGCGCGCAGGGATCATAAAAGATTATACGGGAATTTCTTCACCGTACGAGGAGCCGCAGAACCCTGATCTTGTCCTTGATACCGAAGTCATGTCTCCGAATGATGCGGTCGCAGCAATCAACCGGTTTCTTCATGAGAAAGGGTTCTTGCGGTGCTGGGAGAAAGGATGAGCCGATGCAGAACGATGCCGAGCATGGTTAAAGTTTGCCTTGGATGAGCTCGAACATATGCTGAAGGACTCCCT
>CAKZPA010000018.1 GCA_937138415.1 uncultured Nitrospiraceae bacterium | reverse complement strand
TTCAGAAACGCGCCATTCCTGTAAACATTGTAGCCCTTCAAGCCCGAACCGCCCGTATCGGTCGAAGCGCTCCATGACAGATTTATCTGGCTGCAGCTTGACGCTACCGCCGTTAGGTTGGTCGGTACCGACGGAGGCGTCACGTCTTCCGGGAATGTGATCGCCCACGCGACATTGGAGTAAGGAGATATCGCCCCTTTCCTCCCGAACGCCTGCACGCGGTAGTAGTACGTCGTCCCGCTGTTCAAACCGCTATCGAGATACGTGACGATGTTCTTCCCCACACTACCAACTTTCACGTACCCCGACGACGCATTCAGGCTCCTCTCGATGGAGTAGCCCAGCTCGTTGTTTTTTCCCGAATTGGTATCCGTCCAGGAGAGATTGATCTCGCTGCTCGAGATCTCGATCGCCGTGAGATTGCCCGGCGCCACCAATGTCTGCGCTCCCGCTGCCGAACAGACCAGCAGCAGAATCAACCAAACGGTAATTATGCCAAAATGCCCCGTTTTCATGATGCCCTCCTCGAATATACGTTTCCTTTTGACTCTCCCCAAAGATCGGGGAGTGAATAGCGATCTTGTGTTGTCACCGCGTTCATCTGAAAGACGGCCTTTCATGAGACAATACCTGCGGGATTCGTTGTGTGTCATTTGGCTGTATTAAATGGATCGAGGTACCGACGTGTCGGTGAAAAGAATCACAAGGGGGAAAAAGTGAGGAGATGAAAGCGAGGAGATAAAAGTGAAACAAAGGTTCGAAATGTCCGAGGAAGAAAGTAGAAAGTACGAATGGATATTCACGAGCGGAACGCCGGGTCCCTTCGACAAGCTCAGGGTGACAGTTTTGGCAAGCTCAGGGTGACAAAAAAAGGACGAGGGTTCTGGGAAAAACAGTGAAAAAGTGACAGTGATAAGATGTAAAAGTGGTGGAAAACGATTCGAGTGGGCGAAGCGGGAAAGTGTCACCGGTCCAGAGTCGCAGGTCATAACTCAAAAGATCGGTGAGTCAGGAGCTGAGGGCAACTGCCAGATCAAGTCTAAACTATCTCATCTAAACTATTTAACTTGACAAGTACAGATCAAGTCTTGACAAGTACAATTTACTGAATCAGTTGAATAACGTCAACCACGGAAGCAGTATCCCCCGCATAGACGTACCCTTTGACGAGTGCCACCGTT
>CAKZPA010000017.1 GCA_937138415.1 uncultured Nitrospiraceae bacterium | reverse complement strand
AACTTGAACTTAAATTTATACGGAAAGGCCGGCCGGTGCAATTCGTCCTGATAGGTGAGCGTGAGGTCGTAACACATATCCAGGGTGTCGTAGCAGGTGAATTCACATCGCGCTGGACCGATGCAATCCGAAGGTGTACGGAGGTTCGATCCCGAGCCGCCGAGGTCGACACCCAGATCGTGGGTGAGGTCGAAGAAAATGGGTTCGAGCTGGTCGGTAAAGGTCCCTAAAATGATCATGTCACCGGTCGATCCATGCAGATTTGTAATGCCGCTCCCCCGGTATTCGGCGATATCGGCGAAAGTCCTCAGATAGTCGGTCGTATAAAATTTTCCACCGGGCTGGGCCACGCGAACGGTATGGAAGTGGGCGATCGCCGGGAACTTCTGCTGCTGATCGCAATAACGACCGATAACGCCGCCACCGTAACCCAAAACACCGACGATTCCGCCGTGTTTCCAGTGGGTTTCGCCCTCCTTATACGAGAGTTCCATGAGTCCGAGCAGGTCCTCCACAACTTCCGTCGCGATCATCAGATTATCCTGACCGAGTTTTTTCCGGTGCAATGCCTCCCTCTTCAAATCGCTCACGAAGCTCGGCCACGGACCTTTCTCGAGCTCTTCCATCATCGGGATATCATGCTTATTCTTGAAGTTCTTCAGCTCGTCATCTGTATAATTATTCAGTTGATCATCGGTGAAGATCCTAACATCTTGATAAGTTCTGTGGCCCTTTTCTTCTTTATCCCACAGCTTCTCCTGTCCTGGGATTCCCATTGTTACCTCCTTCTTCTTGGATAATTAGTGAAATGAAAGCACGCGAATCAAAGAAACGAAGCCTGTCTCTTCACCCCCTTCCTTCGAGATTTGTCCGCAAATTTTTGACAGAAATATGCGCCCTGATTTGTTTGAGCTTAAGAAGGTTACTAATGATAATGAACTCGCTATTTTTTTGTCAAGTAAAGATTCTTAGATTAGTTGAATCGAATGCCCTGTGGGCGGGATATTAAGCAGAAGATAAAGGCATGCTCGTGCTATGCCTTATTTTTTGGATCGCCTCCTCAGCCCATATCCTCAAAGGCTTTTCATACAAAATGCCCCCCACGTATATCGCGACCGTCTCGTCCCGCTCAAATAACGATGTGAGAAAGGGAATCCCCGGCGCAAACTGGGTCTCTCCCATTGCCCATGCGGCGGTCCCGAGAACGTCGACCTCAGCTCCACGGAGCGATTCCACTATCTCGATCGCAAACGCATCGGCCGCGTCGCGCATAAGGGCACCCACCCTCCCGATCCCCCAGAAACATCCCTTCAAGAGGGGCGGTTCGTCGATGCAGTGGGCGATCATCATACGCCCATAGGGCTCGATGAGCGAGGGGATCAACGCGATGATCTCTGCGATTGCCTGGGCGGAACTCCATCCTATGCCACCCGATTCGTCGTTGAGCGTCCAGAAGAGCGTTCTTACGTAGATACGAACTCGCTCTTCCTTCCCGGCATCCCACCACTTTTTCATAAGCCTCGCCGCCGTCTCGATCGCAGACCATCGTATTCGCTCATCAAGGTCATAAAAACGGTGCCGAACTTCCCGCCAAACCGTTGTATCGGTGTCGCATCGCGCGACGAGGGCGTCAAATTCTCTCCTGCGCAAAAGTTCGATGACCTCTCTCTTTATCGGTTCATTCATGCGCGATATCCCCACTCACATTTTATCTGTTTACTCCCTCCCGAACAACATTTAAGCGCTTTCCCGCGTTCAACGCGGCTCCTCATCCTCCCCGCAGAGCGCACACGGCTCAGCAAAGCTTCATTTTTCTTCTTACATTTCCCGGCGGCAAAGTGCTATACTTTTCGAGTTTATGAATCGGAAGAACCGCGTCACCGCAACGTCATCCGCCGTCCAGCTTCTCTTCTTTTTTCTTGCCATGCTCGCGTGGTCATCCCTCTTCGCCGCGGACGTCATGCCTCTGATCAATGCGATAGAAATTCGTGGGCTGAAGAGGATCGAGGAGGCAGCGGTGAAAAACAAGATCACCCAGCGTCCCGGCGAAGCGATTTCTCAGGAAAAAACGAACGATGACATCAAGAATATCTTTAAACTCGGCTACTTCGACGACGTGCGGGCGGAAGTCGAGCCGTTCGAAGGCGGCGTAAAGCTCATTTACGTCGTGAAAGAAAAACCGACGATTGTCAAGATAGACCTGCAGGGGAACGAAGAATTCGACGACGCGAAATTGAAGGAAAAAATGACGATTACGGCCGGATCGGTCGCCGATACCGTCCTCATACAGGATAACGCCGCAAAATTGAGGGCGTTCTATGAGGAGGAGGGGTATTGGCTCTCGCGCATCGTGCCCGTCATAAAGGTCGTCAATGCCGATGAAGTCACGCTGACCTACCAGATCGACGAGGGCAAGAAGGTCAAGATCAAGAAGATCACCATCGAGGGGAACAAAGCCCTCTCCGTGCGAAAAATAAGGGGCGTCATGGACACCACGGAACGCGGATTGTTCTCGTTTATCACATCTTCCGGGTACTACAAGAAGGACCAGATGGACCGTGATATCGAAAAGATACGGGATCTTTACTTCAATAACGGATACATCAAAGCCGTCGTCGGCGAACCGACCATTCGGCTGACCGAGGACAAGAGCGGGATGTTTATTACGATACCGGTCTCGGAAGGCGAACAGTACAGAATTGCGTCAATCGCATTCGTCGGCAATACCGTCTTCGGGGACGACGCGTTGAGGAAGAAGATAACCTTGCTCCCCGAGGAACCATTTAGCAAGGAAAAACTGCGAAAGGACATTTTTTCGATCTCGGAACTCTACTCCGAAACCGGCTATGCACTCATTACGATCAATCCCGATGTCATCCCCGACGAAAGCAAGAAGCTCGTCAAGGTCGTCCTGAACATCACTGAAGGGGATCGGTACAGGATCGGCCGTATAGAGACCTCGGGGAACACGAAGACGCGGGACAAAGTGATACGGCGGGAAGTGCGGCTCGACGAGGGAGATATTTTCAATAGCGCGCTCATACGGAGGAGCTACGAGAGGATCAACAATTTGAACTTCTTCGAATCCGTCGAAATAAATCCCAAGCCGGTGCCGGCAGAAAAACTCGTCAACCTCGATATTTCGGTGAAAGAGAGGCCGACCGGCTTTTTCAGCGTCGGCGGCGGTTACAGTTCGATCGAACGGTTCATCGCCATGGTCGAGCTGACGCAGGGGAACCTGTTCGGGAAGGGGCAGTACGTCAAAATACGCGCGGAACTGGGCGGTCTGACAACGCTGTACGATATCACTTTCAAAGACCCCTGGTTCATGGATAAACCCCTCACGTTCTCGACGAACGTCTATAAGTTGACCAGAGAGTACATCGATTACAACAAAGACGCCGCGGGCTTCAGTATTTCCTTCGGAAAGCGGTTCGCCGAGTATTGGTGGGCCGACATTCTCTACAATTTCGAACGGGCCGAAATCTCGAACGTATCCGAGAACGCGTCACGCATCGTGAAAGAGCAGCAGGGGAAACGGACGACGAGCAGCGTCACCCCTTCACTCACGAGAGATTCGCGAAACAACTACCTCGATCCTTCGAGAGGTTCGAGAAACTCCGTCTACACGACGTTCGCGGGATTGGGCGGGACGAATAAGTTCTTCAAGGGGGAGATCGATTCAGCGTGGTACTTACCGATCTGGAGCGCATCGATCATGGTGAGGGGCAGATTCGGATACGCCACCGGGATAGGCGGGCAGGAACTCCCGCTCTACGAGCGGTTCTACGTCGGGGGCATCTACACCGTCAGGGGTTTGGGCTACGGGGAGGCCGGTCCCCGCGACGAAGGAACGGGCGAGGCAATCGGCGGGACCGAGGAACTCATTTTCAACATCGAGTACATTTTCCCCTTGATCAGCGAGGTGCGGCTGAAGGGTGTCGCATTCTTCGACGCGGGGAACGCTTATGACTCGTTTAAAAATTTCCCCGAGCTGCGATATACTACGGGAATCGGCGTAAGGTGGATTTCCCCTGTCGGCCCCATTAGACTGGAATGGGGATACAACCTCGACAGAAAGATCGGGGAGAAGAGTAGCCGGTTCGAATTCGCATTCGGCACGTTCTTCTGATACATTGCAAAACCAAAAGAAAAAGGAGGATGCATGAGGAGACACTTTTCCGTGATGACGACTCTATGCGGTGCGCTGCTCATAGTGAGCATGGCAGTCCCTTTTTCGGCATTCGCCGGAGAAAGCGTAAAGTTCGGAGCGATCGATGTGCAAAAAGTTCTGAACGAATCCGAGGCTGGCAAGAAAGCGAAGAACGACCTCGAGGGGTTGATCAAATCGAAGCAGGTTGCCATCGACGAAAAAGGGAAGACCATCGAGAAACTCAAGACCGACCTCGAGAAACAGGTTTCCGTGCTCTCCGCGGACGCGCGGAAGAGCAAAGAAGATGAACTCGAAAAACTGATCAGGGACTATCAGAGGCTCGTTCAGGATTCACAGGCCGAGATCAAGAAGAAAGAAGCCGACCTCACCGAATCGCTCCTGAAAGAGATCAAAGATCTCGTCGAAAAGACAGGCGAAGAAGGTGAATACACCCTCATCCTCGAAAGGGGAATGGTGCTCTACTCGAGCAAAGGCATCGATATCACGGACGCGATCCTGAAGAAGTATAATGAATCCAAAGCAAAGTCCGCCAAATAGTGAGACTTGCGGAAATCGCAGAGCGGGTTCACGGAGAGATCTTCGGTGATCGGGACATCGAGATCACGGGCGTGGCAGGCATTTCGGAAGCCCGGGAAGGAGACGTCACGTTCCTCTCCGGCTCTCGATATGCGAAAGAGCTTCGGACCTGCAAAGCCTCCTGTGTCATCGTACAGGAGCCGATCCCGGACCTGTCGATCGCACAACTGAAAGTCGCTCATCCCTACCTCGCCTTTGCGAAACTTCTCGAAATATTCTACGTCCGGCCGAGGTCGTCGTCCGGTGTGAGCAACGATGCGTTTGTCGCTTCGAGCGCGCGCATCGGGGAGAATGTCTCTATCCTCCCCTTTGTCTACGTCGCGGATAACGCAACGATTGGTGACCGCTCGTTAATCTTTCCCTTCGTCTATATCGGAGAAGAAACCGTCATCGGCGAAGACTGCGTCCTTTTCCCCCACGTGACGGTCAGAGAGCGCATTCGCATCGGGAACAGGGTGATCATCCACGCGAATTCGGTCATCGGTTCCGATGGATACGGCTACGTCTTCGATAACGGCAAACATCACAAAATCCCCCAGATAGGCGGGGTCGTCATCGGGGATGACGTCGAAATCGGTTCGAACACCTCGATCGACAGGGCAACGACCGGCAATACCGTGATCGGAACGGGGACGAAGATCGACAACCTCGTGCAAATCGGGCATAACGTCACGATCGGGAATCACTCCCTCCTCGTCGCACAAGTGGGAATCGGCGGAAGCACGCGGATCGGCGACTACGTCACCCTCGCGGGACAGGCAGGCGTCGCGGATCACGTCGAAATCGAAGCAGGCACGATAATCGGTGCGCAATCGGGGATTATGGGGAAAGTATCGAGGGGCGCTTATTCGGGAACGCCCGCGATACCGCACAGGGAATGGCTCAAAGCGCAGGCCGTGTTCGCAAAGCTACCAGAGCTCTACAAAAAGATAAAGATGCTTGAAGACAAGATCAAGGAACTCGAAGGGAGGAACATCGCATGATGAACAGCAAGGACATCCAGTCCCTCTTGCCCCATCGATACCCGTTCCTCATGGTGGATCGGGTCGTCGAATTAGAACCCGGGAAGAAGATTGTCGGCATAAAAAACGTGAGCATAAACGAAGAATTTTTCCAAGGCCATTTCCCCGGGAACCCGATCATGCCGGGCGTCCTGATCATCGAGGCACTCGCCCAGGTCGCTGGCATCCTCGCTATCCGTTCGGGCGCGCCGGAGGGGAAAGCGGTCTACTTCATGAGTATCGAACGGACGAAATTCCGGAAACCGGTCGTGCCCGGAGATCAACTGCGTCTCGAGGTCTCGATACTCCAGAGTCGGGGAAACGTCTGGAAGTTCACGGGAAACGCATTTGTCGAGGACAAGGTAGCCGCGGAAGCCGAGTTCACCGCGATGGTGACGGACCGGGAGATATAAGACATGGCGAGAGAAATCCATCCAACAGCGGTTGTCTCGGCAAAAGCGGAGATCGATGATGAAGTATCGGTAGGTCCTTTCTGCATCATTCACGACGGGGTCCGTATCAGGAGGGGGACGCGGCTCCTCTCGAACGTGATCATCGAAGGTCGCGCGGACATCGGGGAAGACTGCACCATTTATCCATTTACCAGTATCGGTTTGGCGCCCCAGGACCTCAAATACAGGGGCGAAGACACAGGGGTGAGAATCGGCAACAAGAATATCCTGCGCGAGTACATAACCATTCACAGAGCTTCGGTCGGTGGCGATGGGACTACCGCGATCGGCGACAATAACTTCCTCATGGCGTATGTGCACATCGCCCACGATTGCAAAATCGGGAACTCCGTCATCATGGCGAACCTTGCGACCCTGGCAGGCCACGTGTCGGTCGGGGATTTTGCCGTCATCGGCGGGCTGGTGGCAGTCCATCAATTTACCCGCATCGGAGCGTATACGATGGTCGGGGGATTCAGCGGGGTTGGGCAAGATATCCCGCCCTACATGATGGCCTCCGGGCCCCGTGTCAAACTCTTTGGACTCAACACCGTCGGCCTCAAGCGCCACGGGTTTTCGGAGAGCACGATTCAAGAACTCAAGAAGGCGTACAAGATTCTCTTCCGGGAGAAGCGAACCTTGAAAGATGCCATCAAGAAAATCCAGGAAGATCTCCCGTACTCGGATGAAATCAAATATCTCATCGAATTCATTCAGAAAAACAAGAGGGGCATCTGCCGGTAATTGAAAAAACTCGGGCTCATCGCAGGGAAAGGCGAACTCCCTCTGGCCGTCGCCGATGACGCAAAGAAGCAAGGGTATTTTGTCCTCGCCATTGGTCTCGAACCGCTCGCGGACAAATCGCTTTCGTCGCACGTCGATGCTATCAAGTGGGTAAACGTGGGGAAGTTCGGGAAGCTCATCGACGCGATGAAACAATACGGCGTCAGCGAAGCAGTCATGGCAGGAAAAGTCTCGAAGACCCTACTTTACAAGAGTAAAATCACCCCGGATCTGCGGGCGGTGAAGACTCTCATGTCCCTGAAAGACAGGAGCGATGACTCCATCCTCCTCGCGATTACGGACGAACTTGAAAAAGAAGGCATCAGGTTACTGGATATTTCCCTCTTCTGTGCCGATCTCTTTTCGCCACGCGGAATCCTCACGAAGCATTCCCCTTCCGAGCAGGAATCCAAGGATATCGAATTCGGATGGAAGATAGCGAAGGAAATGGGCAGGCTCGATATCGGCCAGACGGTCGTGGTCAAGAACCGCGCGGTCATGGCGGTCGAGGCGATCGAGGGGACCGATGAGGCGATCAGGCGGGGAGGAACCCTGGCCGGGAAAGGCGCCGTAGTAGTGAAGGTTGGCAAGCCGAATCAGGATATGCGGTTCGATGTCCCTACGGTCGGGTCAGAAACGCTGAAGGTGATGAAGGAGGTTCACGCGAAGGTGCTCGCCGTCGAGGCTCATAAATGCCTCGTCCTTAATAGGGAAGACTTGGTGCGCGAAGCCGATACAGCCGGCATTGTCATTGCCGGATACGCTGAATAAATAGCGTTCGAGCGACACATCCCTCATGAAATGGGATTTGTCCCTGTCTCGGATATCTCGACCCCTTGAATCCTCGGCCCCTTTTGCATTTAGTATCGTGTCCCCGGAAATTTATCCCGGATCCTGTAAATTCATGCATTATGTTCCGTTTTGTTGAGGAATTGGTTCGCCCGCACGTAGTTCGCCCAAATCTGGAATTGGCATACTCCCAAATGTCAAAAGACAAAAAGAGAGAAGCAGAAGCCTT
>CAKZPA010000016.1 GCA_937138415.1 uncultured Nitrospiraceae bacterium | reverse complement strand
GCGCCGCTATCTGGATGAGTGGACTCAGGCCGTGAACGCGTGCGGAGCATTCGGACAATGGCGGTGGGCGGTAGCCAGGGCCCCTGGCGAAATCCGGGATATTCTGAACAGGTAACCAACCCCTCTGGCACCTAATTAGCGACCAGCGCCTCATTATATACTGGCGTTACCCTGCCCAACGCCTCATTCATCGCCTGCACCAGAATGCCGATTGTTATGACCACTTAGGACCCGCGTATTTCAAAAACCTTCGCCGCCGAGGGAAAGCAGAATTCTATCGACAAGGACGCCATCCGCAACGCCAGTGCGGCCTTTTCTGTTCCATTTACTTGCCATCTATGGTATCTGGAGCTTCGGGAGGGTCACGGTCCTCCGTGACCGAATCATCTTCGGGAGAGTCACGGTCCTCCGTGACCGAATCATCGGACCGCGAGGACGCCGTCCCTCCCCGCCGCTACCTCCACAAAACCCGATCGCGGCGCGTTCATGCGACCACGACGCGTTTCCGGTCGTTGACAATATCTTCCGCCTGTGGTTAACTATACTCACCTTTAAGAATTGGCCCTGAGAGGCTAAGAAGGGAAGGAGGCAGCGCGTGCTGCACATCACAGGTCAGTGTCAACCTTCCAGCCGTCGGGGAAGGTTTTTTTATTCCCCTTCTCATCCGCGCGCGCGCCCAAGCCCGCGAAGGAGTGAACCATGTCCAAGGAACTCATGAACAAGAAAGATCTCGAGAGGGCGCTGACCCGCATGGCACACGAGATCATCGAAAAGAACAAGGGGATATCGAATCTCTGCCTCATCGGCATACAGCGCGGCGGCGTCCACCTCGCCCGGCGGCTCGCCGCGAAAATAGGATCCATCGAGCAGAAAGACATTCCGGTCGGCTCCCTCGACATCGCTTTCTACAGGGACGACCTCAACATACGGAAGCAGCAGCCGATCGTACGAAAGACGGATATCCCGTTCGAAGTGAACGATCTCAAGATCGTTCTCGTGGATGACGTCCTCTTCACCGGCAGGTCGATACGCTCCGCCATGGACGCGCTCATGGACATTGGGAGGCCGGCTGCGATCCAGCTCGCCGTGCTCATCGACCGAGGCCACCGCGAACTCCCGATCAAAGCCGACTACGTCGGGAAGAATATCCCGACGTCGTTGAGCGAGACGGTCGAGGTGCAGATGGAGGAGGAGGGCCTCGACGACAGGGTTATTTTGAAAAAAATGGATGCGGGGGGAGAGAAAGGTGCTCAGTAGCAAGGACCTCCTGGGAATCAAGGAACTCTCCCGCGAGGAAATCACCCTCGTGCTCGATACCGCCGCGGGGTTCAAAGACATCCTCGGGCGCGACATCAAGAAAGTGCCGACGCTGCGGGGGAAGACGACGGTCAATCTGTTCTTCGAACCGTCGACCCGCACGAGGACATCCTTCGAACTCGCCGCAAAAAGGCTCAGCACCGACGTCATCAACTTCTCCGTGCCGACGAGCAGCGTCGTCAAAGGCGAAAGCCTCGTCGATACGGCTCTCACCGTTCAGGCGCTCGGCGCGGATTTCATCGTCATACGACATGCCTCTTCCGGCGTCCCTCACCTGCTCGCACGCCACCTCCACGCGTCCGTCATCAACGCGGGAGACGGGACGAACGAACATCCGACGCAGGCGCTCCTCGACGCGTTCACCATAAGGGAGAAGAAGGGGAGGATAGCCGGTCTGACGGTCGCGATCGTCGGGGACATCATGCACAGCCGGGTGGCGAAGTCCAACATCTACTGTTTGAAAACGCTCGGCGCGGATGTCCGGTTGATCGGCCCTCCGACTCTCATACCGCGGAACTTGAGGGAGACGGGAGTGGCCATTTTTCACAATATGGAAGATGGATTGAAAGGAGCGGATGTCCTCATCATGCTGCGGATACAAATGGAGCGGCAAGGGAAAGGGTTTTTCCCGTCCACCGAGGAATACGCGAAGAACTGGGGACTCACGCCGGAACGCCTCTCGCGCGCGAAGGAAGACGTCATCGTCATGCATCCGGGCCCCATGAACCGGGGGATCGAGATCGTCTCCGAAATAGCGGATGGACCGAAATCGGTCATTCTGGAACAAGTCACGAATGGGATCGCCGTGCGCATGTCGGTCATGTACCTTCTCTCGGGAGTGAAAAGATGAAACTCCTCATCAAGAATGGGCGACTCATCGACCCGTCGCAGGGCCTGGACGGAGTCGGTGATCTCACGATAGAAGACGGGAAAATCGCGGGCATCGCCCTCCATGCGGCGCCGCAGAGAGGAGGCAGAGCGAAAAACAGCCCGTCCGACGCGCGCCGCGAAGTGTCCTCTCCGGATGACCTCCGCATCATCGACGCCCGTGGAATGGTCGTTATGCCCGGCCTCATCGACATGCACGTCCACCTGAGAGAACCCGGTTATGAACATAAAGAAACGATACGCACCGGCACTATGGCCGCGATCAGAGGGGGGGTCACGACGGTCTGCTGCATGCCGAATACCTTCCCGGTGAACGATAACGCGAGCGTGACCGAGTTCATCAAGAGAAAGGCTGCCGAGGAAGGCTTCTGCACCGTCCTCCCCATCGGAGCGATCACCAAAGGGCAGAAAGGGGAAGAACTCGCCGAGATCGGCACCATGACGAAGGAAGGCTGTATCGCGTTCTCGGACGACGGGAATCCGGTCATGAACTCGCTCATCATGAGGAGAGCGCTCGAATACTCGCAAGCGTTCAACGTACCGATCCTCTCGCACTCCGAAGATCTGTCGCTCTCGAGGGGCGGCGTGATGAACGAAGGGCTCCTCTCCCTTACTCTCGGATTGACGGGCAGTCCGGCAGAGGCCGAGCAGATCATGATATTCCGCGACATCGTGCTCGCCGAATTGACCGGCGGGGTCTTGCACATCGCCCACGTCTCGACGGAACGATCGGTCGAGATCGTCAGACATGCGAAAGAGAGAGGGGTGCGGATCACCGCGGAGACGTGTCCGCACTACTTCACGCTGACGGAAGAAGCCGTGCGGGGGTACGACACCAACGCAAAGGTGAACCCTCCCCTGAGGACCGCTCGCGATGTCGAAGCGATCATCCGGGGGCTCCGCGACGGAACGATCGATGTCATCACGACGGATCACGCGCCTCATCATAAAGACGAGAAGATGAGGGAGTTCGACGAAGCACCATCGGGCATATCAGGTCTCGAAACCGCCCTCGCGCTCAGCCTGAAACTCGTCGAAAAAGGCGACCTGACGCTCGGTCAACTCGTCGAAAAGATGGCACAGAATCCGGCCAGGATTCTCGGAACGGAAAAGGGAACGCTGAGAGTCGGTGCCGATGCGGATGTCGTCGTCGTCGACACCGCCAGAGAGTTCCTCGTCGATCCCGATTCCTTCATCTCGAAGGGAAAGAACACCCCCTTCCGGGGATGGACTCTCAAAGGCGCGCCGGTTTTCACGATCGTCGGCGGGGTCGTCTATGAGTGGTAACGCTCTTCTCGTCTTGTCGGATGGAACGGTATTCCCGGGAAATCTCTTCGGTCATCGAGGAGAGGCGATCGGCGAGGTCGTGTTCAACACGGCCATGACGGGCTACCAGGAGATTCTCACCGACCCATCGTACAAAGGTCAGATCGTCGTCATGACGTACCCTCAGATCGGCAACTATGGGGTCGCGTACGACGATAGGGAATCCGACCGTGGTCCGAAAGTCGAAGGGTTCGTCGTGAAAGAGTATATCGATTTTCCGAGCAACTGGCGATTCGAGAGAGACAGGGAACACATCCCCGAGATCCGGGGCCTCGCGTCGTTAGGAGACTATTTGCGCGAGCATCGTATCGTCGGCATCGAGGGAATCGACACGCGAGCGCTCACGAGGCACCTCAGGGATTACGGCGCCCAGATGGGCATCATATCGGCCGTGGATCTGGATCCGAAGAGCCTTCTGCGAAAAGTGAGGGCGCATCCGGGGATCTCCGCCTTCGACTTGGTGAAGGAAGTAACCGCGCCCGCGCCGTATGCGTGGAACGACACGGTGTGGACATGGCAGCCCCCCGACGGCGGGAAACGGACGGAAAACGGCACGGAGCGGAAGGGAGAAGCACCGTCGATACACGAGGGAAGCCCATCCCCGACTCGTCCCCCGCTCTCGGTCGTCGTGTACGATTTCGGCGTAAAGTTCAACATCTTGAGGAACCTCGTCGGAGCTGGCTTCGCCGTGACGGTCGTCCCCGCGCAGACACCCGCGGAAGCCGTTCTCGACCTGAATCCGGACGGCATCGTTCTGAGCAACGGACCGGGCGATCCCGAGACCGTGACCTACGCGATCGAAAATGCGAAGAAACTTCTCGGCAGAAAACCTCTCTTCGGAATCTGCCTCGGCCACCAGATCCTCGGCCTCGCGATGGGCGGCAGGACGTACAAGCTCAAATTCGGCCATCACGGCGGGAACCACCCCGTGAAAGATTTGCACACCGGGAGAGTGGAAATCACGTCCCAAAACCATAACTACTGCGTCGATATCGAGAGCCTGAAAGGTCAGGCGAGATTGACCCATAAAAACCTCTACGACGGGACCGAAGAAGGCATGCGCCATGTCGAGTTCCCCATGTTTTCCGTCCAGCACCACCCGGAGGCCGGTCCGGGGCCGAATGACTCCGCGCACCTCTTCTCCCGTTTCAGGGAACTCCTGGAGAAATCCTGACAATCGAGGAAAGGAGAGAATATGATACGAGACGTTTCATCGGGCATTTACCACCTGCTCCACCCGAAGATGACGTTCTTTCTGACGAGCGTCGACCGGAAAGGCACCCCGAACGTCATGACCTGCGCCTGGGCAACGCCGGTGAGCGATGAACCGCCCATGATCCTCGTCTGCGTCTCGAAGGAGAGTCACACGGCGGCGCTCATCAGGCAGACGAAGGAATTCGTCGTGAACATCCCTTCGAAGAAGCTCCTGCCCGCTCTGTGGATCTGCGGTCGGCATTCCGGCAGGGAGGTGGACAAATTCACGAAGGCACGACTGAAAACGTCGCCCGGCAGAAATGTGAGCGTGCCCGTCGTCGGCGATTGTATCGGCTACATCGAATGCTCGCTCTGGAAGAGCGTCCACGCCGGAGAATGCTACGTCTTTTTCGGACGCGTCCGCTCGGCGTACGCCGACGACCGATTTTTCAAGAACGATGCGTGGACCGCGAACGCAGCCATACCCCTCCACCTTGGAGGGTCGAAGATCGTGTACTTCCGATAATCGTTCGCCCCTCCGAAGCATACGCCACGGGATGGCGTCCGACGCGCCCGGTGAAGAACGATACCGCGAGATGAGATGCTCGCATAGAGAATAGCGATGCCAAAAAGAACGGATATCGAAAAGATCCTCCTTATCGGATCAGGGCCGATCGTCATCGGTCAGGCCTGCGAGTTCGACTACTCGGGCACGCAGGCGTGCAAAGCTTTGAGAGAAGTAGGGTATCGCGTCGTCCTCGTCAACTCGAATCCCGCCACGATCATGACTGACCCAGAGACGGCAGATGCGACGTACATCGAGCCCTTGACGGCGGATATCCTCGAACTCGTCATCGAAAAGGAACGGCCCGACGCCCTCCTGCCCACCATGGGCGGACAGACCGCCCTGAACCTTGCGGTCGAGCTCGCGGAGGCGGGCGTCCTGAGGAAATACGATGTGGAGCTCATCGGCGCAAAACTGGATGCAATCAAAAAGGCGGAAGACCGTGAACATTTCAGAGAGGCAATGAAAAAAATCGGGCTCGACGTCCCCGATTCCGCCTATGTCGGATCGCTGAAGGAAGGACTCGAGGCGATCGAGAGAATCGGCTTTCCCGCCATCCTGAGGCCTTCCTTCACTCTCGGCGGAACCGGCGGAGGGATCGCCTACAACATCGAAGAATACCAAAAGCTTCTCGAAAGAGGGCTCGGGTTGAGCCCCGTCCGGCGGGTGCTCATCGAGGAGTCCGTCCTCGGCTGGAAAGAGTACGAGCTCGAGGTCATGCGCGACGGAAAAGATAACGTCGTTATCGTCTGCTCGATAGAGAATCTCGATCCCATGGGTATCCACACCGGCGACTCGATAACGGTCGCCCCGGCTCAAACCCTGAGCGACAAGGAATATCAGCGGATGCGGGACGCATCCATCGCGATCATGCGGGAAATCGGCGTCGATACCGGAGGTTCGAACATCCAGTTCGCAGTCGATCCGCGCACCGGACGGATGGTGGTCATCGAAATGAACCCGCGGGTGTCGAGGAGCTCGGCCCTCGCATCGAAAGCAACCGGGTTCCCCATCGCAAAGATCGCTGCGAAACTGGCGGTCGGGCTCACCCTCGACGAAATACCGAACGACATCACGAGGGAGACCCCCGCCTCCTTCGAACCGACGATCGACTATGTCGTCACAAAGTTTCCGCGATTTGCGTTCGAGAAGTTCCCCGAGGCGGATTCAACTCTGACGACGCAGATGAAATCCGTCGGGGAAGTCATGTCGATCGGGAGGACCTTCAAAGAATCGTTTCAGAAAGCACTGCGGAGCCTCGAAATCGGCAGTGACGGACTCGAGTGTCTGGCGGTCGACCGGAGCGTTCTCATCTCACGCCTCACGACGCCGAACGCGGAGAGGATCTGGTTCGTCGCCCAGGCATTCCGCGAGGGGATGGACGTCCCCGAGGTCCATGGACTCACCTCCATCGACCCGTGGTTTCTCCACCAGATTAAACAGATTGTCGACATGGAAAGAGAAATAGAGGATTCGGGCATTCGCGGGGTCGAAGGCTCGGGTGACAACGCACCCGCATCGCGCGAAGCCGCCGCGTCCGCAACCCTCCACCCTCTCGTCACAAAGGCGAAGCGATACGGATTTTCCGACCGGAGGATCGCCCGATTGCTCGGGACCACGGAGGCCGATATCCGCCGCCTGCGCGCAGAATATCGCATCTCGCCCGTCTACAAGATCGTCGATACCTGCGCCGCGGAATTCGCTGCGCACACGCCGTACCTGTACTCGACCTATGAAGCGCCTTTCTGGAGGATACAGGATGCCGGAGGCGGGGCGCAGGCCGCGGAAGATGCCGGCTCGTCGACGATAGATCGCGCGACCGTCGTGGACAACGAGGCCAACCCGAGCCGGGGGAAAAAGATCGTCATCCTCGGCTCCGGTCCGAACCGGATCGGGCAAGGCATCGAATTCGACTATTGCTGCGTTCAGGCGGTCTTCGCTCTCAAAGAGCTCGGCTACGAGACGATCATGGTCAACTGCAATCCGGAAACCGTCAGCACCGATTACGATACCGCCGACCGGCTCTATTTCGAGCCGCTCACCCTCGAAGACGTCCTCCACATCGTCGATGTCGAAAAACCGGAGGGCGTGATCGTTCAGTTCGGGGGGCAGACCCCCCTCAAACTCGCCGTACCTTTAGCGAAGGAGGGGGTGAAGATTCTCGGCACATCGCCCGATTCCATCGACAGGGCGGAAGACCGGAAACGGTTCAGCGAGCTTCTCGACAAACTCAACCTCAAACAGGCGGCGAGCGACACGGCGATGTCGGTCGACGAAGCGCTCGCCGCTGCCCGCGCGATCGGCTATCCGGTGATGGTCCGTCCTTCCTACGTATTGGGTGGACGGGCGATGGAAATCGTCTACAACGACCAGTCTCTCGTCTCCTACATGACGCGGGCCGTCAAAGCATCGCCGGAGCACCCCGTGCTCATCGATAAGTACCTCGAAGATGCGATAGAAGTGGACGTCGATGCGATTTCGGACGGCTCGCGCGTCATCGTCGCCGGCGTGATGGAGCACATCGAGGAGGCGGGCATTCACTCAGGCGATTCGGCATGTTCCCTGCCGCCGCACTCGCTCCCGCCCCGCATCGTCCACGAAATCAAATCCCAGACGAAGGCGCTCGCGCGCGAGCTCAACGTGATCGGGCTCATGAATGTGCAGTTCGCCGTGAAGGGAGACGATATTTACGTGCTGGAGGTCAACCCACGCGCATCGAGGACCGTCCCCTTCGTGGGCAAAGCGACGGGGATTCCGCTCGCGAAGTGCGCTGCAAAAGTGATGGCGGGGGAGACCCTCGAGACGCTCGGCCTCGCTGACGAGCGGGACATCCGTCACGTCGCCGTGAAAGAGGCCGTCTTTCCGTTCGACAGGCTCGAGGGAGTCGACACGATTCTCGGACCGGAGATGAAATCGACGGGCGAGGTCATGGGAATCGACGAGGACTTCGGTCTCGCCTACGGCAAGTCGCAGATCGCCTGCGGCAACCGTATCCCGCTTTCGGGGACGATCTTCATCAGTCTCAAAGACAAAGACAAACCGGCATCTCTGCCGATCGCCCGGAAGCTCCTCGCGCTCGGGTTCTCGATCGTCGCGACACGGGGGACCGCCGATTATCTGAGAGTCCGAGGGCTCGACGTAAAGAGCATCAACAAGGTCACGGAAGGGAGGCCGCACATCGTCGACCTCATCAAGAACCGGGGCATCGACTTCATCATCAATACGGTGAGCGGCACGGTCGCCCAGAGGGATTCCTTCTCGATCAGACGCAGTGCGCTCCAGTACAAGATCCCCTTTACGACGACCATTTCCGGCGCGCGGGCCGTCGTGAACGCCATCGAAAAATTCAAAAAGAGCGCGATCCATATCAAATCCATCCAGGAATACCATAGAGACGGCGATCCCTCGTAACCTCCGGGAAACGCTTTTCACGCGCGCATACCGCGTATCAGGGCCGCCTGCTCCGCCGTTGCGTACACGACGCACGCGTGTTTCGCGCGATCCTTTCGTCCCGGGTGGGTGAAGATCTTTATTTGGCGGCAGTATGCTAATATGTGTAGTATCGTTTGCCGGACACTCTAAATCCATCGGAGGCACGTATGCTCGCGAGCAACTATTACTTTACGTCGGAGTCTGTCACGGAAGGACATCCCGATAAAATCGCGGATCAGATCTCGGACGCGATACTCGACTCGATCATCGAGAGAGATCCCATGGCCCGCGTCGCGTGCGAAACCCTTGTGACGACAGGCCTCGCGTTCGTCGCGGGAGAGATAACGACCAATTGCTACATCGAGATCCCCGATGTCGTGAGGGAAACGATCAGAGAGATCGGCTACACGAAGGCGAAATACGGTTTTGACTACGAGACGTGCGCGGTCATCACCTCGATTCACGGTCAGTCTTCCGACATCGCTCTCGGCGTCGATATCGGCGGTGCGGGCGACCAAGGGCTCATGTTCGGCTACGCCTGCAATGAAACGGAAGAACTCATGCCCCTGCCGATCGTGCTCGCCCATAAACTCGCCATGAAATTGGCCGAGGCGAGGAAAAAGGACATCCTCGGCTACCTTCGGCCGGATGGCAAAACGCAGGTGACGATCGAGTATCGGGACCGGAAACCGGTGAGGGTGGCCAGTGTTGTCGTCTCGACACAGCACAGCCCCGAAGTGACCCTGAAGGAAATACGGGAAGACATCATCGAAAAAATCATAAAACCGGTCATGCCCCCAGAACTGATCGATGAGGAACACGTCACGTATTACGTCAATCCGACCGGCAGGTTCGTTGTCGGGGGCCCCATGGGGGATACGGGCGTGACGGGGAGAAAAATCATCGTGGACAGTTACGGCGGCGTCGGAAGCCACGGAGGAGGCTGCTTCTCCGGAAAAGACCCGACGAAGGTCGACCGATCCGGCTCCTACATGGCGCGGTACGTCGCGAAAAACATCGTCGCTGCGGGCATCGCCGATCGGGTGCAGCTCCAGGTCGCCTACGCCATCGGCGTGCCGGAACCCATCTCCGTCCTCTGCGAAACGTTCGGCACCGGCAAACTGCCGTCGGACCGGATCGAAAAGATCGTCCGTGACCACTTCGACTTCACCCCGCGCGGTATGATCGACACGCTTCAGCTCAGGAGGCCCATCTATAAAAAAACGGCGGCGTACGGTCATTTCGGGAGAAACGATCCCGACTTCACATGGGAAAAAACGGATAAAGCCGACCTGCTGAGAAGAGAAGCGGGTCTATGAGAGATGAAATCCATAACGAGGGAATATAAATGATAACGTGCGACATTAAGGATATCTCGTTGGCGACGAGAGGGAAACGCAGGATCGAATGGGCGGCGAGGGAGATGCCCGTCCTCCGGAGTATCGCGAAGCGGTTCGAGAAAGAGAAACCCCTCAAAGGGTATCGTATCGCCGCGTGCCTGCACGTGACGACGGAGACGGCGAATCTCATAGAAGCCCTGAAAGCGGGAGGCGCGGACGTCGCGCTCTGCGCATCGAATCCGCTCAGCACGCAGGACGACGTTGCCGCTTCGCTCGTGCGCTTCTCGAAGGTGCCCGTCTTCGCGATTAAAGGGGAAGACAACAAAACGTACTACCGGCACATCGTGCAGGCTCTCTCGGTACCCCCTGATATCACGATGGACGACGGCGCCGATTTGGTATCGACGCTCCATACGACGCGAAAAAACCTCCTCGCCGATATTCTCGGCGGGACGGAAGAGACGACGACAGGGGTCATCCGCCTGAGGGCGATGGCGGAGAAAGGCGTGCTCGGATACCCGATCATCGCGGTGAACGACGCCTATACGAAGTATCTCTTCGATAACCGGTACGGGACAGGACAGAGCACGATCGACGGGATCATGAGAGCGACGAACCGGTTGCTGGCCGGATGCGTCTTCGTCGTTTGCGGTTACGGGTGGTGCGGCAAGGGGATATCGATGCGGGCGAAAGGCATGGGAGCGAGAGTGGTCGTCACGGAGAGCAATCCTCTCAGGGCGCTGGAGGCGACGATGGATGGTTTCGACGTCATGCCGATCCGGGACGCATCGAGAATCGGCGACATCTTCGTGACGGCGACCGGCGACGTGAACGTCATTTCGAAGGATTGTTTTTCCAGCATGAAAGACGGCGCCATCCTCTGCAATGCCGGCCACTTCAATGTCGAGATTTCCATCGAAGCGCTCAAGAAAATGGCGAAGAGCAGGCGCGTCGTGAGAGACTACGTCGAGGAATTCACGCTCAGAAACGGACGCAAACTCTACCTTCTGGCCGAAGGGAGACTGGTGAATCTCGCGTCAGCGGAGGGGCACCCATCCGCCGTCATGGACATGAGCTTCGCGAACCAGGCGCTCTGCGTGGAGTACATCGTGAAACACTCCTCGACGCTCGAGAAGAAGGTGTACCCCGTGCCGGATGCGATAGACAGGAACATCGCCCTCCTGAAACTCAGGGCGATGGGCATCACGATAGACGCGCTGACGAAGGAGCAAAAACGGTACCTCGAAAGCTGGGAAATGGGGACGTAACTGAATGCACCTGCCTTTACGATGCATCATCTCGCCGTCTCGCGCCGCATCGTCTCTTTCGTCTGGGCAGGTCGGGACGCTCGGGGTCGGTAAACCATGCAGACAACCGTGATCACCGTTGCCGTCATCACGGCGAGCGATAGAGGCGCGGCCGGGGAAAGGGAAGATTCGAGCGGCCCCCTGATCCGTGACATGCTGAAAAGCATCGGGGCCGATGTCCAATACTACGAGATCGTCCCCGATGAAAAGGAAAAGATCAAAGAAGCGCTCCTCGCTCACGCAGAACGGGTCGACCTCGTCCTGACGACCGGTGGTACCGGCCTGTCGCCGAGGGACGTGACTCCCGAGGCGACGCGAGACGTGATCGAGCGAGAGGTTCCGGGGATTGCCGAGGCGATGCGTCTCGAGGGGCTGAAGAAGACCAGTCGGGCGATGCTCTCCCGGGCTATCGCCGGGGTGAGAGGAAGGTGTCTCATCATTAACCTGCCGGGCAGCCCGAAAGCGGTACGGGAAGGACTGTCGGCGATACTCGACGTCCTGCCCCACGCGATCCAAAAAATAAAGGGCGATCCGTCCGAATGCGCCGCGCAACCAGACTGAAGAGATCCCCCGACGAATGCAGGAGATAAGTTTTCCCATCGCGTTTCTCTTCGGCATCTTGTCATTCCTCTCCCCGTGCGTCCTGCCCCTCATTCCTTCCTATGTATCTTTCATTACCGGCATCTCGTTCAGGGACCTCACGGTTGGCACGGATCGCCGAAAAATCCGGAGGGTCACATTGGCGCATTCCCTCGCGTTCGTTGCCGGTTTTTCATCCGTCTTCATCGCGCTCGGGGTATCGTCTTCGGCGGTGGGGAGATTCTTCTTCGCCTACGTCGACACGATCAGGATCATCGGCGGGATCCTGGTGATCGTGTTCGGTCTCTTCATCGCGGGGGCTCTGAAACTCGATTTCCTCCTCAAGGAAAAAAAATTCCGCGTGAGCGGGAAACCGGCGGGCTGCGTAGGGACTTTTTTCGTCGGGATGACGTTCGCCGCGGGCTGGACACCGTGCATCGGACCGATCCTCGGAGCCATTCTCGTCTACGCGGGATCGAAGGGATCCGCCCTCTACGGATTTCAGCTGCTCTCCGTGTACTCTCTCGGGATGGCCATCCCGTTCGTCCTCTCCGCTCTGGGCATCAACGCCTTCCTCGCGTATTCTCCGAAAATCGCGCGCCACATGCGCGTCATCATGGCGGGGAGCGGCATCCTGCTCGTCGTCTTCGGGCTCATGCTCATCACCGACCAGATCCGCTCGTTGAGCAAGCTGCTCCTCAAAATGGGGTTCGGGATCTGAGTGGGAGGAGACGATTCCGCGATATTGATAGTGCGCCAGGCCCGGTCTGATCAGCCCGGGCCAACGTATCGCCTGGGCTTCCGGGGCTAATCCAAGCCCATCGCCGTGCGGACGAGCTGCATCGTCTCCTCCGCCGCCGTGCGTGCCTTTTCCGTGCCCTTCGCCGCGATATCCCTCACGATATCGGGGTTCCTGAGATAGAACTCTCGCTTCTCCCATATCGGCTCCATCACGCGCAGGACATTGCGGATGAGCACCTTCTTGCACTCGATGCACCCGATCTCGGCCGTCCGGCACCCGACGGCGAGACGCTCCATTTCTTCCTTCGAGGAAAAGATCTTGTGGAGCTGAAAGACCGGGGAAAGATCCGGATTGCCCGCGTCCGTTTTTTTCACGCGCGCCGGGTCGGTCACCATCGTTCTGATCTTCCGCTCGACCTCTTCCGGACCGTCGGAGAGGTAAATCGCATTATCGTAGCTCTTCGACATCTTGCGCCCGTCGGTGCCGACCACCTTCGGGAACTCGGTCAGGAGTGCCTCGGGCTCCGGGAAAATCTCGCCGTAGAGAAAATTGAACCGCCTCGCGATCTCGCGGCTGATCTCGAGATGGGGCACCTGGTCGATCCCGACGGGCACATACTTCGCGCGGTAAACGATGATGTCAGCCGTCTGGAGGAGCGGGTAGCCGAGGAACCCGTACGTGGAGAGATCGCGGTCTTTCAGCTCCTGCTGCTTCTCCTTGTACGTGGGAACCCTCTCGAGCCAGCCGAGCGGCGTGATCATCGAGAGGAGCAGGTGGAGCTCCGCGTGCTGCAGGACCCGTGACTGAATGAAGATCGTGCATTTTTCCGGATCGAGACCCGCGGCGAGAAAATTCACCAGGAGATCCATCGTCGAACCCTTGATCTCGGTCGGTTGCGCGTACCCCGTCGTGAGCGAGTGCCAATCCGCGATGAAGTAGTAGCAATCATAGGTCTCCTGAAGTCTGACCCAATTGCTGAGCGCCCCGACGAGGTTGCCGAGGTGCAACTTCCCGCTCGACTGCATGCCACTCAAGACCCGTTCTTTTGTCATAGACTCCGCACCCCGCGTTTTTCGGGTCTTTCGACCGTGTGGACCATCGAAGACACCCTAAAAACCCTGGAGAATCCTCAGAAAAAGATTGACCATCGGCACCACAAAAATGTTCGCGATCCCCGTCACGATGAGAAAGACGACGATGAGAAATCCGAACGGCTCGATCCTGCTGTACGAAACGGCCTGTCGGTAAGGGAGCAATCCGATGAGCACTCTCCCGCCGTCGAGCGGGGGGATCGGGATCATATTGAACGAGGCGAGGACGACGTTGACGACGACGCTCGCCTGAAGGATCAGCATGAGCGGCGTCATGACGGATGAACCGATCGATTCGGGAACCATCGCCGACACGGGCATGAGGAGAAACTTGAGCGTCACGAGGCTGATGACGGCGAGAAGGATATTGGTCACCGGACCGGCGGCGGCAGAAAGAGCCATGTCTCTCCTCGGATTCCTGAAATTGACCGGATTGATCGGCACCGGCTTCGCGTATCCGAAGACGAACTGCCCGTTCGTAAAAACGAGCAACATGAGCGGCATGATGACCGTTCCGAACGGGTCCACGTGCGCGAGTGGGTTGAGCGTCAGCCTGCCCATCATCTTCGCGGTCGGATCCCCGAGCGCGTGCGCGACATACCCGTGCGATACCTCATGGAGGACGATCGCGATGAGCACCGGCATTGCCGATATAATGATCTGACGCGCGATCTGCGCAAAATCCATTCCGACACCTCTCTCGATAGTAGAATTCAGGGAACACACAGACTGCACGGAAAAAGCGGAGAAACGAAACAGACTGAAAAACTATATCCCTTCGGAAAAGCTATTGTCAAGGTGCGGGAAAGTGTATATAATGAACCAGCACGGTATGACTTCTGTCGTCATAATCCCCGCCCGATACGATTCGACCCGTTTCCCGGGTAAGCTCCTGTACCCCCTCAGAGGAATCCCGGTGATCCGTCACGTCTATGAAAACGCGAGGCGCGCCCGTCGTCCCGCCGACGTGATAGTGGCAACGGACAGTGAAACCATTTTCGAACACGTGTGCGCCTTCGGCGGGAAAGCCGTGATGACGGAACGGTCGCACCAGTCCGGAACCGACAGGGTCGCGGAGGTCGCCCGCGCCCTCGACTGTGACGTCGTCGTGAACGTCCAGGGTGACGAACCGCTCGTCCGGGCGGAGATGATCGATGCGGTCATTTCCATCCTCGAAGACGAGAGAGCCTCGATCGGGACGCTCGCCAAGCGGATCGACGACCCGAACGAACTCGCCGATCCGAACGTCGTCAAAGTGGTCTTCGACGTGGAGAGGTTCGCGCTCTACTTTTCACGGGCTCGGATACCGTTTCATGCGCCTCATTCGCAATTCCTCTCCCCCCCGTACTACAAGCACATCGGCATTTATAGTTACCGGCTCCCGGCTCTCGTCGCTCTCTCCCACATGGAACCGACCGATCTCGAGATGACCGAGAAACTCGAGCAGCTGCGGGCGCTGCAGCATGGCATGCGGATCAAAATCGGCGAGACATCGTTCGAAACCTTCGGGGTGGACACGCCGGAGGACATCGAAAGGGTGGAACAGTGTCTAAGTACATCTTCGTAACCGGCGGCGTCGTTTCGGCCCTCGGGAAGGGTATCGCCGCCGCTGCGACCGGGGCGCTCCTCGAGGC
The DNA here is from genome assembly GCA_937138415.1 of uncultured Nitrospiraceae bacterium. GTDB lineage: Bacteria > Nitrospirota > Thermodesulfovibrionia > Thermodesulfovibrionales > SM23-35 > JALHSV01. The sequence continues at coordinate 16,178 of CAKZPA010000016.1, read as the reverse complement.
GAAAGGGCTCAAGGTCACCCTCCAGAAGCTGGATCCGTATATCAACGTCGATCCCGGCACCCTGAGCCCGTTTCAACACGGAGAGGTGTACGTTACGGACGACGGCGCCGAGACCGATCTCGACCTCGGCCATTACGAACGTTTCACGTCGATACGGACGACGCAGGCGAACAACTATACGACCGGAAAAATTTACTACACCGTCATCACGAAGGAACGGCGGGGCGATTACCTCGGCGAAACGGTGCAGGTCGTTCCCCATATCACCGACGAAATCAAGCGGGCGATCAAGTCCGTGAGCGACGACTACGACGTGGTCATCGTCGAGATAGGGGGCACCATCGGCGACATCGAGAGCCTCCCGTTTCTCGAGGCGATTCGGCAGATCCGTTACGACGTCGGCAGGGAAAACGTCCTCTACATCCACCTCACGCTGATCCCGTACATCAAAACGGCGGGGGAGATCAAGACGAAGCCGACGCAACACAGCGTGAAGGAATTTCGGGAGATCGGCATACAGCCCGATATCATCCTGTGCAGGACTGAACGGCCGCTCCCGCCCGACGTCAAGAAGAAAATCGCGATTCATTGCAACCTCGATGTCGACGCGGTCATCGCCGCTCGTGACGTCGAAACGATTTACGAGGTTCCGCTCATGCTCCACTACGAAGGTCTCGATCACCTCATCAGCAAGAAATTCAACCTGAGTCCGAACGAACCGGACCTCTCGCTCTGGAAAGACATCGTGCGGAAGATCAAAGAGCCGAAGCACGAAGTGACGATCGCGATCGTCGGCAAATATACCGGCCTCAAGGACTCCTACAAGAGTCTCACGGAAGCCCTCATCCACGGCGGGATCGCGAACGATGCGCGCGTCACGCTCCAGTGGATCGATTCGGAAGATATCGAAGTCCACGGGCCGGAGAGATTCCTGACGGACGTCGACGGGATTCTCGTGCCCGGCGGGTTCGGCTACAGGGGCATCGAAGGCAAGGTGAAGGCGATCCGCTTCGCCCGCGAGAAAAAGATTCCGTTCTTCGGCATCTGCCTGGGCATGCAGTGCGCCGTCATCGAGTTCGCGCGGAACGTGTGCGGCCTCGCAGCGAACAGTACAGAGTTCGATCTCCATACCAAAGACCCGGTCATCTATCTCATGGAGCGTTGGTACGACTACAAGAAGGAACGCGTCGAGGTGCGCTCGGAGAGCACGCACAAGGGCGGGACGATGAGGCTCGGCGCGTATCCGTGCGTCCTCAAAGAGGGAACGAAAGCGATGAAGGCCTACGGGCAGAAGGAAATTTCGGAACGGCATCGTCACCGCTACGAGTTCAACAATGCGTATCGCGGGGTCCTCACGCGTCACGGGTTGAAGATCAGCGGTCTCAGCCCCGACGGGGAACTGGTCGAGATCGTCGAGATCGAAGACCACCCTTGGTTCGTCGGGTGCCAGTTCCACCCCGAATTCAAATCGCGGCCGACGGACGCGCACCCTCTGTTCAGGGCGTTCATCGAGGCCGCCCTGAGAGAGAAGAGATCCCTCTTTCCGTATCTCGAAATAGAAGACGAGGGGAAACGCAGAGGCGTGTAGGCATTGGAACGCGCGATACGGGGAGAAGGCTTCGTCATCGGCGGCGACAATCCGCTCTGCGTCATCGCGGGTCCGTGCGTCATGGAAAGCGCGGAACTCGCCTTCGGCACCGCCGAGAAACTCCGGGAAATCTGCCGCGCCCTCGGCCTGACGTTCATCTTCAAGAGTTCTTACGATAAGGCGAACCGCACCTCACTCTCGTCGTTCAGAGGTCCCGGACTGGAAAAGGGGCTTCGGATCCTCTCAGACGTCAGGAGCTCACTCGGCGTGCCGGTTCTTTCCGATGTCCATTCCGTCGAAGAAATAGGGCCGGCATCGGATGTCCTCGACGTGATCCAGATACCGGCTTTCCTCTGCCGACAGACGGACCTCGTCATCGCCGCCTCGAGGACCGGCAAACCCGTCAACATCAAAAAAGGGCAGTTCCTCGCGCCGTGGGACGTCGAGCACATCATTCGCAAATTCGTCTCGACGGGCAATGAACAGATATTCATTACCGAAAGAGGGACATCTTTCGGGTACAATAATCTCGTCGTCGATTTTCGAGGGTTGCCGATCATGCGGTCGTTCGGTCACCCCGTGATCTTCGATGTCACGCACAGCATTCAGTTGCCAGGCGGGATGGGTCAGCGTTCGGGCGGTGAGCGGCAATTCGCCGGGCCGCTCGCGCGCGCGGCGGTCGCCGTCGGCGTGGACGGCCTCTTCATCGAGGTCCATCCGGACCCCGACAAGGCGCTCTGCGACGGTCCGAACATGGTGCCGTTGGGTACCGTCGAAACTCTGCTGAAGATATGCGCGGACATCCATGCATTGGTGAGGAATGAGAGAGACAGGCACAGGGAAATGTAGACCCGGTAACTCGGGCGAGACGATCCTCGACGTCGCGAAAAAAGTTTTGCATACGGAAGCCGAGGCCGTCCGCGCCCTTGCGGAGAAGCTGGACAGCACTTTCCAGCAGGCGGTCGACGTCATCCACGATACGAAAGGGAGGGTCGTCGTTACCGGCATGGGGAAATCCGGTCTCGTCGGAAAAAAAATCGCAGCGACGCTCGCATCGACGGGGACCCCCGCTTTCTTCCTTCACCCGGCTGAGGCAGGACATGGCGACCTCGGGATGGTGACGGAACGGGACACGATCATCGCGATATCGAATAGCGGCGAGACAGAAGAAATCCTCAACCTCATACCCTATTTGAAGCGCTTCCGCGTGAAACTGATCTCACTGACCGGCAACACGCAGTCGACGCTCGCGAAGGTCTCCGATGTCGCGCTCGACGTGTCGGTGCGAGAGGAAGCGTGCCCGATGGGGATCGTCCCCACCGCTTCCACGACGGCCGCGCTGGCGATGGGAGACGCGATCGCCGTCTGTCTTCTCGTCAAAAGAGGGCTCGGCGAAAAGGATTTCGCCCAATTTCATCCGTGGGGGAGCATCGGGAAGAAATTCTTCGTGAAGGTTTCGGACCTTATGCATACCGGCGAAAAGCTCCCGCTCATATCGCTCGATGCACCGATGTCTCAGGCGGTCATCGAAATGTCATCGAAACGGTTGGGCCACGCAATCGTCACCGATGCCGACGGCAAAATCTGCGGTGTTCTCACGGACGGCGATGTGCGACGGGGTCTCGAGAAATGGGGGGGGACGCTCTTCTCTCTCCCCGCCCGTGAGGTGATGACGAAAAATCCGAAAACGATCCCCCACGACGAACTTGCGGCAAAAGCCCTCTCCGTGATGGAGAATTTCTCGATCACGGCGCTCATCGTTCCCGACGGCGAACAGAGACCCCTCGGCATCATTCACCTCCACGACATCCTCCGTCAGGGCATCGTGTGATGGTCGGACTCCGGCCGAGGAAGAGAAAAGAGACCCTACGCGTATCCGCGATGACGCGTTCCGGTCGGGAAAGGGGATGCTCATATGTCCGAAAAAAATAGAAAAATTCAGGCGATGTCAGTCGAACTGAGCGAGCATATCTCCGCCGTCAAAGGCACCCTCGAACTTATCGACGCCTCCGTCGAGGAAGATGACTTACACAACCTCATCGTGAAGGCACTGAAGCGGATGGAGACTATCCAAAAATTGTCAGGAGAGATGACAGCGATTCTCGTCGCCTGTATCGACCGCCTCGACGAGACGAAAGGCACCTGAACAGAATCGCTGCCTCGCCACTCCCTTCGAGAGATTCATTCCAGCCAAACGAACCGTTTAGCAGAACGAAGGGCGTCAGCCGCCGCCGGTAAAGCCGCCCGCGTCACCGGAGGGGGTACCGGATTCGGCAGGGAAGGTGCAGCTAAAATGCGAAACCAACTTTTTGATATTCTGAGACCCGCACCGAGGGCAGGACACATCGTCATCCCCCCTGTTCCAGCGCAGGAGCGCAAACGTTTCCTCGCAGTTTCGACAGACGTATTCGTAGATGGGCATACTGTCTCGATCTCCTTTATATACAGTTATTTCTTTATTATTTTATGCGCTCGCCCCCGGCGGCGTCAACCCCAAGGATTTTGCATATGTCGTTTCTGAACTTCTTCGTGTGCGTCCCTTGCCAGTAGACCCTCCCGCATGATGTGCATCGCCGGAAACGGTCGGTGTGGAGAAAGACGAATTCCGGCACGGATTCCCTGACGGCGGCTTTGTCGCTCACTTCTTCGAGCGCGCCGTTACAGGCAACGCATCTGCTCCATGGTCGGAACCGCAGCGGTTTGAACGTCCCCACCGTTTCGAGCAACTGCTGATAGGGGTGGTCGGATTCGACGAGGAGGTAATCCGTGAGCCCCCTCATTCTCACGAGACGGGTGTCGCGCGTCAGGATGGTACGATTCTGCTCGCGCGCGATCCTTACGAGCTGAGCGTCATGAATACCGGGGAAATAGAGGGTGTCGAAACCGAGGAAACGAAGCCAGCGGGCGAGTCTGCCGAGCATGGCGTCGGCGATGAATTTTATCTCCTGGCCCTCGAGATCAGGCGCGAGGTCTAGCAATGGTTCCTCACGCCTGGTCATCGGATTTACCTCACGGTACTCTTCTATTCGTCGGTCACGACCGCAGGTTCCGGGAGCGGCGGCCGGAATTCGCGTTTCACGAAGGTATTTCGATACCTCGCCATTCCGGTTCCGGCGGGGATGATTCTCCCCATAATGACGTTTTCCTTCAATCCCCGGAGTTCGTCGATCGCGCCGCTTATGGCGGCTTCCGTCAGGACCCGCGTCGTCTCCTGGAACGATGCCGCGGAAACGAAACTGTCCGTCGTCAACGACGCTTTCGTGATACCGAGGAGAAGAGGCTTCCCTTGGGCCGGCCTGCCACCTTCCGCCTTTACCCGCTCATTCTCCTCCTGGAATAGCCGCCTGTCAACCTGCTCGCTTATGAGGAAGTCAGTGTCGCCCGGGTCCTCGATTCTGACCTTCTTCATCATCTGCCTGACGATCACCTCGATGTGTTTGTCATTGATCGTCACGCCCTGAAGCCTGTACACTTTCTGCACTTCGTCGACGAGGTACCTCTGGAGCTCCTGGGGACCGAGGATGTCGAGAATATTGTGGGGGTTGACGGCACCGTCCATAAGCGGCTCTCCCGCGCGCACCCAGTCTCCCTCGTGAACGCCGACGTGTTTTCCCTTTGGGATGAGGTATTCACGCGTCTCCTCGCCACCCCTCACGACCACGACGCGCATCCCCTTGTGCGCACCCTTGAACTCGACCATGCCGTCGATCTCAGTCACGATCGCCTGCTCTTTCGGGCGCCGGGCCTCGAAAAGCTCGGCGACCCTCGGGAGACCTCCCGTGATATCCTTCGTCTTCGTCGTCTCCCGCGGGATCTTCGCGAGAATGTCCCCGGGGTACACGATGTCGTTCTTTTCCACGAGAATGTGCGCGCCCGCGGGGAGGAGATACCGTGCAGGGGTGTTCGTCCCCGGGATCTTCTGGGTCACTCGTCCCTGCTCATCCTTGATCGATATTCTCGGCCTCATGTGAGCGGGGTAATCGATGATCACCTTGTGGGAAAGACCGGTAATTTCGTCGACTTCTTCTTTGATCGTCTGCCCTTCGACCATGTCCCCGAGTGCGATCCTTCCACCGATCTCGGTGAGGATCGGGGTCGAGTAGGGGTCCCATTCAACGAGCTTCTGGCCGACCTCGACCTTCTGGCCATTGTTCACGAGCAGCTTCGCCCCGTAGACGACGGAGTATTTCTCTTTCTCTCTTCCCTTCGCATCGACCACGGCGATGCTGCCGTTGCGGTTCATCACGACCAACAGGCCTTCCCTGTTTTTTACCGTGCTGATATTTATGAACTTTATCGTTCCGGAATTCTTGGCTTCGAGGATCGTCTGTTCGACGACCTTCGATGCGGCCCCTCCGATATGGAACGTCCTCATCGTGAGCTGGGTCCCCGGTTCGCCGATCGACTGCGCGGCGATGATGCCGACCGCCTCCCCGCGTTCGACCATCTCTCCCCTGCCGAGATCCCTCCCGTAACAGAGGGAGCAGACCCCGAACCAGGACTGGCAGGTGAGGACCGAACGGATCTTCACCCGATCGATACCCGCATCGATTATCTTCTGCGTGATCTCCTCGTCGATCTCCTGATTCCTCTTCACGATGAGTTCTTTCGTGAGCGGGTCCTTGATATCCTCGACCGCAATGCGTCCGATGAGCCGTTCCTCGAGGGGCTGGATAATTTCGCCGCCCTCGACGAGGGACGTCACCGCGATACCGTCGGTCGTTCCGCAGTCGAGCTCCGAGATGATCACGTCCTGAGCGACATCGACGAGCCTGCGCGTGAGATAGCCGGAGTTTGCCGTCTTCAATGCCGTGTCGGCGAGTCCTTTCCTCGCCCCATGCGTCGAAATAAAGTACTCGAGGGGTGTGAGTCCCTCTCGGAAGTTCGCCTTAATGGGCGTTTCGATAATCTCACCCGACGGCTTCGCCATGAGTCCCCTCATCCCCGCGAGCTGCCGAATCTGGGCCGTGCTTCCCCGCGCACCCGAGTCCGCCATCATGAAGATACTGTTGAAGGATCTCCTCTCTTTCAGCTCGTCCTCGGAGAGAACTCTCCCGTCCTCGGCGCCGAGTTCCTTCATCATCTCATCCGCGACCTTCTCCGTCACGTTGGCCCAGATATCGATGATCTTGTTGTACCGTTCGCCTTGCGTGATGAGTCCCTCTTCGTACTGTTTCCTCACCTCGCTCACTTCCTGATCCGCGGTACGGATCAATGCCTGTTTCGTCGTCGGGATGTGCATATCGACCATGGATATCGAAACCCCGGATTTCGTCGCGTAGTGGAAACCGATGCGCTCGAGATTGTCGAGGAAAATGACCGTGTCGCGCCTCCCGGATTTCTTGTAGATGTACTCGATGAGCTTCCCGATCTCTTTCTTCGTCATCTCCTTATTGATCATCGAGAAAGGAATCCCCGCGGGCAGAATCTCGCTGAGGATGACCCTCCCCGCAGTCGTCATCACCCGCGAGCCGTTCATCCGAACCTTGATGCGCGCGTGCTCACTCAGGATACCCGCATCGTATGCGATGCGGACGTCTTCCGGATCCGCGAACTCCTTGTCTTCTCCCTTCGCGCCCTTCTTCTCCTTCGTGAGGTAATAGATGCCGAGGACCATATCCTGCGTCGGGATCACTATCGGCTTCCCGTTGGCAGGAGAGAGAATGTTATTGACGGACATCATGAGAACCCGTGCCTCGACCTGCGCCTCTATCGACAGAGGGACGTGGACGGCCATCTGATCGCCGTCGAAATCGGCGTTGAACGCCGTGCAGACGAGAGGATGGAGCTTGATCGCCTTCCCTTCGACGAGTATGGGATCGAACGCCTGTATGCCCAGCCGGTGGAGGGTCGGCGCACGATTGAGGAGGACCGGGTGTTCCCGGATCACCTCTTCCAGGCAATCCCACACCTCGGGGCCCTCTTTCTCCACGAGTTTCTTCGCCGCCTTGATGGTCGTCGCATACCCTTTCTCTTCGAGTTTGTTGAAGATGAACGGTTTGAAGAGTTCGAGCGCCATTCTCTTGGGGAGTCCGCACTGGTGGAGTTTCAGCTCCGGACCGACCACGATGACCGATCTCCCCGAATAATCGACGCGCTTGCCGAGGAGGTTCTGCCTGAACCGACCCTGTTTACCTTTGATCATGTCGCTCAGGGATTTGAGCGGCCGTTTGGTCGTCGTCTTGAGTACCCTGCTCCTCCTCCCGTTGTCGAAGAGCGCATCGACCGCCTCTTGGAGCATCCTCTTCTCGTTCTTTATGATGACGCTCGGGGCTTTGAGCTCCATGAGCCGCTTGAGGCGGTTGTTCCGGTTGATCACCCGTCTGTAGAGATCGTTCAGATCCGACGTGGCGAACCGCCCGCCCTCGAGGGGAACGAGCGGCCTCAGATCCGGAGGAAGCACCGGGATCAAATCCATAATCATCCACTCGGGCTTGTTCCCCGATTTCCTGAAGGCATCGACGACTTTCAGCCGTTTCGTCAATTTCTTTTTAATGCCGAGCGAGGCCGCCTCCTGGATTTTCATCTTCAGTTCAGCGGAGAGTGCCTCGAGATCCACCCTGCGCAAGAGTTCTCGTATCGCTTCTGCGCCCATGCCCGCCTTGAACCGCGTGCCGAACTCCTGCGCCTTCTTCTTGTACTCTTCTTCGGAGAGAAGATCCTTCTCCTTCATCGGCGTGTCGCCCGGATCGATGATCACGTAACTTTCGAAATAGAGGACTTTTTCGAGCTGCCGCATCGTCATGTCGAGGAGCGTACCGATCCTGCTCGGGAGACCCTTCAGGAACCATATGTGCGCCACGGGCGTCGCGAGCTCGATGTGTCCGAGGCGCTCCCTCCTCACTTTCGACTGGATGACCTCGACTCCGCACTTGTCGCAGACGACTCCCCTGTGCTTCATGCGTTTGTACTTGCCGCAGATGCACTCCCAGTCCTTGATCGGCCCGAAAATCTTCGCGCAGAACAAGCCGTCCCGCTCAGGCTTGAACGTGCGGTAATTGATCGTCTCCGGCTTCTTCACCTCGCCGTACGACCACTCCCGTATTTTCTCCGGTGATGCGAGCCGTATGCGCACAGCCTCGAAATCCGTCGGATCTTTCGGCCTCTGAAAAATCGCGGAAATATCTTCTGTCAACTTACTCCCCCTTGCTCTTTTTCTCCAGAAGTTCGACGTCCAGTCCGAGACTCTGAAGTTCTTTTATCAGAACGTGAAATGATTCCGGCACACCCGGTTCGAGCGTGGCGTCCCCTTTCACGATCGCTTCGTACATCCTCGCTCTCCCTGTCACATCGTCGCTTTTGACCGTGAGAAACTCCTGGAGGGTATAGGCAGCGCCGTACGCCTCGAGAGCCCACACTTCCATCTCGCCGAGCCTCTGTCCGCCGAACTGCGCTTTCCCGCCGAGGGGCTGCTGGGTGACGAGGGAATAAGGCCCGATCGAACGGGCGTGGATCTTGTCATCGACGAGGTGATGGAGTTTCATCATGTACATGTAGCCCACCGTCACCGGTTTGTCGAACGGCTCACCGGTGCGTCCGTCATGAAGAATAATTTGCCCCGTCGTCGGCAGGTTCGCCTTCTGCAGGAGGGTCTTGATTTCGGCCTCTTTCGCTCCCTCGAAGACAGGACTCGCGACGTACAGACCGAGTGCCTTTGCCGCCCAGCCGAGATGCGTCTCGAGGACCTGCCCCACGTTCATGCGCGATGGCACCCCGAGGGGATTGAGGACGATATCGACCGCTGTGCCGTCCGGGAGGTACGGCATGTCTTCCTCCGGCAGCACCATGGCGACGACGCCCTTATTGCCGTGCCTGCCCGCCATCTTGTCTCCGATCTGGATCTTGCGCTTCATCGCGATGTACGTCTTGACGACTTTGTTCACTCCCGGCGGGAGTTCGTCCCCCCGCTTCAGCCGATCGACCATCTCGTCGTAGCGGAGTTCCAGGTACCTGATGTAGTGATTGAACTCGTTGTTCACCGACTCCAGTTGCTCGCGTGCGCTCCCGTCCTCGAGTTTTATGCGCATCAAAAGGTCGTCTTTCACCCGTTCGAGCTGTTTTTCAGTCAGCTTCTTCCCCTTCGCGCAGATGACCTCTTTCGTCTTCGCATCCTTCACGTCGTCCGAAACGACCCGTCCCACGAGAAGGTCTCTCAACCGTCTGAACTTCTCCTCTTTCGCGATCCTCACTTCCTCTTCGAGATCTCTCTGCAGTTTCCGGATGTCCTCTTCCTCTATGCTCTTCGCTCTCTCGTCCTTCTCCGTGCCTTTCCGGGAAAAAATCCTCACATCGACCACGGTCCCTTCTATCCCGGGCGGGACGTAGAGGCAGCTCTCTTTCACCTCTTCCGCTTTTTCGCCGAATATCGCCCTGAGGAGCTTCTCCTCGGGGGTGAGCTGTGTCTCCCCCTTCGGCGTGACCTTCCCGACGAGGATATCCCCGGGCTTGACCTCGGCACCGATCCGGATAATGCCGCTTTCGTCGAGGTTTTTCAGTGCTTCTTCACCGACGTTCGGGATGTCGCGCGTGATCTCTTCGGGGCCGAGCTTCGTTTCACGAGCCTCGACGCTGAACTCCTCGATATGGACGGATGTATAGACATCCTCCTTCACGAGTCGTTCGCTGATCAGGATCGCATCCTCGAAGTTATAGCCGCCCCACGGCATGAACGCCACGAGCACGTTCTTGCCGAGCGCGAGTTCGCCCTGATCGGTGCACGTACCGTCGGCGAGGACGTCGCCCGCCATCACCGTGTTGCCGACGTTGACGAGCGTCTTCTGATTGACGCAGGTGGCCTGATTCGACCTCTGGAACTTCACGAGGTTGTAAATATCGACACCGCCCCGGTTTTCGGACGTTCTCACCACGATGCGCGAGGCGTCCACGCTCTCCACAACCCCGCCACGCTTCGCGAGGACGAGCGCGCCGGAATCCCGCGCAGCGACGAATTCCATCCCGGTCCCCACGATGGGAGCTTCCGGCTGCAGGAGCGGCACCGCCTGCCTCTGCATGTTCGAACCCATGAGGGCGCGGTTCGCGTCGTCATTTTCGAGAAACGGGATGAGCGATGCGGAAACCCCGACGATCTGTTTCGGGGAGACATCCATGTACTGGACCTCCTGAGGAGATACCATCTTGAAATCTCCTCCAACCCTCGCCGAAACCGCGTCGCCGATCAGGTTCCCTTTCTCGTCAACGGGGGACGTCGCTTCCGCGATAATGTACTTTTCACCGTCGATCGCGGAAAGATACTCGATCGTCTTCGTCACTTTCCCGTTGATAACCTTCCTGTACGGAACTTCGATGAACCCGTAATCGTTCACCCTCGCATACGAGGCGAGGGACGTGATCAGTCCGATATTCGGACCCTCGGGCGTCTCTATGGGACAAATCCGGCCGTAGTGCGTCGGATGGACGTCCCGCACCTCGAACCCGGCCCTCTCCCGCGTCAACCCGCCGGGGCCGAGGGCCGACAGCCTCCGCTTATGGGTGATCTCGGACAGGGGATTCGTTTGATCCATGAACTGACTGAGCTGGCTCGAGCCGAAAAACTCTTTCAAGGCGGCCATGACCGGCTTCGCGTTGATAAGGTCGTGAGGCATCGCCGTTTCGAGTTCGGTGAGGGTCATCTTCTCCTTGATGGTACGCTCCATTCTGACGAGCCCGATTCGGAACTGGTTCTCAAGAAGCTCGCCGACTCTCCTCACCCGTCTGTTGCCGAGGTGATCGATATCATCGACTTCGCCGCGGCCGGTCCTCAAATTGAACAGGTACCGCACGATCTCGACGATATCCTTGTCGGTGAGCACCCTTGTCTCGAGCGGCACGTCGATGTCCAACCGCTTGTTCAACTTGAGACGACCGACCGACGACAGATCGTACCGCTTCGGGTCGAAAAAGAGACCGCTGAAGAGGTCCTTCGCAGCCGCGAGCGTCGGCGGTTCGCCGGGCCTCAACTTCTTGTAAATCTCGAGGAGCGCTTCATCCTGCGTGCTCACTCTATCCGAAAGGAGCGTATCTCTCAGAGAGGGCAGGTAGTGAACGTTATCGATGAAAAGCAGGTAGAGGGTATCGATTTTCAGCGCGCAGATCCGTTCGAACGCCTCCTCCGTGATGCCCTCGTTCCCCTCCACGATAACCTCGCCGGTCGCCGGATCGATAATGTCTTTCAGTGTGATGCGGCCGACAATCTCCTCGCGCGAGATCGGGATCGTCTTGATGCCGGATGCCTCCATTTTCCGAATGGCACCGCGGGTTATCTTGCTCCCTTCCTTGACGATGGGTTCTTTCTCGGGAAACACGATCGTCACGGGCGATTTGAGCCCGATGAGAACTTCGCTGACATTTCTCGAATACTTGTCGCCGCGGATCGTGATCGTTTCGACGGGATAAAAGATTTTCAAGAGGTCTTCATTGGAATAGCCGAGCGCTTTCAGGACGATCGTCGCGGGAAGTTTTCTCCTCCGGTCGATCCTCACGAATAGAATGTCTTTCGTGTCGAATTCGAAATCGAGCCACGACCCGCGCGACGGAATCACTCGCGCCGAGTACAGAAGACGACCGCTCACGTGGGTCTTCCCTTTGTCATGGCTGAAGAATACCCCCGGCGAACGATGCAACTGACTGACGATGACCCGCTCGGTCCCGTTGATGATGAAGGTGCCGGTGTCGGTCATGAGCGGCATCTCGCCGATATACACATCCTCTTCCCGCGATTCCTTCAGCCGCCTCACACCCTTCTGTTCCGTCTCCCAAAGATCGAGCCTCACTTTGATCTTCAAAGGGGCCGCGTACGTTATGCTCTTCTGGAGACAATCGCGAATCGTGAACTTTGGCTCGCCGATCGCGTAGCCGAGAAATTCGATCGATGCCGTTTCGTTGTAATCCGTGATGGGGAACACGCTCAGGAAAGCCGCCTGTAACCCCTTCTCTTCCCGCTTATCCATCAAGACGTCCTTCTGGAGGAACGACTCGTAGGACTTCTTCTGGATCTCTATCAGGTTGGGGATATCGAGGATAGGGGGAACTTTCCCGAAATTCAGTCTTTTTCTGAGAACCCTTGTCATACGTCTCCTTGCTTTACTTTATTTCTACCGTCGCACCCTGTTCTTCGAGTTTTGCCTTAATGGATTCGGCCTCCTCCTTGGATACACCGGTCTTGACCGGCTTCGGAGCTCCGTCGACAAGGTCTTTCGCCTCCTTCAGTCCGAGCGAGGTCAACTCCCGCACCACTTTGATGACCTGGATCTTCTTTTCTCCGGCGGCCGAGAGGATAACGTCGAAACTCGTCTTCTCCTCCGCCTCCGGCGCCGCAGCGCTCGCTGCCGCTCCCGGTGCGGCAGCGACGGCAACGGGTGCCGCCGCCGAAACACCGTATCTCTCCTCGAACTCTTTTATGAACTTTGACATCTCGAGAATCGTCATGTTGTCAATGAACTCGAAAACCTCTTCCTTTGTTACCGCCATTGTTACAATCCTCCTTTTTGAATAGATAGTGACGAGCATTTGGAGAACGGCACTTCATTTTTTTCCCTGCCGTTCACCGCCTACTGGCCACCTTTCTTGTTTTTCAGAGCGTCGAGTGCGTACGCAAAACGGCTCAGCGTCGCGGTGAGGAGCCTCCCAAACTGGCTGAGCGGCGACTGGAAACTCGCCGCGATCGTCGCGAGCAGAACGTTCTTCGGCGGGAGATCGGCAACCGCTCTCAGATCCTGAGGATCGCAGACGGTTCCCTCGATGAAGCCGATGCCGACCTTCAGCTTGTCGTTCTTCTTCGAATATTCGAGAATTTTCTTCACCGCGAGCACGGGGTCATCGTAGCTGATAGCGATGCCGACGGGCCCCCTGAATGCGTCTTTCGCCGCTGCGACCGCGGTGCCCTCGGCGGCGATCTTCGCGAGCGTATTCTTGACGACCCTGTATTCGAATTTGCCCTCTCTGAGAAGACGCCTAAGATCCGAGAGGTCGGCGACCGTCATCCCACGGTAGTCCGTGAAGACGATCGCTTTCGCCTTGCTGAATCCTTCTCTGAGTTCCTGGATAAGCTCTGTCTTTTCTGTCCTGTTCAGTTTATACCCCCTTTCCCAGCGATGCGACGTCAACCGCGATGCCGGGTCCCATGGTCGACGATATCGATATCTTTTTGAGGTACTTGCCTTTGCTCGTCGCCGGCTTCGCCTTTATGATCGACTGAATGACCGTCTTCGCGTTTTCGATGAGCTTCTCCGTGTCGAAGGAGACCTTGCCGATCGGGACATGAACGATGCCGGCCTTTTCGGCCTTGTACTCCACTTTCCCCGCTTTGATTTCCCTGACCGCCTTCGCGATATCGAATGTGACCGTCCCCAGCTTCGGGTTCGGCATCAGCCCGCGCGGACCGAGTATTTTCCCTAACTTACCGACGAGACCCATGACATCCGGCGTCGCCACGGATTTGTCGAAATCGAGCCATCCCTTGCTGATCTTATCGACGAGATCTTCCGCGCCGACGTAGTCAGCGCCCGCTTCGAGGGCTTCCTTTTCCTTTTCCCCCTTCGCGAACACGAGAACGCGGACCTTCTTGCCGATCCCGTGCGGCAGGACGACCGTACCGCGCACCATCTGTTCCGACTTCCTCGGATCGATGCCCAGGTTGACCGCTAAATCCACCGTCTCATCGAATTTCGCATACGCGGCTTCTTTCGCGCACCGAATCGCATCCTCGAGCGTGTACTGTTTGCCAGCCTCGACCTTCGCCTGTGATTCCCTATATTTTTTGCCCATACCCGTCCACCCTCTACTCTACGATTTCCAACCCCATGCTCCGTGCGGTCCCCCTGATAATCTTTTCTGCGCTCTCGAGGGAATAAGCATTGAGGTCCTGGAGTTTTTTCTGTGCGATCTCCCGTATCTGAGCCGCCGTCACTTTTCCGACCTTCTCCTTGTTCGGCACCCCTGAACCCTTGATGATACCCGCTGCCTTTTTCAGCAAATCCGAGGCAGGGGGGGTTTTCGTAATGAAGGAAAACGATCTGTCCGCATAGACTGTGAGGACGACCGGGATGATCGTGTCTCCGAGCGCCTGGGTCTGCGCATTGAATGCCTTACAGAACTCCATGATATTGACGCCGTGCGGGCCCAAAGCCGGACCGACGGGCGGCGCGGGATTGGCCTTCCCCGCGGGTATCTGAAGCTTCACCTGCGCGATAACTTCTTTTTTCTTAGCCATGTAGCCACCTCATTTCGGGAATTCCAAATCCTCATATCGAAATCCTAAACATATCGAACGGATAAAAAACAACGTGGGCACCATAGTGCATCCTAATCAATGTTTCGATTTTCGGATTTGGAAATGAGGATTTGTTGCATTTTTATGCCTTCTCGACCTGGAAAAAGTTCAGTTCGACCGGCGTCTGCCTGCCAAAAATGCTGACCATCACGCAGAGCCTGCCATGGTCAAAGTCGACCTCGTCCACCGTTCCGACGAAATTCGTGAATGGACCGTCGATAATCCTGACGCTCTCCCCCTTCTGAAACTGGGTTTTCACCTGTGGAACCGGCCCCTTTTCGATCTGCTGCACGATGATCGAGACCTCTTCCTCCGAGAGCGCAACCGGGTTCGCCCCGCCGACGAATCCGGTGACCCGCGGCGTGCTCCTTATGAGATGCCACGTTTCGTCATCCAATTCCATCTCCACGAGGATGTACCCTGGATAGAATTTCTTATCGCTCTCCTTCTTCTTGCCTCCCCGCAATTCGACGACGCGTTCCGTGGGAATGAGAATGCGCGAGATTTTATCGCGGAGATTCTGCTTGTCCAATTTCTCCTCGATGGAGATCTTGACCTTCTCTTCAAACCCCGAATATGTGTGAACGACGTACCAGTTCTTTTCCATAATCTTTCTTTATCGCAGGGCGAATTCCACTACTTTCGAAAGACCCAGGTCAACTATTCCGAGAAAAATCGAAATGATGATAACGGTAATGATGACGACCCATGTCGAGCCGATGAGCTCTTCCCTCGTCGGGAAGACGACCTTCTTTATCTCGACTTTTACCTCTCTGATGAATTCTTTTGCCTTCGTGATCATGCTGTGCCGTCCCGATTTGTCTATCCGCCGCTTCGCTCGTCCACCCCGCGAAAGGCTGGGTGGCAGGCCAGGAGGGATTTGAACCCCCAACCCTCGGATTTGGAGTCCGATGCTCTAGCCGTTAGAGCTACTGGCCTATCCCTCTTTCCACTTCATCGACTTGACCTGTGGCTTTCGTTTATGTATCGGTATGTTCGCCTGATTATGCCTTCGTCTCCTTGTGCACGGTATGGCGTCTGCAGGATCTGCAGTATTTTTTCAGTTGCAACTTGTCCGTCGTGTTCTTCTTGTTTTTCATACTCGAATAATTCCGGTTTTTGCACTCCGTGCACTGGAACAGTATGATATCCCTCATCGTCAGATCGCTCCATTACCTCGCGCGCAGGTTGTCCCTTGCGACGCTCATATTGCGGACTCTTACCTCGACCGTCTCCATCTATTATTTATTGAATAATCTCGGTGACGACGCCGGCGCCGACCGTCCTGCCGCCCTCCCGGATCGCGAACCGCAGCTCCTTCTC
>CAKZPA010000015.1 GCA_937138415.1 uncultured Nitrospiraceae bacterium | reverse complement strand
ACATACTCCGGAAATTCCCTGCTCAGTACCTTCTCCTTCTTCTCTCTCGCCTTTATCGCCATGGAATACCTCCTTTTACAAACAATCACACTACCAATCTTTACCACCCCAACTTGCCGTTTGCGAACCCATAAATGCCCTCGTCATGAAGAAATAGAACATATGGGCCAACCGCGTAAACGGGATAGCGATCAGCATAATCTGGCCGAAGAGCATGTGAATGATCACCATCGTTTTATAAGGCAAAAGCAATTCATGATAGGCAAGGAATCCTGTGAGAAAGGGGAAGAATGATATCGCCAGTATCAACAGGTCGTCAGCCGACGTAACAAACCTTACCTCGGGTGCGAAGACACGTCTGAGAAAGAATACGACACAGCAAATCATGACCAGCACGGTCATGACGTCAGCAACACTCTCGGGCAAACTCCACCAGTGTATACCCCACGACTCGTACCACAAAACATTGTGCGAAAGGAGAAATATAGGCGTGAATACAAGGCCAACGTGAAAAACGAAGGTGGTGACGGTGATGGGCCACCTCATCCTCCAGTTCCTGCTGCCGAATGGGACGATCCAGTGAAGAATGGATCGTCGGGCAGCTGGCAGCTTGATAGCCGGCAGAACGACTTTCTCGTTCTTCGCCATGAGGTAGAGTCGCCTCACCTTATAGACGCTCGCTCCGATAAAAACCAGAAAAGCCAACCAGACGAACGGTCCTCTCACCAGGTTATAAATAGACGGGTCTCTGATAAAATCAAGCATACGCTACTCCATTCTTTATAGTTCGTTTACCGGGATCACGCGGCGGTAATATTTCCCGTTCTCCACGCATCTTACGAGGAGCTTGCTCCCGTCGGGACTGAATACCGGGCTCCACAGACTTTCATACCCCTTCTTCCCTATCTTGCCGTCGACGGAAAGATAGTACTTTTTGTTCCTTTCAACCTTCGCGGCGACTTTATCACCCGCAGGGCTAAAAACGGGATCCCATACGTTGTCGTATTTTTCGGACCACGGCGAGCCGTCGACAGCCACCGTCCATGATCCTTTGTCTTTGACGACAACCGCTATCCTGTTGCCGTCCTGACTGAAGACGGGCGTCAGCACCATTTGATTGAAAACGGTGTTCCAGGGTTTCCCATCCACCGCAATAGTCCAATTCCCTAAGCTAACCGCAACGACTGCCGCCAGTTTCTTGCCATCAGGGGAAAAGACGTGTCGCCAGACCTGCAAGAAGTTGCCCCAAATCGGCTTCCCCCTTGTCGCCATGGTCCACCCCTTGGGTGTCTGGACCGGGGCAAAAAATTCGTTCGTACCCGGCTTGCAGACCGGCTCCCAGACTGCCGAGAACGTCTGATCCCACGGCTTTCCATCTACGGCGATCGTGTAGAGCGCCATCTTCGTTCTCGCGCAGGCAGCGACGTGGTTGCCGTCCGAACTGAAGACCCCCCCCCAGACGTTGATATAATTCGTATCCCATGGGGTCCCGTCCACCGCGACCGTCCAGTTCTTTTTCATGAACTGAACGTTGTCCAGTTCTTTCCGCCTGTTCACCAAGACGTGTGCTGCTGTCTTCGTCCCGTCAGGACTCATTATGCAGTCTCGCGCCTCGAAAAACATGTTATCCCAGATCTGTCCGTTGAGGCACACGCCGCTCATATTATCCTTGGTCACGTTCAACCCTATGCTCCTGCCGTCAGGGCTCACGACGAGGTTCCAGACAAAGTCGAATTTTTCCTCCCACATCTCGTGATCGATATTGACCGACCACTCGTAATCTCGCAACGCAAGGGATATCAAACGATTATCGGGAGTGAAGGTGAGCGAATAGACACGCTCAAAGGTCTCATCCCACGCCTCGCCATTGACACAGGTGGTAAAGCGTCTTTCGGCATTTCTCACGACGGCGGCGACTTTCTCGCCGTCGTCACTGGGGATAAGCTCGCGGACTGCGGTGAACTTCCTGTTCCACTCATTTATATCTGCAACGACTTTCTCTCTCGACTCCCAATCCCACCCTGCTGATGAACTCATACGATCTTCCCTTTCTTTTCGCCTTAAGCCACGTTGGATTCACTTCAGGACATATTGCAAATTGCAGAGATTAAAATTTTGATGTTGATACGCTGTTGCCCCTCCTCGGACAAAAACGCCACGTATTCACATAAAAACTGAGAATAACAAGACAATCCCTAAACGGTGAAAAAAATTATCACAGTCTTCCGAAAAAGTCAATAACTTTTTTCGTTTTTTGAGCATTGCGCCATGCGCGGAGAAGGCCCGATCCGAGGCCACCCGTTCCCGAGAGAGCGAATAAGGAATATACTAAAATAATATCAGCGACAAAGACTTCTCGATGGGAGAAGATTCAAGAAGAGGGGGAGGCACTATGGGCGCGCGCACTCTCTATAAGATCCATCCCCTTGTGATGGGCACCAAGGCCTTTGACAAGGGTATGATGACATATCAGCACGACTACGGCAAACCGTATACGATTCCCATTTATTGCTGGTATATCGACGGAGGGGAAAAGAAGATCCTGGTCGACACGGGGGAAATGGCTCCACTCCAATCGCAGGAGAGGGAGGAGGCAATCGGGGGGAAGATTTATAAATTCGAAGAAGGCCTCGCACGATGGGGATTAAAGCCTGAAGATATCGACATCGTCATCCACACCCATCTGCACAATGACCACTGCGAGAATGACGACAAATGCGTGAACGCCGTCTTCTATATTCATGAAAAAGAAATGGAGAAGGTACACAATCTGCACCCGCTCGACTACCGGTACAATGAAGACTTTGTGACAGGCATCGAAGAGAGGGGGCAGATCAGGACGATATCAGAAGATACGAAAATCGTGCCGGGCATCAGCGTGATGCACACACCCGCTCACACCGAGGGGGGTATGACGGTCTTCATCGACACCGAAAAGGGGAAAGCAGCGATAACCGGCTTTTGCCTCATCATGGAGAATTTCGATCCGCCCGCGAAAATCCGCGCCATGGAGATGGAAGTCATTCCGCCGGGGACGGTCATCAATCCCTATGAGGCCTACGATATAATGCTCCGAGTGCGCGATATGGCAGACATCCTCATCCCGCTCCACGAACCCATGTTCGCATCGGTCGATACGATACCCTAGGAAAATTCTTTTTTTTGCATCCCCCTCACCCAAAACCCTCTCCCTCCGGGGGAGAGGAGACTAATTTTTTTATCGTTCCCGCTCTTCGGCTGAATTCAGGAGATGGTATCTAAATCTTCACCTGATCTTTCTTATCCCTTCCCGGTTTCTTTCTTTCTCAGGAGTTTTTCGGGCATCTCCATCGTCGCCACCAGTATCTCGTCGAAAAAGATGTTCTTCACCGGCAGATTCCAGTACTTGATCA
>CAKZPA010000014.1 GCA_937138415.1 uncultured Nitrospiraceae bacterium | reverse complement strand
GGCTGAAACGCCTCTCCACTGTCGTCATCGCTTCCATTCTCGTAACCCTCATCAATCCGAACTCGTACAAAGTGATCCCCTTCCTCATCGAACTGGAAGGCGGGCTCTACAAGAGTTTCATCGTCGAGACGATGTCCCCCGTGACCCTCTTTCGCTCGGGTTTCTACGAAATCCAGTTCGTCGTCTTTTTCGGGATGCTGTTCCTCGTCGCCCTGCTTTTCGTACTGAGAGCGCGCCGCCTTGACGTGACGGATCTCCTCGTCGCATCTACCCTCGCGGCCGCGAGTCTTTCCATGGCGCGCTTCATTCCGTACTTCGCACCGGTGGCCATCCTCTTGATCGCCCGCCACGCGCATCGGTACGTGCAAAGAATTCCGAGAGTCTTCGAGACGATCGGGAAGAACATCGAGATACCAGCCAACAGCTTCTTCGTCATCGTTCTCGTCCTCATGCTGATCAACGGCGATATGTTCAAGAGCGGCATCCGCCCCAACAAGTTCCCGGAAGGCGCGGCGCGTTTCCTGAAGGAAAACCGCGTTCAGGGAAACATGTTCAACCCGTATGTGTGGGGCGGCTACCTGATCTGGTCGCTTTATCCCGATTACAGGGTCTTCGTCGACGGGAGGGGGATCATTCCGGAAGTATTCTTCCAGAGTATCCGCGTCCTCGAGGCATCGCCGGCACAGGTGAGAGACCTTCCCGAATGGAGAGCGATTCTCGATGCCTACGGCGTGGACTTCATTGTCACGTTCTCGGTCGGCAACTTCACGGGGAAACTCGTTCCCCTCATCCCAGCTCTGCTCGGCGACCCGGTCTGGCATCTCGTCTACATGGACAACATATCTCTCGTCTTCGTCAGAGAATCCGATGAAAACCGCCAGATAATCGACCGTTTCACGGTCCCTAAAGAGTGGCTCTGGAACGAAGTCGCCGTGGAGGCAGCACTGAAAGCAAAGGATTCACCCAACCCGGCCGACTACTACGAGACAGCGGGTGACGCCCTCTTCGCGAAGAGGAGTTATCGGGAGGCGCGCGAGGCGTATTCCGCGGCTCTGAAGCTCAGGCCGGGCGATAACAGGCTGCGTGTCCGCATCGAACAGCTCGATGTCATCATCCGGGCACAAGGTAGGTGAAGGAAGGTGGATATAACAATGCGAATCCAGAGATAAACGAATCAAATGCACTATCTCTGTGTCATTGCGAGCACCTGAAAGGTGCATGGCAATCTCTCTGAAAACCGAAAGATTGCTTCGTTACACTTTTATGATGGCCATACATAACTGAAACTATGCAGCGGACATCAAAAATCATTACCGCCATTCTCTCGATCCTCGCCGTCGTCTTTGTCTTCAGCATCTTCTCGGGACCCATATCGAGCGCCGATTTCTGGTGGCACCTCAGGAGCGGCCAGACCATCGTCGAGACACGCGAACTCCCCGCGTCCGATCCTTTCTCGCACACGACCTATCGGGATCCCGCCGACGAAGCGACGCAGAGGAATACACTCTTCACGCTTCGGCAGGCATGGCTCGGCCAGGCGATCATGTACGGCGTGTTCCGGGCTTTTTCTTTCGACGGGATCATTTACCTGCGGGCGGCGCTTCTCACCCTCGTGACCATTCTCCTCTACCGGCTCGCCCGCGGAGAAGGGATGGGCATCCATTCAGCCCTGCTCACCACGCTTCCCGCCGTGGTCATCCTCTCCGGGTTTACGGCGGAACGTCCGCAGCTCTTTTCGTTCCTCTTTTTCGCGCTCATGGTGTTCCTCATCGAGGGGTTCAGAAGGGCCTCTCTCGAAGATTCAGCGCTTTCCCGCCGCGCCGTTGCGACAGGTTCCGCACCCGATTCGCGCGACACGGCAATCTGCGCACTTCTGCGGGACTCAAGAACGAGATCGCAGCGGCATGACGCCATCTCCCCCGGCGATGACGGGACGGGTATCATCGCGAGCTCAACGACGCGATCTCACGCCAATAGAGAGATCGCCACGCTCACTCCGGCCGCACGCAATGACGGCAAAAAAACGTTCATTTATCTCGTCCCTATCCCGTTCATCATGCTCCTCTGGGCGAATGTCCACGGCGGTTTTTTCCTCGGCATCGTCCTCTTGGGCGCGTACTCACTGTGCGAATCGATTAAATACGCCGCAAAGCGATTCGGCATGACGCTCTCTCGGCAATCCCTCGTCCTCCTCCTTACGACGGCGATCGTCTCATCCCTCGCGTCGTTCCTCAATCCCAACGGGTTCACCGTCTTCCGGATACTCGCAGAACGAAAACACGGCATCTACCGCTATCTCGTTTCCGAGACGATCTCGAGCGTCGAACACGCGAGAATGGGCCTCTTCGGCCCGGAACTCATCGCGTTTCTCGCTTTGCTCGTCATCTGCGCCGCCCTCCTCCTCTTCCGCATCAGGCGCCTGGATCTCACCGATGCGGGAACGTTGCTCCTCTTCGCAGGATTGGGCATCTATCTCTTCAGGCTCATCCCGTTCTTCGTCCCTTTCGCGGTGCTCTTTCCGGCGAGGTACGGTGTTCGCCGGACGGAATTGCCGTTCGGCAGATCGAATGACGCGAGATCGTACCCATCGCCGGCCCCCGACCGCATGAGAAACGGGGAACGGACCGCCGCGTGGAGGCACAAAAGCAGAGGTGCCACAGAACAGATGATCGTTCCGAGCCTCGTTTCTCTCGTTCTCATCTTCGCGCTTCTCAAAGGTTCCCTCTTCGGCGGCGTTGTCTCGACGCACCTCTTTCACCGGAGAGAAGTCGTTGTCCCTCATAAGTATCCTGAGCGCGCCGTTGCTTTTCTGAAAGAGGCGCGCCCGCGGGCCACGCTTTTCAACCCCCTCGACTGGGGCGGCTACCTCATGTGGTCCCTCTATCCGGAGTATCGAGTATTCATAGACGGCAGGGGGCTGAGGGAAGACGTCGTCGTTCGTTCTGCCGCGATCATGGCGGCTGTCGGGGATGAACGTACCGGTGTGCCCGAGTGGAAATCGTACCTCGACCACTATGGCGTGACGATGGTCCTGACGTATTCCGTCGAGCACTTCACCGGGCGGCTCCTCCCCCTCGTCTCCGCCCTCGTCAACGACCCCGAATGGTATCCGATATTCGCGGATGACATCTCGCTCATCTTCCTGAGAGACACGCCCGATACCCGGCCGGCCGTCGAACGGTTCTCCGTTCCCCGCGAGCTTGTCTGGAAGGAAGTGGTCTCGGAAGCGCGATCGAAATCGAGAGGATTCTTCTCGAAGAGTGTCCGGGCGCAGTTTTTCGTTACGACCGGAGACGCCTACCTCGTTCTCGGAGACTACCGTGCCGCGATGGATGCCTTTCGGCAGGCGTGGCGGCTCGCGCCGGAAAACCCGACGGTCAGAAAACGGATCCAGTTTCTCGACTCCATTCATCCGTGATTTCGCACGTCACTCTACCTTTCCGAGCGAACAATCTGGTACGTATGCCGTCACCCCCATGCCCCGCATTTTCCCCTTGACACAGAGCGAGGAAAGATGGTAAAAAGGGTACGTATTTTTTATTTTTTGCGCTGGGTTGGCTTCGGACAGAGAGCGTCGGACCACACGCAGCGTCGGACAATCAAGGGCTTGCCGTCACATGAAAAAGGATCGAACGATTATTTGCAGAAGGGGGTAAGGAATGATTAAAGAC
>CAKZPA010000013.1 GCA_937138415.1 uncultured Nitrospiraceae bacterium | reverse complement strand
ACGTCTTTCTACAACCATCATCTACCCCAGAAAGCGCTCGGTCACCGATGCCCCATGGATGCCATGAAACAGTGTTACGTTGACAAACCTCATTTGTTTACTAAGATATCTTGCGATCGTCCGGGACCCGACACCCAACCATGCCATTAACTCGGACGTGCAAAAGCGCCGCTCCGCTCTGCTTTTGCACGCCGGTTATGGCGCATGTCGTTAGAACCAAGGAAAGGAGAAATCATGAGTGCATGGTTAGATCAAATATTTCAAGCGGATGCTGCTGCCAATGGCGGCGTTGTTCGTCGTTCACGCGCCGATGTCGATGAATACTCGTCGCTTGGAGATCTAATTGATGAAGCCCGAAAGAGAGGCTTTCACGTAATAGAAACAGGAGGCCAAGTCGTCATTCTTTGCCATTCTGGAGAATTATTAATCCATTGCTAAGTTCTAACGATTAAGGTTAGGGAAGGTCTGCACGACCGTCGCGAGCGGGCGGAGCACAAGGCGCACGGAGCGCAGCGACCGAGACAAAACAATGAGTTAGGCGAGGGAGCGAGCACCGCGCAACGCAGCGATCCGTACGCGCAGCAGGTTGTGCAGACATTCCTTAGATATAGCATCCCGGACGATCATATCTATTTTTCACTCGGTCGCGGGTGTGACTTTGCGCTGTTGCAGTCGAGCACCCATTTCGTTTTGCGTGGCAGCATGCATCACGCCTCGAGAGCGATTTGCGTTACAGCCCGACGGATGCGCATGAACCATTCGCTTTCCCTGACGGATTCCATAACACACACAACGACCCGCTCGACGATCTGGGAGATCGGTTCCACAAAGGCTGCATTGAAGTCATGCGGGCCGAGCGCATTGGCCTGATCAAGCTATACAACCGCCTCCATATCGAGACCGAGCGCGATCCACGCATCCAAGGTCTGTGCGCATTGCAACGTGAAATTGACATCGCCGTCGCACGCGCCTATGGCTGGGACGACCACGACCACGGGTTACACGAGGTGGCATACCTGCCGGAGAACGACCGTGTGCGCTTTACCATTTCCGAGGCAGCACGCATCGAAGTAATGCGAAGGCTGTCGGAGTTAAGCCTTCAGCGGTACGAGGAGGAAGCCGCTCGAGGTTTGCACGACGGCAGAGCTACCAACACTATCACCTACAGGCCACGCACCTGACGCACTGAAACTACATCCGAACGGCAATCCTTATTCGGATTCGATGCCACCCCAGTCAACGAGGGTCATTACCTCAAAGCCCCTGAACCATGCACTGACTACCGAGCCGGGCCCCGACATGCTATCGTCGAGTACCTGAAGACTCATCCAGGCAGGCACGGTAAGTCCGACATCCCCGCCGCCACAGGCATCACGGACGACCAGTGTAACGGTGCGGTCGCTGACCTGCTTGACAGAAGCCTGGTCGAACGCCAAGGTGAGCGGCGCGGGGCGCGGTATCGGGCAGTCGAATCAAATTTGGAGAAGTTTCATGAATCGGCTCAATTTCACTCGGGGCACTAATGGAAAGCCCGTGGCGACGGAAGAGCTGGAAAAGGCGTTATCGGCCATCGAGGGACTGACTGGGGACTGTTTCTTCGGTTACCCACTCATCTCGACACCGGAAGGGAAGTACTTCCTCGACGCGACACTGGTCACTCGAGAGAAAGGCATCATCCTCTTCGACCTCGTCGAAGGAACCAATGTCGGTGAATACGTGTCCCGGCACGATGATCTTGCGAACAAAATCGAGGCCAAGCTCAAGCTGCACAAAGAGCTCATTAAGGGGCGCCGCCTACTTCCTGCCTTGCACGTCGTCACCTTCGCACCGGCCATCGAGGACGTAGGGCGCATCGCGCAAGAAGGGTATCCCATCGCCAACGCCGAAGACCTGGCAGAGGTCATAGATGGGCTATCGTGGGAAGGTGCGAGCGAAGAGCTGTATCGCCATACGCTTTCTGTCATCGAGAGCCTGTCGTCCATTCGAAAGAGCCGCTCGAAGCGGGAGGTCGCCCGCTCCGACTCCAGAGGAGCGAAGCTAAAGCGCCTCGAAGACTCGATCGCAACACTCGACCATCGCCAAAACCGAGCGGTCATCGAAACCGTCGATGGCGTTCAGCGCATCCGGGGCTTGGCCGGCTCAGGAAAGACGATCGTACTGGCGCTCAAGGCTGCCTATCTGCACACCCAGCATCCGGATTGGCGAATCGCCGTCACCTTCCACACCCGATCGCTGAAAGGGCAATTCAAGCGGTTGATCACCAACTTCTGCATTGAGCAGTCCGGCGAGGAGCCCGACTGGTCTAAGATTCGAGTGGTCAACGCTTGGGGAGCGCCAGGCGGTGATGAGCGAGATGGAATCTATTACGAATTCTGCAGGGCGTCAGGGCAGGACTTCTACGACTTTCGAGCCGCGAGCTCTCGCTTTGGCGGAGGCAGCAAGGCATTCGATGGCGCCTGCAGTGCCGCCCTGAGCGCAGCGCGCCTGCCACAACCCCTCTACGACATCATCCTGGTCGATGAGGCACAGGACTTCGCACCAAGCTTCCTTCGCCTTTGCTACTCCATGCTTCGCGAGCCGAAGCGGCTGGTCTACGCTTACGATGAACTTCAGAACCTGTCGGGAACGTCACTTCCGCCGCCTGAAGAGATTTTCGGGACGGATGAGCACGGGAGGCCTCGCGTCACGCTCGGAAACGACCCGCGGCGTGATGTGATTCTACATAAGTGCTATCGCAATTCTCGTCCCGTGTTGGTTACCGCACACTCGCTCGGGTTCGGGATCTATCGTACTCCCACCAAAAATACCGAGACGGGGCTGGTGCAGATGTTCGATCAGCCGGCCCTGTGGGAGGAGATCGGGTACAGGGTTCGAGAAGGCGAACTACGCAAGGGCTCCCGTGTCGTCCTCGAACGCACGGACGAGACGAGTCCTCGATTCCTGGAAGAGCACTCCGAATTCGACGATCTCGTTCATTTCCAGAAGTTTGAAAGCGAGGCCGAGCAGAACATCTGGGTCGCCGAGCAAATTGGAAAAAATATCAACGAAGACGAGCTCAGGCACGACGACATCATCGTCATCCATCCCGATCCCATCTCGGCACGCGAGCGATTGGGCCCCATTCGCAAAGAACTCTTCCGTCTGAAAATTCAGAATCATTTTGCGGGTGTGGACACTGACGCGGATGTGTTTTTCAAGACGGAGACGCCATCCGTGACTTTCACCAGCATTTTCCGCGCCAAGGGTAACGAAGCCGGCATGGTGTACATCGTCAACGCCCAGGACTGCGACACCACGGGCATGTGGCTTCCCATTTTGAGGAATCGGCTGTTCACCGCGATCACCCGCAGCAAGGCATGGGTTCGAGTAGTTGGTTATGGTCGCGGCATGGAGAAGTTGCTCGACGAGTTCGACGCGTTGAAGCGCCACAACTTCAGGCTCGACTTCACGTACCCGACCGACGAGATCCTGTCGAAACTTCGTGTCGTACGCCGCGATCTCTCACCTGAGGACAAAGCTCGTCTGGAGCAGAAGATCAAGGGATTCGAACAGGCCATCGACGGAATCGTCTCTGGCGAGCTCGACCTCGACGATGTCGCAAGTTCTCTGGAAAAGCTCGACGCGGAAACGAGGGCAAGGCTCTTGAGGTTGCTGGAGGGGAGTAAGTGACTGCACCACAGGCTGCTCAACGCACGAAGAAGGATCTTTCGGATTTACTCTCGTCCTTGATCGAGCGACATGTTGCCGACGATCAGAACTTCCCGGTATTGCGTCGGCTATCCGACGAGACCTGGGAGGTCTCTTTCGGCGGGGCGGAACACGTCTTCATCGCGATGAGGGATATCGACTACCAGGACCTTTATCGCGAGCTCTGTGAGAAGCGCTCATACAGCGTCAAGCTCATCGACGGCGGACTGCTTCAGCTGCAGTACAAGTTCGACAAGAACGGCACGCTGTTGAAACATCGCTTGGCGTTCTATCCGTCTCCAAGTCTTCGTTCGTTTCAAGACGACCCCGATGCATACATGCGTGAAGAGCCGTTCATCGACATCGTCCGGCGACGCATCGTCCCTTTCCTGCTTCGGTTCGATTACGACGACGAGGCGGCCAGAGACGTCGTCCACCCGACCTGCCACTTGACTTTGGGGGACGTCGAGGGATGCCGGATCCCGGTATCCGCTCCTCTCTCTCCGCGCTGGTTCATCGACTTCATCCTTCGCAATTTCTACCAGACAGAGAAGCACGACTTCGTTCGTGACCTGCCAGCGCACTCGGTGACCTTTCCAGAGAGCATCACAAAGAGCGAAAGGGCTCTGATACACATGGTCGTGCCCTATGGGGCTTGCACATCATGACGAGAGAGTAGGATCGAATGGCTATTAACCCGGCCATGAAATATCGTACGAATCAAGCGGCATATTTGACACGCTCGGC
>CAKZPA010000012.1 GCA_937138415.1 uncultured Nitrospiraceae bacterium | reverse complement strand
CAGTTCCCTCGAGCGAACGAGGAGGGGAGGGCGGAACTCGAACGATTCCTCAAGGAGCACGGCCTGTGGGATCGGCTTGCGACGCTGAATGTCCGGAGATTGGAGAACGTCGTCGAGAGCGACGAGCTGAATGAAACGACGAGGAAGAGGCTCTTGCGATTTGCCGAAGAGGTGGAAACGGTAAACGTTCGATTGGTCAAGAAGAGACAGGAGGAATGACGGGCGACGGAGAGGAAACAGCTGCATAGCAGGACAGCGTTCTCTCGGCGCAATGGATTCGATACAATCTGATATCGTTTGTCGGGAGGAAGAACCATGGAAGTGTGGATGACTGTCAAGGGTTTGCGCATCCGCTACCTCGCGGAGGGAAACGGCAGCCCGTTCGTACTGCTGCACGGGATGAGCTTCTATGCCGAGGTCTGGAGGGAGATGGGCCTGTTCGACGAGCTTGTGCGGAGCTATCGCGTCTTCGCGTTCGATATGCCCTATGGGGTAAAGAGCAGGTCTGATAAATTCGAGGCGTCAAGCAGGAGCGAATACGCGGAATTCCTTCATGAGTTGCTGAAGACGCTGAAAATCGACACGCCGTTTCTCCTCGGCGCGTCAATCAGCGGGGAAGTGACGCTCCGCTATCTCTCGATGGGCTATGAGGCAAGGGCGGGCATCCTCGCCGGACCGGTCAACGTGCAGAGCCTCGAACCGTCTCTCGGGAAAATATCCGTGCCGCTCCTTGCCATTTGGGGGGAGACGGACGATATATCCCGACCGGAGAACGGGCGGTTGATCGCGACACACGTAAAGAACTCTTCAGTGCATGTTATTGAGGGAGCCGGGCACGCGTGTTATCTCGACAAGCCCGATGAGTTCAAAATCCTCGTCCGCCGGTTCATCGAAACGATCGGGGCATAAGGGTGCGAGAAGCGGTCGCTCCCTTCGTCAGCTTTTCGGTGCGTCGTTCGGCAGGTACAGCATGGCACCGCCTTTTCGCGGCCGGATGACGATTTTTCCCTCTTTCGAGAGTCTGTTCGTGACATCGACGGGATCTTTGCCGAAGTATCTCTTGAACGCCTCGTTGAATCCCGAATAGACGGAGTGGATGCCCTTGTAGCCCTCTCTCCTGAGGGTAGCGATGGCTCTCTCGACAAACTCCTGATGCGAGACTTTCTCAGGCATGTCGAGCGCGAGGTTCATCTTCTTCAGGATGGCGTTGGCGCTGGTGGAGGTCGGCGCATCTTCGGGCAGGTATATCATGACACCCCCCTTCACCGGCCTCGTCACGATTTTCCCCTCCTTCGATAGCGTGGCGGTCACCTGAACCGGATCGGTCCCGTAGTATTTCTTGAAGGCATCGTTGAAGCCTGAATAGACGGAATGGATGCCCTTATAGTCGGTTTCTCTGAGGCTCATGATGGCTCTCTTTACGAACTCATCCGGAGAGAGTTGTGCCCTTTCTCCTTCCAGACCCATTTTTTTCAACGTGTCCTCGACACTCGTCGTCTTCGGCGCCTCGCCATGAAGATAGAGCATGACACCCCTCTTCGCGGGACGAAGCTGGATTTTTCCCTCTCGGGCAAGATGCGCGGTGACGTCGGCAGGGTCTTCTCCGTGAAAATATTGCTTGAAGGCGTCGTTGAATCCCGAAAAAACGGAATGGATTCCCATATAGCCTCCTCTTCTCAGTTTTGTAATGGCTCTTACTACGAATTCTTCGTGAGAGAGCTGTTCCGTTCCCTCACCCGTGACGCCCATTCTTTCGAGTGTCGCGTCGGCGGTTGACGATCTGCCCGTCTCTCTGCGGAGGGTAATGCTGGCGCCGCTCTTCAACGGTCTCACCGCGATGCGTTTTTCTTCGGCGAGTCTTTCTATGGTAGCGAAGGGGTCTTCTCCGTCGAAGCACGTTTTCAATGCTTCGCGGACCGCGGGAAACTCTGAGGAAAGATTTCGGGCGCCTTTCTCGCTGAGATGTTCCACGAAATGCTGAAGAAATTCTTCGAACGAAGGTTTTCGTTCACTCATGACGTTCCCCCTTGCAATAGCTGATGAAGTACTGCCGTATCTTATCACAGAACCGGCTTATTTCTGAACTATTCGATATCTTGCAAGCGATGTCGATCTGCGATGTGTATCCGTCGACATATGACTTGTGCCGAAGGTGGGGCAATAACCAAGAAAAATCATACATTAAGTAGTTACGGTGGAAACCCAAAGTTATGGTTGATATCTGTGCTCATGGATTGAAGCGGAAGGGAGACGTTCTATAATGTGGTCACAAGGTAAAAATCAGGTGCGTTGAGCGAATCGTTGCCTGAAGAGTTGCCTCGCGCTGAGAAAGAAATCGATCGCGTTCTTTTCGCGATAATCCCTGTACGTGAAGAGATGAGGGACGTATGTCCCGCCGCGGAAGTAGAGGGTCACTTCCGCGTAAATGCCGTCCCTGAGGTAAATCCGGTGCGCGTAGTTCTTTGTCGATGCGAGCACAATTTTCGACAGCGTGAGGTACCCGGGATCAAGGTTTACCTTTCTCCTGCCTTCGTGGGCAAATGCGCGTTCCATTTCGTTCGTTTCGCGTTTGATATCCGGAAGTTCGGATGGGTCGAGCAGTCGGTCGAAGAGAACGAATTTCCTCGTGATGGGCCAACCCAGTTCGTCTTCATAGAAACGAGAGTGATCCCAGGCCAGTCCGGGGCTCGCGAGCAGGATATCGCCGAATGAATTCTCGAGAAAACGAAGGGCGCTATCGGCAAGGGCGGGGTCGGCGTAAAGCATGCCGAGGAACAACTGTGCGGGCTCTGGTCGTGACGGCAAACCCATTCAACTTCTCTCCCCCGATAACAGAGCAATCAAGGTCGTCGATGCACCGGCGGCGTGCTACGATTCATGGAGCAATGCGTGCATGATCTCGAGCGCACGGGGGGAATCCCACTCAGCGGGACCGATGACTTTGTTTCTCAGGGTGCCCCGCTTATCGATCAGGAAAGTCTCCGGAACGCCGGTAATGCCGAATATTCTCGCGGCGGAGTCGTCTTCATTGACGTAGACCGGAAAAGTGAATCCGTACTGCTTCATCATTTTGAGCGCCCGGTCCAGATCGTCCTTGTAGAGGATCGTGACGACCCGGAATGACGCGTTGTCCGAGAGCTGACGGTACATCCTCTCGATGGAGGGCAATTCGTCGATGCAGGATGCGCACCACGTCGCCCAGAAATTGACGAACACGACAGAGCCCCTGAGGTCGGAGAGCCTCATTCTGTTATTTTCCGGACCGACCAGCTCGAAGTCCGAGATAACGCTCCCGACAAAGGACTGCTTGGCGGTTCGAGGTGGTTGCATCATGACGAGCGAGGCGGCGACCGCCGCGATAATAATCGAGAGGAGAACTTTGGCCTTCCGGTTCATCGCAGCTCACCGCGCACCGTCAGTAACCTCGATAGATACGTGACTTTCAGCATAGTAAAGAGGAAAGCCTGGATCGGGCGAGAGAGAAACGGACCGCGGAATGTCTCAGTTGGCACTGGTGAGAACGGATGCGGGTTCCTCATCCTCGACGAAAGCGGGCTTGTCATCCTCGAGAACGACCCTGATCTTGTGGACGTTCTTGAACCGCCCTTTCAAAAGCTCCTCAGACAGCGGATCTTCGATGACCTTCTGAACAGCCCTGCGCATCGGTCGAGCGCCATAGGCCGGCTGGTAGTAATGTTTGAGGATCCACTCCTTCAACTCGTCGGAGACCTCGAGGATCATCTCCTGCTGCTCGATCAGCAATTTGTTGGTCTCATCCACGAGGAGGTCGATGATCGAGAGGAGGTGTTCCTTCTCGAGCGGGTGGAAGACGACGATTTCGTCGACGCGGTTCAGGAATTCGGGGTTGAAGGTCTTCTTGAGTTCGTTCAACACATTTTCCTTGATCTTCTCGTACACCATGTCGCTGATGTTTCTCTGGAACCCGAGAGGTGTTGCTTTCTCGATCAGCCGCGCACCGAGGTTCGACGTCATGATGATCACGGTGTTCCTGAAATCGACTTTTCTCCCGAAGCTGTCAGTCAACACACCCTCGTCGAGTACCTGCAGCAGTATGTTGAAGACGTCAGGATGCGCCTTCTCAATTTCATCAAACAGCACGACGGAGTAAGGTTTCTTCCGTATCCGCTCGGTGAGCTGCCCGCCTTCTTCATAGCCGACGTATCCCGGCGGCGCCCCTGTGAGTCTCGAGACGTTGAATCTCTCCATGTACTCGGACATGTCGATCTTCACGAGCGACGTGTCATCGTTGAAGAGGAACCAGGCGAGCGCTTTCGCGAGTTCCGTTTTCCCCACGCCGGTGGGACCGAGAAAGAAAAACGAGCCGATCGGTTTCTTGCTCGACTTCAGACCTGCGCGGGATCGGCGTATCGCTCGCGAGACGGCTTTGATCGCTTCTTCCTGGGCAATAATGCGCTTATGGAGAATCTCCTCCATGCGGATGAGTTTCTCCGATTCCTTCTCCTCGAGTTTCGCGAGAGGAATGCCGGTCATCTTGGAGACGGTGTACTCGATGTCTTCGTCCCTCACGAAGGGGATCTCCTTGTTCAGATTTTCGATCCACTGTTTGTGCAGCTGCTCGTGAAGCCGCTTCAGTCGCTCCTCCTCCATTCTGATCGAAGACGCTTTTTCAAGGTCGTGGAGCTTTATGTAAAGGTTTTTTTCTTTCGCGAATCGTTGGATGTCGTTCTCGAGCTCTTTTAACTCGCGGGGCGGCGTGTACCTCTTGAGTTTGATCCGCGATCCCGTCTCGTCGATGACATCGATCGCCTTGTCCGGCAGGTATCGATCCGAGATGTACCGGTCAGAGAGCCGAGCGGCGATCTCGAGCGCGGAATCCTCGATCCGCACTTTATGGAACGACTCGTAGCGCGGTTTGAGCCCTTTGAGGATGCTGATCGTGTTCTCGACATTCGGTGCCTGGACATAGATCGGTTGGAAACGGCGCTCCAGGGCACCGTCTTTCTCGATGTGTTTCCGGTATTCGTCGGGAGTTGTCGCGCCGATACATTGAATCTCCCCACGGGAGAGGGCGGGTTTGAGCATGCTCGAGGCATCGACGGAACCCTCTGCCGCGCCGGCTCCGATCAGCGTGTGCAGTTCGTCGATGAAGAGGATGATGTTGTCGGACTGGATGATCTCCTTCATGACGATCTTCAGTCTCTCCTCGAACTGACCCCTGTATTTCGTGCCAGCAATGAGGGCGCCGAGGTCGAGCGAGATGATGCGCTTCCCGAGAAGGCTGTCGGGTATGTCGCCGGCGACGATCTTCTGGGCAAGTCCCTCGACGATCGCCGTTTTTCCGACGCCCGGTTCGCCGATGATGACCGGATTGTTCTTGATTCTCCTGCCGAGTATCTGGACGAGCCGCTCGATCTCGTTTTCCCGGCAAATGACGGGATCGAGCTTTCCTTCTTTGGCGAGCAACGTGAGGTCGCGACCGAATTCGTCCAGCGCAGGGGTGGAGCTCTTCTTCTCCTTGACCTGCGTATGCGCGCGTATCGAGAAATTGATGGTGAGCTGGCGGGCGCCTAACAGGTTGGCACCGAAACTCCTCAGTATTTTTCCGCCAATCCCTTCTTCTTCCCGTATCAGCCCGAGAAAAATGTGCTCGCTGCCGATGTAACTGTGGCCGAGAAGTCGGGCTTCCTCGACCGCAAGTTCAAGGACCTTTTTGGCGCGCGGCGTGAAGGGGATGTCGTCGAACGTCATTAGATTCGTTCCCTGGGGAAGGTTTCTCTCGACTTCGAGACGAACTTCTTCCGGCGTAATTCCGATCCTCTTGAGGATCGCGACCGGCAGACCGTCCTCTTCCTTCAAAACGGCAAGGAGGAGATGCTCCGTACCCAGGTAATCGTTCTGTCGCTTCTCGGCTTCCTCCTTCGCGAAGATGATTACCTTTCTTCCGCGCTCCGTGAATTTCTCGAACATTTCGATCGTTTCCTTTTTTTGATGATACTTCTTTTACCCTTGAAAGTCAACTCGATAGATACCGCAAAATCTTCTCCGACGCGGTCTCATTCGGTACTCTCGCGCCGTCCCGTCGCTGACATCAAGCCGCTTGTGACATCGTGAGATTCGAAGGATAAATCACCGGAAAGCGCGGGGAAGCCGCACTCGGGACTCGATGCGACATGTGACATCGAGCGAGGATCGACGAAGAAACACTGTGTGGTATAATAGTTCCACTCAAGCGCCCGAATAGTGCCTGGGGAGTCGTCCAGCGGCAGGACGGCAGACTCTGGATCTGCTTACAGGGGTTCGAATCCTCTCTCCCCAGCCAAAAGACAGTCATCAGGGATGAGTGAACAGTGAATAGAACGAAGTAAGAGAGGCATTTCTCTCATATTGACTTCTCACTTTTCACTGTCAACTGTTTTTCATGGTCCCATCGTCTAGAGGCCCAGGACGTAGCCCTCTCAAGGCTAAAACACGGGTTCGAATCCCGTTGGGACCGCCAATAAAATCAAGAAGTTAGCAGGATAGGGCGGCTTCATTTGCACCGACCGAGACCAAATCGTGACCAAGTCTGGCGACGGCGTCCCTCATGTTATCCACATTCAGGTGAGTATACCGTTTTGCCATGCGGAGATCTCGATGTCCCATCAGCACCGAGATGGTATGAATGTCAACGCCCTTCTGCCTCAGATAACTGGCAAAGGTGTGCCTTAAATCGCCTTTCTGAAAAAAGTCGCAGCACGGTGTCCGTATCTACAAGCCCTTTCGGCTCGTTCACGTAGTCACCATGACTACTCCACTGGTATTCAGCGGGATGATTCACTAAGCCAGCCCGAACAGGATTTAGGTGAATGTAACGGATAAGGTTTAACAGATACGTATCTTTGTCACAGAGATATGATTTGTATCTACCCTGCAACAGGTGTCCCACCCTCCGATTCTTTTTGTTGAAATACTGGGTATACGTGAAATTGATCCTTTGCATGATGACCGATATGAGATCTTTGGGTGTTTCAACCAACAGGTGTACATGGTTTCTCATAAGAGTATATGCATAAAGAATGAAGCCGCATTTGTTCTTGTCTTGTATATGTGCAATCGTTCGATGTAACGAAGTAGTCGTTATCGTTTAGAAAAATATTTTGTTGGTGATTGCCCCTGACAATGATATGGTAAAAAGCTCCCTCAAGTTGTGTCCGCGGCTCTCGTGCCATAGCGCGCAATTATAACTGGCTACTTGCATAATTGCATGCCTGACCCCAAGAGGTGTAGCTTGCGTATTCTCTCACTCGGTGGTATCTTCTTCATAGGCTTCGGTTTCATCTCCTTTCTTAAATTTCGCGATTTAATTAAGGATAACCGAAGCCTTCTCTTTTTACAGGTATTTTAGGACATCACCCTTGAACCGCGACGTATACCGTTTGCCATGTTTCTCAGACATCATCAAAGCCTCCTTTGCAGGGCTTTCTTCCAAGATGATGATGTCTCTATATTACGAAATCCTTAGCACTGTGGGTGGTGCTAATTTTGGGGGAGGCTACGAAGTGTTAAGGCTTTTTTTGTTTGAATTGCGCACAAATGTGAAAAATCAACCCTAACGTTGCATAAAAATATGGTCACGCCGCACGTTGAAGACGGTCGAGGTAGAGCAACAAGTCATGTTTGACGGCAGAATTGTCATTCATGGACATAGTGAGAATCCCGCCGGGGCGGGTAATCCGGCCGGCACGCTGAAGCAGCGTTCTCCTAAGAGTGTTCGCCTCGGTAAATTCCCAAAGCGCGGTTCGTTTCTCGGTAGTTCCCCTGTCTTTTTCATGCACCATCATATGAAGTTCCCGAAAGAGATTATGCGTGATGATTGCCGACATCATATAGAGAAGATTGCCGTGAAGTCGTCTGACGGCAACGTAATCAAGATTGCATTGCGATTTCAATTCGCTGAAGGTATTTTCTTGAGACCCTCGTCCGTTGTGAAAGCTGAGGACCTTCTTCATCGTTGTCTGCTTGTTGGTAATGATCACCTTGAACTCGAAGCCATATTCGTGGGGGATGAACAGGTCGAGCTGGATGGGCTCCTTCGACTGCTTTTTGACCTTCTTACGGATAAAGAGAAAACGAAAGCGGGTATCCCACTTTTTCGGCTTCCACTGCGTATCGAAATACGACAGCTCGCGGTTAAAATATCGCCAGCGTCTCCTGTCCTGAATCATCCCCTTGAGCTCGGTAAATCTCTCAAAGGGCACCGATATGGTAAACTGAATTCCCTCGGCATCAAGTGCCGTGACAATCTCGTCGCTGAAGAAGGCGCTGTCCATGCGCACCTCGACGACAATACCGGGGCAGGCGGCGCGGATTGTGCGGATGCTCTCCATCATAAATTCACGGGCTCCATTGGAGTCGTGGACATTGCCGGAACGCGGCAGCACATCGAAGACCTGCCCTGTCTGGGCCACCGTGCAGAACAAGTGATAATAGCTCCTTTGTCCCTTCTTTTGCTTATTAAAGCCCACCGCCGCGCCTTCGGCCATCCGTCCGGTGCTCACGACAGACCCGTCAAAATCAAGAGTTACCCGAACCAGCCTGAGCGCCTGAAGTCTTGCAAGAAGCATCTCCCGGCACACTTGTCGAATCTTCAGTATGCTCGTGTCGTCAACGCGGGCCAATGCCCTGCTTACCGTAGAAACGTCCGGAAGCTTTCTGAGTCCCAGAAGACGAAGCACCATAAGATCGTCCCTATAGTAGTCCATGTCTCGAAGGCGTCGATACCCCAACATCAGATGCACGATCAACATGAGGACAATCATGTGATGACCGAATATCGGGCTCACCGGCAGATGATCAAAACAGGCGCGGAGTCGTGCCTTGACGTCCAGCTTCGAAAACAACTCCTGAATGACCACCAGTCCAGCGAACGACGTAAGCCTTTGGTCTTCGAAGCGAAGCACGGGAATTCTGTGGACACGAGAGAAAATTTGTGCTTTACTAGATTTCACTATCAGTGGCCTCCTGTTTTGGTTGATTTTGCTTTTCGCAATGTCAATTTTAACCAATCAGGAGGCCGTTTTGCGAGAGGTTTCGCATAGTTTTTCAGCATATTTTATGCAACTACAAGGTTATCTTACGAAATATTTAGCACTATGGGTGGTATAAATTTTGGGGGAAGCTACCAATAAACCATAAAAGGGGTCGAGTATTGTCAGCGGTCGATTCAAATGCCGCCAGGGAGGGTCGGTTTAACCCCCGCCAGTTTTAGGGACTATTTTCTTTACCATGTTCATTTTTGATTTTGCAAGCAGTATCTCTCAGCCGGTAGCTTTTTCCGGAGATCTGGATGATATCGGCCCGACTGAGGAACCGGTCAAGTATGGCCGTAGCAGTCGGCACGTCGCCGACCAGTTTTCCCCATTCATCAAGCGGCCTGTTTGATGTCATAATTGTCGATCTGAGCTCATAGCGGCGCATGATTATCTCAAACAGATACTCGCCGGACTGTTTCGGCAGCTTTTTCAGCCCCATGTCATCGATGATAAGAAGATCGGGCCTGAGATACCGCCTCATTGCCTTGTCGCTTTCATTCAGGGCCTCTGCCTGGTTCAGTTCCCCGACGGTGTCGAAGATAGAACGATACAGGACGACATAGCCCATCTTTGCTGCCTGATGTCCGAGAGCCTGAGCCAGATGTGACTTGCCGACACCCGGCGGTCCTGACCCTCCGTTCGATGGCCCTGTCCTCCCTGAGAGAGATCTCGTCCTGGATGATCAGCTCCAGGAACTCCAGGTGGCTGAGCTGATTGCCCTGGGCTTCCTGCAATCTGACCTCCAAAGAGGAGAGAAGTCCGGAGAGCTTCAGGCGCTTCAATGCAGACCTAAGGTGTTGGTTCATGCTCACTCCTTTCGTTTTGTATTTTGAATGATACGGATATCATCTCCTGATATTCCGACAGCGGCCGGATAATTGGATGGGTGTCTGTAAACTCAAGCTCCTGCTGGGAGAAATGTCTCTTGAGCAGCTCCCGTAAAGGGCGCAGCCGGAACATTCGGGCATTCAGGGCGATTCTGCTTGCTTGGTTGATGGCAGGGGCGGGGTATTTTTTGGCCAGGTGTATGAACCCCTGCAGTACACGGACCCCTTCGATCCCTCGTGTATCGAGCATAGCTTTTGCCCATAGGCTCGCCTCGGTGCCGATACCGATGATTTTCCGTAGCATGTATTCGGCGCCCCGCTCAACAGCCGATATCTTCCGATCAGATAAATGAGCGCGACTGGTGTTAAACTTACCCGGGGCAACCCTTGGGTGAACAGCGATCTGCTCGAATTGGCTGTTGAACGCCCTGACCAAACGACTGTCCCAGCGTACCCACACCTCACGGCCAAGATACTCAGGCGGAACCGAGTAATACCCTTTTGCCACTTCCACATGGCCGTCACGATGTACGTTTCGCTTGCCTTCGTGATAAAACGGGAAGGGCTGGGCAGGCAACGGCTGAAGTGCCCGTCTTTCCACTTCCTCGAATACTCGGCGCACCTGTTTCTTGGTTGTGCCGTGTATACGGGTATCGGCCACATCCCTCTCCCACTTGATAAGAAACTGTTTCTGTTCGAATAGGGAAGAGAATATTCTGCCCTTGAGCGCGTTATTCTTGACGTACTTGACCCCACCTTCAATCTTGCCCTTGTGCCGGGGCATGTACGGTTTGGTGGGAAGAATGACCGTGCCGTAATGCCGTGCGAAGGCTACCACTTTCGGATTGAGATCCGGATCGAACCAGTCGGCGTCCTTTACTGCGGCCTTCAGGTTGTCGATGACCAGTGTCTTGGGTACACCGCCGAATGCCCGGAAGGCATTCTCCAGAGCGCGGATGAAGTTCTCTGTCGTCTGCCGCCATATCGGCTCGCTGTAGCTTTTCCGGGAATGGCTCAGTGTTATGCGCAGGATATGCGGGCGGCGTCTTTTACCGTTCTCAATAACCCAGGCCCCAAAGCCGAAATCTACCTGTC
The DNA here is from genome assembly GCA_937138415.1 of uncultured Nitrospiraceae bacterium. GTDB lineage: Bacteria > Nitrospirota > Thermodesulfovibrionia > Thermodesulfovibrionales > SM23-35 > JALHSV01. The sequence goes on along the minus strand of CAKZPA010000012.1, from coordinate 830 downwards.
CCTCTTGTCCCGGCTCACATTCCATTCTTCGAAATGGCAGCGGTATGGTTGAGCCAAGCCTACGGACAAAACGCTTTACTGAAGAGTATGAGCCGGTGTACCCGATTTCTCCGGCGAGATCTTGCCAGATTCGCTGGGCGGATAACCCTTCATCGAGTTTCTTCTTGATTATGTCACTGAAGGGCTTACAGTGGCTGGGTCTTCCTGGTGGACGTCCGGAAGGTTCCGGGAAGACCAGGCCCTCCAGTATTGAGCTGGACCCGACGGTCGGAATGGCGGCATTTGAACCTTCTGAGACCTCTGAGCCGGTGGCCACAATGGCGGGTTTTGACCGATTCTGCCGTAATCGATCGTACCGGGCTACGGTATCTCGGTCTACTCCAAGTTCCCGCCCTATGCGCCGATACGACCATCCCTGTTCCAGTAAGCCTATGATTGCGTGAACTTTTGCCATCTTGAGCCTGTTTGCCATGTATATCCTCCTTTGCACATTGCAAAAGAAGATATACCGCATCTCCTCTCAATAATGGCGGCTTTTGATTCGACCTTAGGTGGCGGCTTTATGTGGCCGCTAACAAAATTCTTACGTTGCATCGGCTGAAGATCCCCGGCCTTCTGAGAAAGACGCTCTATTCAACCAATCCCATCGAGAGCATGTTCTCACTGGTGAGAGACGCCGAAGGGAATATAAAACGGTATCGCAGAGGCGGGATGACTCAGCGGTGGCTGGCAGCTGTTCTTCTGTATGCGGAACAAAGGGGTAGACGCATCAAGGGAGATGCTTCAATTCCGGAGGTGATCAGTACCATTGAGGCGGAAGAGGAAAAAAA